>NZ_WQEP01000003.1:0-372818 GCF_013033705.1 Ruegeria sp. HKCCA0370
TCAGCCAATAAAGGTCGCTCATGTCATCGCTCCGTTTTTGGAGCCGTGAATCACGCCGCTCAGCGAAAATCAATGCATCCTGACCCTAGTCCAAGCCGAGCTCTGCCTTCTGCTGCGGTTCTGCCATCGCTACGGCCAATGCACCAAAGGGGTCGCCGGGGCATTGGCTCCCGCAGTTTGACGTAATCAGGCCTTTCTCAATGGCTACGTCCAGCGTCATCTCGCCCGCAAGAAGAGTGTCAAGCACTCGGCGCGTCGTATAAATGAGGAGGGCGTCGCCAACTGCGCCAGTGGACATTCGTGCAGTTTCTCGCGGCGGTGTGCGCGACACTGTCATTCCGTCGCCACCGGATTTGAGATCAAGCCATGTGAACTCTCTCATCAGGAAGAGATGTGCGTTACTCATGTCTCTGGTCGAGTTCGACGCGGCTTTCATTCGGTGCTGCAACGCCCGGATAGTAAACTCAGTCTTTTGTGCACGCCAGGCATGCAATGAAAGGCCCACAGACTTTTCCCACTGCTCTCCCACAAGTATCCCGTTTTCGTCGGCCTCCAAGATGGCCGTGTTGGCTTTCTGAGCTTCGGGGTTCTTGTGGAGAAAAAAGGTGAACATTAAATCGCTGGCACACGCCTGCGCAGAGACGCTGCTTGCGAGCAGCAACCCAAGTGCGGATACGCAGCGAACCAACTTATCCTTCATAGACCTTGTTCCCATCCATCCAAGTTTCACTGACCTTGATGTCGGAAATGGTCGTCGGGTCGACCGCGCGAGGATCCTCCTCAAGTATGATCATATCCGCGAGCTTGCCTTCTTCCAGGCTACCGATCACATCCTCCGAATTGCATTGCCAGGCAGCATTGGCCGTAACTGCCCGGATGGCCGATTCCACCGACACCCGTTCTTGCGGAGCCAGGATCGTCTCGGGTTCCTTCCACAGGTCGCGGGCGACTGCGACTCGGATCTTGTGCAAGGTCCCGAGCGGCGAGACCGGCGCGTCGGTATGGATCGTATAGGTGAGACCTGCGTTTTCCGCTGCCGCACAACGGTCCAGCAACTCGACCTTGCGGGGGCCGAAAACATTGTCACGCATGGCGTGGCCCCAGTAGTGGACGTGGTTGATCAGGAAACTGGGATGAACGCCCAGTTCGGCCATGCGCGCAAACTGGTCGTCGTGGATGATCGAAGCATGCTCTATTCGAGTCCGCTTGTTCTTCATGTCGAGACCGTTGCGGGTCGTGTACTCTACCGAGTTTAGTATGGAATCGATGGCGGCATCGCCATTTCCGTGAATGGCAAGCTGCCAGCCCGCTCTCGCGACCTCGTTGACGCGCAGCATCAGATCCTCCGGTTCCACATAGTGAAGACCGAGAGAAAGTTCGGAAAAATACGGAGCCCGCTGGCGGCCGGTCAGGCCTTGATTGGAGCCATCGGAAACGATCTTCCATCCTGAAGCCCGGACGAAATCGTTCCCCCAGTTGGGATCGATGTCGCCGAGCTTGATCGCCCCCAGATCAAAAATGAAGGACCGGACCCGCGCTTTCATTGCGCCACCGTCATATTGGCCGCGAATGGCCTCCAACTCCGAGAGACCAGTCACTACCCCCGCCGCCATATCCGTCATGGTTGAAATACCGTGGGGTGCAACCATTTCACCGACACGCGACACAGCCGGTCCAAAACCCGTGCCCATGGTGTTTGCGATGTCCTCGTTCATGAACAGGATCGGCAGGAAGGCTGCTTGGCCGAAAAGAACACCGTTGAGCGAGCCGTCGTCATACCGGCCGAACTCGGTTCCGGCTGGCGGTTCGGAGTCGTTGGTGTAACCGACCAGATTCATGGCAATGGAGTTTACATATGCGATGTGACCCGATGCGTTTAGGATAAAGACCGGTCTGTCCGGCGCGAGTTCATCCAACTCCCGCGTTGTCAGGTCACGGCTGGGTTCCAGGAGACTCGGGTCGAACTGTCGACCGACCAGCCAGGCTTCAGGCCCCGGTAAATCCGAGATCGCTTGCCTCAATCCGGCAACGGCTTCATCGAATGTCGCGAAAACAAATGGGCCGATGTCGACGGCGTCGGAGAGCGCGGCAAGCAGCGTCAGATGCAGGTGAGGCTCTATGAAGCCGGGCAGTAGCGTGCGGCCATCAAGATCAATGGTTTCGGCCCCACTGCCTGCAAGCGCTGCCATGTCGTCGTTCGAGCCGACACCGAGCACGCGATTGCCGCGAACGGCAAGCGCCGTGTGCTGCGAAAAGGCTGCATCTACAGGAAGCACTATGCCGCCACGATACACGATTGTACGCTCCGTCTGTGCTCGTACATAAGCCGGCATGGACAGCGCCACAGAACTGACAGCACTTAACTTGATGAAATTGCGGCGTTTCATGGGCTTTCTCCTGGGATCAATGCCGTACCGGCCAAAGGAATTTTGTCCTTTGCTACGACTTAATGTTGATCTGCCCTTTGGTTGAGTCAGGCAATGCAGAACAAGATGTTCGTCGTAGACACGTGCAATTCTAATCATGATGCGCTTTCGACAATTCGGCAAACGAAACGTTCCGCACTCGCAAAAAAATAGGCATCATTCGAACTACTGCTGCTGCAAACAAGCTCGCAGTCTTTCGAGCCGCGTGACGAAGACATGAATGATGCGGCCGCGGCGATTTTGATGTTGCGAGTGCACTCAACGAGAATTTCGAATTCACAAGTTGAGCTCAGAGCACACGTCTTCTGCGGCGAGCATGATTGGCCGGTGGCAGCCCAAACCGGACATTTGCAACTAAACATTTACAGGTTACGAAATGCGGAGGAAAAATGCTCCCGTCGTCCAAAACAGAAACGTTTGGTTTCGAAGTTAGGCCTCCCAAATACAATTTGACGAGGCCTACAGTGTTGCGAGGTCAGGGTGGCGATAGGCCTCTGGGTACGACATTGGCTTGAAAGGCCCATTGGGCACAACATTCCAACTGCGTCCGAAATAGCCCTGGCGGCAGTGTAAAAGAGAACCTGCCTCGGCAATTCCAGGCAACGCGTATACACGGCACAGCCACCGCCACAAGTACGGGTAATCTAGGATTCTCGCACCATTAAGCTTCATTCGCACATAGTAGACGGGATCGTGACGATAGAGAGTTGGGAACAGGCGAAGATCTACTTCTGAAAAGTGGTTGCCTGTCAAATAGGGCCTGCCATCTGGGAGATGTTCCTCCAAATATTCGAGTGTCTCAAAATAGGCGTCAAAGGCTGTTTTAAAGAACGTTTGATCAGAGGAAAACCCGGCCTTGTAGGCACCATTGTTAATCGCTGTATAAATCCGTTCGTTCAGGTCGTGAATTTGGTGAATCGGCACTTCGTCTGGGTAAAGCCTAACGCGTTCAGCTGCCGGGATTGTGCTGCAAGAGAATCCTCTGATGCGTCCAGCATTCGGACAATTTCAGCGCTTTCGTTGTTAACTATGCGCCCTACAATTTTGTCATACAGGATTGGAAGGGATTACTCTTCAGAGCCTTCGGCACGATAGATCTCTTTGGCAAGGCGCAGTCCTTTGCCGGTGCCGGTCTCACTCGTGCATTCTGGCAAAGTCTCACTTGTGAGCGATGCAATCCGATCAGGCGCAAACTCCCATAGGTTTGGCGCCTCTGGATCGTCGTCGCCGGTGCGGTTTGGAAATGCAACGTCCATCGTGATGCTGTTTCGAAGGCCCAACACATTTCGCGCTAGCGTCACTCTGTGACACCACGGACAATTCAGTGCTACGAATAGGTGATAGCGAACAGGTTCTGCTGGAAACACTGGATCGCCAATAGCGTGGCGAAAGCCGCTGATACCGCGCACGAATTCACCCCGTGCACGGCGCTTGTTGATATCAGTTTGGTCTACTTCGGTAGACGTGTCGGCCATAACTTCAGCATCACCCTCTGAGCCGGTGATGCAAGATGATTGGCACGGCCAATTCTTCTTCATCGCTGAGATGCCGTTTAAGGAACGCTTCAATCGTGTTGCTCGTCGCATGGAGCTGTCCGGCTTCGTCGTAAGCTTGCTCCTCATCAAGTGCGGATAGCTTGATCACACGGTTCGCAGTGCCGGTGAAGTCACTCAGCACCTTATCCAGATCGAAGTGATCCTGTTCTAGCAACTCAAGCCCCGCATCAAAACGAGGGTCCGCAGCAGATAGTGCAGGGAAATAGCTGCGATCTTCCCAGCCGTGATGGCCATGCAGGTTTCCAACCAGGTTGCCGCCATAGTACGACAGCCGCCCAACGTAGTCGTCCAACCCTATCTCGTTGCTCAAAACCCCTTCTGTATCCAAGCGAATACGTTCCGCAACACGGCGGAACATCTCATGCGCGCCGAGCCAATGCTCGGTTTTCTCTTTGAAACCTGGATGGGCTTCCCAACTGTCGCGGGGGTATTGGTCCAAGAGAAACCGCATTTCTTGAGGCATGTCGTCTTGGCGAATGGTATATGTATCGAGCATCGGTTGTCTCCTTTCAGGCCAAAGATGGGAGGTCGGGCAAGTGCTCGCCACTAGCGAGAACGCACAGTCACTATGCGTCAGCGAACCCCTGCGAAGTCGGTCCAACACAAACCAGCGATCTTGCGCTTCTAGGCTTCGATGCCTTGCTGGATGAAATCTTTCAGGTCGTTACGGCTAAGCACGTCTTTTGCCGTTGATCTGACCGCTAAGACTGTGTGGCCAAAAAACAAATCTTGGTGAAGCCCTTGCTAAAAAGCTCTATGATTTGGTTTTCTCGGCGAGTGATTTGATTACGCAGGCGAATGTTCCCGCGGTTTCACGCCACGTTGGTAGAGACTGTGACTTCAAGTCTGACAGTCTTCCCAAGCGTGCTCGCGTTCCTTGGTCTTTGAGAAGCAAACGCAGAGTAGCTCCAAAGGCCAGAGCGTCCTCGGGTGGCAACAGAATCCCCGCGTCACCGACTGTTTCAGGGACAGCACCCACGTCGCAGGAAACGATTGGAAGTCCGAACATCATTGCTTCGCTAAGAACCATTCCGTAGCCTTCGTACCGGGTCGCAAGCGCGAAAAGTGTCGCCGAGTTGAACAAGTCGTTCAACGGGGCTCGGTCCAACTCTCCCGTGAAGGTCACGCGCTCAGTTAGACCGAGGGCCTTGGCCTGACAGTAAAGCTCAACCGCAGTGTTATCGTCGTGCTCCTTGCCAACGATAACAGCCTGCCATTCCAAGTCCCTGATTGTCTCAAGCGCACCTAGAAGAGTGTCATGCCCTTTGCGGCGGGCCAACAGGCCAACTGACAAAATCAAAGGCGGACGCTTCGGCTGTTTACAGACAACCGGACGATCAAAACCTGGGGGTGCGACAGTTATTAGATCCGGTTTTGCAGCCAATTGGTTGACCAGCACGCGCGCAGTTTCTGGACTTGGAACGACAATATGTGCTGCGTGCTGAAGAGCTGCGGCTTCGTTTTTGAGCAGAAAATTAGCCCGTTCCGTCGGCAACCCAGTTTCTAGTCCAAGGGGGTGGTGTATCATTGCTATTATAGGGGCGCTCACCTGCGCCAAACCCTCTGGATCGATGGAGCCAAAAACCAATCCATCAAGGATAATCGGGCGTTTTCCGGGTACGGCGCGCAGGGCGTTCAGTGCCACTGCCATATCGTCCTGCGTTGGGTCGGGAAATCGACCCGGTAGTTTCAGGTGTTCGGTCTTGCAACCGATCTCGTTAAGAACCCGCAATACGGTGGCTTCGTAGATGAATCCGCCGGTGCGCCGGTCTTTGTCACCAGGGATTGCAAAAACAGCTTCTGTCATACCACTTGCTCGCTCGCATAAACGCGCAGAACCCGCTTTTCGCACCATGCAACTCCAGCGTATGCTGTGACTGCCGCAAGACACAAAAGGACAACGCAGGACCACAGCATATTGTAGTTTGATGTACTCGCGGTCAGTGCCATTAACACGCCTATGCCGCGCCCGGTTGCCAGCCACTCAGCTGTAGTGACAGCCAATAGCGCGGCTGGCACTGCCATGCGGGCAGACGCGAATAAAGCGGGCAACATGGCCGGGATTTGGGCGCATCGGAGTAGTTTCAAACGACCGGCACCATAGCTTTCAAAAAGATCCACGATTTGCTTCGGAGCCTGCCGCAATCCCTGCAGGCAGGCAACAAGAGTTGGGAAGAAAACCATCACAGCGACAATTGCAACGGTCCCGGTAAAGCCGCGCCCAAATGCCAGAACCAGCAAGGGCGCAGTTGTGATGATCGGCACGGCGCGTAATGTAATGGCGGTCGGCATAATCGCCCGCTCCACTGGTGGCCAAAGCGTTAAAATCACGGCCAGTCCCGCACCAAGCGCCAAACCGGCGAGATATCCGGGTATCGCATAAGCCAGGGTTTCGCCAAGCGCAGTTAGTAATGTGTTCAGGTTCGTTGTGTTGGAAACGAAGGTCCAAATATCTGCTGGTCGCTTCGCGAAGAACGAATTCAGGTTAAATAAATCCATGAGTCCCTGCCACAGAACCAAAACCATGGCAGACAGAAAAACGATACCAAGTATTTGAGTAGAGAGCGCGCGCTTTTGACCAACTCTGGGCGTCGATTGCAGGATTGTCGGTGCATGTGGTGTCAGTTTGTTTTTGAGCAGGCCAACGCATGCATACCCGAGCATAGCCAGTGATGCGGAAATAGCCGCCAGCGCCCAGGTCGCATCCGTTTGAAGACCGCGCATGGCCCTCAAGGTCAAAACACCTAATCCTCGCTCGGCGCCCGTGAATTCTCCAATCATCGCACCCAGAAAGGCAGCTGGCGCCGCGATCTGCAATCCCACAAACAGGTAAGGCAAACTGGCTCTGAATCGCACAACGAATAGGGTCGACATGCGGCCCCGACCGTAAACGGCCATCAAATCTGTCCAGCTTTTCGAGATCGCCCGAAGACCCACAACCAAGGCCAGGAATGTGGTGTAGTAAACAGCCAGTGCCGCCAAAGCGATCTGTGGGCCAGCTCCGGGCCCGAACAGGACCCGTAAAATCGGGCCGCTCGCGATCAGCGGAATGCAGAACACTAGAAGCGCGAGCGCCGATACTACCCATTCTGACTTCGGGACCAAGATCACGAAACAGGCCAGGGCCACCGCCGCAAGGTTTCCCCAAAAGAACCCGAGCGCGGCATTCCTTAAGGTTTCGGTCGCTGCCCTGAAAAGTAGCCCAGAATGATCATTGATATACTCCGCGATATCAAATGGTCCACTGATCAACACGCTGTTTGGCTGAACGTGCGCCAAGCCTTCCCAGATTAGAAGCATAAGCAAGACGCCCAGCATGATACGTCCCGGTTCCACCTACTCAGCCTCCTCCAACGCGGTCAGTACTTGCGTCACAAAAGCGCGAAAGTCTGGTGAAGTTGCAGTGGAAACTGTGCAGTCCCGGTTAATTTCGACCTGTATATCGGCCAAGATACGCGCAGGCCGAGGTGACAGCACGATCACGCGATCCGATAGCAAAACCGCCTCTTCCACGGAATGCGTAACGAGAAGTGTTGTCGTTTGGCGCTCACGCCACAACGGCGGGAGTTCTTGATTCAATCGACGTCGCGTGATCGCATCGACGGCCCCAAAAGGTTCGTCCAACAGCAGGACCTCTGGCTCTGAAATAAGGCTGCGCGCGATTGCGGCGCGTTGGCGCATACCACCTGACAGTTCTGCAGGCCGATGCTCGGCAAACCCGTCCAGCCCGACAAGATTTATCAGGTCATCTACGCGATCCACCGGTTTGCGAGCGAGTTCCGCACCCAATGCGATGTTGGATCTTACGGTTCGCCATGGCAGCAGCGATGCGTCTTGAAACGCCATGGCAAGCCCCCCGCGACGGGCGACCTGTTTTGGTGTTTCACTGCCAATCGTGATGTGCCCCGTGTCGGGTGTTTCCAACCCGGCTATCATTCGCAGAACGGTTGATTTCCCGCAGCCGGATGGTCCAACCAACGCCGTCGTCTTACCGGATCGAAAGTCAACCGAAAGCTCTGACACCGCCTCTGTGCGATCAAAACTCTTCCGGATGTTGGTGCAGGAGATTCCGGGCGTGGTCACGCGTCAGCCCTCGGGTCAGCCATACACCTCTTCCAGCAGCGACCTGTCCCAAAGGTCAGGAGTAACGTTTCGACCCAACAGCGCGAGCGTTTCGACATTGGCCGCCACAGTCTCGTCGGTGAACCAACCGAACCCGAACTCGGCCGTCAGGTTTGAGAACATCAGCGGCACTTGGCGCGCGGCCTGCAGCTTTTGCGCGGCGAGATCCAGACCTGCATCAGGGAACATCTCCAGCGTCAACTGGGCGGCGGCGTCGGTGTCTTTGTGATAATCATTCCACCCCATGACTTCGCCTTTCAGTAAAGACACAAGCTCTGCGCGCCTTTGAGCAAGAGAGTCTTCGGTGGCGATATAGGTTTGAGAATGAACGGCATACCCGTAGTCAGCCATGAGCATTGTGGTGTTGTCGACGCCCCGCACAGTCATGGCGACGGGCAAATCTGTTTCCCAGCAAAGCAGGCAATCCACCTGGCCACTGACTAACGGTGCCGGGTCATATTGAGTGGGGATAATTTCAATTTGGTCGATGTCTATCCCGTTCAACGTGCATAAGGCTTGCAAGACGGGCGTATTCGCGACGGCCATACCGATCTTTTTGCCGACCAGATCCGCGGGTTCGTTTACCGGGTTGGCCGCAAGCGATGCAATCGCGAACGGATTCTTTTGCATTGCAACAGCGATAATTTTGAACGGCGCGCCCTGCGCCACAGCGGCGGCGGTATAGTCCGCAGCTGATATCCCAACCAAAGCAGTTCCTGAAACCACGGGCGGCTCGACAGGCGCGTTTGGACCGCCTTGGGCGAGTGAGACATCCAAACCCAGATCGGACCAATACCCTTTGTTTTTCGCAATGTAACTTCCGCCAAACTGCACTGAATGCAGCCACGACAGCTGGAAATTCAAAGGTTGTAAGTTAGCTGCTAGTGCCGGCAACCCATATCCAGAAGCGGCAAAACCGGCTGCTCCGGTTTGAAGAAAAAAACGGCGTGTAAGGTGGGCGGGCTGTTTCATAGCGAATTTCTTCTCCCTGTCGTTAGTTGCAGTTCAAGCGATCTTGGCCACAGCAGAATTGCAACTGCTGGCAGCGCGGCGATCAGGATAACGGCGCCATAAGTGACACCCGAAGCAATGCCCGCACTGGATGACTGCCCGATTATTGGAAATAAGGCGGCAGCGGCTCCTTCCCTCCAACCCCAACCACCAATCGACATAGGGATCAGCATGGCGGTCAACACCAGAGGAATAATGATAAGCAAGCCGCCTGATGGTATGACAACCCCTACAGCCCTTGCTGACGCGTAGAATCCCAGTATCAGACATGCGGAGCTGACTAAGCCGAGCAAAACAAAGGCCGTTCGACGTTGTAACCTGATCAAAAAAACAACGAACCTCCCAATTGATGGAAGGGCAAGTGATATAAGGCTCACCACGACTAGAGCGGATAGCAACACAGCAAGAACTGTCATGCTCAGTTCAGGATGATCGAAGCCTGCGGGCCACATTAGCGCAGCACAGACGCCCAGAAAAAAGACTGCCATGATCGCGATTTGCCCCAACAGCCGTTCCGCGAACACAGATTGAGCTGAGCGTTTGAGGTCTGCTTTCTTCCCCGCCCGAACCGCACGGGTCAGATCCCCCGGAACGCCGCCGGGCAGAACCATATTCACCAGCTGCGCGATATAGTATTCGCGCAGGGCGAAAGAGTAATCAAACCGAATATCCAACGTGCGCGCTGTAAGTTGCCATCGGAATGCCATCGAGAAGGTTGCGGCAGTTGTTGCAAGGATCGAAAGCCCTACCCATTCCAGGCTAAGCATCCGCAGATGATCAGCGACACGCGCCAAATCCGTCCACCAAAGCAACGCGATAATCAACGTGATCGATACGACCAACCTGACCCAATACCGGTTCATTGCGTCACCATTGCGGTTGAGGTCTTGTCAGAAAAGGCCGCGATAAAGTTGTCCCTAAAACTGTCCATTCGGCGAACAGGGACGTCGGATGCGGGGACAAGCCCTTCGGTCCAACGCCAATGCTCGATGTGATCCAAGACTTGCGGGGGTCCGATTATATGAACAGCTACATCCTTGCTGTCACTGCCTGATACAAATCCAGCGGCTTGATGGTCCCCTGCGACAATGACCAGTGGTGCATCGTCGGCCAGTTGAAGAACATGAGAAAAGACGACTTGCAAAACGTAGTCTACCGATCTGCGATACGCGTCCCGCACGGCATCCCGGTCTTTCCACAACACTTCAGGTGTCGGTCCCCGTAAGGCCATCTCATTGAAGACGGTGCCGTCGCCTACGTCCTTCCACGGGATTACATCTGCGATTGGCGTCCAAGGGGCATGTGAAGAGATCAGGGCGATCTGGACAAAATCAGGTCTCGGGTCCGGCGGCAAGAGATCGGGATACGCAGCCAAGGTGAATTGGTCGGGCATCGTGACCCAGCGAAAACTCTCGCCCGCATAGGGGATTGTGGCCTTGTCAAAAACAAGCTCAAACCCCATCGCTCGGCTCTCGGGCCAGTCCTTTGTGATTGCAGGCATGACAGCGGCTGTCCGATACCCCGCCGCTTGCGCGATATGAGATAGCCATTTGCGCCCACTGTCGATCATCGCTTGATAGCGCCCGTTATCGGCGGTCCACAAGCCGGACCCCAGGGTCCCATGTGCCAACCAGCTTTGTCCGCCTGCCGTTGGCGAGGTCAGCCAACCGCTTTTCATGGCAAGGCCCGAACCCGCGATTTCCGCCTGAGCAGACCGCAGCGTTGCAAGATGCGTTGGCGCGTACAGCGGGTTGTCGAAGCTCGCGCGACCGTAGCTTTCAATCCAGATCAAAAGCACATCCCGCCCATCAAGCTTGTTCAACAATCCGGTCTGATTGGCATAGGTATCTGAACCTGCGGCCTTACGAAACTCAGCCAAATCTCTGGTTGTTCTCTGTATTTCCTCTACGCGATTTACTGCTAAGCGAGCGGTCCAGGTGGTCCCCGGCGGGCTGTTTCCCAATTTCCAGAAACTGAGGTGATGACCCGCATCCGCGACAGCCCATCCAGTGCAGCCGACGCCGATCAAAGCTGCTGCCAATCCTGTTTTTGCATTTTGTCCAAGTGACGCCCAAGCGGCAAAGCCCTGGACTATAAAAACGTAAAGCAGGGCCAGCAACAAAATGGTCGATGACACTGCAAAAACAAATACAACCAAACCAAGGCTATCGTGGGCGAATGAGAACCCTGCAGCGATCAAGGGCATATCAACGACCGGATTAAAAGGCCTGTCAAAAGCGCTAAACATTGCATAGTCGGCGAGCTTCAAAACAGCGACAGCCAACAAAGCCAGCGCGACCGCGTGTACGATGATCAAGCGCCGACCCAGCACCATCATCAGAAATAGTATGACAGGCAGCTCGAGAGGCCAGCGCAACACCGCACCCCACCCAAAAGCGCTTGGATGGTTTGGCAGCGCGAGAACAGAAAAAACAGCCAACGCACCCAAAGCTAAGAAAAGTGCTTGCCTCATTCAGCACGCCCAAGAAGCCAATTGATGTCCACAAAGAAGGACCATGCGAGCAGTATCGCAGCCATAAAAGATATCGGCAAATACGCTGTTGTTGGCGTCAAGGGAAACAGGAGCGTGACCAACGCACCGATTTGTATAACGCAAATTGCTTTTCGACGGAACGACTCGGGGAGTTCAGCCTGCAATGCGGGCAAAAATAGACTTGCTGCGCAGAAGGTGTATCGCATGAAACCAAGAACCAGAATTTCCAGGCCTGTTGTCCCTGATACCAAAAGCCACACAGAGAGGACCGCGCCCAACAACGCGTCCGTTTCCATATCAAACCTCGCGCCAAATCGGGATGTCAGTTTTGATCGCCGCGCCAACCAGCCGTCTACGCCATCCAATGCGAATGCTACTGTTGCCACCACAAATACCAGCCAAGGGTTCACGGTTGGCGCGACCACAGTGCCAGCCAAAAACGCGACCATTGCAGCGCGGATTAGGGTTACAAGGTTACACAGACCCAACACTTCATAAGGATAGGTTCGACGCAACCCCGGGATCAGCAATCCGACGACTACCCCAAAGACGACCAAAGGGGGCAATGCGGAACCAAACGCCAGTAATGAGCATACTGCCATTGCAAGAGCAATGACCGCGCTGGCTATGCACAGGTTGGCAACAGGTGGTTCCACCTCCACAGGCCTTGTCGCGTTGTAAAAATCACCGCCAAACATAAACGTCACCCAATTGATCCTAAGAACAATTTAGCCCGCCAACGAACTTCGGGTAGCCTTGTGGGCAACCAACCGCTCACGTCCTTTTCCCAAGCTTAACAACGCCCGTCAAAGGCAAGTGATCCGAAGCCTGCACCAGAACCTCTGATTTTAGTGCGTGAACCTCTGAAATCGCGTCTGGAAAATCCGTCAAGATCCTGTCCAGGGGTAAAAAAGGCGCTCGGCTCGGGAAACTGGCTCGAGCAGGCCCTTGAAAGGCCGTTCCAGTAATCCGTTGATGGAACATCAAACCGCCCCAAGGCCGCCATTCATTGAAGTCGCCTAGCATGAGTGTTTGCATAGTTGGGCGACGATGTAAGTACTGCCCAATGGTACGCATTTGGATGATGCGCAACGGTTGCGACAAAGAGAGATGCATCGTCATTATGCGCAACGGATAACCGTCAACCAGCGTTTCGAACACTATGGCGCCCCGGTGGCAATGACCTGGTAGATCAATCACATCTGCATGGGTGCGCTGAAACCTCTCGCCCAGAAACAGGATGCTTCCCAGAAATCCATCGCTCTGACTTCCCCAACGCAATGCGGGGGCGTCTTGTGTGTATCTGAGCCCCGTAAGCTCGGAGATGTTCTGCACGTCTACGATCCGAGCGTGCGGTCGACATTCCTCATCCGCTTCTTGCAACGCCAGAATGTCCAAACCCAAAGGCGTCAGTTCCGTCCCGATTGCGTTGGCCACACGGTTTGGATCGACCTGTCCATCTGGTCCCTTTGCGCGATGAATGTTCCATGTTGCGCAGCGAATTGTGGAGTTGCTCATGTTTTTACGGCCTTTGTCCGTTTGCAACCTATATTATTAATAACCTTGGCTACCACTCGGAGGTCTTCGTACTATGGCTTTTACGCGTTTAAAAACCGATCTCGGCCGCTTTGGCACTACAACGCGAACGATTGTAACCTCGGCTGCACTAAGTGCATATGCAATGGCGGCCAACGCCGATATGGCGCGGTATGAACTCGATCCAATGCACACGGCCATCTATTTCACAATTGATCACATCGGCTACGCAAAAACACTTGGTGTGTTCACAGAAGTGTCGGGCAACTTCTTTTACGACACTGAAACGCAAGAGTTGCGCGACGTAGAGGTTATAATCCAAGCGGCGTCCGTGAACACGTTCAACGACGCGCGTGACGGTCATGTTCGAAACCGAGACTTCCTGGATGTCTCGACGTATCCCGAAATCAAGTTTGTTGCGAACGGTGGCACAGCTTCGGACGACACCAGCGGAACTGTGACCGGAGAATTGACGATCTTGGATCAAACTCTTCCCGTAACGCTGAATGTTACGCTAAACAAAGTCGCAGAATATCCGTTTGGCCATAAACGCGAGGTTTTAGGACTGTCGCTCGACACCGCCATTTTGCGCAGTGAGTTTGGGATGGACTACGGAGTCGCGAATGGGCTTGTTGGCGATGAAGTGACGATTAACATTGAGACGGAAGCAATCAAAAGCGACAAATGATTTTGGTAAACGAATGTGTTGCCAGCCAACAAATCGATCTTGCGGGCAGTAAACTGCCTGGCTTCGAAGGGCAGTCCACGTATTTTTTTTGATTTTTCCTTCGAATCCTAGTCACTAAACGACTGCCGCCCATTTTCAGTTTTGAGTCTGAATTTACCTCATGTTGATAGCGGTGAACCATAAATGACGTATTACATAGCTGAAAGCATGCGGACTAAACGCGCCCTACAGTGGTGAAGATTTCTGAGCAAATCGCAACAATAGTGCTTGGTGGTTGCGCAAGCATTGACGCTGATCAGGTTTTGTAGGGCCACGACAGCGATGAGTGCGGGATAGGCTGGGTGTAGACACGGTATTGGGACAAACCGGTTGATGTAAGAAAGGGACGTGCACCTATCTGCGCAAAGTCAAGTTTCTGCTCGAAGCCGTCATTGGTGCAATCCCGATAAGTGTCTGCTTTGCGGACAAACCCGCAGTTCTCCACGAAAACGGATAGGCATACCTTTTGAATAATCGCCTCCACACGTCTTCCGACAATTCGAGACCTTAGCTACCGATCTTTCCACCGCACGTTCACAGGTATTAGGCAAGTTGCCGGTTCTAACAATCTATGAAAGTGGTAGTGTCTTCGAGCCAACTTGCGAGAAGTAACTATGAGCCAACGTCGACTTGCTGCAATCATGTCTCTGGATGTCGTCGGCTTCAGTCGGATGATGCAGGGCGGCTCCAAGCTACTTCTCAAAACACTGAACACCTTGTACCGCGATTTGGTTACGCCGATCGTTGAACAAAAATCTGGCAGGGTGGTCAAGCTGTTGGGCGATGGAGCATTGATTGAATTTCCGTCAGCAGGGAACGCTTTAGAAGCGGCAATTGCGATTCAAACCGAGTTAAGAGAGCCAGACCATCCCTATCTGGTTCCGGAACGTATTCAGCTTAGAGCGGGTTTGCATGTCGGCGACGTTACCGTCGATGGCGAAGATATCTTCGGAGACGGCGTTAACATCGCTGCGCGGCTCCAATCGGCAGCTGAACCCGGGGGCATTCTGGCCTCAAAGGTACTTTGTGATCTTGCCGGAGCGGATTACGCCAAACGATTACGCCGAGAAGGGCTGCATACGTTCAAAGGCATTGAACAGCCGATCGAAGTGCTGTCGTTCAACTTCACCGATGAACATGTGTCCAAATCGCGCGCTAACTTCGCCAAAACACAGGAAATTCGTTACTGCAAAACTGACGACAACATTAGTCTGGCCTGGAGCTCAGTTGGAGACGGTCCTCCGGTCGTAAAGGCGCCAAGTTGGATTGGACACTTGGAACTTGACTGGCGCAATCCCGGGAAAGCTCCAATTTACACTTCCATCGCTCAAAGACATCGCTTGGTCCGTTTTGACGCCAGGCTCAACGGTCTATCCGACTGGGACGCCGAAACTTGTACGTTCGAACGGTTCGTTGATGACTTGGAAACTGTTTTCGACGCAGCGGATATAAGGCGCGCGCCGATCCTTGCGATATCGCAGGGGTCCGCAGTGGCAGCCGCCTTCGCAGCGCGCCGACCTGACCGCGTGTCTGCGATCGTAATGATAGGTGGGTTCCCTGTTGGTCGGGCAAAAAGAACATCGCAAAAAGATGTGGAACGCGCCAACGCAATTAAGCAAATGATGACTGCCGGGTGGGACGATGATTATCCGTCTCTGCGTGATTTGATGGCGCAAATCATCGTGCCGGGCGCGAGCCAAGAAGAACGGCGGCAATATGCCGAAGACATGCGTAAGATGATTTCACCCGAAAACATGGGGCGGTATCGCGGCGTGATTGATAACATCGATATCTCACCGATATTGTCCAAGGTCGAGGTGCCGTGCCTTGTTTGTCACGGGAACAGTGACAGGATGCAACCGGTCGAACAAGGACGATTGTTTGCAAAGGGATTACCCAACGCGAAATTCATCGCCTACGAAAGCTCGAACCATACCATCCCGGACAACGACCCGGAATGGCCACGTTTTGAGAGGGATGCCCTGGCTTTCTTGGCTGAACACAGCTGAATTATTGCTCCAAGTGCCTTCGGGTTTGGCGCTATATCTCTCAAAACAAATGCTACAAGAGTACCTCGCCAGAGTAATGGAACACAGAGTTGCGATAAGTGCAGTCAGGCTATCCTACGCACAATACGCCGAAGGTGAGCCGGTGGTCTTTGTTCATGGTTCGAATGCGGATCATCGGTTTGGCGGGTTTTGCAGATATGGTATCCTCTAAGAGGGAGGCGAATTGACAGCCGAGCAGTCTTGCGGCCTGTTCGCACGAGATCCGCATTCATGGTATTCCTCGACTTGATCGCTCGCACAAGGCAGCGTTTCAGTTGGACTGGTCGAAAGCAACAATGGACAAGCTCTCTGTCATGAACGCCTTCCGCCGCATTGTCGAGCGAGGCAGCTTTGCGCGTGCAGCGGAGGATCTCGGGGTTTCTCCCGCTCTTCTAAGCCGCGAGATAAAGCTTTTGGAGGAGAGCCTTGGCACGGTATTGCTCACCCGCACAACGCGTTCAATGTCACTCACCGATGCTGGCCAACTCTTCTACGAGGAAGCATCAGGTATCCTTGATGCCGTGTCCCAGGTCGAGACGCGCATCCGTGACGGCGCCGGGGCGATACGCGGCCATCTCAAGGTGAACGCCTCCAGTTCCTTCGGTCAGACCGTCATTGCGCCGATCCTGCCGGGGTTTTTCGACGCCTATCCCGATCTGCGCCTAACGCTTTCGATGGATGACCGGGTGATCGACATGGTGGAGGGAGGCTTCGATGTGTCGATCCGGATCCGGGCGGCGATGCCGGATTCCGCGCTTGTGGCCCGCAAGCTGGGGACGATGCGGCAACAGGTCTTTGCCGCGCCGTCCTATTTGGACAGCGTCGGTGCTCCAGAAACGCCGCTGGACGTTGCCGATCACCGTGTCATCGGCTTTTTGCTGGCCGATCACCTCATCGCCTGGACCCTTCACGGTCCATCCGAAACGGTGACCGTGGACCTTGATCCGCCCATCCGCGTCGGCAACAGCCTTGTCCTGCGCGATCTGCTGATTGCCGGCCAGGGAATCGGCACCTTGCCGGATTTCGTGTCAAAGGATGCGGTCGCGCGCGGCGAGCTGGTCCGCGTACTGCCCGATTGGGAACTGCCAGCGCCTGAAATCTACGCATTGACGGCCTCGCGCCTCGGCATGGATGCGAAAGTGACGGCGTTTCTCGATCACTTGCGCGCCGCGCTGCACCCCTGACATTCTTCAATCCACGTAAAGAGTGAATTGAGAGCGGTCCGGTTATTCCGGGCCGCCTCATCGCCGATCTTCTCAGGTGACGAAACCCGAAACACTG
Source organism: Ruegeria sp. HKCCA0370 (assembly GCF_013033705.1). NCBI lineage: Bacteria > Pseudomonadati > Pseudomonadota > Alphaproteobacteria > Rhodobacterales > Roseobacteraceae > Ruegeria > Ruegeria sp. HKCCA0370. The sequence goes on from NZ_WQEP01000003.1 coordinate 17,202, forward strand.
AGAGGATCCCATGACCCGTGTTCTTGTTCTCTACTATTCCAGCTATGGCCATGTCCGCGCGCTTGCCGAGGCCGAGGCCGAAGGCGCGCGCTCGGTGCCCGGCACCCATGTCGATCTGCGGCGCGTGCCCGAAACCGTCCCCGAGGAGATCCGGCAGAAGGCCGGGTTCGCGGCCGACGAGACCCCGGTTGCGTCTCCCGCCGATCTGGAAAGCTACGACGCCATCATCTTCGGCACCCCAACGCTGTTCGGGATGATGGCCGGGCAGATGAAGTCTTTTCTCGACCAAGCGGGCGGCCTCTGGGCGCGGAACGCGCTGGTCGGCAAGGTCGCGGCCGTCTTTGCCTCTACCGGCTCGCAGCATGGCGGGCACGAGGCGACGCTGCTCTCGACCCAGATCCCGTTGCAGCATTTCGGAATGCTGATCGCGGGCATGCCCTATACCTTTGCTGGTCAGAAGGCGGGCGAGGAAATCGTGGGCGGCGCGCCCTATGGCGCGGGCACCATCGCCGGAGCCGACGGGTCGCGTGCACCATCCGGGACCGATCTTGCCGGGGCGCGCTTCCAGGGCGCGCATGTCGCCCGGATCGCCGTGCGCCTTGCCGGGGCGGATTGGCAAGAGGAGGCCGCGTGATGCCGTCCCTTACAATAGATTTCTTTCACGACGTCGTCTGCTGCTGGTGCTTCAACATCTCGTCGCGGATGCGCGGGCTTGCGGAGGAGTTCGATCTCGATATCCGGCACCGGACCTTCGTCCTGCAGGCCAGCCGCGCCGAGATGGCCGCACGCTGGGGCGCACCCGAAGACGCCCGCGAGACCATCCTTGGCCACTGGGACGCCTGCCGCCAGGTCGGCGACCGGCCGGAGCTTGTCGATATCGACGCCATGCGGGCAGCGCCCTTCGACTATCCCCACGGTATGATCGCCGCCCTCGGCTGCAAGGCCGCCGAACGCATTGGCGGGCAAGCCGCACATTGGGACATGTTCGACTGCCTGCAACGAGCTCATCTGGGCGAAGCCCGCGATATTGCCGACCCCGAAACCGTTCTGGCAGTGGCACGGGATCTCGGGTTCGAGGCGACTGTCTTTGGCGATGCGTTCGACGATCCACACACGGCCCGGGTCGTCGAAGCCGATAGGCAACTGGCCCGCGCTCTTCAGGTCCACTCCATTCCCACGCTCATCGTGCGCGAAACAGGCGCGCGCCTCGTCAACGGACCGCGGGAAGACCTTGCCACACAGCTCCGCGCCGCCCTCCGCCTTGTCGCCTGAAAGGAGACCCTCATGACCTCTTTCGCCCGTCTTTCGCGCAGCCGGATCCACCGCCGCAGGTTGTGCGAATTGGCACAGGATCTCTCGCCGCACATGCGGCGCGATATCGGCCTTGATGCCTGCGCCAGACCACCCCGGCTGCCCCATCACCTGCTCTGGTGAGCCCCGAACAAGGAGATACGATCCATGTCACGCACCAGCGACATTCTTCTCACGGCGCTCGCCCCGGCGATCTGGGGCAGCACCTATATTGTCACCACCGAGGCGCTGCCGGTGGGCTATCCCGTGACCCTTGCCGCGCTGCGCGCGCTGCCCGCTGGCCTGCTCCTGCTTGCCCTCACGCGCTGCCTGCCGCCACGCGCATGGCTTGGCCGCGCCTTCCTGCTCGGCAGCTTCAACTTCGCCCTGTTCTGGGTGCTTCTGTTCGTGGCCGCCTATCGGCTGCCGGGCGGAGTCGCGGCGACGCTCGGATCGCTGCAGGCGATGATGGTCATTCTCATGGCGCGCGGCTGGCTCGGCACACCGATCCGGGCTGGCGCGGTCGCCGCGGCGGCAACCGGCATATTGGGCGTCGCACTGCTGTTGATCGGACCCGAGGCCGCACTCGATCCCATCGGTGTCGCCGCGGGTCTGGGCGGTGCCGCCTCCATGGCGGCGGGTACCGTGCTCAGCCGCAAGTGGCAGCCGCCCGTCTCGGCGCTGAGCTTCACCGCGTGGCAGCTGACCGCCGGGGGGCTTGTCCTTTTGCCGTTCGCACTGATCATCGAACCGCCCTTGCCGCCGCTGACGGCGACGAACCTGGCCGGGCTGGTCTGGCTTGGCCTCATCGGCGCGGCAGCCACCTATGCGCTCTGGTTCCGGGGTGTCGCCCGGATCGAGCCCGGTGCCGTCGCCATGTTGGGCATGATGAGCCCCGTTACTGCGGTTTTCCTGGGCTGGGTGGTGCTTGGGCAGTCGCTCTTACCCCTGCAGGGCTTGGGCGCGGTCATCGTCCTTGCCTCCGTCTGGGCGGGGCAGCGCGCGAACCGGACCAGCGCCCGTGCTACATTCGCGCGGCACAGGCCGGTGCTTGCAAGAAATGTCTGACCAGGTGTCAATAAGGACGGTCCCAATGCCCAAGCTTACCCTCACCCCCGATCTTGCGTGCGAGATATGGCTCGCCGGGGCTGTTTTACCTCGCGATCATCATGACGGGCTTTGGTGCCGAACTTGGCCTGCGCGCGCCCCTGATCGATCTCAGCGATGCCGCTCTGGCCATTCTGCTCTACCGGATCTTTCGCGCCATAGCGCCGGGCCTGGCGCTTTCGGCCATGGTCTTCCGGCTGATCCAGACCGTGTTGATCGTTGTCAGTCTCATGGGGCTCATGACCGGGTGGCTGGTTTTGGTCCGCGCGGATATTCTGGCCGATGCGCCCGCGCTCGCCTTTCTTTTGATGATAGCCTCCAATGCCTGCCGCGGGCTGTATTTGGTTCTTCTGAAGAAATGGCGCATGCACCCTAAGCCAGATGAAGGTTTATTCGTGATATTCGTTGTTGGCATTGTCGTCCTGCTGCCGTTCATTGTGATACATGAAGCTGGTACATCTCAGCCATTGGACCACTCTTGGCAGGTCTGGGGATCGATCCTGTTCATTGGTGTTGGCATGGGTGCTATCTACCTCCACCTGATAAATTTTGGTACAAACGAAGTCGGTGTTTCGACAGCTTCTCTATTTGCCTATCTCGTGCCGATATTTGTTGCGGTCGAAGCCGTGGCTGCAAAGGGCATGGACATTCAGACCTATCAAGGCGTTGGTGGTGCGTAGATTGTCAGTGGTGTTTTGATCGCAACCCGTTTGCACCATCGGCAAACGGCTGCGGACCATCCGCCTCATTGATACATGCGTTGCCAGAGGCACGGGGCCTGGCTTCTTATCTGGCTTAACGATTCGAAAGAAGTGCTTTTGCGGCACCTGGCAGACCGAAAAGGGCCAAGCTCAATCCGGCAACCCAGCTTCCCGAAGATCTTCAACGAACCTGTCAATATCGCGTTGTTGCAGGTTTTCGAATGCCAGACGGACGCGGGAACAGGTCATGTCGGGGCGTTTTTCTTGGCTCTGACGAATCATTCGTCTCGCGGCGCCTATGGCTTTCTGCCGAATCAGTATTGCCGCCAGTACATAGCGACCGAACGGATCAACCGATTTTCCCTCCAATGCTGTTCTCGCACAACTTTCGGCCTGGCCAAAACTGTCGAGAACATAAAGGCAAAAGGCTTTAGCCAACAATTTCACCTTGAAATAAGGACCCGATGGCCCAAACCGGGTAGCGGTCTCGAAATGCGATAACGCGAGCTTTGCCTGCCCGTTTGCGAGATGCGCATACCCAAGAACCAAATGAGCGTTTGCCGCGCTTGGATTAAGACTGACCGCGAGCTGAGCCTCTGCAATCGCGGTATCGTGTTTGTTGAACTGAGTGTAGGCACGGGCAAGACTTGCGTGCGCAAAACTACTTTGTTCATCCAATGCCACGGCCCGCTCTGCGTGATATAGCGCGCGTTCCTTCGCCTCTTCCCGATCATCGACCTGGACGAAGAACAGTTTCCGAAGCTCGGCGTTCGCAATCACCGCGTGCGCAAGTGCATAGTCTGGTGCGATGTCGATAGTTCTGGTTAGAATATCCTTTGCCTTCTGTGTATCTTCATCTGTGAATTTGAAGAGATGCCATAGCGCTTTTTGAACCCTGTCCCAAACGTTGACCTCACCACGTTTCAACCGGGCTTGTTCGCGCAAGTCGAACCGTAACTCCCAATCTATGTGCCCGACAACGGCTGACGCGATCTCCTCCTGCAAGGAAAAGACATCTTCTGTCTTGTGATCCAGGCGATCAGCCCAAAGATCATGCCCGGTCGATGTATCTACCAGATGGGCAGTCACGCGAACGCGCTGATCGTCATAACGCACGGAACCCTCTACCAAATAGTGGGCCCCGAGACGTTGTGCGATCTCTTCTCCAACCAAAGAAGCATCCTTGAGGAGCTGGGTGGAGGTTGGTGAGACGACTGACAGCCAATCCACTTTGGCAAGTTCGGTTACAAGTTCATGGTTGATGCCAGCCACAAACCCGTTGGTGTCGCTTTGCCCACTAAGGCAGTCGAAAGGTAGCACTGCGATTACTGGTTTTTGCGGCGCTGGAAGCTGAGTGATCATCTGATCAAACAGACGGTCTTTTTCGGGTGGAGGCTCGGTTCTTGGTGCAAGCGTTTCGGCCTTAGATTGAGAATCAGACATAGCTCCCCGTGTCGCTGGAAAACGGAACACTGGACCGTGTCTGGGCCATTCAACATTGTTGAGTGTCATGTAGTCTTTGAGATTGTGAGCTGCATACAAGAATGCGTGGCTGCGTGCGCCGACGTTGAGGTTCTTGTGTGCAAAATTCAGGCCCACGGCGACACGGGCCAGCAAGTATTGGCTTTCCATAAAGCTTAGCCGATGGCTTTCGTGGCGCTCGACCCAACTCATAGCGCCTCGCCGAAGAGTTCTGACGAACTCGACGAGGCCGACGTCATCCTGCCAAAGCCCCAATGTGTGGTGTTTCGAATGAAAGAGGCCTAAGTCATCTAGGATGGCATCCCATTGGGCAGGTATGCAGTTTCCGCGCCGCGCCAGAAGGTACGCCATCTCGAAATACGCATGATCGTAAAACAAGAATTGCTTGTCTTCATACATGGCCAAATCGATCAGAAAATAATCAGGATCGCGGGACTGGTGCGATCGAACCAGTACATTGTAGCCATGGAGGTCCCCATGCACCCGTCCCTTTGCCGCTCTTACGCTCAACCGGCCCGGCAGGTTCTTTTCAAAGGCAAAGGCCAGCGGGTTTGGGTACCAATGCCCTTCAAACATAAGACAACGCTCGTGCGGGTCATGTCCGCAAACATCCAAAAGAAAGTGATGTAGCCGGCCTGGCTCAGGATCCAACCTGTAGCCGAGCCATCCAGCAAGCAGATCCTGAGGCGAGTGCAAGCCAGGCGCCATCTTGTAATCGATATTCCAGTCATCAAGCAGGCTTCTCGACAGCCGCTCTAGAACGTTCAAGGCCGGCTCATAGCCGCAATCGTTCCAGGGAAGTGAGTATTCAAGTCCTTGCGCCACAACGGTGGACAGGATCGCAATCTTACCCTCGTGTTCCAAAGAGTGGACGACGCGCGCCAGGTGCTTTGATCCAAACGCGGGAACCGCTTCAAACGCTTCCAGATGCCTTTGGTTTTCGGCCTTTTCATTCCATTCCGGATCGGGCAGGGCGTCGAACTTAAGTATGGCCTGGCCGCTGAACGTGTCGCATGTAATGTCGACAATATAAACTAGGGCTCCGGACTTACCGGCACTTAGCTGCCGGTGAAAATAAATCTCATCCTTTACCAACCAGCGGTCAGTTATCAGCGGCAGAAGCTCAATGTACGCTTCAGGCCATCCGAGATCATCGATGGCGTGCATTAACGACACTCCGCAGAAGTTCGGCTAAGGACTGTGCAAATCTGTAAGGCGGCAACGTTTGGTGACATGATACACAAACAATTGCGTGAACCAAGGCGTTTAAGTTGACCGGTCAGAGTATTCCGCGCGGCGGCTTGATCTGCCTAAAGAAGACCCAACGGCCTGCAACATGCATGAAGGACAGCTTTACGAGTGGAAACATGAATCAGCTGTTGAACGCGATTATTAACTGCATCGGGCCGCGAGAGTAGGCTTTGCAAAAAGTAGGGCTTTAGTACGCTTTCCTTCCTTTGAGCCGCGCCGCGAACTCAAACCCAAAGCGTTTTGGGTATAATGCTCGAAAACGGTGTTCTGTATAGTTAACCAGATAACTCTGATAATCGAAGCCGACCTTCGAAACGCCAACTGGGTGGAAGCTCTGTGGCAAACTTTGTTCCCACCGATCAGACCACGCGCCGTTTTGGTGGTGCATCTGCCGATCATCATGTATCTGGTTGTAGAGACAGACGGATACCTAGCGGACGGAACCAAACTTGTGGACGGAATTGATAAGATCGACGGGGCTACCGAGGCGGTAGCGCTGTTTTTATTGTCAATTGCGTTCATCCGGCTCATTTCGCCGGAGCGCTTGGCAACCACCCCCGACTGAAAGACGTGGTGGCTAACGCTTCGAGTTGCTCGCATGCGGAACTTGGCGAAGCAGATGAATTGGACCAAGGCGATCCAATTGAGCTTGGAAAGCAGACTGCCGCGATTGCACGGAAGAATCCGTAGGTTCAAGTAGTTGGAGGGTGTTACGGAACCGATATACGCCAGCTGAAACCGATGGTCAGCGAATTGGCGCAACCAACTTGGTTCAAATTGCTCGTTTATGCTGAAATCTGAGGCAATACTATGATTTCTTCCTACAACCTGTCAAATGGCGGTCCAAAGTTGCTGTCCGCGCGGATGTTTATTGCTGCATTGCGGATTCCCAGGAGCGGACTGTGATAGGCGGCTGTTGATAGTATTACTGCTCGAAACGAAGCAAAGACTCGATTTCACATCCAGAATGGTTTTCAGGGGGCCGGGTCAATGAATTGTCCTAGTCATCTTGGATTCAGAAACCAAATTCCGTTGCGCGGCTACCTACGGGTGGCCGATTGACGGTTTGTTGGGGTTATCTTTCCATTCTTTGATCTTGAGAGCTCTTCCTAAGCCTTTCGCCAACGCATCGAGGTACGGACCTGAAAACATAACTTGAACTTTCTGTTCTGTGTCCTGGTTGATACTTCCGCCTGTGTCGTCAACGAGCGGGTTCGTATCGGTAAGGCCGTTGTCTCAAGCCGCGCGGACAGACTGGAAATGCGCCTCGCCATCTAGGAAGAAGCCATCGCTGGCTTTTGTGAAGGAAACAGTTTTCCACTCGTCTCGCCGGCCCCGGCGCCCTAATCCTTCATGGTCTCGAGCGGAGAAGAGTTTGTGATATACTTGATAACTTCGTTGCTGACAGTCGGCAATTTATTGGAGCTCCTCCCATGTTGCGCCGTGTCCAATAGTAAGAGGTTAGCAATGAGGTTGAATGAAGGTCGAAACTCCGGCGATCCCGTGAAAATAGCGTCACAATTCAACTCGTCTTTGATAGAGGCCGGTGTCCCACTCTGGCGCGCAAATATCCGTCATCCACGCCGTGGTTCGGGCAAATTCGCTCTTGTCGCTCCGGCGCTTCCAGCGGTTATTGAGCGTCTTGGGCGGACGGAATTACTCTCACGCTGGCAGTGGACCAGCATCGCGCGTGGCGAAAAAATTTGCAACGATCAGGGCAGACTGTTTTCGGAACTTGAATTTGGAGCCAATTTACCTTTCACATCGGGATGGGCGCCCAGCTCGCTCTCAGCGTCAGCAAGCGAAATTGCTTCATCTTCACCGGCAGCAAGGACGGCAGTTTCAGGCGTAACCACCCTTGCGGGAGCGCTGACTCTAAATGCAGTCTTCTCGCCCTCGGGAACTGCGGACTTAGTGAGAATTCGCCAAATCGTAAATAGTATCATCAGGCAATGCGCTGCGACGGTTGTAAGAAACAAACCCCGCGGCCCGAGTGCTGTCATGGCGAAACCAGCGATCAACGGCCCTACAATTGAACCTAAGCCGAAGACCATCAAAAGGCCGCCTGAGACTTGGATGGACGTTCCAGGTGGTGCATGGTCGTTCGCGTGCGCAACAATGATTGGATACATCGCAAAAATTGCAGCGCCGAACATCCCGACCAAAGCAAGGTTCATGACGCGCGACTCCGGCGCAAGAAGGACAAAAGCCAGATCCGAAGCAAGAGCTACGACCGCTGTAAAAAGTAAGACTTTACGCCGGTCCATTCGATCACTTGCAAATCCAATTGGAATTTGTGCAAAAGCTCCGGCCAAAACCGGAATACTCGCGAACAAAGCTATTGCAGTAAGTGATAGCCCAACGCGATCCGCATACACCGCAGCAAGAGTCCCAAATGCTGCATTTGAAATGCCAACAAGAAAGACCGCAGCGACCGCAACTGGTGAGTTTCGCCACAACGCCGGTAGATCGAGACGCACAGATGTCAGGGGTGCTGGCGATGCCGAGGTTGACAGGGCAGTTGGTATAAGCGCCAAACAATAGACCATCGCGCCTACGGCAAAGAAAATGAAACCCGTTGCATCTCCCAGTGAGATAGCCATCTGACCGGCTGTCACCGCACCCAGGTTAACCATCGTGTAGACACCAAAGACTGTACCACGCGTATTGGGTTCAACCTTGTCGTTGAGCCAAGATTCGACGATCATTGCTGCGCCAGCAAAACAAAATCCTGATACTGCGCGCGACGGTATCCAAGCCCACGTTTCCACTACAACGGCCTGGAAAAGGATCGTTACGGCAGCGAGAGCACACATTACGCCGAAGGTTCGAATATGCCCTACTGCCCCAACAAGCCTTGGTGCAACAAGGCATCCTGCTACATAGCCAACTGCCCACCCCGTTCCTAAAAGGCCGAGAGAGCTGGCGGAAAAACCTTCGAAGGATCCACGAACGGGAAGTATCAGACCGTGGACACCACCTGCAAATAGAAGAAGCCCTGATCCAAGAAGTAGCGCTGATATCGGTAAGAGCTGTCGGAACATCGGCTCCAGCCTAATGTCAAATTGGGAAATGAGAAGCTATTTTGCTCGCAAACGCGATTTGGCGAAGGTGATCAAGGCTTTCTGTCCAGCAGTTTGGTCAACCTTTGGCAATCTGCTTTCGCTACAACCACTTCGAGAGTTTGAATACGACGTAAAGTGCAATTCCGATGGCAACCGACGCCAGTGTCAGCGCCCAAAACGCAAAGGGCGCACTCAAGCCGGGCATTCCAGCAATATTCACGCCAAACAGTCCAGTCAGAAATCCGAGTGGCAGAAAGATCGCGGCCACGACAGACAAGAGATAGCCGTTTCGAGCAAGCGCATTCGCGTGTTCGGCGTCCATTTGCTCCTGAAGGGCTGTCAAGCGGTCCCGGCTTGCATCCAGTTCCTCAAGCGTACGGCGAGTGCGGTTCGCGGTTTCATTGACCAATACGGATGCGTCGCTGTGAATTAGCTACTTTTCAATGAGGACAAAGCATCGAGCGCATCGCGTTGCGGGTTGATATAGCGCCGAAGTTTGATCACCGTTTGCCGCAAACGCGCAATGCTCTCTGGTTTGATTTCATTTCCTGAAAGCCCAACCTCTTCGAGAGAGTCTGTCTCGTCTTCAAGTTCAAGGGAAACAGCCTCAATCCGCTTTGTGAGCCCCGAAGCAAGTTCTGCCAAAAATGCACCAACACTTTCCGGCCCCGTACCGCTTTCGGCTTTTAGGCGAAGACTATCTGCTACCCAGACTTTGCGCACACGGGCAGATACGATGGTTCTTTCCGTGGCCCAGAGCCTTAGAGAAACCATATCCTCCGGAGACGCGTCAGGGTTCAGGTTAACGCCGCGCAGGTTCAGGATGATGCCATCCTCGTGCAGATCACATCGTGGTCGCGTTTCGGATTGAAGCAATGCTTGCGCGGCTATGTTTGGCAGTTGTTCGGATGCCCATTGCCTTAAGCCGCTGTCGGCGAGGTCGAAATGACTCCAGCGGTAACCGTTTTGCTGCCTTGCAAAGGGTTCTAGCCACTCTGAAGAGACGGGGACTGCTTGGCCAGCTACTATATCAAACGCGCAGATGGGAGTGACTGTTTGGGTGTTCATTGGCAATCCTTCTTTATGTGGGTTGGAAAGTTAAGACCACTGATGCTGGCCGCAACACGGATTGCCTTTTTAGAGTGTGCAGCTTTACTCCTATGCAATACCTTTCCGCACTAGGGTCTGGGCAATCAATCCAGACCATCCCGGCTTCGCCGCGCAGAAATGTGGCAAGGGTCATGCTGTTGCTGCGCATCTAAATGATTGGCTTTGTGGTAGGAAAGGCAAAGCGCAATGGCGACCTCGATACTCTCGCCGGTCTCATAGTCAAAACAGTGTTCCGGTCCGCAGAGTTCCAGAATCTCCCCGAGTTGGATCAGTTTCGATACCGTGGCGCCGCAGTGATCACAGAACCCGTTTGCAAGAGCAGCCTTGAGTTCCGGTAGTTCCACAGTTTTTTGAAAGTTGCACTTTCACTTACTCACATGCTTCCAAAACCCCACGTAACGCAATCAGCGATATCTCGGCGATGTCAGACTTCAAGGCTCGGCGATGAGATTAAGGGGGCTTGTGGTCTGGGTTCAGCCCTTCCTTTGAGCTGAGATTTTGGTTTCGGAATTAATCTAACTCGTATTCAACAAACGGAGGCCGCAAGGCTGCGAAGCTGTTTTGCGGCTTGACCCGGCAACCCATCAACGTCGCTCTCATCAAACACCGCATAGGCTGCGTATGCGAAGCGCGGCGCAGCCTCTATCAATGCGAGCCAGCCTTCTTCAAGCTCTGGCATAATCACACGCTTGGGAAAGTACCCGGCTGCAGGAACTGACTTCAGATACTGAAGGCCCAGGGTTCCGATGCCAAGCTGAAGGCGCGGCGTGTCAAGCTCAGGAAAGTTCAACAAATGGTCTGCTCGGAACTCAGGGCCCCAATCAATAAAGACATAGTTGACGCTGTGAACGGTTGGAAGGGCCAACGGGCCGCTGGTGACAAGAACAAACTCATCTTCAAAGAGTTGTAATGCAGAGAGGCTCGACACGCTTCGCGGCCGATACATGATTGCAAGGTCCAGTTGTCCTTCTTCAATCTCGCGCGTCAGTGTTTCGGAAGAAGCGGCTGATGCTCTGATTGCAACATCGGGTAGCGATGTCATTAGATCTGGCAAGGCATTTATGAGATATCCGTCCCAAAGGCTCGGCGCCGCGCCGATTTCCAACGCTGCTGCCATGGTGGCGGGAAGACCAGCGTCCAGCTTTGCCTGTGTCCAGGTGCGCACCAGAACCTGAGCGTGTTTGAGGAAATGCCGCCCTGCAATGGTCAGTGTTGCGCCTGACTTACCACGTTGGAACACCGGCTGACCAAGCTGTTGCTCAAGCGTTCGAATTCGCATGCTGACTGTTGATTGCGTGACATGAACTTTGTTCGCAGCATCGAAAAAGGTGCCCGATTCAACAACCGCGAGGAAAGTTCGAGCAAGTTCAATATCCATAGCCAACCTATTTGAATATCCGATATTATCGGCGAGAAAAATTCGTTATTCAACAAGATACGTGTGTGCCATACTCTCTATGTAGCGCGAAAGTGCCCCCACCAGATCGGAACGCCAATCAACAATTCTCGTTTGTAGTGGAGATCCCGAGCTGAGGAACCGTTGCAATCTGAATCCTGTGAATTTGCCACCCACACCGGAGCGCTGCACCTACCCCACAATGGGCAAGAAGCCCATTTTCTCATGGAGAAAACAAAATGAGTCGAGTTTCTGTTGTTGCTCTTCTCTCTTCGCTGTTTGCTGTTCCGGCATTCGCTATGCCCGCTGATCTTGACATGGACGGTGATGGCCTGGCGTCTCTGGCAGAGCTTCAGACCAAGTATCCTGAAGTCTCGGATGATCTCTTCCTGGAGATCGATGCGAATGCAGATGGTTTCATCAATGACGACGAATTGGTTGCCGCCGTTGACGCAGAACTTCTCCCTGGTCCCACAGGTGATCAGTAAGCAAAGGTTGTCACGGCTATGAGGAAGCCAATCCCGCCCCACAAATGGCTGCTTGCCGCGATGGGTATTTGGTTGGTTTTGTCCCCCTTTGTCCTGTTTCGGGAGGAAACACTGTTGCAGGGCATGGCTGAACTTGAAGCAGTCGCCTTCATGGCAACTGGCATTGTTGTTCTGGTCATGTCCGGCGCTGACGGCCGGAGCCACCTTCTCGCACGGGTGGCTCCGGTTTCAGCTCTGGGGTTCCTATTGATCGCGGCTCCAACGTCGCTGAACTTCACCGGCCATATTGTGGCGACGGCCAATGCATGGCTAACGGGATCAGCGCTGATCGCGCTCGTCGTATGGGAGGTAATGGCGAGCCGCGGATTGCTTGCAATCTCGTAACCTGGCGCGGGGCGGGCAACTGCCCCGCGTTTTTACATTCAGACTATCTAAATGATCTCGTCTTCATCGAACATTGGATCGCCGTCGAGCTGATTGGCGATCATGTCGATCCGCATTTCAACATCCGCGCTCGTCGTTTTGGCGATATGAAACAAGGCGTCGCCCTCGTGCACAAATGGCAAATTAGTGCGTCCTACAATGATGCCGTCCGCTTCTCCAAGAACGTCCATTCTGATTTCCCCAAACGGGTCCGAAATCCGGCCGAGCAAGTCGCCAACCTCTACATATTCGCCCGCCGCCTTGAATGTTCTTAGCAATCCACCGGCCGGAGCGCGTACCCAGGAACTCATTCTTGCATGAACGGGCGCCTCACGCACAGACGCGATCCCGCGCTTGGCAACCATGCCCATCGCGTTCATTACCCGAAGAATACCGGCGAGCCCCGCCCGCGCCGAAAGCTCGTCAAATCGAAGCCCTTCGCCACCTTCAAACAGCAATACATCGACGCCGCGCTCTTGGGCTGCCTTTCGCAGCGACCCGTCGCGCAGCTTTGAAATCATGACGACCGGTGCACCGAACGCATCGGCGTATCTGATCGTTGCATCCGAGGCCGGAGAAACTCGTATTTGAGGCAGGTTGGTGCGATGAATAGCGGCAGAATGAAGATCGATACCGAGATCGGAACGCTCAACAATTTCGGTCATGAAGATATGTGCGAGGCGGCCCGCCAATGATCCGCCCTCGCTACCGGGAAAAGACCGGTTCAGGTCGCGCCTGTCCGGAAGGTATCTCGATTGGGTCATGAAGCCGAACGCGTTCACTATAGGCACAACCAGCAACGTGCCCGCGATCTTGTCGAGTTGAGGGGCCCGTAGCAATCGCCGTGCGATTTCGACGCCAATCACTTCATCGCCATGAACCGCCGCGCTGACAAACAGGACCGGCCCTGGGCGGCGGCCATGAACCACATGCACTGACATGCTGACCGGCGTATGATCGGACATCACGCTCACCGGCAGGTCCAGCGTAGTCCGCGTGCCTGCCGGGACGGTGAAACCGCCGATTTCAAATGGCTCGCGCATGGCTGTTATCCGCGCCCTCTGGTCTTAGTGTTTCCCTTGGCGGCGTTCTTTTCCAGAAACTCGATGATCTTGCCTGCAACATCAATGCCAGTTGCCTTTTCCACCCCCTCAAGTCCGGGTGAGGAATTCACCTCCATGACAACCGCCCCATGATTGGCGCGCAGCATATCTACGCCACAGACATTCAGCCCCATCGTCTTAGCTGCACGCACAGCGACAGAGCGTTCCTCGGGTGAGATCTTGATAGGCTGGGCGCTCCCGCCCCGGTGCAGGTTGGATCGGAACTCTCCTTCGGCCCCCTTCCGCTGCATCGCCGCGATAACGCGGCCACCAACCACAAGCGCACGAATATCTGTACCGCCCGCTTCCTTGATGAACTCCTGTACCATGATGTTAACTTTCGCGCCGCGAAATGCCTCGACCACGGATTTTGCCGAGCGGTTTGAGTCGGCAAGAACCACCCCGATGCCCTGCGTACCTTCCAGAAGCTTGACCACCAGAGGAGCGTCCCCCGCGAGTTTGAGAACTTCGTCGGTTTGCTTTGGATCATGAGCGAACGTGGTGACAGGCAGGCCAATGCCGTCCCGCGCCATGAGTTGCATGGAGCGCAGCTTGTCGCGCGATCTGCCAATCGCCACTGACTCGTTGAGTGGAAAGACCCCCATGATCTCGAACTGTCGCAGCACGGCCAATCCATAGAATGTGACCGATGCTCCGATCCGGGGGATCACCGCGTCGTAGTGTCCGAGGTTTTTGCCGTCACAGTAAACCTCCGGTCGACGCGACGCTATGTTCATGTAGCAGCGCAGCGTGTTCACGACATCAAGTTCATGCCCCCGCTGTTCGGCGGCTTCCTTGAGGCGCTTGTGCGAGTAAAGATCAGGGTTCCGGGCCAGCATCACAATTTTCATTCTCGGCTTCCCTCTATGTCTTTGATGTTAGCTTTTTTCTTGGTATTGCTAGGTGTTTTGGTGCTTTCAGTAGATATGAATGACCCGGATCGACAAGGATACCGCGCCTGCGAATGGCTGTGCGGCCGAGAATCAAGTCAAATTCCATCTTCGCGCGGTTGGCCAGAGAGACGTCGATCTGCCAGCGATGCCGTCCAAGTAAAAGCTGCGTTCTCACGATCAGTCGACGTTCGGGGACACCACCTGTGTTCTTGATCTCGCGTTCGTCGACAACCCTAGTTCGAACCCGGTTTGGTGAACGGCGGTTTTGGACTGGTATCATGAACTCGACCCATCGCTCGCCGTCAATTTCAAACACTGTCTGGTCCACAGCATGGAGTGCTGCGGTTCTTGCACCGGTGTCTATCTTGGCCGGGATATTCTCTATTCCGAATTCGGGCAGGCTTATGCGTTCACGCCAACCTATGATTTCCGGGTTTGCTGCACGCTTTGCCATGGCGTCTAAGTCACGCAATCATCATTGGCGCGCCGGTAGTTCACAAATGAATTCGCGCTCATGACGACGTAAAATGTGTCCATATCGATTAACACGTATCCAAGTTCAAATAGCGCTGCCGACAGTGCGTGGATGTCAGATTCATATAAACGTCTTCGCCCAGCAATCCGGCGCAGGAGCTTATCCGCGATTCGATAACGTCCATTTGGCTTACCGCCGAAGTCCTGATCGTACAGTTCGGCCAAGCGTTTTGCGGTGAATGATATCCAGTCACTTTCATTCATAGCTGTATCTAATATGGCAAATTTTATTTGTCTATAGGTAAAATTTTTCTGCTATAACGCTTGCACTGGCAAAACCTCCAACGATGGAGCGAAAATGAGCGACACAGAAATTATCCCGAAGGAACTGGAAGCGCAGTTGCAGCAAGCCCTGGCAGAGCGTGACGGGGCTGAGCTCGCAAAACTGCTTGATCCGCTTCCGTTGAGCGATGCCCTGCGTGAACTGCTCAATCTGCCAGTAGAGCAGCGGAGTGCCGCACTATCTTTGCTGCCACCGGAACTGGCTGCCGAACTTGTCGAAGAGGCTCCGAACGCGATGGCGGTCGACCTTGTCGAGCGCATGGAGTCTGAGCAGGCCGCAGAGGTCATCGAAGAGCTGGATTCCGATGTTCAGGCTGATGTCATAGGAGAGCTTGAAGACGCAGATGCGGAAGCGATCCTTACCCGGATGGATCCTGAGGACGCCGCAGATGTTCGTCGGCTGGTGGAATATGAGGATGATGTTGCAGGAGGCCTCATGGTTGCCGAAGCCTTCACGTTTTCCGAGACCGATACAGTGGGAAGAGTGCTCAGGCGCTTCGCCAATGAAGAGTATGACCTTGAACGCTATCGGGGTCAGCATCCCTATGTGCTGGATTCAAATGGTGCCCCAATTGGAGTGGTCTCATTACGCAGTCTCGTGTCCACTCGTCGAAGCGCGCGTTTGACCGATATCATGGCGCCTCCAATTGCCGTCCCGGCCAACATGCCGCTGGAGAAATTAGAAGACTTGTTCGATGAACACCCGTTTCTTGGATTACCGGTCGTGGAGGCGGACGGGCATCTGGTGGGCGTCGTCTCGCGGTCTGCCGTCGATGAAGCCCTTCTGGAACGTGCGGAATCGGCCAGCTTGAAACGCCAGGGTGTTTTCGGTGATGAACTTCGGTCGATGCCACTGCCGCTTCGGGCGAGGCGACGGCTTCAATGGCTCTCGGCCAACATTGTTCTCAATGTGATCGCCGCCAGTGTGATAGCCGCCTATGAACAAACCCTCGCGGCCGTTATCGCGCTGGCTGTGTTTCTGCCGATGGTGTCCGACATGAGCGGCTGCTCGGGCAATCAGGCCGTCGCCGTCAGCATGCGCGAGTTGTCCCTCGGCCTTGTCCGGCCCATCGACGCCATGCGTGTCTGGTTCAAAGAAGTGTCGGTCGGGTTGATCAATGGGTTCGTTCTGGGGCTTCTAATTGGCGTCGTTGCCTGGATGTGGAAAGGCAATCCGTTTCTGGGGCTGGTGATTGGTGGAGCACTTGGGCTCAACACCGTCGTCGCCGTGTCCATTGGCGGTGTTCTACCATTGCTGTTGAAGCGCATCGGTCAGGACCCCGCCGTCGCCAGCGGCCCTTTATTGACGACTATAACCGACATGGCGGGGTTCTTCCTCGTATTGAGCCTTGCAACCGCAATGATGCCACTTCTGGTTTGACGTTTTCCCGCACCCGAACCATCAGTTCGGCCGGGTGCCTTCTCACGAGGAAAAAAGAATGACGATCTCAAGCATTGTCGAAACACAGAATCTGAAAAGACGCCCGTTCTGCGACGCCGACACAACGGTGTTCGAAGCGGCTGTGACCATTGCGCTATTGGAGGTGAACGCGCTTGCGGTCCTTGAGGATGGGAAGTTGGTCGGGATCATCACGGATCACGACGTGCTGCTGTGCCTCGCGGATTCAGGCTCGGCCTTCTACGAACAAACAGTGGATGACTGGATGACAGAGAAACCAATTACATGTGCAACTGGCTCGAAGCTTTCAACCGCTCTCAATCTGATGGCGAAACACGACATTCGAAACTTAGTCGTCACCCAACGCGGCGAGCCTTATTCCGTCGTGAGCAGCAAAGAGATACTGGCAAGGATTCATGAGGAAGACGAATTGGAACTGAAAGTATTGCGCGACAGAGAACGCAATAAACCCGGTCGATTTGTTGTTTGAGACGTAATGGCAACTGCATAAATGAGCAAAACCAGAAGGGCCGCCGATACGACAGGTAAGCTGTATGCGCAGGCTGCAGCGCTGCCTTTGAGACTGTCAAACGCTTCTAAGGTAGAGGTGTTGATGGTGACGTCCCGAGATACAGGACGTTGGGTTCCACCAAAGGGATGGACGAACAAGAGAAAAAGTCCTTGGTCATCCGCGAAGATCGAAGCCTGGGAGGAAGCAGGCGCAATAGGCGCTATTTCCAAAACACCGGTCGGGACATACGACTACAACAAAATCCTCAATGACGGCACCGCAATAACTTGCCGCGTGACACTCTACCCGATGGTTGTGCAGAAACTCAGCAAGAAGTGGAAGGAAAAACACGAGCGAACAAGGTGCTGGTTCTCACCCGAGCAAGCGGCAAAGAGTGTGTGTGAACCGGAGTTGGGAGCAATGATTTCGAGCATTGATGCTCGGCCAGACTGGTTGCGAAAAATGTTGAAGAAATACCCCAGTGTCTAGTGTGCACATATCTGCTCGCCCCAGAACTGTTACACCGTGTTGGACCAATCTGGAAAAGACTGACAATGGTATCATCGAAATGCCGGGCAATGGGGCCAGACGGTCAACCCTTTTTGTGCACCACGACGATAAATTGGGTCATCGAAAAGAAGAAGCGTCCGACTTTTGCAAGGCTATGCTGTTCGTCAAACCACGATTGCGCAACAGCGGGTTCAACATGGTCATTTGCGACAGCGTATTGCTTCATGAGGTGCATCATCATGATTGCGAGGCCATCAGGCTTTAGCTGGTAATCTGTCATTGTGAACGGCAAGACATCTTCCACAAAGTTGCCGCGAGCCTTTATCAGTGCGGGCAGTCTTTCCGGGAGGGAACCACTCACAAAGTGTTGGTTCCAAGAAGTCAGCATTTTTTGCATTCTGCGGGGCTCATCGCTGAACCAGATTAAGCTACCAAAGTGCAGATCACTGATGACAAGGCGCCCGCCGGGTTTGACGCACCGCAGCGTGTCATCCAGTGCACCGTCTATATCGTCGATGTACTCAAAGACCTGTACCGAGACGGCCTTGTCAGCACTCTCATCCTCAATGGGCAAGCTATTTGCGGCACCAGCACGAAACTCCAGGTTTGCGTAGTCACTGCATCGTTCTCTTGCGGCTGCTGTCATATCCTCGCTTGGGTCGATCCCGATGACATAGCCATCCGAGCCAACTGCGCGAGCCAACTCCGCTGTTAACATCCCGTTGCCACAACCGACATCCAAAATAGTCTCACCGGGAGCCGGGCGCAGCGCATCAAATGAAGCCTGTCTTCGCCGTGTCAATTCGGCTCCCTGATAGGTGATTTCAAGTAATCTCGTTGTTTCAGCGTCAAATTTAAGCAACTCGCTCCCCTTACAAAGACCACAAGTCTCCAAACCTTATCAGAAAATGGGCTACCTACGAAAAGCAGACGGATCATTGAGGCTTGAACATGGATCTACCAAAATAACTGAAGGTGCCGACTGGTATCGACGAATGATTTAACCCCGAGAGCGAAGGACGCATCTGCCGATTTATCGGACCAGCTTTTTGTCGTCGTTTGAAAGTTCGAACAACATCAATTCAAGGGATGTCGAGGCCGTTCTCGCGTCCAAAATCGGTATAGAAGCTGTCACTGCGGCATCGGTTTAAAGTGGCCTCGTCCGCATCTCTTGGATCGGCGCCAGGGCTTTGAACACCTGTTCCTTCTATGAAGCGGTTCACGAGATTAAAGACACCGCAGACCTGGATAGCATCAAACAATGCACTCTCCGACCAGCCTGCGGCGTAGACCGCTTTTGCATCGGCTTCCGTCATTCGTGATGGCGAGACGGTGAGCTTTTCAATGTATGCTAGTAACGGTTTAAGATGATCCTCGATGGGCGCCGTATCGCGGTCTTCCATCAGTGCCTCGATTGTCTCGACTTCAACGCCATAGGCTTTGGCGAAAACGATGTGTGCGCCATGGCAATAGGCACAAGCATTCAAGCCCGAGACATAGGCTGCAATCAATTCACGTTGGGCGACCGATAGGTCGCTCTCTCCCCTCATCACCAAGCTTTCGTACGCACAAAGCGGGGAAAGTTTGTCTGGAAAGGCTTGATAGACACTTCCGAGTGTCGCGTCCTCCGGCAGAGATGGAAAAAGACGTTTCATTCAGTTTTCTTTCAATCTTGCTATGGATAGGTTTGCCTCAAAGTGAGGAAGCAACGATGTGTACGCTACCTTAAAGCAATTCCGGGTTCCGCACAGAGATTCTGCTGGAATACTGCCAACGGCAGGTTTGCCTGACGACACCCCAGGGGCTCTGTCGCAAACTTTGAGCGAACCTGTTAGGCCGACGGAAGTTTTGGTAGACGCGTGCTCAAAACAGACAGGGGCAGGTCGTGACAATCTCATTCAAAGGCGCTCACTTCCCAAGGGACGTGATACTACACGCAGTGTTCTTCTATCTTCGTTATTCTGTATCCTACCGGGATCTGGAAGAAATTCTGGCTGAGCGAAGCACTTCGGTTGATCACGCGACACTGAACCGTTGGATCGTTAAATACGCCCCTCTGGTCGCCGACCGGGCGCGTCGTAAGAAGCAATGCTGCGATCGATCCTGGCGAATGGACGAAACATACGTGCGCGTCAAAGGTGAATGGGTCTACTTGTACCGCGCTGTCGACAAACACGGTAAGACCCTTGATTTCATGCTGTCAAAACGGCGGAACAAAGCTGCAGCGACTAAATTTTTCGCTCGTGCGCTCGAAGTAAACCGATTGCCCAGCAAGACTGTTATCGACAAAAGCGGCGCCAACACGGCCGGTATCAAAGCCGTCAACAAGATGTTGAAGGGCTTTGGTTGCCCGATCCCGATCCAGATGGTGAGACGGAAATTCCTAAACAACATAATTGAACAAGACCACCGATTTATTAAACGCCGGATCCGACCAATGCTCGGCTTCAAATCTTTTGAATCTGCTTCCGCTACGCTTGATGGGATTGAAGTTTCGCAGATGATCCGAAAGGGTCAGTTCGGACTCGGATTCTGTCCGTTCAAGCAGTTTGCGGAACTAGCCATCTAAAGACAGCAAATTTCAAGCGGCACTCAGACTTCAGAAAAAAGTGCGACAAAGCCCCTTCAGGCTTCTATCATTATTAGAAACTAGATATTTTGAGCCAAGCGAGAAGTCGATCGGTGAAGATGACAAATCAGAGATTCTCACCGCAAACTTGTTGCTCCCGTAGCTGCGACACACCCTAGGTTACTCAAAGTAGCCTGGGTGCGTCTTGTGAATGAACTCGATGGTTTCGTCGAGGCGGGACAGGTGTTTTCTAACAGCGGCTTGTGCTTGGTCATGGTCTCCTGCCGCCATGGCCTGTGCAATCTCTCGGTGATCGGCGAGGATGGCGTCTGCGGCACTGCCCTTTTCAAGACTGAGCATACAAAGCCGGTCAACCTTTTGCTTGGATTCTAGCATTACTTCAAATGCCATCGGATTGCCGCTGAGCACGTAGATCAGTTTGTGAAAATCATAGTCCAGAGAGTGAAACGCCGATAGATCACCATCACTGATTGCCTGCTCTTGTAAGGCGAGATTCTCTGCAAGTTTTGCTTCACGTGTTGCGTCCCAAACTTCCATTGCCCGATGGACGATCTCTAGCTCCACCGCCATTCTAACCAACCGCGCGAGAGCCACACGCTCCATAGAAAATCCTCGAACTACGGTCGCCTTTTGTGGTCGTATTAAGAGCAGATCTTCGTTGCCGAGCCTTGTGAATGCGTTGCGAACAGGTTGGCGTGATACGCCGAATCGGCTGGCTACCTCTGTTTCGGATAGCTTTGTACCGGGAAGAATTTTTAGCGAAACGATCTCGTCGTGTAGCGCTTCATAGACCGCATCGGTTGTGGTTCGTCTGACAATTTCTTCCACGGTATGTTGCTTGCGCCCTCTGTCTTAGTCACGTTTCAAATTACAGATTCACTGTTATAACATTGAAATAAAAAGAATATTCTATTTCACTTTGCTTGAGTGAACCAATATATGCCCGTCACCTATCAAATGCCCTGCGCTTTCGACTGTCAAGCAATCTGACATACTAGATGCCTACTGTTGACATAACTTGGATACTAGTGTCCCTTTAAGGGCAGCAGCGATTCTGGTTCTTGGGGGAAATCGAAAGCTACGTGGCTTACGATCTCTGAAATTCCATGAAAGCCAAATCCTGTCCAAAATTAACCGGGGAGGAGAACCCATGACTTTCACGAAATCGTTCTTTGCAACTGCGACCGCTGTGGCATTCATTGCAACGTCAGCTTCAGCCGAAAACTGGCGGGCCTGGAATATCCACAACGACGGCCATCCCAACACGGCTGCAATGGACAAGTTCGCCGAACTGGTTAACGCTGCTACAGAAGGCGAAGTTACCGTCGATGTGTTCCACGGAGGTGTTCTTGGCTCCCAACCGGATGCCCTAGAACAAGTTCGTATCGGCGCAATCGAGGTTGGTAACTTCAACCTCGGTCCCATTGGCCCAATGGTGAAAGAAGCTAACCTTGTATCGCTTCCATTCATCTTCAAAGATGTGCCGCACATGTTCCGCGTGCTGGACGGCGACGCCGGTGAGGTTGTTTCATCTGCGATGGGTGAAGCAGGCATTCTGCCACTGGCATGGTTTGATGCCGGTGCGCGTTCTTTCTACAGTCAAAAGCCGATCAACACGCCCGCAGATGTCGAAGGTCTGAAAATCCGTGTGATGAACAACGATCTTTATACATCTATGATTTCAGCTATGGGTGGTAACCCGTCGCCAATGGCCTTCTCCGAAGTTCAGCAAGCGCTGAAAACCGGCGTTGTTGATGGTGCGGAGAACAACTTCCCGTCGTTCAAGAATGTCGGTCACTATGAAGTGACCACAAATTATTCTTTGTCCGAGCACCTGATTATCCCCGAGTGCATCTGCGTGAACACGGCCAAATTCAATGCTCTGTCTCCTGAATTGCAAACCGCTGTGCGCGGTGCAGCAGAAGAAGCCGCATTGGTCCAGCGTGAGCTTTGGGCAATTGGCTCTGAACAAGCGCGTAAAGATGTTGAAGCGGCCGGCATCACCGTCAATGAAATCGCCGACAAAGGCCCATTCCAGTCTGCAATGGAATCGGTTTATGCAGACTACTTGGCTGCAAATCCTGACATGAAAGCGTTGGTAGAAATGGCGCAAGCCACTGAATAAGTTGTCTTAACAGTTCAACTTTGAGCGCCCGGCTCCGCCAATTGGATGCCGGGCGGTTTGTCTCAGAGGAAATCCAATGCAAGAGCCCGATACCCCCCCTGCCGCCATGCGCAACATGGACAGGATTCTTGATCTACTCGCACGAGTTTGCATGTTGCTGTCTGGCGTCGCCATTGTCGTTATGACAGCGATCTTTGCCTGGCTGGTGTTCGGGCGCTACGTTCTGAACAACACACCCACTTGGGTCGAGCAGGTTTCACTGCTTTTGGTCATGGTCATCGCGTTTCTCGGTGCGGCTGCGGGTGTGCACAATCACACGCACCTCTCTGTTGTCGTGTTCCGCAATATAGTCCCACCCTCTGTGCGAACGGGTTTCGTCGTGCTCACTGACGTCCTGATGGCAGGTTTCGGTGGCTTGATGTTTTGGTACGGGATCGAGCTGACAATATTCAAATGGAACACCCTGATCCCGCTCATCCAATGGTCAGAAGGCTTGCGATCCTTGCCTCTGACAATCAGCGGCGCTTTAGTGTTTCTTTTTTCCACTGGCCATTTGATCCGCCTGTTTCTGGGCCGAGACGAACGCCAAGACAACATAGATCAGGGATAGTCATGGGACTCATGATTCTGTTGGGGGTTTTTGCCCTATGTGTCATCATAGGCGCGCCAGTGGCATACGCCCTTGGTATTGCTGCATTGGCTTCCTTTTGGTTTGAAGGATTGCCGCTGTTTGTTGGATTCCAGCGTATCGTGTCGGGGATCAACGTCTTTTCCCTAATGGCGATCCCGTTCTTCATCTTTGCGGGCGAGCTTATGTTTCACGGTGGTATCGCGATCCGGTTGGTTCGGTTTGCGCAGGCCGCCGTAGGCGCTGTGCGCGGTGGACTTGGCATCGTCAATGTCTTCTCGTCCATGTTGTTTGGTGGCATTTCCGGATCGGCAATTGCCGATATCTCGGCGCTTGGGTCGATCCTGATCCCGGTGATGAAAGACAAAGGTTATGATGCCGACTATGCGGTGAACGTCACAGTGACGTCATCAATTGCCGGGATCATCATTCCGCCCAGCCACAACATGATCATCTTTGCCCTTGCAACGGGCGGTGCGGTTTCTATCTCAAAACTGTTTCTGGCTGGCGTTGTGCCCGGCGTCCTTATGTGTTGCTGCCTTGCAATTGCAGCATACGTCGTAGCGGTCAAGCGCGGCTATCAGGCCGAGCAGTTTCCAGGTTGGACCGCACTTGCCATTGCTTTTGTGGGTTCGATTCCGGGTCTATTGACGGCCGTGATCATTGTCGGAGGGGTCTTGTCAGGCGTCTTTACGGTGACTGAATCCGGCGCGTTCGGGGCAATGTATGCCTTTGTGGTGACGCTTGTAGTCTATCGCAGCCTGTCCTGGGAAAACTTCAAAACCGCCGTTATCTCTTCGGTGCGCACAACGTCTATGGTGATGATCCTGATCGCCTGCGCCGGTGCCTTTGCCTATATGCTGACGTTCAACCGGGTGCCGACAAAAACAGTCGAATTCCTGTTGGGTATCACAGAAAACCCGATCCTGATCTTGTTGATGATCAACGCTGTGCTGTTGCTCTTGGGGATGATCATGGACATGGCCGCGTTGATCCTGATCTGCACGCCGATTTTCCTGCCGGTGATGAACATGCTGGGTATCGACCCGCTGCAGTTCGGTATGATCCTTTTGGTGAACCTCGGTCTTGGTCTTTGCACGCCACCTGTCGGGACCTGTCTCTTTGTGGGGTGTGCTGTAGGAAAACTACCGATGGAGAAAGCGGTCAAAACTATTTGGCCTTTCTACCTCGCCATCTTTGCCGCGCTCATGCTGATCACTTTTGTACCGGCAATATCGCTGACGCTGCCGAACCTGATCATTGGCCCCTAAATCAAAGGAGAATGTGGTGATGCTGACAATAAGACGCCTGGACATCGATGACGCGGGCAAGTTGATCGCAGGAGCGCGAGCCAAAGCGCAGGAAATCGGCGTGCCAATGTGTATTGCCGTCACCGACGAAAGCGGCAACCTCATCGCGTTTGAGCGGATGGACGGCGGCAAGATCACCAGCATCAACCTAGCCATCGACAAGAGCTTCACCGCGGCTGGCATCCAAAAAGGTACGGACGCTCTTGGTGAAGCTAATCAGCCGGGTATGGCCGCACATGGAATATCTTCATCGTTGGGAGGGCGCATGGTGACCGTTGCAGGTGGCCTCCCTGTGACGGTTGACGGACATGTTGTCGGCGGGATCGGAGTGAGCTCGGGCTCACCAGCGCAAGATCTCGAAGTCGCGCATGCAGCGGTCACAGCGCTCTGCGAAGTCTAATTAGAAAGAGTTTAAGGAGTCAGATATGACAAAACCCGTCATCGGTTTCATCGGCCTCGGTCTCATGGGCGGCAACATGGCAGAATGCCTGCAAAACAACGGTTTCGATTTGGTTGTCATGGGCCGCAACAGGGAAGCGGTGGCCGCCACAGTCAACCGCGGCGCTGTGGAGGTTGCGACCCCACGAGAGCTTGCTGCGAACAGCGACATCGTGATGCTTTGTGTAACGACATCGGAAGTTGTCGAAAGCCTGATCTATGGCGATGACGGCATCCTGGCAGGCATAAAAAAAGGTGCTGTGGTCATTGACTTTGGGACTTCCATCCCAGCGTCCACACGAAAAATTGGCGCTGATTTGGCCGCCAAAGGTGCTGGTATGGTTGACGCACCGCTCGGACGCACGCCCATGCACGCCAAGGATGGTTTGCTGAATATCATGGCCGCGGGGGATATGGCCACCTTTGAGAAGGTGAAACCTGTCCTGGATGTACTGGGGGAAAATGTCTTTCACCTCGGCGAACTGGGTGCGGGCCATGTGACCAAGCTCATCAACAACTTTATGGGTATGACGACAGCTTGCACCATGAGCCAAGCCTTTGCTGTGGCTGAACGCTCAGGTGTAAACAAGCAGCAGCTTTTTGACATCATGTCAGCTGGGCCGTCCAATTCCCCCTTTATGCAGTTTTGTAAGAACTACGCGGTGGATGGTGTCAGCGATTTGGGGTTTTCGATTAACAACGCCAACAAGGATCTTGGTTACTTCTTGAAGCTGGCCGAGGACGTGGGCACTCGTGCCGAGATCGCTGAAGGAACCGCGAACAACCTTCAGGCAGCTGCGGACGCAGGCATGGGCGACGGCAACGTGCCGGAAATCTTCGACTATTTTGCCAAGCTTTAGCGTCAGATCCATCAGTCACGCATAGCAGCACCAATTGAACGGGAAAGAACAACCATGAGACTTCAGGGAAAGACCGCAATTGTCACGGGTGGTGGCCGCGATATCGGACGCGCCTGCGCTGTCAAACTCGCCTCCGAAGGGGTGAATGTCGCGGTGAACTACTTCGCCAGTAGTGCCGGCGCCGAGGAAACCGTAGCCGAGATCAAAAAGATCGGTGGACAGGCGTTTGCAATGCAAGGCGACCTGAACAGACCCGAAGAGGTCGATGCGTTGATCGCCAAGACGGTCGATACCTATGGCAGCCTAGACATTCTGGTGAACAATGCCGGAGGTTTGATCGCGCGCAAGAAAATCAACGAGATGTCGCTTGAACACTGGCAGGCTGTCATGGATCTCAACCTGACCAGCACGTTTCTTATGGTCAAAGCGGCACTGCTGCATATGAAATCCGGGGCCATTGTAAACATCGCCAGTCAGGCGGGCCGCGACGGTGGTGGCCCTGGTGCATCGGCTTATGCAACGTCAAAAGGCGGGGTCATGACGCTCACCCGTAGTCTTGCAAAAGAACTCGGCCCCGATATCCGTGTCAATGCAATCTGCCCAGGCATGATCGACACGGATTTCCATAATATCCATACTCCCGATGCAGGCCGTCGCGGGCTAGAAGCTGCTGCGCCGCTCAAGCGGCAAGGCCAATCTCAAGATGTTGCGAACCTCGTGGCGTTTCTGGCAAGCGAGGACTCGGCTTATCTGACCGGGACCAATGTCGATATCAATGGTGGGATGCTGTTCTCGTGACCACTGCAAAACAGGTTACCTAATTGTCGAACGCTACCGTTTGTCAAACTTCGAAGTAATGGAAACCGGAGTATGCGAATTCTAGCGATAGGTGAATGCATGGCCGAAATGGCCCCAACTGACGCGCCAAGCACGTATCAAATGGGGTTCGCCGGAGACACGTTCAATACAGCTTGGTATCTGGCCCAACTCACACCCGAAACGCCCTTGTCCTATTTTACCGCCGTCGGAGATGATGCCATATCGTCCCGGATGCTGGGTGCGATACGCGAAAGCGGAGTCAACACCCAGCAGGTGCGGATCGTGCCAAACCGTTCAGTGGAGTTGTATCTTATCACGCTAAATAACGGGGAACGTAGTTTTACCTATTGGCGCGGCCAGTCGGCCGCACGCCTATTGGCCCAAGACAAGCAAGCACTTGCCCATGCCATGACGCAATCAGATCTCATCTATTTCTCGGGCGTCACTCTGGCAATCTTGAACCCTGAGCCGCCCTTTCTTCGGTTGTTTCACTGGCACGTTCAGCCCGAAGCGGACCTTCAAAATTGAGCTTCCCAAACTCGGCAACGCGGATTTTGAAACAAGTCGCCTCAAGCCGCCCGTTAAGCTGCGCCCGTCAGCTGACAGACAATTGCTTTCCAGTAGAAAACATCCGGAAAGTTCAATGGCCGGATCGGAAAAGCGGGTCGCCTTCGATCAGCCGGACAATGCTGTCTCTATCGACGGCATTAACAATCCACAGGCCACCGACGGGCTTGGCGGTCCCGTTTGGTGCAAGTGATGCACCGTCAACAAGGATGTGAGGTTGAGCTGTAAGGTAGGTGAGGTGGTCCACAAATAATTGCTCTCGAACCGCCGACATCTCCGGTGCGTCTTCAAAAAGAACAATCAAGTGATTCATATCACTAACCTGTTTCTACATTTGTGACTTGGACCTTGTTGAATCCAATCATTTTAGAGCGTGTACTCCTGCAAGTCTTCGACAATTCCGAACGCCCCTTGAAAGACACTCTTTATGTTGTTCAAAGCAGCAGTGTGTGAGGGCTCGCTGTCCATATGCACGCGGAAATGAGTAAGCAGGAGTTGTTTGACGCCATTGCTGTGCGCGTTTGAAGCAATCTCAAATGGGGAGGGCGTCAGGTTAGCCATCATGGGATGAGCGGGCTCGCCATCCAAGCGGTAGCACCAGTGAAGCAAAAGGTCGGCGTTTTTTGCTAGAGCGGACAAGTCGTCACACAATCCAGCATCTCCCGAGTAGACAAATTTCTTGCCTTCACTTTGCACAGAGAATGCAAGGCAGGACAGAAAGGGTTGCGCGTGAGGTACTTCGCAAGACGTCAACAACCAGTCTTTGCGTTCGTACGAAAAACCCGGTTCAATCTCTTGCACCTGCGGCGTTGGCCAAGGCCGTGGCAAACTGCCTCCGCGTGCTTTCCAGACTTCTTGGCTCGGCACGAATTCTGTGCGTGCACGGAGGTCGTGCGATAAGACGCCGCCTGGGCCGAAGTACCCTTCGGTGACTTGCGCGATAGGCGGCGGACCAAACACTTTGAGGGGCGCGGCACCTTCGTCCCAAGCGGCATGTACCAGGCGCGCATAGTCCATCATGTGGTCGGTATGCAGATGCGTGAAGAAAAGGTGAGTGATGTCTGAAGGCGAGCAACCCGAGCGCAAAAGGTTGTCAAACACGCCACCCCCGCAATCAAACAGGATCACGTCATTCCCGACTTCTAGAAGGTAGCCGCTGGAGGCACGGCGAACGTAGGCTTCAGGAGAGCCAGAACCTAGAATAGTGAGCTTCATTACGTGACCCTCGGCGGCGGTGTTGCGCCGGGTGCACCGAGCTTCAAGGCAGCTTCGCGCCCCCCATATTGTGCGATCAAATCGGCCTGATCGTTAAATGCCAATGCGTCGACAGCTTCGATATCCACGTGGTGCGACATGGCCTCCTGCATTCGCAGCAGCTTATCTTTGTAACGAGGATCTGGGGCAAGATTTGTCAATTCTTCCGGATCTTCCAAAAGGTCAAACAGCTCTGGTTCGAAGCCGATATACTGGTTCAACTTCCAGCCTCCTTGGCGCAGCATGAATGCTCCGGACACGGCCCCGGCGGCGTGATATTGGCTTAGAATTGCACGGTGTAAGTGCGGGGGGGCAGCAGCGATTTCAAATAGTGACTGCCCTGCACAAGCAAAGTCCAAACAAAAGTGTGCAGGTATAGTGGCAGAAAGGTCCAGAAGGCTGACTGGCGTTTCACAAATACCGATGGGCACATTCGGCCCGGCCATGATCATCGGGATTGCAACGCTCTCTTCATAGAGATTGGATTTTCCCCAAAGCCCACGTGCGCCAACATTGTCGCCATGGTCGGACGTATATACAACTACTGTGTCATCAGCCATGCCGCTTGCTTGCAAAACATTCAAGATTCGACCCACATTGCTGTCCAGCCAGCTCGTAAGACCGAAATAGGCCGACATGGCTGCAAGCCGTTCTTCTTCGCTGTCGAAGCGGTTTTCGCTATCCATCATAGCATTTTGTTTTTCTACCCATGGGTGACGGACGTGGCCTTGATTTGGGTGGAGTTTCGCTGGAGGAAGGATATCGGACGGGTACATTTCGAAGAACTCTTGAGGACAGACCAAGGGGAAATGCGGTGCGACAAGACCAACGTATAGACACCATGGTTGGTCGTCGTCTTCTTCCGCTCGGTTCAAAAGCCATTCTTCGCTTCGCTTTGTGACCGCTGCATCATACTCTGTATACTTACTTTGACCTGGACCAATATACTCGCCAAGCATACGAGGTTTCGCACTCACGCGCTCATCCTCGCGCCTGATCGAAGCCCAAACCATGCCAACGCCGTCTGCCACCATCATAGGCAAATGCTCAGTGTCGAAACCCGCTGGGTCCTCCGGCGCACGGTAGTGTAGCTTGCCAATACTTTCGACAGGAATGCCTCCTCTTTGTAAGGCATGACCCCAGCCCTTTATCTGACCGGTATAAGGCATTGCATTGTCCCAGAGCCGTGTGACATGGACAGGTTGGCCAGTCGCAAAACTCGCGCGCGCAGGGACACAGATCGGGCACGGGGTATAGGCGTTACTAAAGCGGGTTCCTCGAGCCGCCAGTGCATCCAGATTTGGGGTTTGCACAAATGGGTGTTCGGCACATCCCATGGCACGCGCTTGATGTTCGTCCGACATGATCACCAGAAAATTTGTCATGACGTTTCCTTTTCGAAGTCCTGCGTCGCAGCTTCGATACGTTTGAGCACTTCTATGAAGTTTCTACGTTCTTTAGCCGTAAACTGTGCATTCAAGGCGGATTGGCGGCTCCGCATTCTCGGCAGTGCTTTTTCGTAAAGTTGGCGTCCTTTCGGGGTGATATGTAGGACGGACGATCTGCTATCCGATTCGCTTTCCCGCACGGATAGCAGGCCTTCCTTTTCCATGATTTTTATTGTGCGGCTGAGTTGGCTTTTATCCATAAGAAGGCGGCGAACGATCTGATGTGGCGCCAGCGGACCAACGCTTATAAGCATTACCAATACCCGCCATTGCACCTGAGAGAGCCCCGCAGTTTCCTTAAGGATTTTGGAAGCTTGGGCATTCAATTGAGCATAAACCCGCGACAGACGCAGAGTGATCATCTGCTCTAAAGGTTCCTCATAGGGACCTAGATGGTGGTCATTGTCCATTTTCATAAATCACCCTTCACTTGCCTGATGGTAGGGGGAGTTTGGTTGACACGTCAACCGATTTTAGTTGACAGGTCAACTTATTTCCGGCGATGCTTGGTGGATCGCGTTAGGGAGGAAACGCTATGAATAAAGCACTTAAGACCATCGCTGTTACTGCTCTTGGTTTGGCGCTGGCCGTATCCGCGCAGGCCGAGGACTGGGTACCACCCGGACCCATTAAGCTGATGATCGCATTTGCGGCAGGGGGTGGAGCTGACACCCAGGCCAGATTAATCGCGGAAGATCTTGAAGCGGCTACCGGATGGGAATTCATTCCCGAGCAAGTGACTGGCAAGGGCGGGATGAACCTTGCGATGGCAATTAAGGATATGCCGAACGACGGATCCGTGATTGGCATGGTCGTGACGGAAACACTTGGGTACAACATGCGGGCGGCAGACGCGGGCGTTGGCCCATCGGATTTCACCGGCATCACCACCACGGCCGGGTTCCAAATGGGGGTTGTGTCACTTTCGTCTAAAGGCTGGAATAGTTTTGAGGACGTAGTAGCCGCGGCTAATGCCGGTGAAGAACTCCGTTTTGGTGTTATGAGCCCACGTCTAGCCGATCTGGCGTATCTGCTAGGCAAAGCGCAAGGCGTAGACTTCAACATTGTTTCGGTCAAAGGCGGTCGCGCAGTTATGAATGGCGTCAACGCGGGCGACATGGATCTAGGTTTCATGGCAGGTATCCAGGGCAAGGGTGTGGCGGCCGGTGACCTAGTCAATCTGGCATCGGCGCTGTCCGAACCGCTGAAACAGACGCCAGATGCACCGACCTTTGCGGATCTTGGCGTTGAGTTCGACTCTGACGGTGCCTTTGTTTTTGTAGGTCCAGCCGGTATGGACACAACGGTACGTGATGCATTGGCTACCGCTATTGGAACCGCGATTTCGACCGAAGGAACAAAGTCGAACGCGATGATCACTAAGGCATTTGGTGGGCCATTGATCCAGAATGGCGACGAATTGCAACAGCGTTTGCAAGCCGAATATGACAAGGCGGGTGAGTTGCTGGAAGCTGCATCTGAATAATCAATCTGCCCCGCTTTTGGGTGGGGCAGTCATACTTCGCCACCAGTCATCGTGGATCAAAGAGACAGGCGAATGTCCCCTGAGAAAGCAACAAATCGCGCCTTGGCATTTGGTGCCATTGTGGTCGCGCTGTTTATCGCCCTTGTGTGGGTTCCCATGGATACGGATACCGGGCTGATTGAAAAAGTGCGCCGTCAAGTATCCATCGGAGACGCCTTCGCGCCTACGTTGGCAGCGGTTTTTATCGGTGTTGGGGGGATGCTTTTGGCTATTCAGCGGCTATCGGAAATGGACGGACGCTTGCGCATTGCCAACTTAAGGTTTCTTGCCACGTTACTAGTGCTGCTTTTGGTGTGTTTTGCCATCATGCGCTGGACAGGTCCAGCAGCAGTAGCTCTGACTGGTGCAGGTGAAAACTATGCATCTTTGCGCACAACCGCTCCTTGGAACATAGTCGGATATTTTTTCGGTGGAACCGTGATGATTGCTGCGCTCATCGCAATGATTGAGGGGCATTCCTCCTTTCGCGCGTTTTTGATTGGTGTGGTCTCGACCACTCTTTTGATCCTACTCTATGACGTGCCATTTGACGATCTTTTACTGCCGCCCAACGGGGACGTTTGATGGAGGTTTGGACCTACATCCAACTTGGTGTCGCGGCGGTGTTTCACGGGCCAGACCTCTTTTCGATTGCTGGATTTGGTGTTCCGGTGACCCCGATGATGGTGCTGTTCGGCTTCTTATTGGGCATTGCAGTGGGAGCAA
Source organism: Ruegeria sp. HKCCA0370 (assembly GCF_013033705.1). Taxonomy (NCBI): domain Bacteria; kingdom Pseudomonadati; phylum Pseudomonadota; class Alphaproteobacteria; order Rhodobacterales; family Roseobacteraceae; genus Ruegeria; species Ruegeria sp. HKCCA0370. The sequence continues at coordinate 49,037 of NZ_WQEP01000003.1, forward strand.
CTCCGGGTTTGGCAGGGCCGATGGCGATGGCAATTTCACTGCCTATTTTGATTTCAATCTTCGGCTTTTCTCCTGATGCGCTATTGCCCGTAATGGGCTTTTTGATAGGGATCATGAAAGGGGCCACGATTGGCGGCGCAGTGCCAGCGATTCTGTTCAATACACCCGGCACACCAGATGCATTCATGACCACACTTGACGGTTATCCGATGACGCAGGCTGGCAAGGCACGCAAGGCCTTAAAAATCGCGCACGTGAGTTCGGCATCAGGGGACACTTTCTCGGATATTGTGTTGATCCTGTGCGCGCCGTTTTTAGCTGTGCTTGTAGAAGCTTATCTGGATTTGCCTGAGAAAACCGCGCTGTTGGTCTTGTCGCTTGCCTTCATTGCTTCGGTAATAGGGGACTCCGTCGGCAAAGGGCTGATTTCAATGGGGCTCGGACTGTTGGCGGTTTACATCGGCACGGGTGAAGACTTCTATCCGCGCCTTACAATGGGGACGCAGACGCTGGCGCAAGGATTTCCAGTTGCGACCGCAATTCTTGGCGTATTAATCCTTGGCGAGGTCTTTAAGTCTATTGAGGACCTTTGGTATGACCACCGCCACACCCAAAAGCGGCTGACTTACAATGAAATCGGTGACCAGCATTTGCGTCGCTCTGATCTTCGCCGCATCACACCTTATATCGCTCGTTCTGCCGTCATCGGCACAGCCATTGGGGCATTGCCCGGCGTTGGGAGCACTTTGGCCGCGACGCTCGGTTTTACAACTGGAAGTCGGCGTCACGCCAAAAAGTCACCCGACGAAACGCAGTTTGGTAAAGGCGCGCCAGAGGGCATTGCATCGACTGAGGCAGCTAACAGTTCGGTTTCCGGGGCAAACCTTATTCCGGTTCTCAGCCTCGGCATTCCTGGAAATGCCGCAGCAGTTTTTTTGATACTCGCCGCTGACAGTATTGGCGGCTTTAACCCCGGCCCTTCGGTTTTCAAGTTTACCACAGGCGGAATTAACCCAGAACTGGTCATGGCCTTTGGTCTTTTCACGATCATGATGCTCGCAAACCTCTTCAATTGGACAATCGGAGGCGGGTTTATGCGGGTCGTGGGGTACATGATCCGCATCCCAAAACACATGCTGCTGCCCGTTGTGCTGTTGCTGACGTTTACAGCGATCTATGTCCAAGAGGCACGCATGTCGGCGATCTGGTTCGCGGTTGGATTTGGAGTGCTGGGGTATCTAATGCGCCGTGTGGGTATGTCGCCCTTACCTTTCGTGATTGCTTTTATTCTTGGCGGCAACCTCGAAGAAACTGCGCGCCAGGCCTTTGCCGCAACCGGCGGTGATGCATGGTTCCTGTTCAATAATCCCATAGCCGCAGCATTTATGGCGCTGGCTGTTGTCGTTGTTTTTTTCTCTAGTCTTTCCCGCAAGGAGGCCTAACGATGAGCCGTCCCAACATCCTTTTGATTTCGGCAGACCAGCACCGTGCGGATTGTTTTGGCTTCATGGGGCGAAAGGTGAAGACGCCTCATCTGGATCAACTGGCCGCAGACGGCACACATTTCACATCTTGCATCACGCCTTCTGTGGTCTGTCAGCCAGCGCGGGCCTCAATCCTAACAGGGCAGCTCTGCCGCACACATGGGGTGCACGACAACGGTATCGACCTCGATCCTGAAGTTGGCGGGAAGGGCTGGGCTGGAGCTATGGCTGCGGCTGGTTATCAGACCAGTTTTTTCGGAAAAGCGCACTTTTCTACTTACCACACTTACGAGCCCACCGGCACGCCCGAATGCCTTCAATCTGGCGCTGATTATGGTGCGGATTGGAACGGACCCTATATGGGATTTCAGCATCTTGAGTTGATGTTGGTCGGGCACAATTGGTGGGCACCAGTGAAGCCACCATTGGGTCAGCATTATGAGCGATTTTACCACGCCGATGGGCGCGGGGATGAACGCACAAATTTGATGTGGGAAAACGCTGGTGACACCAAGGATGCCGCGCAGACGTGGCATTCCAAGCTGCCCACCGCGTTTCACAATACGAGCTGGACGTCGGATCGGTTTATCGAGTGGCTGAAACATGGGCGCGATGAAGAAAAGCCATTCTGCACATGGGTGAGTTTTCCCGATCCGCACCACCCTTTTGATTGTCCCGAACCTTGGTCGTGGCTGCACAAACCGGAAGATGTGGACCTACCACCCAACCGCACCCGTAGTTTTCAGGGTAAGCCGTGGTGGCATAACGCGGCGATGGAGAATGAACCGGCAGACCCTAAATTTGCAGATGTGCGCAAGGCTTACAGCCGGATTGCGCCCCAAACAGATGAGCAACTACGCGAGATTATTGCTAATACCTATGGCCAGATCGCCTATATTGACCATGAAGTCGGACGCATGCTTATTGCCCTCCAACAAGCGGGTTTGGGTGAGAATACAATAGTGATTTACATCTCTGATCATGGTGATTGGCTAGGTGATCATGGGCTTATCCTTAAGGGCCCGATGCACTATGAGGGTTTGCTAAGAGTGCCAATGATTGTGCGCGGCCCAGGTATCCCTGCTGGTAAAGCCGTGGATGAGCCAGTCTCAACACTCGATCTGGGGCCGACCTTTTTGGACTATGGGCAGGCGAAACCGTTGCAAACACAGCATGGCACGAGTCTACGTGAGGTCTGGGAGACCGACGGTGGTCGCGACTTTGCACTTAACGAGTGGGGCCTACTGCCTGGGCGCGTAGGTGTCGCTTTGGAATTGCGTACGGTTCGTACGAAAACACACAAGATGACTTTGGAACTAAACTCTGGCGCGGGCGAAATGTACGACCTGGTTGCGGATCCGTTTGAACAAACTAATCTGTTTGACGATCCGGCGTGTCGTGAAATCAAAGATAAGCTCAAAGGCTATATTGCAACGCGGCCAAATGACACCGTCTCGGATCGACAACCAGTGGGAACCGCATAAACTGGCATAATATTCTGAATCGAGAGGTACTAGTCGAACCACTTCTCTAGGCTCAATTTTGCCGTTCTATGCGGTTAACATTGTAGGCCGTTCGCAGCCCAAACCGGACATTGGCGACGAAACTTCGCAGTCCCATGTACGCAACTTTGCAGCCGATTGTTTGTCAAGTCGAATGGCCATTTTGACAGTAAGCGTTCGATATCAACAGGCTTCCGTCATGTGCTTGACCAAAGAGGTTAATTGTTTGTCTCCATATCCATCCTCCCACGCCGCTTTTGTGCGGTCATGCATAATTCGGATAAAGTCAGCCGGTGCATTCAGAGAAACGCACGTCTTTAGAGCGTCCTCCTGGGCCAATGCGTAGACTTTCAACGAGGCTTCAGCGTCGTCATAGTCCTCGGTCGGAACAGTTCGGGCAAAGAGATCGTAATAGTCATTTACCAATTTGATCGTGGCAGGGAGTTGATCGGCATAGACCTGCATCGGAACACCTGCTTTCTGGCAAACCAGTGCGCCGTATATCATCCCAAACATGAACCCCTGCCGGACAGTGAAGAGACCGGCAAAAAGTGCTGCAAGAGCTGCGGGTTTCTCACCGATCTGAGCGGATTTTCCCCCCAGAGACCTTATCACTTCGCCGTAGCGATCCCAGGTTCCGGCACTGCCCACGGTGAGGATAGTGGTGTCGCTGCTACCGATGCCTGAAGGGTAGGCATTGATCATGCCCAACATGTAGTCTGCGTTTTTTTCGCTGAGAAATGAGACCAGTGAATCAGCATCGGACGTATCGCCGGTGCTCATGTCGCAAATTGTTTTTCCTTCCAAAGACACACTTAGCCCACGGACCAAATCGATAGCTTCCTTGTGACTTTTGATGCAGACGATGACGAATTCGGACGCTGCAACAGCATCTTCTGGCGAAGCGCAAATAACTGCACCTACCTTTGCAAACGACTTTGTCTTTTCAGGTGTCCGATTCCAGACGCAGACGCTGTAACCTGCTTTGAGCAGGCAATGCGCCAACGCCGAACCCATGTTGCCCAATCCGAGTACCGCAAGCGTTGCCATGGTTTTCTCCTGTTCTGGTCATTGGTGTTCCACGTCAGCATGCGTAAGAATTGAGAAAACGCGTAGTTGTAAATATTTCTGTATTGTTAGATTTTCTGACTTATGGATTGGCACACTTTACCCTCGCTGACGTCTCTCAGAGCCTTTGCCGCCGCCGCAGAGTTTAGAAACTTGACCCGCGCGGCAGCGGCACTGAATGTGACCCACTCCGCGGTCAGCCAACAAATCCGAGGACTGGAGCAGTATCTAGGAACCCAACTCGTTTCTCGGACGCGACACGGTATTGCTCTGACCGCACAGGGGGAATTCTTAGCGGCAGGTTTACATGAAGCATTCGCCTCAATGGCGTCCCTGACTGAGAGCATATCAAGTGCAGAGGCGGTTCGCCCGCTGGTGGTCAGTGCGACACCGATGTTTTCAAGCGCATTTCTTATGCCGCGTCTATCGACGTTTGTTCAGGAGTTTCCGGATATTGAGCTTCGGATCGACTCAACAATCCAAGCTGTCGACCTCAAACCAGGGGGCATTGACATAGCCATTCGATACGGCACCGGGCGCTGGTCGGGACTGGTCTCGCAAATGTTGCTACCTGGCTGTCTGACTGTGGTCGCTGCAAAAGAATTGATTGGGGAGCGAGTGCTCAAAGACCCAATTGAATTGCTCGACTTTACTCTTCTTCAGGAACAGGCTTCGGTCGAATTTGACTTGTGGTTGGAAAAGGTTGGAGTAGCACCCGATGACGATAGGAGAGTTGTTCGCCTGCCGGGCAACATGCTGCTTGATGGAATCCGCCGGGGTGATGGTGTCGGGGCGACCGTTCCGGCATTCATCTCTGATGAATTGAAGTCTGGAGATCTCGTGGCGCTATTCGATGATCCAATCCCGCAGATCGGATATCACCTCGTCACGCTGCCTGGACCAGTTCGCCCAGCGGCAAAAGTGTTTCAGAAGTGGCTTTCGAACTCAATTACCGAATATGAGAAAAGCCTTTTCAGATGGACGCCGGCTCACTTGACATAACCGTTGTTGGTGTTCAACTCGAATGGATAGCAACAACCCAAAGCGGCCATGAAGTTTCGCAAGATGAGGACAAAAAAGGCCGTTTGCCCACTGAGCTGATAAAGCAGACGTATCGCAGCACTTTCTAAAGCTGAAACAGCTTTCAGACAAGATCAGACACCGCCCCTGTTCACTTTCGCATAGTCTAAACACTTAGCGACCAGTATGAAACAGAAAGGAGGACAATACGTGGAGCGAAAGCTGGCGGCCATCCTGATTGCTGACCTTGTCGGCTTTACCGCCCGGATGGAGCGGGACGAAAAAGGCACGCTCGAAGTCCTTTCAGCGTACATTGACGAAACCGCTGTTCCGCTTGTCGGTCGACATCACGGTCGCATCGTCAAACAGATGGGTGACGGTCTGCTCGCCAGTTTCGACAGCGCTGTCGATGCCGTTTCCTGCGCGGTTGAATGGCAAAATTCGCCGGCGGTGGGCTCCGACCCGCTTCGCTTTCGCATCGGCGTCACTCTTGGCGACATTATCATGCGCGGCGGAGATGTTTTTGGGTCCGGTGTGAACCTTGCGTCGAGGTTGGAGCAGCTTGCCCCACCCGGCGGTGTGTTGGTGTCTGACGCTGTATATCGTGTGGTCGGGAACCGTATACCGGTCGCCTGGGAGGATGCTGGTCAGCACTCGGTAAAGAACGTTGCCGAACCGGTACATGCTTGGCGCATTGGCGGGTTAAGCGCAGTATGTGCTGAACCGCCTTGGTCTGAATCATCAGGAAAAGCCACTATTGCGGTCTTGCCTCTACACAACATGAGCGATGACCCCGAGCAGGCCTTTTTTAGCGACGGGATTGCGGAAGACATTATTGTGGGCTTATCGCGTTTTCGGACGCTTAAGGTTGTTTCCAGAAATGCGTCTTTCAGGTTCCGGACACAGGACACAGATCCAGCTAAAATCGCGGAGGCTCTCGGCGCAGATTATCTGGTTGAAGGCAGCGTGCGGAAGGCCGGCAGTCGCGTCAGAATCTCGGTACAACTCGCTGACGCCCGAACGGGCACCCAACTCTGGTCGGATCGATATGACCACGAACTGGAGGACGTTCTGGCGGTTCAAGACGAAGTGGCCCGAAATATCGTCGCAGTGTTACCTGGCAGGGTCCAGCACGATGTCGTCGACCGTTCGACACAGAAACCAACAGATCAGATGAAGGCCTATGAACTGATGCTCAAGGGCAAGGCATTGCGCGACGGCCTGAACGCACGAGATACGGCCAAGGCGAGAGTGTTGTTGGAACGAGCGGTCGCGCTCGATCCGACCATCGCGCGATCTTACATGTATCTTTCAGATACATATGTCATAGATTTGTGGCTTGGTCTGGCAGACGCTGACGCACCGGCCCACACGTTGAAAATCGCCCGAAAGGGCGTGGCACTGGATAACCGGGACGTCTACATTCAGGACCAGCTTGGGTTTGCTTTTCTCTGCGCCGGACTATGGAGCGAGGCCGAAGCGCAATTCAACAAGACACTTTCCATGATAGAAAGCGAGGCGGAGTCGATGGCTTGGTGCGGCTATGCTTTCCTACTGCTCGGCCAGCACGAAAAGGCGCGCGACGTAGTTTCGGAAGCTATGGCGCTGGACCCGCTACATCCGCCTGCCATCGACTGGATTATGGGGCAGGTCGAATTTTTCAACGGTAACTATGAAGCAGTGCTTGGTTTTCTGATGGGAGCAGCGCGGCTTAACTCGTTGGCCACTGCCTTTGTCGCAGCGTCTTACGCGCAGCTCGAACGAGAGCGAGACGCCTCTGACGCATTGCGAGAATTCGTCACCGAACGTCACGATGAGTTCACAAGTCGAGGTATCGTGGTTGAGGATGAGACGGTCGACAGCCTTGCCCGCGGGTTTCGGTCTATGTGGCGGCGACCAGATGATTTCGAACGTCTTGTGGATGGGCTACGAGCGGCAGGATTGTCTGGCTGACGCCGACATTAACTCTTTTGTCCTACCGGCGCAGCCTCAATTACGCGGTTCTCTGCGCCCTGTTTTTTCGGCAGCGCGAACCTGAAGCAGACATGCAAAATTAGACTTTGCAGTTTTAAAGATGCCAAAGAGCGAACTTTTGCACGAGGCTACACCCGATACCAGTTTTCAACGTCTCGGGTAGCTTCGTCGACTGTAAAAGCAGCCTCTACCTCCGCGATAACACGGCGTACTTCGTCCGGGCTTGCAATAAGTTCCAAAATGCTCGCCCCTAGATCATGGGCTGACCCGGCATTTGAAAAAATCCTATCGACCCCAATTCTAATGGCGTTTCGGTGTTGCAGTAGGTGCTCAAAAAACCGCACATAAATCATCTCCTCGTACGGAGAATGACCAGCTGCTTCAGAGATCAGGCCCAATTCTGCGGCCTTGGCACACGTCAAACGCCAAGCCAGTTCCATTGTGGATGGTGGCGCGTCCCTGGCCTCATCAGGATGTCTGGGGTTCGCAAACGTAGACCTTCGGATGGCTTCGAGATTGGCACGTAAGCCCTTTGTAGGAACAGGATAGATGAATGTGGTTTCCTCGGATGCTAAGGCTGGTTCAACCTGATCCGGCTGCGCCTGGATGAACTCGGAAAACCTGTTTCCGATGATAGGGACTTCACCGACAATCATGTCTGTGGGATCGGTAGTCTCTGTCAGCCATCGCGCCAGGGCTCTCCGGCCCCACAATCCGGCTGCCTTGCGGATCAACGGATGAGTTCCATCTGAAACATCTGGATACTTTGCGAGTATGTCTTCGGTCTGAAACGCCGCCAGTCCTGTATCCCACCGCAAGATATGTACGCGACGTCCCGAGGAGACCGAAATGGATATTTGCTGGCGCAACAGAAATGACTTTCCAGACGCCGGTAATCCAGTGAAGAAAACCATGCGGCAACGACGTGCAGCGTCGGCGAGGTGTGTTCCAATCTCGGTTTCCGCAAAACTGTCGATAGAAATTGCGTATCTCCTAATTTGGTGTCAGTCGCAGACCGGAGCGGCGAGCGTTCACCACCTCCAAGATTGTTGCCCAAGAAATCCGGCGATTTCACAGATGAATTGTCAACCTAAATTGCCCTAACGCCCAGTTTGAGAGCTTTCCATTGCAGATAGATGCTTCAGCGCTCGCAGCCCAAAACGGACATTGCGATTTCTGTCCGCACTCCGGTAGCTTCTATTCATGACTGTTTTACCCAATCTCTCCGAGCATTACTCTGACCCAAAAACATATCCTCCTGGCGTGGCTTTCATGGACGGGCAGTATTTGCCGATTTCGGAAGCCAAGATTTCGGTGCTGGACTATGGGCTACTTCATTCCGACGCGACGTATGATGTCGTCCATGTTTGGAACGGAGCCTTCTTTCGACTCGAAAATCACCTTGATCGGTTCTTTGCAGGTTTGGAAAAGCTGCATATGTCAATTGAGTATGACCGAGAACAGGTCATCGAGATACTGCACAACTGCGTCGCACTGTCAGGGTTAAAGAACTCCTACGTCGAGTTCATTTGTACACGCGGCATGTCCCCAACGTTCAGCCGGGATCCACGTGATGCCGTCAACCAGTTCATCGCCTTCGCAATCCCGTTTGGATCGGTGGCTAATCCAGAGCAGATGAAGCATGGGCTACATGCAGCAATATCATCCTTTGTCCGCATTCCGCCTAATTCAGTCGATCCAACTGTGAAGAACTATCACTGGTTGGATCTGGTGAGAGGCCTCTATGAGGCTTACGACCGAGGCGCCGACACGGCGATCCTTGTCGATACAAATGGTAACGTGTCTGAAGGGCCCGGATTCAATATTTTTGCCGTCATCGACGGAAGAGTCCTAACACCAAAGCTCGGTGTGCTTCTCGGGGTCACTCGTCAGACGGTCTTCGACATTTGCACGAACTTAGATATCGACTGCTCAGCCGTCGACATACCCCAAGACCAACTCCTAGGTGCCGACGAGGTTTTCATATCTTCAACTGCCGGTGGAATCATGCCAGTGACCAAAGTGAATGGACAATATATCGGTGATGGATCTCCCGGCCAAATCACAAGCCAGATCACCGAGAGTTATTGGGACATGCACAACGAAAAGAACAACAAGTTTGTGATAAAATACTTGGATGAAAAATAGCTGTCAGTCGGTGTCGGGTTTACCCAGTGGTGGAATGTAGTTTTGGGAGCCATGACTCTGCTGGATGCGTCTTGCACAATTAGCTGATCGCAGCCCAAAGCGGACTTCCAAAATCAAGTTTTGCATTTTCTAGATATGGTGGAACCAAACCACTCGCCTTTCCGAGATGCGAAACAAGCGGCCACAGGAATAAGGCCGTTTTAGTTCTACTTTTTCTAGCCAAGAGAATATCATATGTGCGAAAACAATCTGCTTCCGGAGAATACACAGGTTTAGCCTCGATCATTCATATCCAGTGCTTGGTACTTGCCTTCTGGCAATCCTGCTTTCCGGAAGGCATCAACGTAGGGTGCTATAAGAGCGTCCGGACGCTGGTAACGGCGATACACCCATACAATGTCGGCGATTTTCACGCCGGGACGCGCGGATTCAAGCCGGTTGCGGGCGCGCTCAAGTTCGTCCGCGCGTCCGAGTTGGGCGAGAGCGGTAACTTCGGGAATCATCGACCACCAATAATCCAGAAGCACGCCCTTTCGCGCTTCGGCAAGCGCAAGTTCGTACTCGCCCTTGTGAAAGTGGTATTCCGAGAGCGCTTGATGCCAGTCCTTGATGGTCGATCCTGGGTCGAGGTCGATAGCCCGCCTCAGGAGCGGCGCACCCAAATCAAATCGCCCGGTCCAGATCAGCCAATAACCGATTTCCGCCTCCACACTGCGATCACCACCGACCGCGAGAGCGTCTTCAGCCTCGGCAAAAAAACCGTCGCGATCACCGTTCATGAGCAGAAGAATACCCAAGATAAGTCGGACACGTGCCGAGTTTGAGTTCAGTGCCTTGGCCTTGTTGGCGGCAGCCAATGCCCGGTTGAGTTTTTCCTCATAGGTGCCAGCGTAGCGATTCCCGAAAAAGCTTAGGTCTACGCGCAACGCCTCGGCCAGCTGCGCCCAGGCGCGCCAGTAGTCCGGCTCTTCTTTGACGACCCTTTCGACGCAACCGTGGACCCGTTTCTGCACATCCGGTCTATCGTACAGATCGTCATAGAACATAGTGCATTCATAGGACGACAGCCTTTCCGGCGGTTTCGCCCTTGCCCGCCTTTCGTCTGTTCGCCTGATGGCACCGCGCGTGTCTCCAATCGCAACTGCAACACGCTCGGTGATCCGAGATTGCACATCGAAGAGATTGGCGGTCGTAAGCTTCTCATCGAATGCCTCCGACCAAACCTGCGCTCTGCTATCGGTGTCAATCAGGCGCGCCGTTACGCGCAGACGTTCACCCGCTTGCCGTACCGTACCTTCAAGCACGAAATCGGCGCCCAAGGATTCACCGATACTGCGCACATCCTGGTGCTGCCCGCGGTAGGAGAAGGTGGTGTGTCGCGACAACACGTTGAGGTCGCGGTATCGCCCGAGCTCAATAATCACATCCTCGCTGATGCCGTCGGACAAGTACTCCTTCGATGGGTCACCACTCAGATTCTCGAAAGCCAAAACCGCAATCGTCGGTCCTGTAGGACGGGTCAGAGCCGTCGCTTCGTCCAAAGGAAAGGCATCATTGGCACCCCAGCGATGAATTCCTTGCCAAACCACAAATGCCGCAACGATCAGAAGCGCTGCACTTATTGCCGCCTGAACGCCGCGACTCCAATTCCAGCTCCGGCGGCTGATCGCTCGGCTCTGAGGGTTCACATGATAAATTCGCACCGGCTCAGAAATGTTCTTCAAGCGGGTTTCACCCAAGTATTCGAAACCAACGTTTGCCTTGCCGGCCGCTTGAGTTGCAACAACTTCAGACACGCAAACGCTGCCCGGCTCTGCCAACTCCTCAAGCCGTGCTGCGACATTGACACCGTCACCGTAAAGATCAGCGCCGTCGATCATCACGTCGCCAAGGTTTATGCCGATCCTTAGTTCAAGCCGCTGTTCAGGAGGCAGGTCACCGTTTCGCTTCGCCAGCTTCGCTTGGATATCAGTCGCGCAGTTCACTGCATCAACAATCGAAGCAAACTCGACGAGCGTTCCGTCACCCATTAGTTTTACGATGCGACCATGATGTTTCTCGACCTGAGGATCGAACAGCTCCGAACGAAGTGCTTTCAGAGCGTTCAAGACGCCAATCTCGTCTGCGCCCATCAAGCGTGAGTAGCCAACCACATCGGCGGCCATGATCGCGGCAAGTCGACGTTCCATTGGTGGAGTGTACGCCAGAAAGCTTCGCCACTCCAAGAAGCGCCGAAATTCAATCTGGTATGTTTGCTTGTTCGGCGGACGATCTGATCACAATCAAAAAGCCACTGACCGTTGAAACACTAAACCTGAACGAATGCTACCTGCCCAATCCGGGCATACATCAAGTGGTTTAGCAGTTTCCACTGAACGCAGATACGTGAGGATCTGGACCGGCACGATCAACAGGATCGACAGTATGCGTCCATAAGAACCAAAACGAATTTAGTCTCTGTTGAGCGCAGGTGAGACTGCCCATATTTTTGCGAATCGCCAAAAATGGTAGGCTGCCGGACATCTACAAATAGGATTGATGATGAGAAACGCCCGACTCATCGAAGCAGGTGTTTTAACCTTTCAGATCGCGTTTTTGGCAGCGGCGATCTACGTGGCGCTCAAGTTTTCGATACTCGCAGGAGCCCTTTTGTTTCTCGGCCTTGCTATTGGTTTTACCGTATTAATTTACAATTATGACGCTTGGTTGATCAAAAAGCTGACGTCGGACGAACAGCCACTTGCGTTCAGTCTTTGTCAGAGCGGTTTCGTGGGGCGCGTACGGAGATTCACTCGATTGCTCCCTGCATCTCCCAGATGTCGCCTATGCCTTGTGCCATTTCGAGGTTTTGGCAAAGTTTTGGGCATTAAACCCTCCTCAGAAAACCCGAACTTTTGTAGAAGCTGTTTTGAAGGCTTGCCGACGAAAACACTTGATGCCGAGGTAGGTTTGCTATTTGCCGACATGAGAGGTTTTACGCCATGGTCCGAGGAGCATTCGCCGGCTGAAGCCGCCGACATGTTGACTCGGTTCTATTGTATTGCTGAAAAAGAAATTGCCCGTGACGATGCTTTGATCGAGTTTATCGGTGATCAGGTCATGGCAATTTATCCAGTTCAGATGGCATCGCTCAGGGAACGAACGGCAGATGTAATGCTTCGGGCTGCTCAACGCCTATTGGATAGCATCAAGTCTGAACCAAGCATGCTGAGCGTAGGAATCGGAATAAACATGGGCGTTGCGCAAGTTGGGGAAATGGCTACCGGCTCATCCAGAAGTTTTACTGCCGTTGGCGATGTTGTGAACACGGCTGCCCGGCTCCAAAGCCAAGCTTCGGAAAATGAAATCCTCCTTTCAGAAGGTGTATACAACAAACTAAGTTCTCGAACACTCGACTTCGAAACAAGCGAGATCTTACTAAAGGGCAAGTCCGAAGCGATGCGGACCTATCTACTGAAAATGGTTTGATTGCTCCCCTGAACCCGAGTTCGATCAACTATGAGTAAGCAAGTAGCCGCTGGTCAACTTTGCGCTCAAGGTAGACTTCAACGCGACTACATCAGACGCATACTTCAGAACGAACGCTAGGCCCTTCGTAACGCAGCACGATGGTCAGGTCTGCGCGGCTGTGACTATTTCTGCAAGAGCAGCATCGGCCAAGTTGGATCCAAGTTGTCGAATGCATCATTACGCCTCGACGACCGGAGGCAGCCCAAAGCGGACATGCCCGACCAGCGGAACGGTCGGAACGGGTCATTTGTTATTACAGGTGTGTGCGGCATCACCGAACCACATTTAAGTTCGTTCATGAAGAAGCTTAAAATACGCCTGCTGAGCGAGATTAAATCCGCTGCGGAATGCTTGCCCCCGATCCTGCATTAAGCGCTTTCGATAGTCATCGCTAGGTCCATGAACAATCGCCGATCTGACATCGTAGAATTGCTTGGTCCAATCATTCTGCGCTGAAACCGCGATCAGGTGAGGATTGGCCTCGCTATATTCGTATCCAGGTACCAAGCCCGGCCACTCTAAAAAGCCTTGGACGTGAGGTTTTAACTGCAACGGGTTTAACAGAAGTCTCCATGCGGCTGACAGCATGGGAGCTGTGGAGGCTTGTTCGGCACCGTCTAGCACTGCTTGGGATTGTTGTTCCGTGGTTTGACGAGGCGCATGACATGTTTCTGTCTGGCTCTGCACGTGAAATTGACGACATGTTGAAGATGTTGAAGTCGCTGATGCAAAACGACTCCGCGATCATCCCGATCCTCAGTGGCACAGAACGCTTGTCCGAAATCACAAGCTACGACCCTCAAGTTAATCGGCGTTTCACGAAGGTCGTACCTTCACCTCTTGTGGCGGGAAAAGATAATTCGGACTTGCTGGGCTTAATTGAGAGCTTTTGTGATGTTGCTGAGTTGAAACTGTCGAGGGAAAGAGACCTCACTGACCGCCTGATTTTTGCAAGCCGTCAGCGATTTGGGCGAGCAGTGGAGACGATTCTTGATGCAATTGAATGCGCGAAAGAGGAGGGCTCTAGCGTTCTTTTGCAAATGCACTTTGCCGAGGCTTGGGGAATGCGGGAAGGCTGCGATTGGAACAAGAACGTTTTCGTGACTGAAGATTGGGCTTCTTTGGATTTGGACGCGGGTGCTGAAGAATTCGAAGCGCGGCGTTCGGAACGTCAAGCCCGCCAGGTTAGCAAACGGTGAGTCGTCCATGAAACCGCTATTTCCTCCCCTGAGAGATGAGAGCCTTTTGTCTTGGGTCAATCGATTTGCTTTGTTTCACTGTGGGGTTTCCGCAGAAGAGTTTTGCAGGGTGATCGGCTTGCCGCAGCAGGAACTGATTATTGGCCGGCAGCACGCGTTTTCCAAACTTGCGGTAGTTTTTGGTGTTCCTGTGGAACAGCTAAGAGCGCGATCTCATTATCCAGTGTCCAGTCGCGTCTACGGTTATCGCAGCGAGAACTTCTTTCAGGAATTTCTCTTAAGAAACAGGCAAACTTTCTGCCCGGCTTGCTTACTTTCGGACATTGAGACCAACCGAGACGGATTGAGAGTTGGCGCAGCGCGCATCAATTGGACATTTAGCCCGGTTCGAACCTGTCGATATCACAACGTGCCGTTGGTTCGAGCGCGTAAGGCAACAAGCAATGGTTCGAAGATCGACACTTCGTACTTGAAACCTGACATTCCGAAGCTTGAGGACATCCTAGCGCACTCAAAAACTCGAAGACCCTCTGAACTTCAAGGTTATGTGGAGAAACGGTTGGATGGTCATAAGGTATCGAGCTGGATGGATAGCCAGCCGATTGACCTAGCAAGCCGTTCTACCGAGATGCTTGGGGCATGCTTAGAGTTTGGGGCTCATGCCGCGCTTTCGAAGCTAAACGAAGACAATTGGGATCAGGCCGCTAAGGTAGGTTATGAGTTCACATCGAAGGGCGAGGAGGGAATTCGAGAAGCCCTGAGATATCTATTGAGTAACTCGGAAAGAAGCCAATCACAGTCCGGGCCGCAGGGAACATTCGGAGGGCTTTTTCACTGGGCCCAGGCCGACCGTGGTGTAAAACACATCGGACCCTTCAAAGAGGTTTTTCGGGAGTTCATTTTGGACAACGTCCGAGTAGAGCCGGGTACCTTGCTATTTGGCTCAGTGGTAGATCAAGCGAGGGTTCACTCAGTAGCGTCGCTAGCCAGAAAGTATGCTTTGCATCCGAAAACGGTTAGGAGTGCTTTGACAAAATCCGGACTACTTCGCGGCTCAAACGACCACGATTCAATGCGTCAAACCGCTCGCGTCCAGCAATCTGAGAAATTGATCAAAAAATTGGTCCGAGCTGTGCCTGTATCTAAGATTCCAGATTACATCGAGTGCACGAGGGCGCAGGCGCAGCACCTGTTAAAAGCAGGGATTCTTAAGCCGGTTGTAGATGATGAAAAGAAATTCAGCGGCCGCCACAAAGGTGTGGATTCCGATGATCTCGACCGCCTATTGAAACAGATGCGTCAAAATGGAAAGCCTGTCGTGAATGCTGGTTTGGGAATGGCGAATGTTGGAGACGCCGCCAACGCTCTTCATGTTCCAACAACAGACATCGTCTCGTTGCTTTTGAAGGGTGGGCTCGAAAACGTCGAGCTTCTTCCTGAACTTTTCAAGTTTCGTTCGGTTCTCGTTGACTTGACTGAGGTATCGTTCAAGCTTGGTATGCAAGATGGCAAGACTGGGGTGACGATTTCCGATTCCGCCCGAGAACTTGGCGTTCACTTGGATGTTGTCCGGTTTTTATTGAGCGCCAACGCTGATTCTGGCTGCCGTGCGCTAGAAAGCTGTGGTCGGTACCGTCACATGGGCAAGATGTGCGATCTGGTAGATCCGCGCAGTCTCGACAAATTTAAGAGCCGCTTTCGAAAGCTGTCGCAGATCGAAGGATATTGGGTGAGAGATCCGGAACGACTCAGATCAAAGTTGGCTGAAAGAGGAATCAGACCAGCGTGGGATCCGGCTATCGCTGGCGCAGAGTTTTACCGGGTCTCCGACCTCTAGGTAGAACAAAACTTCAAAAAAAGCCGCTCAAACGAGCGGCTTTTTTTGTGTCTGGCGACTTTTTGCTGGGTGCCAATGACCTTGTTTTTTGGGTAAACATGCCGCCGTTCTTGACGTTGGCTTCAAGATGGGCGTTGAAAACTAGGATGAATTTATTCGACTTTGGGTCTCAATTGCTTGGTGCATCAGCTGTGAAAACCAGAAACAGCCTGCAATTTAACCTGCTAAAACTGCAACTTTGAACACCAGAACTTTGCCATCGCGTTTCGAGGCGCTGGCTTTTCTTGATTTGGATTGTGTAGAGAGAGTTGTCAGCGCTTTAGCACGCTCCCGATAAAGTTGGGGGGTGCCAAACCGCATTGGTCCGCTTGGACCAATCAAAGCTTCGTTTGCCTGATTGTGGTCTTCTGGCCAAGAAGTGAAATAAAGCAGTTGCCAAATTGAGAATACCCACGAAGATTGCAGAGAGTATGTGTTTGCAGGCGATTGATAAGTTTCAGAGATGGGCGGGGCCAGATGAGGCTATCCAGCCGAGAAATGCTTCTACAAGTTGAAGAATGCCAGCTGAGTTGCAACACGCTGCGACGTGCCCGCCGAAAGCTCTTCTGCTTCGTCGATTTCGCATCAACCCGTCTCTGGCTCAGCCATTAGTCAACATGACCTAATTGATGTGAGGGATGGCTAAGGAGTAAACCCTTTCGGCACACCGAATATCGGCGAGTCCACGCTGCGACCTGTCAACGAATTCAGAAAAGCAATCAGGTTTTCTATTTCTAATTCCGTGAGTTGGATCGGATCGATATCAATTTTCTTGCGTTGACGTGCCATTTCATATTGGTCCTGCCAAACTAGGAAATCCGTTTTTTGCAACCATGGCACCTCGGGTAAGGCAGCCATTTGAGGGGTCCATTTGTTCAGGCTGGTCTGCGGATCCAAATGATGGCGAATGACGCTTTCAAGATCAGGGAAGGCGCCATTGTGACCGTACGGTGCGGTCAGGGCAACGTTACGGAGCATCGGGGTGCGGAACCTGTAGGCATCCTCAAGGCGGTCGCTTTCACCCATGCGGCCCACATCCCGGACGAAGGGATCCCACTGCCGGGTGCGACCCGGCCCAAAGGGTGGCAAACCCAATGCATGGAACGTCTGATCTGACATGAGCGGACCGGTGTGGCAGGCGGAGCAGCGAGCTTTGCCGTAGAACAGCCTCATCCCCTCGATTTGCGCCGGTGAAAGGGCATTCATGTCGCCCGCAAGATAGTGGTCAAACGGGCTGTCGGTGCTGCGCCACTCGATCGCCATGAAAGCGGCCAGAGCGTTGGCGACTTGCGTGATCGTGATGTCCTCGGTCGTCTCGACCTCATCAAAGGCGGCGACCATGGCCGGACCATAGCGCAGATCGGTGCGGACGCGTTTCGCCAGAATGGGCCAGCCCTTGTCGATACGATCATGCACCGCGCCTGTGACTTCATTTTCAGCCACATTGCCCGCCATCTCGAATTGTGAGGTCAGGGGGAACAGAGCCTGTGCCGCCAGCAGGGAGTTCAGGCCTTCGGGCAGCCACTCCTGCGCCGGGGAATTGAAGCCGTTGCCGTAGACGTCGGAAATGCTCAGCCTGCCGTCGTGAAAGACGGTGTGTATGTCCTTGGCCCCAAGATTCCACAGGCCCGGAGAGTTGCGAGGGATGCGTTTGAGTATTCTGTCGGCCCCGGTGCCGGGTGTGCGGTCCGGCCCCAACCCCTTCCCCCCTTCTCCTATGCCCAGAGACAACCCGTCCGAAGTGCCGAAATCCGGGTGGTGACAATGGGCGCAGGCGATGTTGCGGTTGCCTGACAGGATCGGGTCGTAAAACAGTTGATGACCGATGGCGGCCTGTTCCATATCAAAGGGGATAAAGTCATCATCGGTCAGCGGGCGCGGCAAATCCTGTGCCACAGCGGCCCCGACCCAGAAGAAGGCAACCATCCCATGCGCCAGCTTGTTCTTGCCCTTTGCGTATTTGCGTCTCCGGCTCTGGCTGAACTGGAACAAGCCCGCGATTTGATGGAAGCCGGTCAGTTTGCTGCCGCGCGCGAGGAACTTCTTCCAGCCGCGCGCTCGGGCAACGCCGAGGCTGAAGAGTTGATCGGCGTGATGTACGGGCTGGGTTTGGGAGTCGAGCAGGATTACGAACGGGCTTTTGAATGGTATCTGCGGGCCTCGATGAAGGGGCATCCGGGGGCGCAGTCGGGCGTTGGCTGGTATTACGAATTGGGTCTGGGCATGCCCGCGCCCGATCTGGTGCGTGCGTATATGTGGTACACTCTCAGCGCCATTGGCGGCGACCCCGACGCGGCGATCAGCCTTGAGGAAGTGGTCAAGAAAATGTCGCCGGAGCAGATCGAAAAGGCGCATGTTCTGGTCAACGACTACAAAGGGTGGATGTACCCGTTTCGGTGAGGGCCAGGCCGCAAAGCCCGGCCCAACCGTTCACTTCAGATCCGCATCGCGAGCGGCGTTGACGTCCGCCTCAGCCGCCGCGACCGCCTCGGTCAGTGCAGCAAATATCTCATCGCCACGCGCAACGTTGGACTGGAACCAATCATAGACTGGCGTTGCGGCCTCTTTGAACGCAGCCTTCTGATCGGGTGTCAGCACATAGAGGTCTCCGCCACCGGCCACGAAATCCTCATAGGCTTGGATCGACTTGCGCTTGGGGGAGGCGAAAGTGGCCTGTTGCAGGGCATAGAACCCGTCGACCACGACGCGGCGCAGATCCTCGGGCATCTCCTGGAACTTGGCGTTGTTCATCCACCACAATGCGCCCATGTAGGCGTGTCCGTCCAGCGTTACGTATTGCAGGCCCGCATCCGGGAATTTCATGCCCATGATGTCGGTGATGCCGTTCTTGGATCCTTCAACGACACCGGTCTGGAAGCTGGTGAACAGTTCCGGCCACGGGATCGGGGTGGGCGACGCACCCAGCGCCTTGACCAGTTCCTGCGGCAGGTCGGCGACGACGGTGCGGATTTTCAGGCCCTCCATATCCGCAGGCTCGGCAATGCGGCGCTGTGTGTTGGCAAAGTTGCGCCAGCCGCCAGTGTTGCCGATCGTCATCAGACGGATCGCACCGCCGGAATCCTCGAGTGCCATTTCGCGCATTGTGCGGGTGAAATCACCAGACAAAACACGCTCGGCCACGCGGTCATCGGCCATCAGGTATGGCAGGTCGAGAACCTGAACGTAAGGGAAGATGCCAGATGCACCGCCCGAGGTAGAGATGTAGATGTCGATGGTGCCATCAGCAACGCCCTGCAGGCATTCCGCACCGTTTGAACACAGCTGTGTCCCGATAAACAGTTCGACCTCGATCGCGCCGTTCGAGGCAGATTCGACATAGTTCTTGAAGACGATCAGCCCGTCATAATCCTCATCGTTTTCGTTCGAATTTGCGGTTGCGCGCAGCGTATAATCGGCGGCTGTCGCGGCCATGGTGGACGCCGCCACCAGCGATGTGGCCACCGTTGCGGTTTTGATGAATTCTCTGAGCATGCGTTTCCTCCCTGTGGAACTCAGTTAGTTGGCAAATCCCGTTATCCTCGGGATCGTCATGGATAGTGCGGGTATGTAGGTGATCAGGAAAATCACGATGATTTCGACCGCCAGGAACGGCAGGATCGCTTTGGCGATGGTTTCAACCCGTTCGCGCGATACGGCGGCGGCCACGAACAGCACCAAACCCATTGGCGGGGTTGCGAGGCCTACTGTCAGGTTGACGCTCATGATGATGGCAAAATGGATCGGGTCGACGCCGAGGCTGGTGAAGATCGGGCCAAGGATTGGTCCAAGGATGATGATCGCAGGGCCTGCGTCCAGGAACATGCCAACGATGAACAGCAGCAGGTTGATCAGGAACAAAAGGATCAGCGGGTTTTCCGACAGGCTGAGGATCAGCGAGGCCAGTTGTTCCGGCGCATGGCTGAGGCTGACGACCGTCTTGAACGCCATCGCAGCACCAACCAGCAGCAGAACAACGGCTGAAGTCATGCCTGCATTGCTGAGCACCTCGGGGACCTCTTTCCATGTCAATGTCCGCAGGATGAAGAACCCGATGATGAAGGCATAGCCCACGGCGACTGCCGCAGCCTCGGTCGGTGTGAAGATACCACCCAGAATACCGCCCAGAATGATGACCGGTGTCATCAATGGGAAAAAGGCCTTCAAACTGGCCTGACGCCGCTCGGGCCATGTGTATTTGCGGCTGGCGACGGGGAAGTCATAGCGGTCGGCCATCAGTTTGATCATCAGCATCAGACCGACACCGACCATCACGCCCGGAACGATCCCCGCCAGAAACAACGCGGCCACGCTTTCGCCCATCACATAGGCATAGATGATCATGATGCCCGAGGGCGGAATGATCGGCCCGATCACCGAACTCGCCGCCGTGATCGCGGCGGCGAATTTGCGGGTATAGCCCTGTTTCTCCATCGCCGGGATCAGCATCGACCCAAGCGCCGAGGTGTCCGCCACTGCGGACCCCGAGAGGCCCGCGAACAGAATCGAACTCAGCACGTTCACATGCGCCAGACCACCGCGCAGATGACCCATCAGGGCCTGCGAAAACTCGACAAGGCGGATGGTGATGCCGCCTCGGTTCATGAGCTCTCCGGCCAGCATGAAGAAGGGGATCGCCATCAGAGGGAAGCTGTCCATACCGTTATAGACATTGCGATACAGCAACGTGATGTCGTTCGTCTGGCCGTTCAGCCACAGCAGGATTCCGGGCGCCGCCAGCAAAGCGAAAAAGACCGGCAGGCCGATCAGCAGGAAAATCAGGAAGGTGGGCAGGAACCAGATCAGCATTTATTCGGCCCCCACTGCCGCATCAGGAATTTCAGGCAACAGGTGGCCGCCGCCCAGCAGAGTGATGAAGGATCGCAGGATCAGCTCGATATTCACCGAGATCAGCAGGATGATCCCCACCAGCAGCGATGTCATCATCCAACTGCGCGGAATGCGATACCATTCGTCGAACCCGAATGAGGTGGGCAGATACAGCGCGGCAGTGGCGAATTTTCCGCCAAAGCCGGTGACCTCGGACCAGCCGATATTGACCGCGACCAGCAGGACGGCGAGCGCGATCAAAAGCAGGAACAGATTCAGCGTCTGGCCGATGATGCGGGGAAGGAGGCGTTCCAGCATGTCAATGGCTACAAAACCGCCGCGCCGAAACGCGGTGGGCGCCATAAGACCGGTCATCCACAGCATGCAGAACCGCGCGGCCTCGTCCGGCCAAGGCAGCGCATTGCCCAGAACGTATCGGAAAAACACCTGGATCAGAATTGCGATCACCATGAGCGCAATCGCAACAACACCAACCGCGCGGCCCAGACGCAGCACGGTTTCGTTCACGAATGCAATCGGTGCAAGCACCGATGCCAGTCCGCCCATGCGGATCCTCCCTTGGTCAGCCGCGGGTGTCCCCCACGGTCATCAAATCGCGCTTAGACTTTCGCGAATTGGCCGAGTTTCCCGGCATAAAAGGTCAGCGCGTCTCCATCCGACATGCTGGCCTTGAGAACCTTTCCAACCACAATAACGTGATCGCCTGCATCGTGATACGCGTGCTGTTCGCATTCGAACCGCGCAAGGCAGTCCTCCAACACCGGCGTCCCATTCTCACAGCGCTCGTGGCTGATGTCCCGCAGTGCAAAGGCGTCTTTCGAGCAGCCGAAGCACAGCTCGGCCTGGTCCGACGACAGCACATGCACGCTGAAATGGCGGGCCTTGTGGAAATAGGGGAAGCGACGCGAGTTGCGGTCTCCGGCCCACATGATCAGCGGTGGGTCAAGCGACAGGGACGAAAAGCTGTTGGCGGTGATGCAGACCGGACCGTCCGCGCTGTCGCAGGTCACGATGGTGACACCTGTTGCAAAGCGGCCGAAGGCGTCGCGCAGGGTACGTGTGTCGTCCTTATGTGGAATGAAGGTGCGAGTCATGTCCTTTGAGATTGCGTTCATCATGGTACCTCATGCCCCAGTGCCGCCTCGTACAGGCGGAACCAGCTTTCGCGATCCAGTTTGACTTTCAATGCGTCCGAGGCGCGTTTGATCCGGTCCAGATTGTTGGTGCCCAGAACCGGCAGGATGTTGGCCGGGTGGGCCAGCAGGAACGCCACTGCGACGGCGGCGCGATCCACGCCAAACCCGGCTGCGATTTCATCGGCGACGACCCCAACCGGCGGGTTTCCGGCCATCAACAGGCCTCCACCCAGCGGCGACCATGCCATCAACGGATGGCCATGCTGTTGGTGAAACGCCAGATCACCGTTGGTGAAAGGGCTGATCTGACCCAGAGAAATTTCGATCTGGTTGGTGACCAACTGCGTTTTCATCGCCGATTGCAGCAACGACCAATCCCACGGGCGGAAGTTTGACACACCCACCGCACCGACCTTTCCACTGGCGACGACCTCATCCAGGGCGGCTCCGGTTTCATGGTGGTCCATCATGGGGTCCGGGCGGTGGATCAACAGCAGATCGATGTGGTCAATCGCCATTTCCGACAGCGACGTCTCGACCGATTTCAGAATGTGGGCGCGCGAGGTGTCGTAGTATTTTACCTTCGCATCCGCGTAACGGCCAACCGGCGCGACGATGTCGCATTTGGTGACGATCTCCATCTTCTGACGCAGGTTTGGATTGGCGCGCAGGGCGGCACCCAGCACGGCCTCGGCCTGGTAGCCGCCATAGATGTCGGCCTGATCGAAGGTGGTGATACCCTGATCCAGACAGGTCTGAATCTTGGCCTCGACATGGGCCGCGGACGTGTCACTGTCATCGCCCAACCGCCACATGCCATAGACAAGGCGGCTCATCTCCAGCGAGTCAGATAGTTTCACACGTTGCATCAGCGGCGTTCTCCGTTGCCCAGCGGTGTGGCCGGGGTCGTTTTGGGAACCCTTCCGTAAGCTTCGGGAAGGGAACAGGTTTTCAGATTCGGCAACACGCGGGCGCCGAAATGGCGGGCTTCGTCCAGATGCGGGTAGCCCGAGAAGATGAAGGCGCGGATGCCCATCTTCTGGTATTCCTCGATCTTCGACATAACCTGATCGGTCGACCCGACCAGCGCCGCCCCACAGCCCGAACGCGCGCGGCCAACACCGGTCCAGAGACCGGGTTCGACATAGCCGTATTCATCCGCCAGATCGCGGTTCCTGGCCTGATGCGCCACCCCCAGCGAGGTCGAATCCAGCGCCCGTTCGCGAATGGCGCGACCGTATTCGTCGTCCAGCTTCGAGACGATGTAGTCCGCGTATTCCTGTGCCTCAGCCTCGGTATCGCGAACGATCATATGGACACGCAACCCGTAATCCAGCGTGCGGTCGTAGTTTTCAGCGACGGCGTGAACGGCCTTCATCCGTTCGGCCAGTTGATCCTTGGTTTCAGGCCACATCAGGTAGACGTCACAATGTTCGCCGCACAGATCCAAAGCAGAGGGAGAATAGCCGCCGAAATAAAGCAGCGGCCCGCCGGTCTGATATGGCTTGGCCGGGTCGGTGGTCAGGCCCGAGAAGTTATAGACCTCGCCTGCATGATTGATCTCATCCTGCGTCCAGGCTTGTTTCAGAATCTCCACCACTTCGCGCGAGCGCTGATAGCGGAACGCGCTGTCGGCCTTCTCACCGGGAAAGTCGGATGAGATGATGTTGACCGTCAACCGCCCCTTCAGCATGTGATCCAGCGTTGCGATGGTGCGGGCCAGCATGATCGGTTGCATCTCGCCACAGCGTACGGCGGCCAGCAGGTTGATCCGGTCGGTGATCGGAGCGCAGCCAGCGACAAAGCTCAGCGTGTCTTGACCGACCTGATAGGAGGACGGGCAGAGGATGTTGCGAAAACCCTGCGCTTCGGCCTCTTTCACAATATTCGAGCAATGCTCCCAACTCGACCGCAGGGCACCGTCGGGAACGCCAAGGAACTGGTAATCATCGGAACACAGCGCAGCGAACCACGAAACTTCGGCCGCATCCAGATCGGGGGATGTGATGGGGACGATGCTCATTTGATTCACGCTCCGTACATCTTTGACTTTCCTCTTGCGTAGCAATCGCTTTGATGTAGATCAATAGTGTATCAATTTTTCCTGCGACCGAGTGAAGCGTCTGCCGTGCCTGCATCCAACCGAAACCCCAATGCCCTGCCGGTATATATTCAGATCGCGGAACTTCTGATCCGTGACATCGCGGCTGGTCGTCTTATTGACGGTGAACGATTGCCGCCCGAGCGCGAGATGGCCGCAGAGCTGAATGTCTCGGTTGGAACGCTGCGAAAATCGCTCTCAGAGCTAGAAAAAAAGGGGATGTTGGAGCGTATCCAGGGCTCGGGCAACTACATACGCGAGACCGGTACGCAAAACAGCGTCTATGCAATGTTCAGGCTGGAACTGCCGAAAGGGGGCGGCCTGCCCCGTGCGGATATCCTGTCGGTTGACCATCTGAAAAAGCCGGTCGATCTGCCGAAATTCGGTGCTTCTGACGCCGGTTCGCGTGTCCGGCGGATGCGCTACCTGAATGATACAATCATCGCTGTCGAAGAAATCTGGCTGGACGAATCAGCGGGCCTAATCGACCAGAGCCTGCTGTCCGACTCGCTCTATCGCTACTATCAGCGCCAGTTGGGCTTTTGGATCGCAAGAGCCGAAGACAGGGTTTCGGTCCGGCCTCTACCGGACTGGACGCCTTCTGACTTCACCAAGCCAGCCGGCCAAGCAGTCGGTTATATCGAGCGGTTCAGCTGGTCGGAAAGCGCCGAACCCGTCGAATTCTCAAAAACTTGGTTCGACCCGGATCGGGCCAACTACGTACAACGTCTGAAGTAAAAGGAATCGCACATGACCCGGACCATCAATTACGGGCTGATTGGATGCGGAATGATGGGGCAAGAGCACCTGCACAATATCGGATTGCTGGAAGGTACCAGTGTGTCTGCGATCTTTGAACCCAATCAGGAGATGGCAAAAGCCGCCAAGGCAATTGCGCCAACTGCAACCATGGTAGGTTCCGTGCAAGAGCTACTGGCGGTAGAGGAACTGGACTGCGTCGTCATTGTCAGCCCGAACCATCTTCATGTGGACCAGATCTGCGAAATCGCTGAGACACGTCCTCTGCCGCTTCTGGTAGAAAAACCATTGTTCACCGACCCGCAAGACGTGCCCCGGCTCGAGCAGTTGCAGCGCGACTACCCCTGCCCGATTTGGGTCGCGATGGAATACCGGTACATGCCCCCTATCGCTGCTTTGATCGGTAAGGCCGAGGCGACAGGTGGGGTGAAAATGCTGTCGATCCGCGAGCATCGTTTTCCCTTCCTCGACAAGGTCGGCCACTGGAACCGGTTCAACCGAAATACTGGCGGTACTTTCGTCGAGAAATGCTGCCACTTCTTCGACCTGATGCGTCTGATATTGCAATCCGATCCGATGCGCATCACGGCAAGCGGCGGGCAGGCGGTGAACCATCTGCACGAAAGTTACGACGGTCAAACCCCGGATATTCTGGATCATGGCTTTGTTCTGGTCGACTTTGCTTCGGGTGCGCGCGCGATGTTGGAACTTTGCATGTTTGCCGAAGGCTCACGCTATCAAGAAGAAATATCGGCCGTCGGACCGGACGCCAAGATCGAGGCGTTTGTTCCTGGACCCGGACGATTCTGGCCCGATCACTTGGGAACTCCGCCGCTGCCGCAGGTGATCCTGAGCCCGCGCAATCCCAAAGGTCCGGTATCAATGGACGTTCCGGTGGACGCCACCCTTTTGGCGGCTGGGGATCACAATGGGTCGACCTACTATCAGCACAAAGGGTTCCTGTCCGTACTTCGTGGCGAAAAGGCGAAGCCGGATGTGAGTTTGAAGGACGGCCTCTGGGCTGTCAGGATGGGGCAAGCGGCGCAACAGGCAATTGAAACCGGTGAAACGGTTTACTTGGCCGACTGATCGAGGCCGGAGTCCCAGGTGCGTTTTGCGATCGCTAAAAGACCCCTTAGACTGTTGCTGGCAATGTCTTTCATCGTATGACTAGGACCACGATCGCTTGATTGGTTTAAGAGGGTAAAGCTCGCTGAAACTTCAATCTGCAGCGCGCTGTGTTTATGCAGAACGCGGCGGTTCTGGAATGTCTGGTCTTTGCTTTTCTGTCTGGTCAAGCGCGTCACGGGGTTCTGAGCTTAGTCACTGTCGAAGATTCGCATTCTAAACTAAGTTGAGTTACAGATTATTGTGCCAACTCAAGTGCCGACAGGTAAAAAGGAACACATAAACTAAATAACATCAGTATCTTATGCGTTTTCTAATGAAACTTCTCTTACTGCTTTGTATTCTGGCCACCTTTTTGGTGACCTTTAGACCTTTGCAAGCTTGCTCAGTCTGCGTGACTTTGCCTGAGGCTTCGTCGGCTGATCACATTATTTCCGCGGACATTATCGTTCTGGCTGGTCCCACACCGGACAACCCGTTCCGGTTTTCTCCGGTTCACATTCTGAGAGGGACAGAACAGAAAATCTCAACGCTGCCGGAAATACCGTTTCTGATCGACAGCAAGACCCGCGCAGCTTTCCGGTCCAATCCAGAAAAGACGGTTCTCTTCACCTATGGCGCAACCGACAAGGATGGTGCAGGGCGTAGCATTTCACGAAGCTGGAAGCGCCTATTCATGATGACGCCAGACAGATCTCGGTTTGTTGAGGATTTAATAGCTGTTGGAGGATCGTGGGCGTACGGCGACAATGACGGCTCGGAGCGTGTTATGTTCTTTGCGGGCTATCTAAGCCACGAAGATCATGTGCTGAGAAACATCGCTATGGTTGAAATCTACCGTGCCCCATATGAATTTGTTCATCCACTTCGGAACACGATGCCTACTGAGCAGCTCCTGCAAGAATTTCGTAGTCTAAACAGGATCAGTTACATACCCGTCGCGGTGCGTCTGCTTGGCTTGCAATCTGATGAACAGGCAGCCTCTGTTGTGCGTTCGCGATTTGAACAGGTTTTGAAAAGCAATGGTCAAAACCTTTATGAATGGGCTCTCGCAGGTATCGAAATCGACGGCGCCCTTGCAGTTACTGCGATTGAGCGAGCACTGCAGCGCCCCGGCTGGCAACCGCCCGAAAAGCAATCCCTGATCCGGGCTTTGACCGAAGGCGGCACGGTTTTGCCTGAACTTCGCGCTCAGATTATTGGCATTTTCGCGAGTGAACTCGAAAAGGACCGTAATCTAGCGCCGCGGATCGCAGTTGCCATGCGGAACTGGGGCGAGACCGCCCTGAATCACCAATTTCAAGCGCTTATCGTGAGGGGCGAAATTGATCCCGCGACACAATTTGTTCTCGGAACAATAATCGGCGCGGGGCAGGTCACCGATTGAAAGTGAGCTGTGCGCTGTTCTTTGGCACAAGTAATGCGAAATGGATCTCGATCGCCCGTTTTCAGAGTTTTTTTGGCGTTGGTCTCTTTGTAACGCAGGCTCTGGTTCGGTTTACGTTTAAGTAAAAGTGGCAGCGGCTTTGTTCTGAAACCTACGGTTTCTGATTGTTTGCTTCTTGATCTCCACTCTTATGTTCAGGATTTTGGCGTCTCGGCCATGATAGACGTCGGCGGGTGTCAAGTTGGCCGGGCTCTCCGGGTAACAGTAGTTGTTGTTGTGATCGACAAAGGTGCCGATCTGTCGCTCAAAACCTTTGGGTAAGAAGTAAATTTCCAAGAGAACCCAGTTCTTCAAGGTTTGGTACCAACGCTCGAACTGGAGTGGGGTTTGTGGGTGGTGTGGCGCATCGCCAACGTGATCCGAGACAGTTCGCCAGATCACCCGCGGCGTATGTCGAGCCGTTTTCGCTGAGCAGCCTTGGCTCGTGTGCGACCATGACGTGATCTCAGCCCGAGGTCTCAGGGGAGGTCACCTGCCGAGCGGTGTCGCCCGCAAGACGGGCTCTCCCGGCTTCCGGGAACTCCTTCGACCAGAATAAAAAAGCTTTCGGTTATGCCCTCGCGGAGACACAGCGCCGCAATGCTATCCTCATCGCGCAGACCGACCGGGACATTGCCGACATTCTATTCGGCCCAGTAATGTTTGCGGGTCTTGCGTTTGATGTTCCTGACCAGCTTTTAAATTTGCGTCTTTCTAAGTTCCGGATTTCTTGTTCGTCTTAGCTTGCTAATAGGTTCAATGAACTCGAACTCCTCCGTTACACAGATACCCAAATCTACCAGGTGGGTGCTGAAGTCAGACAGCCGAAAATGGAAGATCCTTCGTCGCAGTTCGAGGCGAAAGATAAGCTTGTGTCGCTGCAATGCACGTTGCGCTTCGCGCCTGATTCAGCCTTGAGTTGGTCGTCAATTTTACTTGTCTGGCCGCACTGTCTACCGTTGAGAATGAACAGAAGGGAGTTGGCGACATGGTCGAGGGCGGCGGGCCGGACAGAACAACCGAACTGAGAATCGCTGTAACACCATTTTTCAACCTGGCGGCCACGATGTCATTTATCGATCCCTTTCGTGCCGCCAACTATCTCGAGGGAACAACACTGTTCCGATGGCAACTTGTGTCCGAGGCGGGCGGAATGGTGACGGCCAGCAATGGCGTTGAAGTCAACACTGCCAGGTTCTCGGAGGCGGGAATGAACAAAGCGGACATGCTTTTCGTCTCGTCAAGTTGGGAGCCGGAGCGCCATGTTTCTGCAGCATTGCGCGCGAACCTCAGAAATGCCGCGAAACGTCAGGCAATCTTGGGCGGGCTAGATACAGGTGCCTTTATTCTGGCCCATGCCGGGTTGCTGGAAAACTATACGGCAACAGTTCATTACGAACATATAGATGCGTTTCAAGAATTGTTCCCCAAGACGGGCATCAGTGAAGCGCTTTGGGTTATTGATCGCCGTCGTGTGACTTGCAGTGGGGGTGCGGCTTCGCTCGATCTTGCCCTGCATCTGATCCAGCAGTCTCATGGTAGCGCTCTTGCAAATGCCGCTGCACGCTATGTGTTTGCCCCCCCGATACGCGCCCACGGGGCATTGCAGTACCCCGAGAATACCGAGCCTTTGGGCAACTCCGTTCCAACAAATGTGCGTGCCGCAATTCGTGTCATGGAGGCAAACCTTGAAACGCCACTCTCCATTGCGGATGTTTGCAGGCATGTCGGGTTATCACATAGGCAACTTGATCGGCTCTTTGCGCAATGCGTGCGAAAAACACCAGCACTTTACTACCGCGATATCCGCCTCGACCGGGCCCGCGGCCTGGTGACTCAAACTGACCTGACCATGTCGGAGATTGCCTTTGCGAGCGGATTTTCAAGCCAGGTCCACTTTAGTCGGGCCTACAAGGACCGCTTCGGTCTCCCGCCGAGCAAGGATCGTGTGCAGGGACGCATTCCATTCGAGTTCCGAGCATGGCCAATGCACCGCGCACCAAAGCCTAAGGCGAAAAAAGTTAAGTAGTCGGCGATTCATGGTAAGTCTTGTGGTTTGATCCGCGAAATGCTGGTGCAGTGAGTTCCTGATTCCAGTCGTGAGGACAGCCATGACGCAGTTTCCAGATCAAAACGCGTTCGAAGCAATAAAGTCTGGCTTCGACCCAGATCCAAATCGTGCGCTTTCGTTGCGCAAAGAGGCTTACATTGACGCAAACTGGTTTGAGGTCGACCGTACGGAGATCCTTGCCAAGTCTTGGCAATGGGTTTGTCACGTCGAAAAGCTGCGTACGCCGGGGTCATACGTCGCCACACATATCGCGGGGCACCCAATCGCTGTCGTCAGGGATAGGGAAGGGGTCTTGCACGCCTTCTACAACGTCTGCAAACACCGCGCCCATGAGCTGTTGAGTGGCGAAGGCGAGACGACCCGTATCATGTGTCCCTACCATGCTTGGGTCTACAAGCTTGACGGTAAACTTGTCCGCGCACCTGAAACAGACCACCTGGAGGCCTTCACGCCACGCGATATCTGCCTGGATGCTGTTCAAGTGGAAGAATTTGCCGGTTTCGTTTTCGTCAACCTCGACACGCAAGCTGCCTCGCTGTCGGATCAATCCGGCAATCTGGAGACCGAAATCCGCCACTGGGCCCCTGATATCGAACAACTTACCTTCGGGAAAAGACTGACATACGATATCAAGTCGAACTGGAAGAATGTCGTCGACAATTTCCTTGAATGCTACCATTGCCCGACCGCCCACAAGGACTTTTGTGATCTTGTGGACATGGACACGTACAAGGTCACGACCTACGGTATTTATTCCAGCCACATGGCAGAGGCGGGGCAGAACGCCAATTCCGCCTACGACGTCTCCAACGCGACTGTAAAGACCCATGCGGTCTGGTGGCTTTGGCCCACAACTTGTCTGATGCGATACCCGGGCCGGTCCAGCATGATCGTGTTAAATGTCATTCCGGTCGGACCAGATCGCACGTTGGAGACCTATGACTTTTTTCTTGAGACGCCCGAGCCTGATCCGATGGAAATCGACGCGATGCGCTATCTGGATGAAGTGCTTCAGGTTGAAGACATCAATCTGGTCGAAAGTGTACAGCGAGGAATGAAAACGCCGGCCTTTACGCAAGGTCGAATCGTGTCGGACCCTTCAGGATCCGGCAAATCCGAACATGCCGTTCATCACTTCCACGGTCTGGTACTTGATGCTTACGCAAAGGCCGCTCCATGACGCAGCCGAATATTGTTGTGGTGATGGCCGATCAGTTGGCACCACATTTCATTGGTGCTTATGGGCACAAGGGCGCCAAAACCCCGCACATGGACAAACTCGCGGCACGTGGGATGCGATTTGACGCCGCTTATTGCAACTCGCCGCTCTGTGCGCCGTCGCGATTTGCTTTCATGTCCGGGCAATATGTCAGCCGAATTGCGGCTTATGACAACGCGTCGGAATTCCGTGCAAGCGTGCCTACCTTTGCACACTACCTCAAGGCTCTGGGATATCGCACGTGCCTGTCAGGCAAGATGCACTTCGTCGGACCTGACCAGATGCATGGGTTTCAAGATCGGATTACGACCGATATCTATCCCGCCGATTTCGCTTGGACGCCGGACTGGGAAGCCCATGATGAGCGGATCGACAAGTGGTACCACAACATACAGACCGTCAAGGAAAGCGGTGTGGCAATCGCGACATTCCAAACGGATTACGATGACGAGGTCGAGTTCGCAGCGCGCCGGTGGCTGATCGAGCGCGGACGGGATCACGCAGCCGGCGACGTCTCTCCGTTCTGCTTGGTGGCGAGTTTCATCCATCCTCACGATCCATATGTGGCGAAGCCTGAATTCTGGGACCTCTACGCCGATTATGAAATCGACTTGCCGCAAGGCCTCTCTCTGGAAGAGCACGACCCGTTCTCACGCCGTGTGATGGATGGGATCGAAGCCTCCACTGTGCCGCTTTCGGTTGAAGAAATCCGCCGCGCACGTCGCGCCTATCTGGCAAATGTGAGCTATTTCGACAGTAAAGTCGGCGCAATCGTCAAGGCGCTGGAAAATACGGGTCAGATTGACAACACATTGATCATTGTGACCGCGGATCATGGAGACATGCTGGGTGAACGGGGTCTTTGGTACAAGATGACGTTCTTCGAACACTCTGCCCGTGTGCCCTTAATCTTCGCAGGCCCGGATGTGGCCGAAGGCGCGGCGCCTCACGCGTGCTCTCTCGTAGACCTGCTTCCGACCTTCCTGGAGGTCGCCGGAGGGACACCCGACATGCTGGGCGAGCCTGTTGACGGTCGGTCCCTGATGCCTTTGGCGCGTGGGGAGGATGCACCAGAGGACATTGCCATCGGCGAATACTGCGCAGAGATGACACCTTGGCCTGTCTTCATGATCCGGCGCGGGACACTGAAGTATATTCACTGCGATGTGGATCCACCGCAGCTCTATGACCTGTCTCGGGACCCGGATGAGCGTGTCAACTTGGCGGATGACCCGGCCTACAGTCATGCAGCCGCTGCCTTTGCATGCGAAGTCGCTGAGAGATGGGACAGCGAAAGGCTCCGGGCTGATGTTATGCGCACCCAGAAATCGAGGCGCGCGCTTCATGCCGCGATGGAGGCCGGGGCAAGCGAGCCATGGGATTACAACCCGCCGCGCGACGCCAGTCAGGAATATGTTCGCAATCACATGGATTGGACTGCGGCAGCCGCGCGCTACCGCTTTCCACCGATGGGGGAAACAAACTGATGGATATTCAAGACGGCAAGGTGGCCCTTGTGACGGGCGGACGGGGCGGCATCGGCCGTGCGATCGTGGATCGGCTGACCCGAGAAGGGGCCGTTGTCTACGCAGCCGATCTCAGTGAAAGCGGATCCGTGTCCAACCCAGCAGGGGCCGATAGCCATTTTCTCCGACTTGATGTCACCTCAGAACCCGAGGCCATTGCAGCTATGGAGAGGATAAAGACTGAGCACGGCAAACTCGATATTCTCGTGAACGCTGCGGGCATCGAGATCGAAAAAACAATTGAGGATACAAGCCTTGAAGAATGGAACCGCTCGTTTGCGGTGAACGTGACAGGCACATTCCTGACGTCCAAATATGCGCTACCTTTGATGCGCAAGGCGGCAAAGAGCGGCAGTTCTGCCTCTGTCATTAACTTCGGATCATATGACGGTTTCATCGCAGATCCGGGACTGGCGGCATATTGTGCAACGAAAGGTGCGGTTCATGCCCTGACCCGCGCGATGGCCTGCGATCACGGGCCCGAAGGCATCCGGGTCAACGCGATTTGCCCTGGCTACATCGACACACCAATGCTTCAAAGCTTTTTCACCGGCGACGGCTCGGGTGGCGGCGG
Source organism: Ruegeria sp. HKCCA0370 (assembly GCF_013033705.1). NCBI lineage: Bacteria > Pseudomonadati > Pseudomonadota > Alphaproteobacteria > Rhodobacterales > Roseobacteraceae > Ruegeria > Ruegeria sp. HKCCA0370. The sequence continues at coordinate 81,606 of NZ_WQEP01000003.1, forward strand.
CAAGACGATTGACCAGCTTCAGCAAGCTGTGCGCGATGTGCACCCTATGCGCACTTATGGAACGCCAGACGATATCGCAAACCTTGTGAACTGGCTCGCCAGCGATGAGGCCCGATATGCAAGCGGACAGCTTTGGGTGCTGGATGGAGGCCTTAGCGCTCAAGTCCAGCAGATGCGGCTATGAAATGCGCCGTCAACCCCAGGAAGGTCGCCGACAAGGGTGCTTTACTGCCACGCTATGCGCTTGGTGAAACCCCCGAGGTTCACCTGATCTACCGACCCAAAGAGGTGCGTTACCATTTGCGCCGTGTTGTTTCGCAGGAGGCCCCGGAATGCCAAAATCCGTAATCATCACATGCGCACCGACCGGGGGCATCCACACCCCGACAATGAGCCCTCATCTGCCCATTACGCCAACCGAAATCGCAACGGCCAGTATAGAAGCCGCCGAGGCCGGTGCCTCCATTATCCATTTGCATGCCCGCCATCCCGAGACCGGCAAACCCGATCCCAGGCCAGAATTGTTCCAGCAATTTATGCCTGTCATCAAACAATCCACAGATGCCGTGATCAACGTTTCAACCGGCGGTGGGCTTGGCATGTCCATGGACGAACGCATGTTGGCGGCCACGACAACAAGCCCCGAAATGGCATCCCTCAATGTGGGGTCGCTGAATTTCGGAATCTTCCCGATGCTTCAGAAATACACCGAGTTTCAGCATGATTGGGAACGCCCTTTCCTCGAAATGACCGAGGATTTCATCTTTCCCAACACGTTCGGGACAATTCGCTACGCCATCGAAAAGCTTGGGGGTGAACATGGCACACGGTTCGAATTCGAGTGCTACGATCTTGGTCATCTCTACAATGTAAAATGGTTCGTTGATCAGGGTCTGATCAAGCCACCGTTTTTTATTCAGATGGTGTTCGGAATCCTGGGCGGTGTGGGCGCTGATCTCGACAACCTGATGCATATGCACACCATAGCCGACCGGCTGTTCGGGCCGGAGAATTACGAATGGTCGGTGCTGGCTGCGGGGCGCCATCAGATGCCATTTGCGACTCAGGCGACCCTGTTGGGGGGCAACCTTCGAGTGGGGCTCGAAGACAGCCTGTTCATCGGCAAGGGCGAACTGGCGACATCCAATGCCCAGCAGGTCCGGAAAATTCGAGACATCGTGGAAAACCTCGGGCTTGAGGTTGCAACACCTGCCGAAGCCAGAGAGCGGCTCGCGCTCAAGGGCGCGGACCGGGTGAATTTCTGATAGAAGGGAACGGGCATGCAAGGCAAATTGCTTATCGATGGGGAGATGGTGGAAGGGGAGGGTGAGGCCCTGGCCATTTTGAATCCTGCGACTGGAGAGAAGATTGGTCAGGTCGCAGAGGCAAGTTCGGACCAGGTAGAGGCCGCAGTAAGGTCATCTGAAGAGGCGTTCGAAACCTTCCGACATGTCCCGCCGGCCGAACGGGCCGCGCTGCTGATGCAAATCGCCGATATTATCGAAGCCAATCAGGATGAGTTGGCGGAGCTTGAAAGCCTTGATGTCGGCAAACCCTGGCCATCGGCACGCGATGATGAGTTCCCTCTTACCATCGACACATTCCGCTTCTTTGCAGGGGCGGCCCGGACCATGACGGGATCGGCCGCGGGCGAGTATGTCGCAGGCCACACAAGCATGATCCGCCGCGACCCTGTTGGCCCCGTGGCGGCGATTGCCCCTTGGAATTATCCGTTGATGATGGCCGCCTGGAAACTTGCAGCCCCTCTTGCAGCCGGTTGTACAGTTGTTCTGAAGCCTTCCGAGATCACACCTTTGTCCACGCTGCGCCTTGCTGAACTTTTGCAGGACGTCTTGCCCAAAGGGGTGCTGAATGTGATTCACGGGCGTGGTCCCACGATTGGGGATCAATTGATCAACAGCCCTCAAATGGAAGCAATCACTGTCACGGGGTCCCCGGCCACTGGCATGGCCGCTATGCGCGCCGCCAGCGAGCAAATCCGCCATGTGCATCTGGAACTGGGTGGCAAGGCCCCCGTCATTGTTTTTGATGATGCCGACCTGGACGCTGTGGCTGAAACGATCCGCTATGGGAGCTTTTTCAATGCCGGGCAGGATTGTGCGCAACCGTGCCGGATCCTGGTCCAGGACAGTGTGTATGAAAAATTCGCGGCCATGGTCGAAGCGCAAGTAAAAGAAATAAAAGTTGGCGCGCCCAAGGCTGAAGGCACCGAAATGGGTCCGATGGTTTCCGCAGCTCAGCGCGACCGCGTTTCCGCCTTTGTCGACCGCGCACGTCCTGGATGCGAGATCGTCACAGGTGGCGCAAGCGGAGATGGAAACGGGTTCTTCTACCAACCGACGGTGTTAGCAAACGTCGATAATTCAGCAGAGATCGCAACGGATGAGGTCTTTGGGCCCGTTGTGACGCTTTCCCGTTTCTCGGACGCGGATCATGCCGTAAAGGTGGCGAATGCAGGTCGATACGGACTGGCATCCTCGGTCTGGACGACCGACGTGGGACGGGCAATGTCGATTACATCTCGCCTGCGCTACGGGTTCACATGGGTCAATACGCATGGTGTCGGCACACCTGAAATGCCTTGGGCCGCGATGAAAGGCTCCGGCACGGGCTGTGATATGAGCATCTATGCGCTCGACGCATATACGTCGATCCGTCATGTGATGGTGGCGCACTGATGCGGCTTGCAGGAAAAAAAGCGTTTGTTACTGGCGGGCGCCAGGGAATTGGACGCGCCATCGTCGGTGCTTTCCTGAAGGAAGGCGCCGAGGTGGTGACCTGCGGGCGGGGTGGAGCCCCTGACGGCCTGCCCTGTGAATGGCACGATCTGGACGTCAGTGATCCGGTGAACGTCCAAATGGTAGCCGGGGCTGTGGGTGCGTTGGACATTCTCGTCAACAATGCCGGGGTCCAGGTGGAAAAGTCAGTGACGGAAAGCACCGACGCGGATTGGGATCTAGTGATCGGCGCCAACTGTCGAGGGGTGTTCAACTGCTGCCGTGCCTTTATTCCGACTATGAAATCCGGCGGGAGCATCATCAATATCGGCTCAATCTCTGGCAAGGTCGCGGACCCTTCGATGGCTCTCTACAATGCTTCCAAAGCTTTCGTGCATGGGCTCACGCGATCTATCGCCGTGGATCATGGCCCAAGCCTGCGGTGCAATGCGATTTGTCCGGGATGGATCAATACCGGCATGCTTGAGGCCGCGTTCGAACTTGCAAAGGATCCTGTCGCGGCAAGGCAAGACGCACTGGCCCGTCATCCCGTTCGTCGGTTTGGCGAGCCGGATGACATTGCATCCATGGCTGTCTGGCTCGCCTCTGACGAGGCAAGCTTCGCAACGGGTCAGTTCTTTACCGTCGACGGCGGCATGACGGCCGCGTCGCCACTCAACCCCGGAGTGTTCTGATGTCGGATATCTCACATACTGCAATTCTTGGTGCCGGCGTTATTGGTGCAAGCTGGGCTGCGCTGTTTCTCGCGGCTGGTCGATCAGTTACTGTTTACGACCCGGCACCAAACTCTGAAGAGCAAACCCGCGCTTTCATTGAAACAGCTTGGCCCACGCTTGAAGAACTCGGCCTGACCGACAGAGCCACTCCGAACGCATTGGCGTTTGCAGAAACAGCAGCATCTGCGGTCGATGGTGCAGACTTCGTGCAGGAGAATGTTCCAGAAAGAGAAGCGATCAAACACGCACTCTATTCTGAAGTCGAACCAGCCCTGAGCGAGGATGCGATCGTTTCCAGTTCCACATCAGGCATGACGCTGGAGGCTTTACAAGCTGGCTGGCAAGATCCTGCGCCTTTCATCCTCGGACACCCGTTCAACCCGCCACATCTTATCCCGTTGGTGGAGCTCACTGCAAACGCGCAAACAGGTGATGGCGTTCTCGAACGAGCCGAAGCGTTTTATCACGACATAGGCAAGGTCACGATCCGCATCAGGAAAGGCTTGCCTGGCCATGTGGCGAACCGCCTTCAGGCAGCCGTCTGGCGCGAAGCGGTCCATATGGCTGTCGAGGGCGTTGCTTCGGTCGAAGACATTGACAAGGCCATGTGGGCGGGCCCCGGTCTGCGATGGGCGGCCATGGGGCCGACGATGTTGTTCAATCTAGGCGCGGGAGAGGGCGGTCTGCGCGCCTTTTGCGAACACTTCCGGGATACGTTTAACGGATGGTGGGACGGGTTGGGTCAGCCACACTTGAACGACGACGTTATCGAAACTTTGGTTCAGGGCATAAACGAAGAAGCAAACGGTCGATCCCCGCAGACACTCGCGGCCGAGCGAGATGCGCTTATTGTTGCCATGCAAAAATCCCTCAAAAGCATTCGACTAGAATCGAACACTTGAACGCTGAGCGTTCGTGATAACGCATTGAGGAGGCACCACCGGCCGAATTTCGGAGCTCTGGCTGCGCAGTGTGTCGACAATCCGTTCCGCCGTGGCCGCGCCAAAGCCCTGTTGTAGCTTCGTGATGAGGTTGCCTTCGTGGACGGCAAAGGGTTGGAACACTGAATGTACGACAAAGTTGGTGTTTTTTATTGTCTGGGTCTCTTCCTCGATCCAAACCTGCTGGATCTTCCGTCCGTCGCCTTCGGCGATTTTTTTAGCTTGGGCATGCGCGGCATGACCCTGGAAAACGCCACTGCCTTTTCTGCGATCTTGCGCGAGACCCCGTAGAATTTCTACCGTTCCTAAAGCCTGGTTGCGCCCAAGAAAGCTGCGGTTACTAAGGGCTAGAAGATATCAGGGTCCCCTGCTGTGGTAGATTTCTGCCGGTTGGGATGAACTGAGCAAAAACAACCCGCGAAACGTTGCGGAAATCGTTGCGTGAAATACGCTGAAAGCAAAAAAGCGCCCTTGGGCGCCTTGTTTTATTGGTCGGAGTGAGAGGATTCGAACCTCCGCCCCCTGCCTCCCGAAGATCGGTGCAGGTGGCCAAGTTATTGATTTTTAGTCAAAGGAGCCCTGTTTTCCAGGCGTTGTCGCCAATCAAACCAGCCAAGTTCAGGTTCGGCAGGTTCATTGAACCTGAGAGCACTGTCTACATGCGCGTTTATCCTGCAGTTCCTGTAACAGCCGCTGCGTTTTCGGCATGCGGTCTAGGCTGGCCTCAATCCTAGAACGCCACTTGGGGCCACGAGAGAGTGCATCTTCGTAGGCGTCATTCAATTCATCCGGCCGATCCTGAGCAAGCACCTCGACTAGAAACGCGGCCTGTCGTCTGTCCTTTTCTGCTTTGAGGGCATTTTCACCGGGACGGCGACGGTCCGCGACGATCAACTTGTGGATGGCATAGCGTTCTGGCTGCGGGATTTGCACCAAAACGCCACTCCGGTAGGTTACAGCAGCGTTGATTGGCTCCGCGATGAGGTAGTTCAGATGGTGCAATCCTTGCGCATCCACTCCCAAAGCGGGCAGTTCGCGCACATCCTCATCCTCACCAAATGATGGAGTGAGGAATTCTATCAGCGTGTCGCCTCGTGTCTGTTTCCAACGCCAGGTGCGTCCGGCCGTGAGACTGGGCTGCGCCATGAAGTCGAAATCGCGGAACACATCTTCCAGCGATGGTGATGCAGTGTCCTCCAGCACCAGCGACAACCTGGAAAAGCTGGCGATGTCGATGTCATCCGTGTGAGCGGTCATATCCATGTCGAAACGCACACCCAATTCACCTTCGTAAAGGCGGAAGGCGTGCGTCCCCACTATGGTGCCGCCTAGACGAAATACGCCGGACGTTGCCATCGCAGAGAGCAGGCTGCCCGTGGCAGCGTCCAGACCCAGAAAACCTTCTGCTCTTAGGAGCCGCACGAGGCGCGCCCGGTTGCGGCGGCGGTCTTCCTGTTGGGCTTTCAAAGTTTTGTGCTGTTCCAGCCTACCGCGCAGTTCCTCACAATCCTCTCCCAAGTAGTGCTTTTTGACATCGGAACCGACCCGGTAGGTGTCATACCAGTAAGTCCTGTTGTTGCGTTCGACTCGTGTGGGGGTGCCTCGGATGTCCGAAACAGCATCGTCCCGCAGTGAACGCAGGAGATCGTGATAAGCGGCATGTGCTATGGATGAATGGCGCGTGAACATCTTGGCTTCCACTGTGCTCAACGGATTTTAATTTTGTTGAACATAGCGTATGTTCAACAAAAAGTAAAGATGTTGAACACCACGCTTTTAGCTCTGTAATTCGTGAATAAACACAGATGGGCATGAATTTTTCGCGATGTCGCAAAGATGCGCGTGATGAGTCAGGTAGATCACCTGGCCGCTTTTGCTCATCTCAGCTAGCAGGCCGAAGGCCTCGGCGGTGCGGTCGTCGTCGAAGCTTTCCATGATGTCATCGGCAATGAACGGCACTGGGCCGTTGTTGCGAGCAAACTCGTGGTAGCCTGCTATGCGTAGCGCAAGGTGGTGTCGCCCCATTCGACCTGGTGGTTCACTTCCCCGTGCAGGAAGAGGTTCATTTTGGCCAGCGCCCAAGTAGAGCCGATGGCCTCTTGTCCAAACAGCGCATAGCCCTTGCCACCCTTGTCACGGATCAGCTTGCCACATTTCATCAGCAGCGAAGCCGAGCCACAGGTGGGATCGCAGATGTGGTCCCCGGGTTGGCTGAGGCAGGTATCTCGATGGAGGAGATTGCACAGTTTTTCGGTCATTGAGACTCACGGATCACCGCATCCGTCTACGCGCGATACAGTCCAGAGCACCTACGTAAAGCGGCCAACGCGCTGGAATTCGACTAGCGCTCAGGTTCAATGAACCTCGGGTCACTGTCTCAAAAACAACAAAGGCGCCCTTGGATGCCTTGTTTTATTGGTCGGAGTGAGAGGATTCGAACCTCCGACCCCTGCCTCCCGAAGACAGTGCTCTACCAGGCTGAGCTACACTCCGACCGTGGCGGGTGATCTATACGCGGCGTGTCTGATGCGCAAGAGGATTCTGTATTTCGATCACCCGAATCTTTCGAACGCAACAACCAAAAAAGGGCGGCGCACCGATAAGGTCGGAACCCGGTAATTTGAGCAGGTCATCACGACTCGAAAAAATCGAGCGGTTGCTTGTCTGCGTTCTTCTGGTTGACCAGCGCGCAAGGGTGTCCGCCAACCTGTTCGCCCCTGCCGGACAGGTCACGATTGCACTGGTGCCAAGATGTCGAGAGGTTCACAGGCACGTTGAGAAACAAGGGAATCGCCCCCCTTTGCGGCGGAAACCCTGTGGTTTTCTTGTCCGCTCTCGCCCGCGCAGCCATCGTCATGAATTGGTTGTGAAGCGTCCCAGGCAATCACGGCAAGGGATCTGTTTTGTACAGACGAATTTTGGTTCCACCATGGTCGACGACCGGTCCTGGCGACAGCAAAGGCAGACGTGTGGCCCGGGCAAGCCCCGGAGCGCTGGTGATCACGCCGACCCGCCATCCCCGGAACCGGTTCATCAAGGTCTTGCCCATCGCACCATAGACTGAACGCAAGCGTCTTTCGTCACCAATCCGCGCCCCGTAGGGCGGGTTCACAATGACCAGCCCCGCAGGACCTTCGGGGGGTTTTATGTCACTGACGGAACGCTGTTGAAACTGCGTCACAGCAGCGACTTGCGCCCTTTCGGCATTGGCAGTCGCCGCGTCGACCGCGCCCGAGTTGCGATCCGAGCCGTAGAAAGTAAGCGCGCATTCCGCCGTCTTCGTTTCCTGCCGCATTTCCTGCCACTGATCAGGGTCAAAGCCCGCCAGGTCCTCGAATGCAAAACTGCGGGAGCGGCCAGGGCGCAGACCTAGAGCGATCTCGGCGGCCTCGATCACGAAGGTACCGGATCCGCACATCGGGTCCAGTACGGGTTCATCGCCCGAGTAGCCACACTCTCTCAGGAACATGGCGGCCATTGTTTCGCGCATTGGGGCCTTGGCAATGGCTTCCTTGTGACCGCGTTTGTGCAACAGCTCGCCGGAACTGTCGACCGAGATCGTGCAGATGTCTTTCTCGATTCGAAGCAAGACCCGAAGGTTTGCCTCGGATGAAATCGAGGTGCCCAATGTCTCGGATATTGCCCGCTCGATCCTCTGACGCGCTGCACCGGCGTGATAAATTCTGGATTTGCGGCTGATGGCTTCCACCTTGACCGGCACGTCAGGACGCAAAACGGTGCCCCAAGGAAATTTCCGAGCACGTTTGTCCAATTGGGCAAGGTGCACGGCGGGGAAACTGCCCAGTCGCACCAGAACCTTGTTGGCGCCGCGCAGTGTCAGGTTGGCGCGCCAGACCTCGGGCCATGAACCCCGGCATGTCACCCCGCCGGGTACAGTTCTGACCTGCGCGAATCCGTTGAATTGCGCCTCGTCACCAAGAGGCGCCTCGAGGCCAGGCGTGGCAACCAGAAAGATTTCCAAATCTGTGTCTTTTTCCATTCCGGTTGCTTACACTGGAACCTTGTTGGGCGCGATATGCAATTATACGCCATGGAATCAGAAGAAATGACCGATCAATCGCAGGATTGTGTGGTTCATCCTCAAGTTTTGGCGGTAACAGGTTTGCGTTTGTGACCTTCCCCGCGTAAAGGGTCCTTGATCGGAAATACGCCTGCGGATTTTGGACCGTTTTCGACGCTTTTGCGACGGAGGCTCGAAAAAACCGCGCTATTGCATGACCCCGAAAGGGCGTTGGCAGAGCTGGCGCAGAAAAGAGGCTTGGAAGAACGTAGCAACATGCAAACTTTCAAACTGAAAAAGGGGCTGGATCTGCCGGTGGAAGGCGCTCCTGACCAGACCATTCACCCGGGCCCGGAATACTCGACCGTTGGCGTCCTGGGCGGTGACTACATCGGCCTGAAACCCAAGATGCTGGTGCAGGAAGGCGACAGCGTCGTACGTGGCGCGCCGCTGTTCTGTCACAAGGATGCGCCCGACGCGATGATGGTCGCACCGGTAAGTGGCAGGGTCGTCGCGATCAACCGTGGTGCCCGTCGGGTGCTGCAAAGCGTCGTGATCGAAGTGACAGATGTCAATGACGCCGGTGTTGATTTCTCGGGCATAGGGGATGCCGACAGCTCCGAAGGCGTGACGGCCAAACTGTGCGCCGCCGGCCTGTGGACGTCGTTCCGCACACGTCCGTATTCGAAAATGCCGAACCCCGGCGCCAAACCGGATGCGATCTTTGTCACGGCCATGGACAGTGACCCCCTGGCCGCTGACGCTGCCACAATCATTGCCGAGGCGGCCGAAGAATTTACCGCCGGTTTGGCGGCAGTCAGCACATTGACCGAGGGCAAAACCTATCTTTGCCAAAAAGAGGGTGACACGATACCCGGCGCAGATGTCGCCGGTGTCGAAGCTGTATCTTTCGCAGGCCCGCACCCATCGGGGCTGGCCGGAACGCATATTCACTTCCTCGAACCCCTTGCAGGCGACAAGCAGGTCTGGACCATCGGGTATCAGGATGTCATCGCCATTGGCCGCCTGATGCTGACCGGCCATCTGGATCCGAATGTCGTGATTGCCCTGACGGGGCCGGGTGCGCGTCAACCGCGTTTGATCCGTACCGTGATGGGCGCATCAACTGACGATCTGACCCGCGACGAAGTCGATGTGGACGGCACGCCCCGTGTCATTTCGGGTTCGATCCTGTCGGGCCGGCGCGCAGACGGCCCGACCGCCTATCTGGGCCGGTTCGCGCGCCAGATCAGCATCATCCGTGAAGATCCCGATCAAATCCCGTTGGGCTGGATTCGTCCGATGCCGTCGAAATACGCGGTCCAGCCTGTATTGGGTTCGGCATTCGCCAAGAAGCTGTATGCCTTCACGTCCAACCTGAACGGCGGGCGTCGGGCCATGGTGCCCACAGGTGTTTTCGAAGACCTGATGCCGCAGGACTATCTGCCCACTCAGTTGCTGCGGGCGCTGCTGGTAATGGATACGGACACTGCCCAAGCCCTGGGTGCGCTGGAGCTGGACGAAGAGGATCTGGGCCTTGTGGGCTTTGCCTGTCCGGCAAAATATGAATACGGGCTGGCGCTTCGCGACTGCCTGAGCAAAATTGAAAAGGAGGGCTGAGCCGAATGGGTTTGCGCAGCTTCTTTGACAGGATCGAGCCGAACTTTACCAAGGGCGGCAAGTACGAAAAGTACTTCCCCATCTACGAGATGGTGGAAAGCTTCATCTACACTCCAAAAACCGTGACCACAGTGGCGCCGCACGCGCGGTCCTATGTGGATATGAAGCGGATCATGACCTATGTCGTGATCGCGACGATCCCCTGCATCCTGTGGGGGATGTGGAACACCGGCTATCAGGCGAACTCGGCGATTGCGTTGCTGGGGCCGGAATCGGCCACCGGCTGGCGGATTGCTTTGTTGCAGATGTTCGGGATTTCGCTGGACCCGTCCAGCATCTTTGCCAACGTCATGCATGGTCTGATGTATTTCCTTCCGATCTACATCGTCACGCTTGTCGCGGGCGGTATCTTCGAGGTCATCTTTGCCACCGTGCGCGGCCATGAGGTGAACGAAGGCTTCCTTGTTACATCAATGCTTTACACGCTGATCATGCCTGCTTCGACGCCCCTGTGGCAGGTGGCATTGGGCATCATCTTCGGCGTCGTGATCGGTAAGGAAGTGTTCGGGGGCACCGGCAAGAACTTTCTCAACCCCGCGCTTGTGGGGCGGGCGTTTTTGTATTTCGCCTATCCGGCGCAGATGTCGGGGGATGCAGTCTGGACACCCGTTGACGGGTTCTCGGGCGCAACTGCATTGGGCGTGTCTGCGGCCGAAGGTGTGCAGGCACTGGCCGCTGAAGGCATCACTTGGTCGAGCGCGTTTTTCGGCACCATTCAGGGCAGCTTTGGCGAAACATCGACACTGGCCTGCATGATCGGTCTGGCTTTCCTTCTGATGACCAGGATCGCCAACTACCGCCTGATTGTGGGCTGTCTGGCGGGCACCATCGGCTTTACCCTGCTGCTGAACCTGATCGGATCGGATACCAACCCGATGTTCGCGATGCCGTGGTACTGGCATATCGTATTGGGCGGTTATGCTTTCGGGCTGGCCTTTATGGTGACGGAACCGGTTTCGGCCAGCCACACCAATGTAGGGCGTTATATCTACGGCGCTCTGATCGGTGTCATGGTCGTGATGATCCGCGTGATCAACCCGGCTTTCCCCGAAGGCATGATGCTGGCAATCCTGTTCGGCAACGTCTTTGCACCGCTGATCGATTATTTCGTCGTGCAAGCCAACATCAAACGGAGGGCGCGTCGCCATGTCTGATACGCAATCCCCAGATCAAAACGAGGCACCCAAGGGCGCATTGGCCAAATTCCTGGCGGCCTCGCCGGATTCTGTTGGCAAGACGATCTTCATCGCCGTTGCCGTCTGTCTGGTCGCCTCTATGGTTGTGTCCGCGGCCGCAGTCAGCCTGCGCCCGGTGCAAGAGGCCAACCGCCTGAAGGACAAACAGGTAAACGTTCTGCAAGTTGCGGGCGTGTTTGAGCCGGGCATCGACGTAACAGAGGCTTTTGCTGCCTTCGAACCACATGTGCTGGAGCTGTCCACAGGCACCTTCGTCGATGATCAGTTTGATCCGACCACGTTTGACGACATCGCCGCCGCCAGCGATCCAGAGCTGAGCGTCGCGCTGGACAATGACCCAGCCGGTATCGGACGCAAATCCAAGTACCGTGTTGTCTATCTGCTGCGCGATGATGCGGGTGATCTGGACAAGGTGATCCTGCCTCTGCACGGATATGGCCTGTGGTCGACGCTCTATGGATTTATCGCGCTTGAAAACAACGGCAACGATATCTACGGCCTGCAATTCTATCAGCATGGTGAAACTCCGGGTCTCGGGGCCGAGGTGGACAACCAACGCTGGAAAGCCCTGTGGAACGGGAAAAAGCTGCGCGACGAAGCAGGGGATCTGCAAATCACCGTTGCCAAATCGCAGCCCGCAGCCGGGCCAGATTTCTACGTGGATGCGTTGGCGGGGGCCACGCTGACCTCGGTCGGCGTCGATAACCTTGTGAAATTCTGGATGGGCGATGCGGGCTACGGTCCCTTCCTGGCCAAACTTCAAGCAGGAGAGATTTGATGTCCCAGACCAAGAAAGAGATGCTGGTCGACCCGCTTGTCGACAACAATCCGATCACATTGCAGGTGCTGGGCATCTGTTCGGCGCTTGCGGTGACATCATCGCTGCAAGTGTCGATGGTGATGGCGCTGGCGGTGATCTTCGTGACCTCGTTTTCGTCGTTCTTCATTTCATGCCTGCGAAACCAGATCCCCGGTTCGATCCGGATCATCGTTCAGATGGTGATCATCGCGTCGTTGGTGATCCTGGTGGACCAGATCCTTAAAGCCTATGCTTTCGAGATTTCGAAAACCCTGTCGGTTTTCGTCGGCCTGATCATCACCAACTGCATCGTGATGGGCCGCGCCGAGGCATTTGCGATGAAGAACCCTCCGGTTGCGTCCTTCATCGACGGAATGGGCAACGGCATGGGCTATGGTCTGATCCTGCTGCTGGTCGGCTTCATTCGCGAGCTGTTTGGCGCGGGGTCGCTGTTCGGCGTCACGATTCTGGAAACCGTCAACAACGGCGGCTGGTACGTGCCCAACGGCATGCTGCTGTTGCCGCCCTCGGCGTTCTTCATCATCGGTCTGATCATCTGGGCCTTCCGCACATGGAAGCCGAACCAGGTGGAAGAGCGTGAATACAAAATTCAGCAGGTAGAGGCCCACTGATGGAAGGTCTGATCTCACTGGCCGTAAAGGCCATCTTTGTCGAAAACCTTGCGCTCAGCTTTTTTCTTGGCATGTGCACTTTCATCGCCGTGTCCAAGAAGATTTCGACAGCGCTGGGGCTGGGGATTTCGGTCATGGTCGTGCAGGCCATCACCGTGCCTGCCAACAACCTGCTGCTGAACTACCTGCTGAAACCGGGCGCGCTGGCCTGGGCCGGGTTCCCGGATGTGGACCTGACCTTCCTTGGCCTGATTTCCTATATCGGCGTGATCGCGGCGATGGTGCAGATCCTCGAGATGGTTTTGGACAAGTATTTCCCACCGCTTTACAACGCGCTGGGGATCTTTCTGCCACTGATCACGGTGAACTGCGCCATCCTTGGCGGGTCGCTGTTCATGGTGGAGCGTGACTATAACTTTACCGAGGCGGCAACTTATGGCTTGTCTTCCGGTTTTGGCTGGGCGCTGGCAATCACGGCAATGGCCGGAGTGCGGGAAAAGCTGAAATATTCGGACATTCCCGATGGTCTGCAAGGTCTGGGCATTACTTTCATTACCGCAGGTCTGATGGCTATGGCCTTCATGTCCTTCTCGGGCGTGAAACTGTAAGGGGGCGTTGATGGAAACCTTTACCTTAGGCGTAGCTCTTTTCACCGTAATCGTTCTGGCATTGGTGGCCATCATCATGGCCGCCCGATCCAAGCTGGTATCGACTGGAAACGTCAACATTACGATCAACGGCGAAAAGACGATTTCCGTTCCGGCAGGTGGCAAGCTGCTACAGACACTGGCTGCCGAGAAGCTGTTTGTCCCTTCGGCCTGCGGTGGCGGCGGCACCTGTGCGCAGTGCCGGGTGCGGGTGCATTCGGGGGGCGGGTCGATCCTGCCGACCGAAGAAAGCCATATCACGAAACGTGAAGCGTCATGTGGTGATCGCCTGTCTTGCCAGGTGGCGGTCAAGCAGGACATGGATATCGAAGTTCCGGAGGAAGTCTTCGGCGTCAAGAAATGGGAATGTACCGTTCGGTCGAACGAAAACGTAGCGACCTTCATCAAGGCGTTGATCCTGGACCTGCCCGAGGGCGAGGATGTGAACTTCCGCGCCGGTGGCTACATCCAGATCGAAGCACCAGCACACCAGTTGAAATACACGGATTTCGACATTGAAGAGGAATATCGCGAGGATTGGGATCGCTTCAATCTGTGGCAATATGAATCGGTGGTGACCGAACCCATCGAGCGCGCCTATTCGATGGCCAACTACCCGGACGAAAAAGGCATGATCATGCTGAACGTCCGCGTGGCCTCGCCGCCGCCGGGGTCCGAAGGCATTCCGCCGGGTCAAATGTCGTCCTACATCTTCAACCTGAAGCCGGGTGACAAGGTCACCATTTCAGGCCCATTCGGCGAGTTCTTTGCCCGTGAAACTGACAAAGAGATGGTCTTTATTGGCGGCGGCGCCGGAATGGCACCCATGCGCAGCCATATCTTTGATCAGCTCAAGCGTCTTCAGAACCGCAACCGCAAGATCAGCTTCTGGTATGGTGCGCGGTCGAAGAAAGAGATGTTCTTTGTCGAAGACTTCGACAGTCTGGCTGAAGAATTCGACAATTTCGAATGGCACGTGGCCTTGTCGGACGCGCAGCCCGAGGACAATTGGAAAGGCTATACCGGCTTCATCCACAACGTATTGTTCGAAGAATACCTCAAGAACCACCCCGCGCCTGAGGATTGCGAATACTACATGTGTGGTCCGCCAATCATGAACCAGTCGGTCATCAACATGCTGCTGGATTTGGGCGTGGACCGCGAAGACATCATGCTCGACGATTTCGGCGGGTAAGGAACAAAAAAGAACCGGCGTTGAAGACGCCGGTTCTTTCATTTGGCGACAGGCCTGCGTTATTTTCCGTAATAATCTCGGTACCACGCAACGAACTGGGTGATGCCGTCTTTCAGGTCTGTCCGGGGACGATAGTTCGTCAGTCTTTGTAGCAGCCGATTGTCCGCCCAGGTGGCATGAACATCACCCATCTGTATCGGCATGAAGTTCTTGATCGCCTTCTGCCCCACGGCCTGTTCGATGGCTTCGATGAAATCCATCAGGCCCACTTTTTCTCCGTTGCCGATATTCACGATGCGGTAGGGCGCGACGGGGGACAGGCTGTCTCCGTCCTCGATATCCTCACGGCTGGCAGGCCGCACCGGAGGCACATCGATCAGCAATCTGATGCCGCGTACAAGGTCTTGGACATGGGTGAAATCCCGGTACATGTCGCCGTGATTGTAAATGTCGATCGGGCGGCCATCCAGGATGGCGGCGACAAATTTGAAATACGCCAGATCCGGTCGTCCCCAAGTGCCGTAGACGGTAAAGAAGCGGAACATGGTCGTCGGCAAATCCCAAAGATGCGCATAGGAATGCCCCATCGCCTCATTCGCCTTCTTTGTCGCGGAATAGATGGTCAGTTGGGTGTCGGCTTTTTCCGTCTCGGTAAACGGCATGTCTTCGTTGGCACCGTAAATGGAAGAGGTCGATGCCATCAAAAGATGATCCACCTTATGTTGCCGTGCAATTTCCATCACGTTGAATGTTCCAACGACATTCGATTCAACATAGCTGCGGGGATGTTCCAAACTGTGTCTCACACCGGCCTGAGCCGCCAGATGAACGATGACTTCCGGCTGAAATTCTTCGGCGACCTGCATCAACCGATCAAAATTTTCCAACCGATCCTCGGTTGCCGTGAACCCGGGTGTCTGAAGCAGAATTTGATGGCGACGCTGTTTCAGGACCACATCATAGTAATCCGTCATCCCGTCGTATCCATGCACGCGGAACCCTTCCTCTAACAGCAGCTTCGCCAGATGGAACCCGATGAACCCCGCAGAGCCCGTAATCAAAACCCGTTTCATAGAACCCTCAAAACGCCCTGCACGATCATCGCCGAACAAAAGGTTCTGCCCCTGATGCCGGGTCAAACATTTTGAACTGCGCTGAAGGTCATATCGAACATCCAGACGTCATTGGTCAACTCTTTGCTGATTCAATCAGATGCTCATTGCCGCCAATGGGCGAGAAGGATAGGGATCAACATGTATGATTACGAACTGGATCAGACGGTGGTTCGACCGCAGGGCGGGGCGGACAATGAATGCAGTGTCTTGCGACATCGCTCCGGCCGAGAAAGTGACGGCCGTGGGCGATATTCACGGTCGTCTGGACTTGTTGCAGGCGTTGTTGCCCCGACTGGACGATCAGAGCTTGCTGGTCTTTGTCGGAGATTACATTGATCGGGGGCCATACAGCGCGCAGGTGCTGCGCCACCTGTTTCACCTGAGCGAGACGTCAGGAGGACGCGTTCAATGTCTTCTTGGAAACCACGAAGAGTTTCTGTTGCAATTCCTGGAGGCGCCGGAACGCAACGCCCGGCTTTGGTTTCAAAATGGGGGTGTACATACACTGGCGTCTTTCGGGTTGAAACCGCCCGGGGATATCGACAACAACCAGCAGATTCGAAAACTGGCGGATGATCTTCGCCTTAAGATGGGGGAAAGCCTGATCAACTGGCTTGCCGACCGGCCTTTGACCTGGACCACTGGCAACGTCACTTTCGTTCATGCGGCGCTGGACCCCCGACATCCGGCTGAGGCCCAGGATCGCCAGATTTGCCTCTGGGGACATCCCATGTTTCCCAGGCTGGCCCGCAGCGATGGTCAATGGGTGGTGCATGGCCACACCATCGTGGACCTCCCCCGGGTCAGGAACCGGGTGGTGTCGCTTGACACGGGCGCTTTCGCTTCGGGTCGGTTGACAGCCGCCGAGATCAACGCCGGAAGTGTTCGGTTCACCTCGACCGTGTGAACAGTGGGCCGTTAACCGACGATCATTTGCTTCATGCGAAGCGCTTCATATTCCAGCTCTTTAAGGCGGAAGTGGACAACGTCTCCGATCGTGATGACGCCGCACAAGTGACCGTCGCGCAGCACCGGCATATGGCGAAAACGGCCCTCGGTCATCGTTTTCAGAACTTCATTCAGCAGATCTTCCGGTGTGCAGGTCTTAACATCCCTGGTCATGAGATCTTCGACCGATTGCGGAAGGGTCTGGCCGGGTGTGTCTGCCATGCGCCGAACGATGTCGCGTTCTGACAAAATCCCCTGCAATGCCCCGTTCTGATCCGTCACTAGAACTGCACCGATCCGCTTTTCCTTCAGCGTGTTGACCACAGAATGGATGGTGTCATTTGGCCGCACCGAAAACACCGCGTCCCCTTTACCTTCAAGCAGCTTGGCCACGGTTGTCTGCGAATGCGACAGGTTCGATTCCGCAGACTGGCTGTACGTCGTCTTGTCAGCCTTGTCGCCGCGCGAAGGCGACTGGTAAGAGGTTGGAGCCATGGGCAATCTCCTTGTGGTTCTTGCAAAGTCTTTCCCTTTCACCTTAGCGCAGCTAAACGACCTGTATAGGGTGCAATTGCGCCGATCGGCAAAAACGCGGGCCCGGAAAGGACGTTCAAGCCATTGAGTGAACTCTATCTTACGCCACCCATAGCGGCATTGATCTTCTTTGCCGTTGTTGTTTGTGGCCACAATTTCCGCATGGCGTGGAAGCAACAGCCGCCGGGTTGGCAAAAACGTGCGTGGTTGTTCGGCGTGCCGGCGGGGGTCGGCCTTTTGATGCTGGGTTTCCTGCCGCTGAAGATGTGATCGCAGTTTGACTCTGGCCGGGGCCACTGGCATATGCCGGGCACAGAATTTCCCGGAGATCGCCCGATGCGTCTTATGCCTTTACTGGCCGTTGCCACCCTTCTTTCCGGCTGTTTGTTCGACAAAGAACCCGAGGTGGTTCGTCTGTCGGGCGAAACGATGGGCACGACCTTCAACATAACCGCGATCGGCGAAGATCTTGATGAGGCCGCATTGGCCGCGGCCGTCGAAGAGACGCTGGCCGAGGTGAACGCCAAAATGTCCAACTGGGATCCAGAATCCGAGGTGTCCGTCTTTTCGGCGTCAACCAGCACAGCCCCCGTTCCGGTCTCGGACGAACTCGCATTGGTCCTTTCGGCAGCCAATGACGTGCACGAAAAAACCGGTGGGACTTTTGATGTAACTCTGGGCCCGCTGATCGAACTTTGGGGCTTTGGCCCACGCAAGCCCGAGGATCCGGTGCCATCGGATACCGAAATCGAGGCCGCGTTGAGCGGCGTCGGGCAGGCCCGTTTGCTGACGCTCGACACCGAAGCCGGCACGCTGTCGAAGGCTGATCCAAAGGTGGGCATCAACCTGTCGGCGATTGCAAAGGGCTATGGCATCGATACGGTTGCCGGTGCTTTGCAGGATGCCGGTATCGACGATTACCTTGTCGAGATCGGCGGTGATCTTGTTGCCAAAGGCAAGAATGAGCAGGGCGAAGCCTGGCGCATTGGCATCGAAAAGCCTGAAACGGGCGCTCAGAGCATTCAACTGATCGTTTCTCTGGATGATCGCGGCATGGCCAGCTCGGGCGATTACAAGAATTTCTTCGAACAGGACGGTGTGCGTTATTCGCATATCATCGATCCGACCACGGGACGCCCGATCACACATCGCACGGCCTCTGTCACGGTTCTGGCGGAAAACGCAATGTTGGCGGATGCTTGGGCAACGGCCATGCTGGCTTTGGGTCACGAGAAGGGAATGGACATTGCGGAAAAGCATAAACTTGCCGTGTACTTCATCTCGCGGGATGTGACAGGCGGCGAAGATGCCTATATTACTTCGCACAGCACCGAGTTCAAAAACGCTTTGGGAACCAACTGACAGTCAGGAACCGAGATGAGCACTTTTATTCTGGCCTTTATTCTTTTGGCGCTTGTCATGGTCGGTATGTCATTGGGTGTCATGCTGATGGGCAAGACCATCAAAGGCAGCTGCGGTGGCCTGAATGCGATCTCGGGCGCCGATAAATGCGTTGTGTGCCAAAAGGATGTCGACCCGGACAGCCCGCTGCGCGACCAATTGCAATGCAAACGTGCCAGGAAGATGCTGGAACAGATGGAACATCAGGCCTGAAGCAAGTTTTGCTTCGCTCTGCGAACGGAAGTGGCTAACTAGGTCCTCATGACTTTCGGGGAGGCACCGCGTTGGCCAAGGCAAAGAATATCCTGTTCATCATGTTCGACCAGCTGCGCTGGGATTATCTGAGCTGTTACGGGCACCCACATCTGCATACTCCGAATATCGATCGTCTGGCCGCGCGCGGTGTCCGCTTTGACCGGGCCTATATCCAATCGCCGATTTGCGGCAGTTCCCGCATGTCGACCTATACCGGGCGCTATGTGCATTCCCATGGGGCCTCATGGAACAACATTCCCCTCAAAGTGGGTGAGATCACGTTGGGCGACCACCTGCGCAAGGCGGGAATGGATTGCTGGCTGGTCGGCAAGACACATATGGCCGCCGATGCCGAGGGGATGGCCCGTCTTGGGCTGGAGCCCGACAGCATCATCGGCGCCCGCGTCGCGGAATGCGGGTTTGACGTGTTCGAACGCGATGACGGGTTGCGCGCAGAGGGTCCGGACGGATTTTATGACCCGGAGGGGGCAAAGAAATACAACCATTACCTTGCAGACAAGGGATACGAGAGCGACAATCCGTGGCATGATTTTGCCAATTCCGGTCTGGATGCCGATGGCAACGTGCTGTCGGGGTGGTTCCTGAAGAATTCATCCGAACCGGCAAATATCGCGGAAGAGGACAGTGAAACACCATATCTGACCACCCGTGGAATCGAGTTCATGGACAGCCATGACGGACCATGGTGCTGTCACCTCAGCTACATCAAGCCTCACTGGCCTTACATCGTGCCGGAACCTTACGCTTCGATGTACGGGCCCGAACATGTCGTGCCCGTGGTCCGCTCGGAAGCTGAGCGAAAGAATGCCCACCCCGTCCTGAAGGCCTTCATGGACACCAAGGTCGGGCAGGCATTTTCGCGCGAGGATGTCCGCGAGGCGGTGATCCCGGCTTACATGGGGCTGATCAAACAAGCGGATGACCAGATGGGTCGTCTGTTCGACTGGATGGAGAAAACCGGGCGGATGGACGACACGATGATCGTGCTGACCTCGGATCACGGTGATTTTCTGGGCGACCACTGGATGGGTGAGAAGACTTTCTTCCACGATGCCTCAACCAAAATGCCGCTGATCATTTATGACCCATCACCCGAAGCGGACGTCACGCGCGGCACCACCTGCGACGCGCTGGTCGAGTCGATCGATCTGGCGCCAACGTTTCTGGAACTGGCAGGCGGCGAAAAAGCCGGGCATATTCTCGAGGGGCATTCTCTGCTGCCGATCCTGCATGGTCAGTCCGACAAAACGCCCCGACAGGTCGCGATTTGCGAGTATGACTATTCCGCGTCCCCCATCGCGCAGCGACTGAATGCATCGGTTCGAGATGCGGTGATGTTCATGGTCGCGAATGAAAAGTGGAAGCTCATCCATTGCGAGGGTGGGTACAGGCCGATCCTGTTCGATCTGGAAAACGACCCCGATGAACTGGTGGATCTGGGTGACAGCGCAAATCATTCGGATGTCATCGCGCAAATGTACGATCACCTGTTTGCCTGGGCGCGGCGCCCTTCACAGCGCACCACCCGGTCCGAACAGCAGTTGATCGATATGCGGACCCGAAGCGGGGGCACGGGCATCATGATCGGCATCTACGACGAAAACGACACGCCGCTGGAACTGACGGTCAAGTATCGCAACCGCAAGGCGAAGCCATACACGCGTTACCTCAAAGACTAGTCTCGTCCGGGTTTTCCCCGATAAAACCATGTTGGCTTTGCGTCGAAAAATGCAGCGGCTCATTGTCCTCCAGCGATGGACCGAAGCCGCAAGGCCATTTGATTAATTCTGCGTAAATTGCCGCAAAGATGGTTCACCCCTTGCCGGCCAGACGCTAGAAGAAGACCCAAGCAGTAATCGGAGATTTTCAATGCCAACCCCCAAACCCGTTGTTCTGTGCATTCTTGATGGGTGGGGCGTGTCAGACGACACACAGGCGAATGCGCCCTATCTGGCGAACACGCCGACCTTTGACGCGATCATGGCCAAATGCCCGCACGCCACGCTGACAACGCATGGCCCGGACGTAGGTCTGCCCAGTGGGCAGATGGGTAATTCCGAAGTCGGTCATACAAACATAGGTGCGGGCCGCGTTGTGGCCATGGATCTGGGTCAGATCGACCTGGCCATCGAAGACGGTTCGTTCTTTGACAATAAGGCATTGCAGGCATTCATTTCCAAGGTCAAATCCTCAGGGGGTACGGCTCATCTCATGGGGTTGGTCTCGGATGGTGGTGTTCACGGGCACCTGAATCACATCATCGCGGCAACCAAGGCCATTACGGATGCCGGAGTTCCGGTCGCCCTTCATGCGGTCACGGATGGGCGCGACGTGGCCCCAAAATCTGCGCTGACCTATTTTTCCCAGTTGGAAGAACGGCTGCCCGAGGGGGCACGTGTCGTCACGGTAAGCGGTCGCTATTTCGCCATGGATCGCGACAATCGCTGGGAACGGATCGCAGAAGCTTATGACGCGATGATCAACGGCAAGGGCAGGGCGGCCGACACCGCACATGGCGCTGTGGACCATGCCTACAACCAGTCTGAGTCTGACGAATTCATTACGCCGACCGTGTTGCAAGGTTACAAGGGCGTATCCGACGGCGATGGCTTTTTCTGTCTAAATTTCCGTGCAGATCGTGCTCGCGAAATCCTGCGCGCGATTGGTGAACCGGGCTTTGCCGAGTTCGAAACCGGGCCGCGGCCGAAACTGTCGGCGCTGCTGGGCATGGTAGAGTATTCGGACGGTCACAACGCATATATGACCGCGGTTTTTCCGAAACGGGCGATTGTGAACACGCTCGGGGAATGGGTCGCCAAGCAGGGGTTGCGTCAGTTCCGGCTGGCTGAAACCGAAAAATACCCCCATGTCACTTTTTTCCTGAACGGGGGCAAGGAGACACCTGAAAAAGGTGAAGATCGCTATATGCCCAAATCACCCAAGGTTGCGACCTATGATTTGCAACCCGAGATGTCCTCGGCCGAGGTCACAGCCAAGTTTGTTGAGGCGATCGAACAAGGTTACGACCTGATCGTAACCAATTACGCCAACCCTGATATGGTCGGGCATACCGGCGACCTTCAAGCTGCGATCAAGGCATGTGAGGCCGTTGATGCAGGATTGGCTCAGGTCGTTGCTGCCTTGGAAAAAGCAGGCGGCGCAATGATCGTCACCGCCGATCACGGTAACTGTGAAGTGATGGTTGATCCGGAAACTGGCGGTCCGCATACGGCGCACACGCTGAACCCGGTGCCCATAGCTTTGGTCGGAGGGCCAGAGGGCGCGCAGGTGCGTCAGGGGCGGTTATCTGATCTGGCGCCGACCCTGCTTGATTTGATGAACCTGCCCAAACCGCCGGAAATGACCGGAGAAAGCCTGCTGTCATGAGGCTGACCGCCCTAGCGATTGTGCTGCTTTCAGCTTGTCAGGCCTTTGCCCAGACCGACGCTTCTCGGGCGGCGCTGGATGCGGCAAGGATGCTGGAACAGGCGTCGATCTCGCTGAGCGAAGCAGACGGCGCAAGGGATCGGGTGCGGGCGCTGACCGAAACGATACAAGCCTATGAGGCCGGGCTGAGCGCGATGCGGACCGGTCTGCGCAAGGCTGCAACACGCGAAGCGCAACTGAGCGCGCAATTGAGCGCGCGTGAAAAGGACGTCAGGCAGTTGCTTGGTATTTTGCAGACCATCGAAACGACCGCGCCGCCAGTGCTGATGCTGCACCCGTCAGGCCCATTGGGCGCGGCGCGGGCCGGAATGATGCTGTCCGAGGTGACGCCTGGGCTCAATGCAAAAGCGCAAGCGCTGGCACAGGACCTGCAAGAGGTTCAGACCCTGCGTCTGCTGCAACAAAGCGCCTCGGAAACTTTGACCGAAGGGCTGCGCGGTGTGCAGGATGCCCGTACGCGATTGAGCGAAGCGATTGCCGACCGCACTGATTTGCCGCGTCGGTTTGTCGAAGACCCGGTGCGCACGGCCATTCTGATTTCTTCGACCGAGACTCTGGATGGTTTTGCAAGCGGTCTGTCAGAGATTTCAGAAGGCGAGATCATTGAAACCGACGCAAGCATCCTGGATCAGAAAGGACAGATTCCTTTGCCGGTGCAGGGCGTTTTGCTGCACAAGGCCGGTGAACCGGACGCCGCAGGGGTCGCCCGCGCTGGTCTGGTCATCGGCACCCGTTCCCGTGCGCTTGTAACATCCCCCACTGCGGCCACGATCCGCTATCGCGGGCCATTGCTGGATTTGGGAAACCTTGTCATTCTGGAGCCGCAACCGGGCCTGTTGTTCGTGTTTTCGGGCTTGCAAGAGGTCTATGGTCAACCCGGGCAGGTGATCCCCAAAGGCACTCCGGTTGGCCTGATGCCGGGTGAAATGCCGGAAATCGGCGCAATATTGTCAACAAGCGGTGATGGCACTGGAACTGATCGCCCAGAAACGCTCTATATAGAGGTAAGAGAAGACAACACCCCGGTGGACCCGGAAACTTGGTTTCGGACCGACAAGGATGGATAAACGAGTATGAAGAAATTTGTGATGGCCGGTTTGGCCGGAACTGTGGCAGGCATTCTTGCGACAACACAGATCGCAGGTCCCCTGCTGGCGCAGGAGGCTGTGAACAAGGCCAGCGTCTATGAACAGCTTGACCTGTTCGGTGACATTTTCGAACGCATCCGTGCGCAATATGTCGAAGAGGTCGAGCCCGAAGAACTTATCGAGGCGGCAATCGATGGAATGCTGACCTCTCTTGATCCGCATTCCAGTTATCTTTCACCCGATGATGCCGAACAGATGCGCGTTCAGACTCGGGGCGAGTTCGGTGGACTGGGTATTGAGGTCACGCAGGAAGACGGTTTTGTCAAAGTCGTGTCTCCCATCGACGACACACCCGCTGACGAGGCCGGGATCGAAGCCGGAGATTTCATCACACATGTGGATGGCGAAAGCATTCTGGGCCTGACGCTGGACAAGGCGGTGGATTTGATGCGGGGTCCGGTCGGCTCCGAGATCGTTATTACCGTCGTGCGCGAAGGCGAACCTGATCCCTTCGATGTCACCATTATCCGTGACACGATCAAGCTGACCGCCGTTCGCGCCCGCACCGAGGGCACAAGTGTCGTGCTGCGGGTAACGACCTTTAATGATCAGACTTTCCCCAACCTACAGGAAGGGTTGAAGGAACAGATCGAAGAAGCTGGTGGCATCGACAAGGTCAATGGTGTCGTACTGGACCTGCGCAACAACCCGGGCGGTCTGTTAACACAGGCCATCAAAGTTTCGGATGCGTTCCTGAACGAAGGGGAAATCGTCTCGACCCGTGGACGGGACCCGGAAGAGGGTGAGCGTTTCAACGCCACCCCCGGCGATCTGGCGGAAGGCAAACCCATTGTCGTGTTGATCAATGGTGGTTCGGCCTCGGCATCTGAAATCGTCGCGGGCGCGCTTCAGGATCATCGCCGGGCCATCGTCGTCGGCACCAAAAGCTTCGGCAAAGGGTCGGTTCAGACGGTGATGCCGCTGCGGGGTGATGGTGCGATGCGCCTGACCACGTCCCGGTATTACACCCCATCAGGGCGGTCGATTCAGGCTCTGGGTGTCAGCCCTGATATCATCGTGGAACAACCCCGTCCGGCGCCAGAACCGGAAGAGGAAGAAGCCAACGCCCGTTCGCGGTCCGAGGCCGATCTGCGCGGCAGCCTCAACAATGACAGCCTCAGCGAAGATGAGATCCGCCAGATCGAAGAAGATCGCGCCAAGGCCGAGGCAACCGCAGAGCTGAGGGAAGAGGATTACCAGCTGGCCTATGCCATCGATATCCTGAAGGGGCTGTCGGCCTTCAACCCCAACGGGCCGTCACAGTAAAATGGTTAGGGCTGCGGATGTCGCAGCCCTTGGCTCCCGGCTTTAGCTTTCGATCCGGTGCAGTTTCTTTTCGTCGAGAAGCAGCGCCAGAACGAGACCGACCGAGACGGACAAGGCCGAAAAGACGAAAGCCATACTCATTCCGCTGTCAAAGGCCGCCGACAATGCCCGTTGAACCGTCTCTGCTTCGCTGGATGACAACCGGCTGATTACCGCATGGGCGGACGGCGTTTCAAGTGTTCCGCCGTTGATCGTGCGAAGCTCTGCTTCGGTCAACTTGATGCCCGAAGCGGCCACATACTGGCGAAGCTCAGACAGGCTGACGACGTACATAATGGCCGTGGCACAGGCGACAGAGATTGCGCCGTAAACCAGGTGGGTCATGAAGCTCAGGCCGCCAACCAGCCCAGCCCGTTCCGGCTTTACGGCACACATTGCAGCAGTGCCGGACGGCCCAACCGTCAATGTTGCGCCCAGCCCGATCATCGCCATGCCGGGCAGGATGCGAAAGTACCCCAGATCACCGGGCAGCACGACAATGGTCGCAGCGCCGATCGTTGCGATCAGATATCCCCAAAACAGCAGCCGCTTGGGGCCGAAATCATTGTAAAGCGTGCCCGAAACAATTGATCCCACGGCAAGCAACACGGTCAGCGGCGCCAAGCCCAGTGCCGATTCAAACGTCGACCAGCCCAGCACCTTTTGCATGTATTGGGGAAAATACAGCAGCCCCACAAATGCCGCGGACACGTTGAACATGTTCAGGCCAAGGGTGATGCGAAACTCGCGGTTTTGCATCATCTGCGGCAAAAGCAGCGGCTCTGTCACGCGTTTCTCGACTTTGGGGAACAGAATGAAAAGCGCAGCACTGATGAAAAACAGCATCAACAACGGAACGGATGTCCACCCCCAGTCCGCGCCCACATCCAAACCGTAAAGCAGCAGCAAAACGGCAAAGGACAATACACCCATTCCGGCGAGGTCGAGGTGTTCATCCGGTTTGTGCTGTGTTTCGCGCTCCATCAGGATCAGCGCGGTGGCCATCGAAATGCAGGAAAAGACTACATTGGCGAGGAAAAAGTAGCGCCACTCTCCCAAGTTCACGGCCAATCCGCTGAGCATCGGACCAAACACGTTTCCGGTGGTCACACCTGCCAGAATCAGCCCCATCACCAAGGCTCGATGTTCTGGCTTTGATACTTTGGTTGCCCCGAAGGCCAGCGTGCAGGGCCATACACAACCCGCGCCGATGCCTTGCAGCGCACGCGAAATGACAAGAAAATCAAGACTGGGCGAAACAAAGCACATGACCGAGGAAAACAGAAAGATCGACAGGCCAAAAAGCATCATTCTGCGGTGGCCGTACATGTCGCCAAGCCGCCCGCCTGCGACCATGGTCATGGCGAAAAACAAGGCATAAATGTTCAGAACCCATTGGGTGCTGGTGATATCGGCGTCAAAGCTGCTTTCGATCGCAGGCACCAGCATCAGGGCGCCGGTAAAATCAATACCGATGCCAAATCCGGTAACCATCAAAGCGATGACTTTGACTATGCTGCTGCGATCCATGATAAGGCGCGATCCGTTCTGAAAACGCCAATGATGCACGAATCTGGCAAGATTGACAGGAAAACCAGCCGGAACGGATCAGGGGTCGTCTCGGCAAATCCGGCGGAAAGCGCGTTTCAGCATATCCAGTTCAGCCCGCAGCAAATCAATTTCGGCCCTTAGATCATCTGCGGCGGGCTCACCGGCAATCACTGTGAAGCTTCCCAGTTTTTCGGTTGTGGCTGCATCTGCAACGACGAACGTGTGCACGCCTTCGGACAGGGCTGCAACAGGCACCTGTATGCGCAAGTCCCATCCGTCTTCTGCGGGCGACAGGTCAACATCGCTCAGGGTTTCGCCCTGATAGCTTACCTCGGGGTTAGGCGTACTGCCGGCTTGAATGTGGCCTTGCCAGATTCCGTTTTCGAACCGGATGAAGGTTAGCTTGGTCTGCGTCATGACTGATCTTCTCACAAATCGGCACGATGAAAACGGCAAAACGTAAGATCCCGCACCACCATGCGGTTCATCTCGGGCGTTTCAAAAATCAAATCCAGCCAGATTTTTTCGATCCTGCGCTCATTCAGGGGGAGATGCGCCAGATCAAAATCCACGGCCTTTGATACCTCGCTGGGATAAAGGCTTCGCAACACCTGTTCCATATTGGGCCCGTGCTGAATGTTGAGGCGCGCGAAAACGCCCGATGGCTTTTCACACTCGATCAGGGTTTCCAGCCTCACAAGATGCTCGCGCGTTAGATGAATTGCAGCATCCACAGGCAATTCAACCGAAACGGACAGGAAGGACCCCCCAAAGCTGAAAACCTCGATCACGAGACTGAACGGAGCCAGATCTCTGTCCCCTCTGTTCCGGACTTGCCGAACGGCAATTTCAGAAAGCGGGCAGTCGTGGAACACGCTGACCTGACTGTCCAGAACGGTCTTTCGCGGGGCCGAAGCCACACCCGGTTGCGTCAGGGGCGCACGCCACAGGTCGGGGCGGCAGCTCCAGTCTGTTCCGACGGGTTTGGGAAACTGCGTTGACCCAATCGTTGGCCGGATCAGGCGACTGTCCGCCTGCTGAATCAGATGATCAAGATGCCTGCGCAAGCCGCGGGCCTGATCCCGTTGCAAGCGCAAATCTGCCTGGCTGGCATACGGCGCCTGATGCGCGGCTCGACGCCAGCGCCCCAGAATCTTGCGATGAAAATAGCGATCCAGAATCCTGCCCATGGCCACGTCGTCCGATAATGCCCGGCCTTAGTCAAGGACAACAGCATGAACAAAGCCGCAATAACGGAATTGCTATCGAAGCCTTGTGTTTTCCTGTTGGGGTCCCTCCATAATTTGGTTAGGCGCAACATGCTGAAACTGAACCGGTCTATTCTTGCAATGTACCGGGTCAGTGCTTACCGTTTGGCTCCTGCAAAGTGGGTCATCCCAAGAACAGCCACACAACAGTTTAGCGCATGACAAGGCCAGGTTATGGAGTCCACTTTATTTGCCTTCATTTGGAAATATTCGAAGAAACAGCAACTTGTTCTTCTTCTGCTGACGGTCCTGTCGTTCCCGTTTCTTTACGCCTCGCTGGAACTGCCCAAACAAATCATCAACGACGCAATCGGCGCGCCGGGTGACACGGTAACCATCTGGAACTTCACCGTGACGCAGGTTCAGTATCTGATGATACTGTGCGTTGCATTTCTGGCGACGGTGATCGCGAGCGGTGTCATGAAGATGCGCATCAACACGATGAAGGGCGTCCTAGCCGAGCGCATGCTGCGGCGCCTGCGCTATACGTTGATTCAACGGTCGATGCGGTTTCCGAAATCCTATTTTGCGACCACCAGCCAGGGTGAGCTGGTATCGATGATCACGTCCGAGGCCGAACCGATGGGTGGCCTGATGGGGGATGCCATCGCGCAGCCGGTTTTCCAGTTCGGCCAGATGATGACGATCGTCACCTTCCTGTTCATGCAAAGCGTTTGGTTCGGGCTTGCCAGTATCGCGCTGATCCCGCTTCAGGCCTGGCTGATCCCCAAGCTTCAGCGGCAAATCAACCTTCTGAACAAGGACCGCATTCAGGAAGTTCGACGTCTGAGCTCGGAGATCGGCGAAACTGCGGCGGGTATCAGCGATCTGCGTACCAACGGAGGGTGGCGCTATCGCCTTGCGCAATTCAGCCATCGGCTGGGGAAACTGTTCGAGATCCGTTTCAAGATCTACAACAAAAAATTCTTCATGAAGTTCCTCAACAACCTGATAACTCAGATGACACCCTTCCTGTTTTATTCAGTGGGTGGATATCTGGCGATCACTGGCGAGGTGACCGTCGGTGCGCTGGTTGCCGCGTTGGGCGCCTACAAGGATCTGAGCGGCCCATGGAAGGATCTGCTGACCTATTACAATCAGGTACAGGACATGTCTTTGCGGTGGGAAATCGTCACCGAGAGATTTGCGCCGGACAACATGATACCGGAAGAACTTTTCGAGGGTGAGCCTGAAACCATCCCGCGTCTGACTGGCGACATAGAGCTGCAAAATGTGACAGTTCGCGATAGCGATGGTAAAACCGTTCTCGAAGATCTTGATCTGACCATTCCGCGCGGCGCGCGCGTCGCAATTCAGTCTGGACAGGCGTCGGAACGCAGCGCGTTGGGTCAGCTTTTGACTCGTGAGGTGTTGCCGGCTCAGGGTGAGGTGATCATAGCCGGGCATAATCTGCGGGGTCTGCATCAGGCCGTCATCGCGGCCCGGATCGGCTATGCCTATTCGCGCCCTTACCTGTTTGACGGGACATTGGGCGACAACCTCATGATGCCTTTGCGCACGCATCCACGACATCAAGCAGATACGCTCAAGGCCCCGACGCGGTGGCAAATCGAAGCTGTTCGTGCAGGCAATTCACCGGATTCTCTGGACGATGAATGGATTGACCCGGGCCTCGCCGGTCTTGACGATATCGACGACATACGTGACTGGTGGTTCCAGCTGGTGGAAGCGATGGGTATCGACGAGTTCATGTTCCGCCGCACGTTGCGTACGCAGTTCGACCCGGAAATTCACCCGGTTCTGGCACAGGAAGTTGTCAATTTACGAGGGACCATCGCTGAGCGCCTGGCAGAAAAGGGGCTTGATCGATATGTGTACCGGTTCGACCCTGATCGCTTTAACCCGGCAGTTCCGCTGGGCGGAAACCTGTTGTTCGCGGCACCATCCAAGGACATTTCTCCGGATATTTTGGCGGGTGACGAACGGTTCGTTCAGATGCTCAGGGCCCATGATATGGTTGACGACGTGATCAGCATCTCTCAGGCCGTCATGGACACGCTCAGCAAGACCTTCGGGCGGGACGGGGCGGATCACCCGCTGTTCCTAAGGCTTGGCATGTCCAAGGATATGTATCACAAATTGCTGGATATCGAAGAACGGCGCAAAGCCAAGGGTGACATGGCCGTGAGCGACCAGGAGCGCGCATTGCTATTGACGGTGCCGTTCCTGTTGACGGCCGAGCAGATCGGCCCAAACTTCCCGGAAGAATACAAGGAAAAGATTCTTGCCATCCGCAAAAGTCAGGCCAAGCGGCTGCGGGATGCGATGGGCGGCATGTTCATGTCAGTTGCGCCGGACATCTATGTGCCACGTCTGACCGTGATGGAAAATGCGATCTACGGCCGGGTTTCGTTGATGGCCGGTGCACACGCGGACGAAATAGAAGACGTTGTGGCCGAAGCCATGAACGAAGCCGGCCTGCGACGCCGTGCAGCTGCCATCATCTACGATCTGCCAGCAGGCCTGGGCGGGAACAATCTGCCGACCGTCTTTCAGGAGCGTGCCGCATTCTCGCGCGCAGGTATCAAACGGCCTGACGTCCTGATTCTGGACAGGGCCCTGGCAAGTCACGATTCCGAAAGCCGGTTGCGCACCCGCCTGAAACTGCGGGAATTGTTGCCGGATTCCATTATGATCTTTATGGAAGATCACTTTGCACATCCCGAAGCGTATGATCTGTTTGTGGAAATCAAGGATGGCCGTATCGATGGTGTGTCACGATCCAAATCCCCGCAAGAAGTCAGCACGTCGGACGATCTGAGCCGCAAGCTCGAGATCATTTCGGCGACCGAGTTGTTTTCCGGCGTGGATGGCCGCAACCAGCGGTTGTTGGCGTTCTCAGCGCAATGGTACGAAGCAGCAGCGGGGCAAGTCATTTTCTCGCGTGGTCAGGCGCCGGACGCGGCGTATCTGTGCGTCTCAGGGCGGGCCAGGCTGGACTGGCCCACGGATGATGGAAAAAAACGCCCGATCTCGATCATCGAACCCGGGCGGCTGATCGGTGATCTCTCGATCATAACAGGAGAGCCCAGACAACTGGATCTGGTCGCCACCGAAGATTGCAGGTTCCTGCGAATCGGCGCCGAGGAACTGCGTGCCGTGGTCGAAAGCGACGCTTCGGTTGCTACGCAATTGCTGCAGACTGTTGCGGGATATCTGACTACGTTGTCCACAAGAATCAATGCGGCGCAGAACCCCGAGGAGCTGCTCCCGACGATTACGGATCAGGCGATTCAGGAAAGCACGGATTATAATGCCTAAAGCATATTCCGCTCATGACCATCTGGTCGAAACCGCGCGCGGCAAACCGGAAATCTGGCGCCTGTTGCTGGGGCTCTTGCTGGTTGCCGTGCTGGTCAGCGTTCTGAACATGGTGTTTTTTACCGTGGTTGCCGGGATGGGTCCGGAAAGCTGGGCGCAGACGCTTCTGATGGGCGGTTCACCCCTCGCGCTGCTGTTGCTGTTGGCCAGTTTCGGTTTCATCATTCTGGGCGTGGCAGTCGCCGCCCGGCAGGTTCAGCACAGGTCTTTGGTGTCCATCGTGGGCGGGTACCGATTGGCTGCGGGCCAATTCCTCAAAGTGTTGAAAGCACTGCTTATTTTGGGCGCTGTCGGGTTCCTGCTGCCGCCTTATGGCTTTGGCGGATCTCTGTCGCAGAACCTGCCATTGTCAACCTGGCTTCTTCTGTTGCCGGTTTCGGCCTTGGTTGTTCTGGTGCAGACCAGCGCCGAAGAGCTGTTGTTCAGAGGCTATATTCAGCAAACCCTGGCAGCCAGATTTCGATCGCCTGTCATCTGGATGGGGGTGCCATCCATCCTGTTTGCAATTGGACATTACACACCGGACATGGCCGGCGACAACGCGTTGCTGATTGCGCTGTGGGCTTGCGTTTTCGGTCTGCTGACATCGGACCTGACGGCACGGGCCGGAACATTGGGGCCAGCTATCGCCTTGCATTTTTTCAACAACATCATAGCGTTGCTGTTCATCTCGTTGCCTGACAACCTGAACGGGCTGGCGCTGTTCACCCTTCCGTTCGATGCATCCGACGCCGAACAGCTTCGCCCCTGGCTTCTGGTGGACCTTGCCGTGATGTTCGTTTGCTGGCTGGCCGCGCGACTTGCGCTCAGGCGTTGATTGCAATTCCTTCCGTGGCGTCCTATTTGACGTCAACACCGCACAAGCCAAGGTTCCGACATGAACTGGATCACAAACTACGTCCGCCCCCGGATCAACTCGATCTTCTCACGCCGCGAAGTGCCTGAAAACCTCTGGCACAAATGCGACGAATGCGGAACGATGCTGTTCCATCGCGAGTTGGCGGAAAACCAGAATGTCTGCACACAGTGCGACCACCACATGGCGATCAAACCGCGAGAGCGGTTCAAGCACTTGTTTGACGGCGGCATCTTTACCGAACTTGAAGTACCCGCGCCAAAAGACGACCCGTTGCAATTCCGCGATCAGAAGAAATACCCCGATCGCATGAAAGCAGCGCAGAAGAAGACCGGCGAAAAGGAAGCCATGCTGGTCGCCTTGGGTGAAATTGGCCGCACCCCCATTGTGGCCGCCGCGCAGGATTTTTCGTTCATGGGCGGATCGATGGGCATGTATGTCGGCAACGCGATCATCGCCGCCGCGCAGGAGGCGGTGAAACTCAAACGGCCGCTGATCCTGTTCTCGGCAGCCGGTGGCGCCCGTATGCAGGAAGGTATCCTCAGCCTGATGCAGATGCCGCGCACCACTGTGGCAGTCGAGATGCTGAAAGAAGCCAACCTGCCATATATCGTGGTACTGACTCATCCGACAACCGGTGGCGTTACTGCGTCTTATGCGATGCTGGGCGATGTCCATATCTCGGAACCCAACGCGCTGATCTGCTTTGCTGGGCCTCGCGTGATCGAGCAGACGATCCGCGAAAAACTGCCCGAAGGCTTTCAACGCGCCGAATACCTGCTGGATCATGGGATGCTGGACCGTGTCACCAGACGTACCGAAATGCGCGATGAACTGATTACCATCACGCGGATGCTGATGAATCTGCCGCCGGCGATCAAGGGCGATCTGCCTGCACCGGAACCAACCGACGCAATCGAGGCCCCCGCCGAAGAGACAGATCAGAAATGACGGCCAAGACGTCCGACGCCATCCTCGACCGGATGATGGCGCTGCACCCCAAGATCATTGATCTGACCTTGGACCGTGTCTGGCGTCTGCTGGCGGCATTGGACAATCCGCAGCTGAAATTGCCGCCGGTCATCCATATTGCCGGAACCAACGGCAAGGGCTCGACTCAGGCGATGATCAGAGCGGGGCTGGAAGGGGTGGGGCGCTCGGTACATGCCTATACCTCGCCGCATCTGGCCCGTTTTCATGAACGTATTCGATTGGCCGGAGAGCTGATCTCGGAGCCAGAACTGACGGCGGTTCTGGATGAATGCTACGCTGCGAATGGCGGCGAAAACATCACTTATTTCGAGATCACCACATGCGCCGCCCTGTTGGCCTTTGCCCGCGCCAAGGCAGATTTCACATTGCTCGAGGTCGGGCTGGGCGGGCGTCTGGACGCCACAAACGTGATTGAAAACCCGGCCGTCACGGTTATTACCCCCGTATCCATCGACCATGAACAGTTCCTGGGTGATACTTTGGGCAAGATCGCGGCGGAAAAAGCGGGCATCATCAAGCCCGGCGTTCCGTGCATTGTCGGCCCGCAACAGGACGAAGCGCTTGAGGTCATCGAATACACGGCCGCCCGAATGGGTGCGCCTTTGTTGGTTCATGGTCAGCACTGGCACGTGCAGGAAGAAAACGGGCGTCTGATCTATCAGGACGAAACCGGTTTGCGGGATGTGCCTCTGCCCAACCTTCTGGGCGCGCATCAGATTCAGAATGCGGGCGCAGCGTTGGCAGTTCTGCGCCATCTGAACATGGGCGACGACGCATACGAAGCTGCCGTGACCAAGGCCGAATGGCCGGCGCGAATGCAGCGTATGAAATCCGGCCCGCTCGTCGATCAGGCCCCGCAGGCCGAGATTTGGCTGGATGGTGGTCACAACGCCGCCGCCGGAATCGCGTTGGCGGATGTGCTGACGAACCTGCCGCAAAAACCCACGCACATGATCTGCGGCATGCTCAACACCAAGGATGTGACAGGGTATCTGGCACCTCTGGCCGAGAAAGCGACAAGTCTGACAGCCGTGTCCATTCCGGGTGAGACCGCAACGCTCAGCGCGGAAGAAACCGCTGCGGCTGCGGCCAGGGTCAACCTTCCCGCATCCACCGCCGACAGCGTGGCGGACGCATTGAAAGTGATCACGGACACTGACCCGCAGGCGCGTGTTCTGATCTGCGGCTCGCTCTATCTGGCTGGAAAAATTCTGCAAGAAAACGCGTAGGTGCGTTCCGGCCTCATGATCTGGCTGACACTGTCTTGGCGCGGGCGATACGGGCGGATCAGCGCCCCTGTCGCCCCCAATCCTGATCCTGCATTTCCCGCAGGCGTGATGCCGTGCGTTCAAATTCGAAGGTTCCTTCGCCTTCGACATACAGCATCTCGGGTTCCGCGGCAGCCGAGCAGATCAAACGCACCCTGGCTTCGTAAAGCGCATCAATCAGGGTAACAAAACGCTTGGCCTCGTTGAAATTGTTGCGCGACAGGCGTGGGATGTCCTCAAGCACCAGCACCTTTACCTCTTCGGCGATCGCAAGATAATCACCCGGCCCAAGCATGCGGCCACACAGATCATAGAATGAAGCCCGCGCCACCCCGTTGCGAAAGGCGGGCAATTCAACGGCCCGG
Source organism: Ruegeria sp. HKCCA0370 (assembly GCF_013033705.1). Lineage (NCBI taxonomy): Bacteria > Pseudomonadati > Pseudomonadota > Alphaproteobacteria > Rhodobacterales > Roseobacteraceae > Ruegeria > Ruegeria sp. HKCCA0370. Next base: position 116,009 of record NZ_WQEP01000003.1, read on the forward strand.
CCTTTGACGTGCAACACAAGCGGATCAGCGGGTCCACCGGCAAGATCTGTCCAGACTTCTCTGATCTTCTGCCGGGCTTCTGGGCCAATCGGAGTGAAATAGACCGGGGCACCCTCCAACCGGTTCTGCCGATAGTCCGTGGGCGACACCAATTCCCACACCTGCAACTGCTCTTTGATATGGGCGATGAAGGGCAGGAACAGCTGCCGGTTCAGCCCATCCTTGTACAGATCGTCGGGATGCCTGTTCGACGTGGTAACCACGACCACGCCGCCCTCGTGCAACAAGTCAAACAGCCGCCCGACAATCATTGCGTCCGTAATGTCGGTGATCTGCATTTCGTCAAACGCGAGCAAGCGAACTGAATTGACCACCTCCTTCGCCACCGGTGCCAGGGCATCCTCGACATTCTGTTGCCGGGCCTTGTGCATTCCAGCGTGAATCTCCTGCATGAAAGCGTGAAAATGCACGCGCCGTGCTGGGATATTGCCCAGCGTATCGACGAACATGTCCATCAGCATGGATTTCCCACGCCCGACACCGCCCCACAGGTACAGTCCTTTGGGTGGCGGAGGCACCTTGCGAAAGAGCCCTCGTTTTACCGGCTTGGACAGCGCCGCCCGGATGCGTTCGAATTGGGGTAGAACGGCCTCTTGCGCGTCGTCGCGTGTCAGCGTTCCGTCCGCAATGCGGGCCTCGTAAAGCGAAATAAGATCCGTCATGAATCCGAGCCTTACCCGTCGTCTCGGCCGTTGAAAAGAAGCCATTTTTGGCGACACATCAATTTTGTTTATCCGTGACCGCAAATCTGCTGAATTGACGGTGACACCAAAAGTAATACGGTCCTTCGGACGTAACGCCTGAGGTCCCATGCCCCGATCCGCCCGCTTGTTGAATCCGATTCTGATTGTCGGATGTATCATCATCACGGTCAGCTTCGCCGTTCGTGCGTCGTTCGGCGTATTCCAGATTCCGATAGCCGATGAGTTCGGCTGGCTTCGGACCGATTTCTCGATGGCGATTGCAATTCAAAACCTGGCCTGGGGCATCGGGCAGCCGATCTTTGCCGCGATTGCCGAAAAGGTGGGCGACCGCCGAGCCATCATCCTCGGCGCTCTCACTTACGCGGCTGGCATGGTGCTGACGGCATGGTCCGTTACGCCGTTCGAGCATCAGATATACGCGTGGCTGGTGGGTTTCGGCATCGCCGGGACTGGGTTTGGTGTGGTTCTGGCGGTTGTCGGGCGCGCGTCCACCGATGAAAACCGGTCCATGTCGCTGGCCATCGTTACCGCTGCGGGCAGCTTTGGGCAGGTTCTGGGGGCGCCGACCGCTGAATGGCTGCTGACTTTCCTGCCTTGGCAGCAGGTTTTTGTCGTGTTCGCCGCGGCAATTCTTGCCCTTGTGCTGACCTTGCCCTTCATGCGCGCACCCCAGCCCGTTTCGAAGGCAGAGATGCAAGAAAGCATGAGCGAGATTCTGGGCAAGGCGTTCCGCGACCCTTCCTATGCGCTGATATTTCTGGGTTTTTTCAGCTGCGGATACCAGCTGGGCTTCATCACCGCGCATTTCCCGGCTTTCGTGACCGAGATGTGTGGACCAATCCAGCCTGGAGGCGTACTGCATTCCATCGGGATCACCTCCACATCCGCACTTGGTGCGGTGTCGATTTCCTTGATCGGTCTGGCCAATATCGGCGGCACGCTACTGGCGGGTTGGGCCGGCAACCACTTTCCGAAAAAGTACCTTCTGGCCGCAGTTTATTCGGGCCGGACGATTGCTGCGGCTTTGTTCATCGTGTTCCCGATCACACCCTTTACGGTCATCGTGTTCTCGCTGGTGATGGGATCGCTTTGGCTGGCCACCGTGCCGCTGACTTCGGGGCTCGTCGCGCATCTATACGGTCTGCGTTATATGGGAACGCTCTATGGCGTTATCTTCTTGAGCCACCAGATCGGCAGCTTCCTGGGCGTCTGGCTTGGCGGACGCATGTACGACCAGTATGGCGACTACAACATGGTTTGGTGGATCGGGGTCGCGATCGGTGCCTTCAGCGCCATAGTCCACCTGCCGATCCGTGAGAACCGAACAGCAGTTCCTGCCTGAGGCACATCGATACGCCACAGGCAGGGAACCAATCGGGCAAAGGCGTTACCGAAGTTCGGCCTCGGTGTTGCCGCCATCCACCGTCACGACATGACCGGTGGTGCGTTCCATCAGCGCCAGCGCAACAAAGGCGTCCGCGACATGCTTCGCCTCGACTTCGCGGCCCAGCAGGTTGCCTGACATATAGGTCTCCTCGGAAATGCCACGTGCGGCAGCGCGTTCCTGAATGAACCCATCCGTCAGCAGGCCAGACCGAATTCGGTCTGCATTCACCCCATTCACACGGATCCCATATTCGGCCAATTCAAGTGTCAACTGGCGCAACAGGAACAGGGTGGCGGCTTTTGGCGTGCCATAGGCCCCCATGTTCCGGCCCGGGTTGATCGCCTGTTTGGAGATATTGAACAGGATCTGACCGCCGCGGCCCTGAGCTTGCATCACTCGGGCAGCCTGTGTCGCAAATGCCTTGTGCGCGAAGAAATTCAGTTCAAAAGCCGCGCGGAACTCGTCGTCACCAAGATCCAGCAAAGCGCCCGAAGTCGCCGACCCGGCATTCGATACCATTACATCGATTCCACCAAACCGGTGTATCGCCGCCGCAATCGCGGCATCTGCGGCGCCTCTCTCGGTTACGTCGCAGGCATATGTCGAATGCCATGTGCCAAGGGTCGATTTGGCCTCGGCCAACGCCCGTTCATCCCGGTCCACCAGAACGACATTTGCACCGGCGTCAGCAAAGGCCTTGGCGGTGGCCAAACCTATCGCCCCTGCACCGCCGGTCACCATCACAATCTTGCCCTGAAGCGGAGGTGGTGAGCTTTTGCCCAGCTTCGCCTGTTCCAAGGACCAGTATTCACAATCAAAGCGATCTTTTTCATTGATGGGAAAAAAACCGCCCGCGTCTTCGCCCACTGTTCGAACCCGCAGGTTTTGTTCCGCAAGATCCGCCGCTGCCGAGGCAGCCTTTGCGTTCGGGCCCATTCCCAGGATCCCCACGCCCTCGATCCAGGCATGCTTGGGGTCTTGGGGCAGTAGTTTCTTGGGTTCGTCGGCCTGCGGCGCCTGCCGTTCAAAATACGCCCGATAGTCTTTGGCAAACTCTTCGACCTTTGCCTTGATCCGCGACCGCCCCCCAGACAAATCCGACGCGCGCAATACAAGTGGGCAGCCTTTTGTCCGTAATACGTGATCCGGCGACGCCATGCCCCGCTGGGCCAATGAATCAATATCCGGACGATCAAAAAACTGCATGACATCCGGCCCGTTGCGGAGGTCAAAAACCGGCATCGGGTCATCCCGTTGGGCCGCCACTTCGGCGATGACCCCGCGCAGGATCGGCAATACCTCAAGATTCTCAGCTGGATCGCGACGGCCAATTGTCGTCAGGTCCTTCATTCCGAAATAGGCAGCAACCTCGTTGGTATGCGCCACAATCCGGTCATAGCTTTCCTGCGCCGACACGCCGAACGTGAAATGCCCGTGCTGAAGCAGCAGAAGCCCTTCGACATTCGGGTTTTCGTCAAATACTTCGGCCGCCTTTTTGGCCAGCCCGAAGCCGGGCATGATATAGGGCACAATGCCCAGTCGGTCGCCAAAAATCTCGCGGCAGACTTCCTCGGCATTTGGCAGATTGGCGAGCACCAGAAAGGGTGTCGCATGCGTATGATCCACATATTTGTGCGGTAAAAATGCATGCAACAGAGTTTCCACAGAGGGGTTCGGAGAACCCGAATCCAACAGATTGGCGCGCTGAACATTGACCATCTGCGCATCTGACAGATGGTCCAATGCGCGCAGTTTCATCAAAGGATCAAGCCACACGCCCGGCAAGCCCGGTGCCTCGATGCTGTCCAGATCCCACCCAGATCCCTTGACATGCAGAACGCGCTGCGGATCGCCGAACAGATCAGGGCGTTCCAGTTTGACCGACGTGTTGCCTCCTCCGTGCATCAGGAGGTCCGGGTTCTGACCGATCAGCCGCGAGGTATAGACACGTTCGCCCAGTTCCTGATCTGCGGGGTCTGTTCCGGCCCGATCACGCCATTTCCGTGCCTCGTCGGCCCTGTACCAGTTTTCAATCATCATTCATTCTCAGCAAGTTGAGCGGGTGCATGATCCGCGTGGGCGATTGCACAATTCAGGACTGTGCTAAACAAAGTGTTAACCAGCCCGTTCGGGAAACAACCGGGCAAGCCCGTCAGCAGACGCCTCGCTGACGCCGCGCTCGGTGATAAGCCCCGTCACCAGCCGGTTTGGGGTGACATCAAAGGCAGGATTGCCACCTTCCGTGCCGTCTGGCGTCACGCGTACATCCGAGATGTTCCCCTGCCCATCAACCCCCATGACATGGGTGACTTCCCTGGAATCACGTTCTTCGATCGGGATTTCGGCGACTCCGTCGCGAACGGTCCAGTCAATCGTAGGGGAGGGCAGGGCGACGTAAAATGGCACACCGTTGTCCCTCGCAGCCAAAGCTTTCAGATAGGTCCCGATCTTGTTGCAAACATCACCTTGGGCCGTGGTTCGGTCCGTGCCCGTAATCACCAAATCAACCAGGCCGTGCTGCATCAAATGACCGCCGGCATTGTCCACGATGTAACGATGTGGAATGCCATGTTCGCCCAATTCCCAGGATGTCAGCGCTCCCTGGTTGCGTGGTCTGGTTTCATCCACCCAGACGTGCAAGGGGATGCCCGCGTCATGTGCGTGATACATCGGGCTTGTGGCCGTGCCCCAATCCACAGTCGCCAGCCATCCCGCATTGCAATGCGTCAGCAACCGAACCGGTTCTCCGGCGGGTTTTCGGGCCGCGATATCCTTGATCAGTTCCAACCCGTGCCGGCCGATTGCCGCGTTGATCTCGACATCTTCGTCTGCAATCTCCTGTGCCAGCGACCAGGCGCGCTCGGCACGGTCACCCGGAGCAAGCGGCATCAGCGCTTCTCGGCATCTGTCCAATGCCCAGCGCAGGTTGATTGCCGTGGGTCGGGTTGCATGCAAAACGTCATACGCGGCATCAAAGGAGGCTTCGGAACTGTCCCGAGACATCTGCTCGGCAATTCCAAACGCAGCGGTCGCGCCTATCAAGGGTGCGCCCCTGACCCACATATCCCGTATCGCAGCTGCAAATTCATCAAGGGTTTTCAGGGTTACGACCCGAAAATCATGCGGCAACCACCTTTGGTCGATGATCCGAACCACGCCTGCCGGTTTGTCCCACCAAATAGACCGATAATGGGTGCCTTGTACTTTCATAACGCAGTCTCCGTGTTCGAAAAGCCTGATCGGAATTCAAGCACAGGGTGCGTTCTAATGAGGTACTTGTAAACGGGCGTTTCTGAATTCGGGTCAGTATTTGATCTGGAAAAAGGAATGGTCATCCCTTTCTGGCGGCACGTATTTCCCGTTCCAAGGCGTCCAGAAACCGCGAGCGGTCGGCTTTGCCGAAGGGTCGCCCACCGCCGCCGGTTCCCAACGGATTGGCCGCGCGCAGATCGGCCATCAAGTCACGCATTGCCAGTTGTTGGCCAATATTTGCCGCAGTGAAGGTTTCACCATTCGGGCGCAGCACGCGTGCGCCCGCTTCGACGCATTTTGCGGCCAAAGGGATGTCAGACGTTATGACGACATCCCCTTCTCCACAGCCGTCGGCAATCCATTTGTCCGCCTCATCGGCGCCTTCGGATACGACAATGACCTGCACCAGCGGGTTGGCCGATGGACGAAGCCCGCCATTGGACACCAGCGCCATCGGCACTTTGTGCCGCGTCGCGACCCGTTCGGCCTCAGCTTTTACGGGACAGGCATCGCCATCGACATACAGCGTCGTCACGCCTTCTTTGCCTCTTTCTTTGCCGGTTCCACCGGTTTCTTTTTGACCTTGAATTCCTCGGGTATGGGCATGCGGTTGAACGCATCCAACCCCGCGATTTTATACGCTTCTGCAAGTGTCGGGTAGTTGAACGTGTTCTGAACGAAGTAGTCCACCGTACCTTTCAGGTTCAGCACGGCCTGCGCGATATGGATCAACTCCGTCGCGCCTTCACCAACGATCTGGACACCCAGCACCCTGCGGGTCTTGAGCGAGAACAGCATTTTCAACATGCCGTGTTCCAGCCCCATGATATGCCCGCGTGAAGTCTCGCGGAATCGCGCGACGCCGACCTCGTAGGGGATGTTGCGCTCCTGCAATTCTTCTTCCGACATTCCGCAGGTTGATATTTCGGGCACTGAATAGATGCCATAGGGGTACCACGGGCTCTCCGGCAGCGTGGGCGTTTCAAGCGCGTGACAGGCAGCCACGCGCCCCTGCTGCAAAGAGGTCGATGCCAGTGACGGATGTCCGATCACATCGCCCGTGGCATAGATATGCGGCACCGCCGTTTGATATGTCTTGCGGTCTACCTTGATCCGGTTGCGGTGGTCTGTTTCCAGCCCGACGGCATCCAGATTGAGTTTGGACGTCGCCCCCATGCGTCCGGCCGCAAACAGAAGCATTTCAGCGCGAACGTGGCGACCGTTTTCAAGGGTCACTTCCACATGTTCACCGGCGTCTTCAATTTTCTCGACAGCCGAGCCCAAACGCAGGTCGACACCGTTTTCCCGGATCTGATGGGTAAAGTCGTGGATCAACCGGCTGTCGATGAAATCCAGAAACGTGTCGCGGGGTTCAATCAGCGTCACACGCACGTCCAGGGCTGAAAACATCGTGGCATATTCTACGCCAATGACCCCGGCACCGATAACGACCAACGAGCGCGGAATCTCAGCCATTTCCAGAAATTCATCACCGTCCACTACCGTTTTGCCGTTGAACGGGACATAATCCGGTCGATAGGTTTTCGTACCTGTCGCGATCAGGAACTTCGCGGCCGTCACACGCGTTGTTTCCCCGGCATCGGTTGCGACCTCTACTTCGTGCGGCCCGACAAATCTGGCCAGGCCGTCGAGGGTTTCGACGTGGTTCCGATTGAACTGATGCTCCAACACATCGACTTCATGGTCGAGGGTCATATGCAGGCGGGCTTTCAAGTCTTCTGCCCGGATCTGATCCTTTACCCGGTATGAACGCCCGTAAAAGCTGCGCTCGCGCCAGCCCGACAGGTTCAGAACCGTTTCGCGCAAGGTCTTGGACGGAATTGTCCCGGTGTGGACAGAGACGCCACCAAAACGGTCTTTGCGGTCGATGACCAGCACACGCCGTTTCAGTTTGCCTGCCTGAATCGCCGCAGAACGCCCAGAAGGCCCCGACCCTATGATGATCAGGTCATAATCGTAGCTGCTCATCCCTCAGTCTCCGTACAGTGCCTCGGCATGGAAGATGACGTGATCTTCCATAAACGTGGACACAAAGAAGTACGAATGATCGTAACCCGGCTGGAAGCGATACGTCGCTTGCTGGCGACGTTCGGCGATGGCTTGCGCCAACGCTTCGGGGCGCAGAAAATCCATGAACTGATCGTTTGCACCGGTGTCGATCAGGATCGGACCGTCGAAGCCGGTTTTCTTCATCAACAAGGACGCATCGTGTTTTGACCAAAGCGCTTCGTCGTCACCAAGGTAGGCGCTCAGCTGTTTGCGGCCCCAATCCGCTCCGGTCGGGTTCGAGATCGGCGCAAAGGCTGACACCGAACGGAAGCGTCCGGGCAGGTTCATGGCAAGTGTCAGGGCGCCGTGCCCCCCCATGGAATGGCCCGTAATGGCCTGGCGTTCGCTGTCGATGGCGAAGTTTTCGCACAGCAGGGCGGGCAGCTCTTCGGCAACATAGTCCCACATCCGAAAATGCGGCGCCCAAGGTTCCTGTGTCGCGTTCACATAGAACCCCGCGCCCTGACCCAGGTCGTAATCTTCGTGATCTGCGACGCCGTCACCACGCGGTGACGTATCTGGAAACACCACGGCAATTCCCTGTTCCGCGGCCCACGCCTGAGCCCCGGCTTTGGTCATCGCGTTTTCATGGGTGCAGGTCAATCCCGACAAATACCAAAGAACCGGGACCGGGCCGTCCTTGGCCTCGGCTGGAAGAAACAGGCCAAAAGTCATGTCACACTTGCACGACGAGGAAGCGTGGCGGTACACGCCCTGCACACCGCCGAAACAGGCATTTTCCGAAATGGTTTCCATCAGGCACCGTCCTTGTTTTCGAGTCGCAACATGGCTAACGATCCGCGGACCCGGCGTAAAGTCTGTGCGCCTTCGTTGAGAGTATTTTTCGAAAAGGTGAAGGTCAGAATGTGCCCGCCCAGGCGATCACCATCGGCACGGTGAGAATACTGACGATTGTGGATAGAAGGATTGCCGCCGACGCGCGATGCGGGGCAATGCCGTAATGCGCGGCCAGCATGTAAACATTGCCCGCCACAGGCAAAGCAGCGGCAGAGATGGCAACAGTTGCGGGAAAAGTATCAATCGGTATCAGCCATAACAGAGCGACCGCAACGCAGGCCGGATGGATCACCAGTTTGCAGAAGCTCAACCATGCCGCGATCTGGACACGTTCAGCCGACTTGTCCGCCAATGATGCACCAATGGCGAACAATGCACCCGGAGTTGCTGCCCCACCGAGAATGATAAGAAAATCGCCAAGAGGTTCAGGAACAGGCAATTGCAGCGAGGACCAGATGAGACCGGCCGAGATGGATACGATCATGGGATTGCGGACCAAACCCAGTCCGATCAGCTTGAAGGTGGTCGGGGTCAATCTACCGTCACGGCCGCCGTTGATCAGGATCACGATCAGGGAAGAGAACACGACCAGATCGACGGTCAGGACCAGCATCACGGGCCCGATCGCAGCCTCGGAGAACAAAAGGGAAAGCATGGGCAGCCCGAGGAACCCGACATTGCCGATGGCCGCGCACTGAGCCTCGACCGCAGCAGTCGGAATGTCGAGCCCGCGCAGCCAGGCGATGGCCGACGCCAGAACGTAAACGGTCATGGTTCCCAGCAGATATCCTAGGATGAGCCGGGCATTGAAAATCTCGGCAAAGGGAAGGGTGGCGGCAAAGCGAAACAGCATCGCCGACAATGCAAAGAAAAAGACGAACTTGGTCAGATATGCCGTGGCTTCAGCCGTGAAGAACCGCGTGCGCCCCGCCCAAAAGCCCAGGCCGATAATCGCGAAAAACGGAAGGGTGCGCAGAAATATTTCGACCATGGGCCCAGTCCTAGCACGGTTTGAACGCGCTGCAAGTCCCCGGCATCAAAGCAAATGCAACCTCCGCTTCGCTGAAATATTCGAGAATCGTTGTATCTAAACCGAACGGTTTATAAACTGGCGCGGCTATCGATCGAGGAGAAGACATGACCCAGACCGCCACCATCCTGCGCACCGGCCGAAAATTCGACCAGGTTCTGCGCGGGGCTCGAGAGGTTTTCATGGCGGATGGGTTTGAAGGGGCAAGTGTGGATGACATTGCCCGCGCGGCTGGCGTGTCAAAAGCAACGCTTTACAGCTATTTCCCGGACAAGCGCCTTTTGTTCATGGAAGTGGCCCAGACAGAATGCTGCCTGATGGCCGAGCGGGTCATCTCGATGATCGACGAAACCAAGCCTGCCCGCGAAGTGCTTCAGATCACGGCGACGCAATTGACGGCCTTCCTTGTTTCAGATTTCGCGCAGCAGGTTTTCAGGATCTGCGTTGCCGAACGCGACCGGTTTCCCGAGCTTGGTCGTGCGTTTTACGAGGCAGGGCCGCAAAACGGCCAGCGACAGATGGCCGAGTATCTGGAAAAAGCCGTGGCCAAGGGCGAATTGGCCATTGATGATGTACATATCGCTGCCGAGCAGTTTTCCGAACTGTGCAAAGTGCGGATCTGGACCCGGGCGGCTTTTGGTATTCAGAATACGTTCACCCAGGAAGAAATAGATCAGGTCGCTGCTCAGGCTGTTGACATGTTTCTTGCCCGTTACGGGGTCTGATCCATAAAAGTGATGGCCCGCGCCCGGAACAGGGGCGCAGACCATCGCTCACTCACCAAAACACTCGATACACAACAGTTTAAAGCTGTAAGTCTTGTAAAACCCTTTACTCGATGAAAGTTCTGGCCAGACGCTCGCTGACAGGCTGTGCCAGATATGCAATCACCGTGCGTTCGCCTTTGTTGACGAACAGGTCTGCGGGCATGCCGGGGGCCAAGTCCAAAGCCGCCACTTCGTCGGATTGCTGATCGTTCAGTTTGACCCGGGTCTTGAAATAGCTCTCGCCCGTGCGTTCGTCTTTCAACGCGTCGGTTGAGATATCAAAGAGGGAACCCCGGGCCTTGGGCGCATCGGCCTGCGCAAAAGCCGAAAAACGAATCCGTATGGCCTGCCCGATTTTCAGCTGGTTGATGTCGCCGGGATTGATCCGGCTCGAAATAGCCGAATTGCAACTGATCCAGCCCAGCTTCAAAATCCTCAACGATGTCGTTGCCGAAATTTACGCAAAACTGGAACGTATCTGCTCCTGAGCCACCGACAAGGATGTCGTCGCCGTCCGCTCCGTTCAGCGCATTGGTCAGATCGCTGCCGACAATCACGTCGCCATCAGCCGAGTCAATGACGTACTCAATTGAAAACAGTCCATCGGTTTCGACCTGGTTCGAGATCACGTCCTGACCGATGACACCTGTGCCCCCTTATGCGTTCACATTCAGCGTGGCGCATGCCTCCGCCAGCGATTCCTATACAACCGGGCCGTTTTGGCCGACCGGCGCATTGTACAGATGGATGGCCGAAACTGCGCCGGGGATGGGCGTGTTCAGGTCAGCTTCGTTCCGCCCGACAACGCTCAGTTCGCTGGAATACGAGACTTCTCCGGTCGCCGAATTCCGGGTGATGACTACGGTCGCGTGGCCGGTGACCTTGCTGTCCAAGGCCGGCCCGGGCTCTTGCTCCGCGTTCAGGCTACCGCTCAGGGTGACGGTGCGAATGTCACCCTTGGCCAACCAGATCAAAAAACTTAAACAGGAATTGGGAACCGATCTGTTCCTGCGCCTCAACAACGAGGTGCGCCCGGCACTGTACGGTGCCTGTGTCGTTGAACGGGCTGGGCGCCTTCTGAACGATGCGCAGAAAATCCGTGACACCGCAACCGAGTTCCGCGACCCCGAAGCAGTTCCTTTAACCGTCGGAAGGACTCCGACTTAGGCCCCTTATCTGACCGGGTATTTCTCTGAACCCTTCAGCTCGCTGTTTCTAAGGATGGGGGTCACGCTGGTCGAGGATCTGCCTGAAAAAATGTTGCGTATGGTCGATGATCACTTGCTGGACATGGCGCTTGCGGCGAAGATCAACAGCAGCGCTAGCTTGAATTTCACTTCAATCTGGTCGGAACTATTGTTTCTGGCCCTTCGAAAAGGGCAACCGCTTTGCGCCTTGTCGTCCACCACCCCAGAGGATGTTCCGCCATATGATTTCATCCGGCTTCCACACGGTTTCGGATACGAACTTGAGGGGAGGCTTCCCAAACATGACGGATCAACCCGGATCAGCAGACGTTTCGACCTGACCACGCTGAGGTTCGAGACGATCTGCCGCCATATTTGCCATTCCGACGATTGTACAATTGTCTCGGCCTTGGCCGCTGAACAACGAGAACCAAATCTCGGCTGCTTCGGACGCTGAACGGGCAAAGGTGACTGCCACGACAGTAAGGAAGGTGGGATCGAAGCGATAAGGTTTTGCCTCTATGTCAAAACCTGTTCGGTGCTCTGGCCTCAATACGTGGTGCGCATCTGGTATCCCTGATGGAAAGTCATGCGCACGAAAGTTACCGGATCGCTGCGAAACCATGTCGTGCGTTCCAGCTGAAACAACGGTGTGCCGGGCGGTACCGCCAGAAACTCCTGCAAATGCCCTGTTGCGGGGACGGCCGAGAAGGCAATTTCAGCGTTTGAAAACGGCACCTCGGACAGCAGCCATTCATTCGGCCCGGTGGTCAGGAAATCTTCGTCGAGAACCTGAGGCACGGTGCTGACGTTGATCCAGCGTTCCTCGAACTGGAATGGACGGTTGTCGGCGTGGTGCATACATTGCAGATGGACGACCTGCGCACCTTCCGGGATGTTCAGCTTTGCCTGCAACCACGCGGGGCAATCGATCAGTGTTCGGCTGACCAGAGCATAGCGGTATTCGGCGTTCATTTCTTCGATGGTCTGCCGAACGACAGTGATCGGTAATTTCGCCTGTTTTACCGGTGTGGTCACAACACGCGTGCCACCCTTGCGTTTGCGGGTGACAATTCCCTGTTCGGCAAGTTCCCGCAGCGCCCGATTGACCGTCGCCCGTGCAACGCCGAATTCGGCTGCCAGTTCCATCTCGGTGGGCAACAGGCTGCCCTGTGGCCAGACACGGGTTTGAATGCGGTTCACGACTTCGTCCCGAATGTCCTGAAAGCCGAGAGGTTTTTGATCGGTCACGTGGTGTTCATCCAATTAGGTACAAACATATTGCTATTATGAGGCCATTTTTGTCAGCCCGTAAAGGCGGCAGCAAGCTCAAAGCCTCGGCATGAGATCAGCCATGGCCCGCCGATAGCCGGATACGATCCGATCCCGAGCAATATGGCGGCCCCGGCGTACCTGATGGCGGCCAGCCGACCACAGATCGGTCACTACGTGGTCCTTCGCGGCAAAGACCAACCCGTCGAGCAACTGTTCAGGACGCAGGGCACAAAGTGCCGGATCCTGGCTGTCGATGGCAACAAGATCCGCCAGCATCCCTGCTGCGATCTGGCCCGCCGCGCGACCCAGGGCCTGCGCACCGCCCAAAGCCGCATTGCAATACAGTGTCTGTCCAACCGAACCGTCCCCTTCGACCAGGACATTGCGCGACAGGTCTCGCAGGCGTTGGGAATACTCCAGCGTACGCAGTTCCTCTGTCATCGAAACCAACACGTTTGAATCCGACCCGACCCCGAAACGACCACCGGCTTCAAGAAAGACGGCCCCATTGAAAGGGCCATCCCCCAAATTGGCCTCGGTGATCGGGCAAAGCCCCGCGACCGCGCCCGTTGCGGCCATATCGCGGGTTTCCTTTTCCGTCATGTGAGTGGCGTGGATGAGGCACCAGCGATGGTTTACCGTTGCATTGCTCAGCAGCCATTCCACCGGGCGGGCGCCCAGACCCTCGTGAACCTGCTCAACTTCCATGGGTTGTTCCGCAATGTGAATATGGACAGGTCCCGTCTTTTTTGCGTCCAGAACCCGGGCAAGATCTTGCGGTGATGTCGCGCGCAAGGAATGTGGGGCAATGCCTATCTGACAGTCATCCGGCAGATCGCCCAGTGCCGCCTGCGCCTGTTCGACCAACGCCAGATAGCGGTCCACATCATTGCCAAATCGTTGCTGTCCCGATTCCAACGGTTGCTCGCCGACCCCTGCGTAAGAATAAAGTACGGGCAGATGCGTCAGCCCGATTCCCGTCTCGTCCGCAGCAGCCATGATCCGCTGGGACAGCTCTGCAAGATTGTCATAAGGTGTGCCGTCTGGCTGGTGATGCAGATAATGGAATTCACCAACCGAGGCGTAACCGGCTTCCTGCATCTCCATATAGACCAGAGCGGCAATCGCCTGCACGTGATCAGGCGTCAGGTGCTGGGTGAAACGATACATCAGTTCCCGCCACGTCCAGAAACTGTCGCGACCGGCCTTTCGGTATTCGGTCATGCCTGCCATCGCGCGCTGAAATGCGTGGCTGTGCAGATTGGCCAATGCGGGCAGCAAAGTGTCGACGCAAGTGTCACCCTCTTGCGCCGTCGCGCCCTGTTGCAGCGACAATATCAGCCCTTGGCTGATTTCCACCCGCAGGTTCGTAGCCCAACCAGTGCTCAATAATGCGCGATTAGCGAAGATAGCCATTTTCCACCTCATTTTATGCATAGACATATAAATGATAGAAATGTACTAGAAAAGCAGGAAATGCACGGAGGGTGCGAGTCACATGCAGACGCAAACGCAGGTTTTGACGGATCTTGACGCCGCAACGATGACCGCAGGCGGTGCGCCATACGGTTTGGTCCCGGAAGCCGCGATCGCGTTGCAGGACGGGCGCATCGCATGGGTCGGCCCTGTTGCGGATCTTCCTCCTCGTTTTGCCGACCAGCCAAGGGCTCGAATGGGTGGGCGCCTGGTTACGCCCGCCTTTATCGATTGCCACACCCACGTGGTTCACGGTGGCCATCGCGCCGCAGAGTTCGAAATGCGCCTGAACGGCGCAAGCTATGAAGAGGTCGCCCGCGCCGGGGGTGGAATCATCTCGACCGTAAAGGCCACGCGTGCAGCCGGAGTGGAGGAGTTGGTCGCACAGGCATTGCCGCGAGTTGATGCGATGCTGGCCGAAGGGGTATCGGTCATCGAAGTGAAGTCCGGTTACGGATTGGATGACGATACCGAATTGAACATGTTGCGCGCGGCTCGGGCGTTGCCGGATCATCGTCCCGTCCGCGTTCTGACCAGCTTTCTGGGGGCGCATGCGGTGCCTCAGGACTATAAGGGCTGGGCGTCGGACTACATTCATCAGGTCTGCATTCCCACGCTTCGCGCCGCTCATGCCGAGGGATTGGTCGATGCGGTCGATGCCTTCTGCGAAGGCATTGCTTTTCAACCGGAAGAGTTGATCCCACTGTTTGAAGTCGCGACAGATCTTGGCTTGCCGATCAAGATCCACGCCGAACAATTGTCGAATTTGGGCGGCGCAAAACTGGCTGCCGGATACGGCGCGCTTTCGGCAGATCATATAGAATATCTTGACGAAGCAGGTGTTCAGGCCATGGCGCGGGCCGGAACCGTAGGCGTCATTTTGCCGGGTGCGTTCTACACACTGCGCGAAACACAGGCGCCACCGATTGACCTGTTGCGCCAGCACGGTGTGCCCATGGCGCTTGCCACGGATTGCAACCCCGGTTCGGCGCCGATGACCTCGTTGCTGCTTGCGATGAACATGGGCTGCACCCTGTTTCGCATGACGCCAGAAGAGGCCCTTAAGGGCGTGACGACCCACGCGGCCCGCGCTCTCGGGTTGGCTGACTGCGGTCAGATCTCAGTCGGGCGGCACGCTGATCTGGCGGTTTGGAATGTCGAACACCCTGCGGAGTTGGCCTATCGCATCGGCTTCAACCCTCTTCATACCCGCATATTCGGAGGTATATTTTGACGACCCTCACCCTTACCCCGGGCACCGTTACCCTGTCGCAGCTGGAACAGGTCTTTCGCGAAGAGTGCGCTGTTCGGTTGGACCCCGCTTGCCGCCCGTCCGTCGAAGAAGCGCACAAGCGCATCGCCGATGCGGCGGCGGGCGCGGCCGCCGTATATGGCGTGAACACAGGGTTCGGGAAGCTGGCCAGCGTCAAAATCGCGGCCGAGGACACAGCAACCTTGCAGCGCAACCTGATCCTCAGCCATTGCTGCGGCGTGGGCCCTGCGATCCCGCGCGCCCTTGCCAGATTGATGATGGTTCTGAAATTGCTGAGCCTGGGGCGCGGGGCCTCGGGGGTTCGGCCAGAAGTAATCAACCTGCTGGAAGGGATGTTGTCCAAAGGTGTGACCCCGGTGATCCCGGCGCAGGGTTCGGTCGGGGCTTCGGGTGATCTTGCGCCCTTGTCCCACATGGCTGCCGTCATGATGGGCGCTGGTGATGCCGAATTCGGTGGCGATGTGATGCCCGGTGACGCTGCGCTGTCCAAAGCGGGTCTGCACCCGATCGAACTGGGCCCCAAAGAAGGGCTGGCGCTGATCAATGGCACCCAGTTTTCGACGGCCTTTGCGCTGTCCGGCCTGTTTGGCGCGTGGCAGGCGGCGCAAAGCGCGCTGGTTACCTCGGCGCTGACGACGGATGCGATCATGGGTTCGACCGCCCCGTTGCAACCGGAAATCCACACGTTGCGCGGGCATCGCGGGCAGATCGAGGCCGGCGTGACCATGCGAGCGCTGCTGGCCGGGTCGGTCATTCGTGAAAGCCATCGGGATGGCGATACCCGGGTTCAGGACCCGTATTGTATCCGCTGCCAGCCTCAGGTGGTTGGCGCCGCGATGGATGTGCTGAGGCAGGCTGCAACAACGCTGGAAATCGAGGCCAACGCGGCGACGGACAATCCTCTGGTTTTATCGGAAACCGGCCTAATCGTTTCGGGCGGGAATTTTCACGCCGAACCCGTTGGGTTTGCCGCAGACATGATTGCGCTTGCCGTGGCCGAGATCGGGGCAATTGCGCAACGCCGCATTGCGTTGATCGTCGATCCGGCGCTCAGCTTTGATCTGCCGCCTTTTCTGACGCCCAATCCGGGTCTGAATTCGGGCTATATGATCGCTGAGGTGACGACCGCCGCACTGATGAGCGAAAACAAGCATCTGGCCACTCCATGCGTGACGGACTCGACGCCCACATCGGCCAATCAGGAAGATCACGTTTCGATGGCGGCCCATGGTGCTCGGCGATTGGGGCAGATGGTTGCCAATCTGGAACGCATTCTGGGGGTCGAACTGCTGTGTGCCACACAAGGGGTCGAGTTCCGCGCGCCGCTGCCTACGAGCGATACGTTGCAGGCCGTGATGGCACGGTTGCGCGCCGTGGTGCCGGCCTTGGGTGACGATCGCTATATGGCACCCGAGATCGAAGCAGCCTCGGCCCTGATTGCCAGTGGTGAGATTGCCCGTGGCACGGGCATCGCCATGCCGGAACTTGGCGCATGAGCGGCCCGGTCGAGATTTCGCGCGGTGACGGTCCGACCGTGCTGGGTCTGCCGCATACCGGCACCCATGTTCCGGCCACGATCGAGGCCAAGTTGAATGCGCGGGGTAAAGCTCTAGCAGATACGGATTGGCATGTTCATACCTTGTATGAAGGACTTCTGCCCAGTGCGACCACGGTTCGGGCGACCTTCCACCGATATGTGATCGACGCCAACCGGGATCCGTCGGGCGTGTCGCTTTATCCCGGCCAGAACACGACCTCTCTTGTGCCGCTGACGGATTTTGACGGCAAGGGCATCTGGGACATCCCGCCTTCGGAAAAGGATATCCTCGAACGACGGGAAGCTTTTCATGCACCGTATCATGCCGCCTTGAAGGCCGAGCTGGAACGCGTGAAGGCGGCCCATGGGGTTGCGGTGCTGTATGATTGCCACTCGATCCGCAGTCATATTCCTTTTCTGTTCGAAGGTACTCTGCCCGATATGAGCATCGGCACGAACAATGGGGCGACCTGCGCGCCGGAAATCGAAGCCCTAACGCATGAATTCGCGGCGTCCTCGCCCTATACGGCTGTTCTGAATGGGCGGTTCAAGGGCGGATGGACAACGCGCCATTATGGGCGCCCCTCGGAAGGGGTTCACGCGATCCAGATGGAGCTGGCTCAGTCGACCTACCTGAAAACTGAAGCGCCGCCCTGGGCTTTTGACACCGACAAAGCCGACCGCCTGCGCCGGTGGCTCAAAGACATTCTTGACGCTATCCACGACACTGCATTGGAGCTTGCCCGATGACCGATCCTCGCAAAAATACCCGTGACATCTATCCCCCGACAGGGCCCGAACTGAACGCCAAAAGCTGGATGACCGAGGCCCCGATGCGGATGCTGATGAACAATCTGCACCCGGATGTGGCCGAGAATCCGCATGAACTGGTTGTCTATGGCGGGATCGGCCGTGCCGCGCGGACGTGGAAAGATTTTGACACCATCGTTGCCAGCCTCAAGGACCTCGAGGAAGATGAAACGCTGGTGGTGCAATCCGGCAAACCGGTCGCCATCGTTCGGACGCATACCGATGCACCTCGGGTGCTGATCGCGAACTCGAACCTCGTGCCGCATTGGGCCAACTGGGACCACTTCAACGAGCTCGATAAGAAGGGCCTGATGATGTACGGCCAGATGACGGCCGGTTCGTGGATCTATATCGGGACGCAGGGCATCGTTCAGGGCACCTACGAAACCTTCGCCGAGGCGGGACGCCAACACTATGACGGGGACCTGACCGGCAAGTGGATTCTGACTGGCGGTTTGGGCGGCATGGGTGGCGCGCAACCTCTGGCGGCGGTCTTTGCAGGGGCGTGTTGCCTGGCCGTCGAGTGCAATCCAGACAGCATCGATTTCCGCCTGCGCACCAAGTATCTCGACGAAAAGGCCGAGACGCTGGACGAAGCGCTGGAAATGATCGACCGCTGGACCAGGGCGGGCGAGGCGAAATCGGTCGGTTTGCTGGGCAATGCGGCCGAGATTTTCCCCGAAATCTATCGGCGGATGCAGGCGGGCGGGATGCGCCCTGACATCGTGACCGACCAGACCAGCGCCCATGATCCGGTCAACGGCTATCTGCCATTGGGCTGGGGCATGGCGCAGTGGAAAGACAAGAGGGAAAGCGACCCCAAGGCCGTGGAAAAGGCAGCCCGAGCGTCGATGAAGCAACACGTGGCCGCCATGGTCGATTTCTGGAACGCGGGCGTGCCAACCCTGGACTATGGCAACAACATCCGGCAGGTGGCGCAGGACGAAGGTTTGGAAAACGCCTTTGCCTTTCCCGGTTTCGTGCCCGCCTATATCCGCCCGTTGTTCTGCCGCGGCATTGGCCCGTTCCGCTGGTGCGCACTGTCGGGTGATCCCGAGGACATCTACAAAACCGACGCAAAGATGAAGGAACTGTTCCCCGACAACACCCATCTGCACAACTGGCTCGACATGGCGCAGGAGCGCATCGCCTTTCAGGGCCTTCCCGCGCGCATCTGCTGGATCGGGTTGGGCGACCGCCACAAGGCTGGGCTGGCATTCAACGAGATGGTCAAAACCGGAGAACTGAAGGCGCCGGTCGTCATCGGTCGCGACCACCTCGACAGCGGCTCGGTCGCGTCGCCGAACCGCGAAACCGAGGCGATGAAGGACGGCTCGGACGCCGTTTCGGATTGGCCGCTGCTGAACGCGCTGGTCAATACCGCCTCGGGCGCGACATGGGTCTCGCTGCACCACGGAGGCGGCGTTGGCATGGGTTTCAGTCAACATGCGGGTGTCGTGATTTGTGCCGACGGAACCGATGCAGCGGCCAGACGTCTCGAACGGGTTCTGTGGAACGATCCGGCTTCTGGCGTCTGGCGTCACGCAGATGCGGGTTATGCGGACGCCAAGGCCTGCGCACGTGAACACGGGCTGCGTCTGCCGGGGATTCTGGGCTGATTTGCCATTCATCTTTGAATTTGTCTGCATGGCTTAGCGCTAACGTCTCATTTTCCGGTTTCGAACCGAGGATGTTTCCGCTAGGGCTAAGCCGTTAAGCAGCCCGCCAGGCTAACGACAACTGACAAAGGTGGCTCGCCCGTTGCTCGATATTGCACAAGTCCGCACTGTTCTTTCGGACGTCTATGACCTCGCCCCATCGGCCACGTTGGCCAATGAGATGAAAGACACGTTTGCCCGTATGGATCGTGTGATCAGCCCGCCGGATTGGGCGATCTATGCGCCCTATGTGCGGGCGATCAACGCGCTCAAGAAAGAGCGTAACGCCGTGATCCTTGGGCACAATTACATGACGCCGGAAATCTATCATGGTGTGTCCGATTTCGTGGGTGACAGCCTGCAACTGGCGATCAAGGCCAGCGAGGTGGAAGAGGATGTGATCGTTCAGGCCGGGGTTCATTTCATGGCCGAGACATCGAAAATTCTGAGCCCCGGGAAAACTGTTCTGATGCCCGACATGGATGCGGGCTGTTCTTTGGCAGAATCGATTACTGCCGAAGGAATCGACGAAATGCGGGCCAAATACCCCGGCGCGCCAGTTGTGTCTTACGTGAACACCACTGCCGAGGTCAAAGCGGCTTCGGATATCTGCTGCACCTCGTCGAACGCCTTGCAGATCGTGAATGCCATGGAGAGCGACACGGTCATCATGACGCCGGATCAATATCTGGCTCAAAACGTGGCCAATGAAAGCCACAAGAACGTGGTGTACTGGCCCGGTTCCTGCATCGTGCATGAACAATACACCGCACAGGACCTGCGCGACTTCCGCGAATGGAACCCCGGAACGCGCCTGATTGCGCATCCGGAATGCCCGCCGGATGTGGTGTCCGAGGCGGATTATTCCGGTTCGACCAGCGGGATCATCAAATATGTGCATGATGAGAAACCCGAAAAGGCGATGCTGATCACCGAATGTTCGATGGCGTCGAACATCGCGGGTGAACTGCCCGAGGTCGATTTCGTAGGGCCGTGCAATATGTGCCCGTACATGAAAAAGATCACGCTGGAAAAGATCCTCTATGCGCTGCACACGATGGACGGCCAGGTCGAGGTCGCCGAAGACGTGGCAGAGAAGGCCCGCAAATCTGTTCAGGCGATGATTGATCTGTCCCGCAAGCTCGGCATCTGATCGGCAATGACCGACATCACCACGGATCGCGTCGTTATTGTCGGGGCCGGGATTGGCGCGCTTTATGCTGCGCTGAAACTGGCGCCGCGCCCGGTGGTGATCATCTCGCCTGATCCTTTGGGCGAAGGTGCAAGTTCGGCATGGGCGCAGGGTGGCGTGGCGGCGGCGATGGACCTGGCTGACAGCCCGGAAAGCCACGCCGTTGACACCGTCAATGCCGGGGCAGGCACTGTCGAGCCTGACGTTGCGGATTTGGTGACGCGAGAGGCGCGGGATTATATTCTGGACCTGACCACTTTGGGCACACCATTTGATCGCACCGAGGGTGGCGGGTATGTCCTGTCCCGAGAAGCCGCGCACAGTTTTGCCCGCGTCGTGCGGGTAAAGGGCGATCAGGCCGGCAGTGAAATCATGGCCGCCCTGATCGAACGAGTTCGCGAAACTCCTTCGGTGCAGGTATTGGAAGGGGTCCTTGCCGTTGCGTTGGAAGTGACGGATGGGCGCGTGGTGGGCGTGGTTTTGCAGGAGGCCTCGGAAAGCGGATCCGCGCCTGTGACGCTTCGTGCGCCTGCCGTATTGTTGGCGGGTGGCGGTTCTGGCGGGCTTTATGCCCTGACGACCAATCCGGCCCGCATCCGCGGACAGGTCATCGGAATGGCCGCTCGGGCGGGGGCGCTGATCGCCGATGCCGAATTCGTGCAGTTCCACCCCACCGCCATGGACGTGGGTGAAGACCCGGCCCCGCTGGCGACCGAGGCCCTGCGCGGAGAAGGGGCAATACTGATAAACAAGCACGGCGAGCGTTTCATGCAGGCCGTTCACCCTGATGCCGAGCTTGCCCCGCGCGACGTTGTGGCCCGGGCGATATTTGCCGAGGTACAGGCCGGCAACCGCCCGATGCTGGACACTCGCAAGGCTTTGGGCGCGCAAGTCAACGAACTTTTTCCGGCGGTTGCCGCATATTGCGCGCGCAACGGAATCGATCCGGTCCGGGATGCGATCCCGGTTGCTCCGGCAGCGCATTACCACATGGGCGGGATTGCCACAGGCACTGATGGCCGCGCGACGCTGGATCGGTTGTGGGTGTGCGGCGAGGCGTCTTCGACCGGCCTTCACGGCGCCAACCGGCTGGCCTCGAACGGTTTGCTCGAAGCGTTGGTGTTTGCACGCATCTGTGCCCAGGACATTGCGCGTTCGTTACCGGACACTTCCGCGTCGGAACCTGTGGCCCTTCGATTTGATCAAGCTGACATCCCTGATACGTCCGATGCGGTCAGTACGTTGCGCACGACCATGTCGCGCGATGTTGGCGTTGTCCGGGACCGCGCCGGGTTATGCCGGGCATTGCGCAGGATTGCCACGCTCGAAGAGCAGCATGGCACATGCCCGTCCTTCAGAAACATGTGTGCCACAGCAACCTTGATCGCCGCGGCGGCATTGCAGCGCGAAGAAAGCCGCGGCGCGCATGAGCGATCCGACTTTCCGGAAGCTGCCGATGGCCCCGGCAAACGATCCCGGATGTATCTTAGCGACGCGCTGCACATTCGCGCCGAAGCCTGCAAGGAAATATCATGAGTTTTGCGACCCTGCCCGATCTGATCCTCGAACCCGTCATCCGCGCGGCGCTGATGGAGGATCTGGGAGCATACGGTGATGTGACCACCCGCGCCGTGATCCCACCGAACGCGACCTATACGGCCCGGCTGAATGCGCGTGAGGATGCCGTCGTTTCGGGCGTGCAGGTGGCGACGATAGCGTTCCGGCTGGTCGACCCGACGCTTGAGGTTGAGGTGCTTGTCAAGGATGGCCAGCCTTGTCGGCGCGGCGACACGCTGATGATCATCAAAGGGTCCGCGGCCTCGATCCTGTCGGGTGAGCGGGTCGCGCTGAATTTTGCCGGTCGCCTGACCGGTATTGCCACAAAAACTGCCAGCTTTGTTCAGCAGACAAAGGGCACGAATGCCCGCATGACCTGTACCCGCAAAACCACGCCCGGACTTCGCATCGTCGAAAAACAGGCCGTGCTGCATGGCGGCGGTTTCAATCATCGCTACTCTTTATCCGACGCGATCCTGATCAAGGACAACCACATCGCCGCCGCCGGGGGTGTGCGTCAGGTTCTTGAGGCCGCCAAAGCGCAAGCCAGCCACATGATGGCCGTCGAGATCGAAGTCGATCGACTGGACCAGCTGGCCGAAGTCCTCAGGATTGGCGGCGCGTCCGTCGTATTGCTGGACAACATGGATGACGAGATGCTGCGCGAAGCGGTTGCCATGGTGGACGGGCGGATGAAGACCGAAGCCAGCGGGAATGTGACGTTGGGCCGGGTTGCATCAATTGCGGCGACCGGGGTCGATTACATCTCGTCCGGGGCGCTGACGCATTCCGCCCGAACCGTTGATCTGGGTCTTGATTTCTGAAAAATTTCTGAAAAGCGCGGCATTTCTGCTTGATTTGAGATCGTTTGCGCCAACACGGTTGCGCCTTCAGGTTTTATCGATAATAAATCCTCGGCAACGCAAGCTGCAGGAAGTTTTATAGATAAAATGATCATCCCTCATTCCGGCTGGACCCGAAAGTCTGCGCAAGCTGTTCATGACCTCCCGTTGATGGACCTTCTGTTCCGGGCACAGACCGTGCACCGCGAGAACTTTGATCCGAACAAGATCCAGACCTCTAAGCTGCTGTCGATCAAAACCGGCGGGTGCGCCGAGGATTGCGCCTATTGCTCGCAATCGGCCCGCAACGGATCCACCCTGCCTGCATCGAAGCTGATCGAGGTTCAGCGTGTACTGGCCGAGGCCAAAAAGGCCCGCGACGGTGGCGCGACCCGGTTCTGCATGGGGGCCGCCTGGCGCGAGCCCAAGCCGCGCGATATGCCTGCCCTGATTGCCATGGTGGAAGGCGTCAAGGCGATGGGCATGGAAACCTGCATGACGCTGGGCATGCTGGATGACACCCAGGTGGTTCAGCTGCGCGATGCCGGGTTGGACTATTACAACCACAATATCGACACGTCCGAACGCTATTATTCCGAAGTGATCACCACCCGTACTTTCGCGGACCGGATCGACACGATGAACCGGGTGCAGGAAGCCGGAATCAAGGTCTGCTCGGGTGGTATTCTGGGGATGGGTGAACACACTGGTGACCGTATCGATATGTTGCTGACTTTGGCCAACATGACCCCGCCGCCGGATTCGGTGCCGATCAACATGCTGATGCCACAGGCGGATACTCCGCTGGCTGATGCGGAACCGGTTGATCCAATCGACTTTGTGCGGATCATCGCAACCGCTCGCATCCTGATGCCCAAAGCCTATGTTCGGTTGTCCGCCGGGCGCAGCGACATGAGCGACGAGATGCAGGCGATGTGCTTCTTCGCCGGAGCTAATTCCATCTTTGTCGGTGAAACTCTTTTGACGGCGGAAAACCCCGAAGAAGACACCGACTCGATCCTGTTTGCAAAACTTGGCCTTCAGGCCGAAACGGCTGAAGACCATAAGCGCACGGAAGCCGCCGAATGAAAGCAGTCGAACGACTGGAATCCATGCTGGGTGCGCTGGAAGCCCGGCACCGCCGCCGGGTTTTGATCCCCGCGCGCGGGCTGGATTTTGCGTCCAACGACTATTTGGGCTTGGCCGGGTCAAGCCTGTTGCAAGAGGCCGCACAGGCGGCGCTGGCCCGCGGCGTGCCCGTAGGCTCGGGCGGCTCGCGGCTGCTGCGGGGAAATCACCCCGAGCATGAGGCGCTGGAACACGAAGCAGCTGTGTTCTTTGGGGCCGAGGCCGCATTGTTCATGGGTGGAGGGTTTCAGGCCAATCAGGCAATCTTTTCCACCCTGCCGGCGGCCGGGGATCTGGTTTTGTATGACGAACTGGTTCACGCCAGCGCCCATGAGGGGATGCGCGCCAGCCGAGCGGATCTGCGCGCTTTTCGTCACAACGACGTCGCGGATGCGCGAAACGTTCTGACCGAATGGCGATCCGCTGGTGGGCAGGGTCAGGTGTGGGTTGCCGTTGAAAGCGTCTATTCCATGGAGGGCGATCTGGCTCCGCTGGAAGATTTGTCATGTCTGGCGCGTGAAGCCCAAGCTGTTCTGATCGTGGATGAGGCGCACGCAACCGGCGTTTTCGGGGCAAATGGCAAAGGTCTGGCGCATGATCTGAACGCTGACCTTCTGACCCTGCACACCTGCGGCAAGGGGCTTGGAGTTTCCGGCGGGCTGATCTGTGGCCCGCGGGCGATGATCGATACCCTGATCAACCGCGCACGGCCCTTTATCTTTGCAACGGCGCCGTCCCCTCTGAATGCTGCGCTGGTACGGGCTGTCCTGTGTGAACTGGCCGGGACTGACGATTTGGTCACTGCTGCACGCAAACGTCTGCGCCATGCACATGAGGCGGCCCGTGAAACAGGGTTGCCTGACGCGGCCTTGAACAGCCAGATCATTCCCGTCGTTCTTGGGGACGAGGCCCGCACGATGGCGATGGCACAGGCTTTGCAACATCAGGGGTTTGACATTCGCGGCATTCGCCCGCCAACCGTTCCAAAAGGCACATCCCGTCTGCGCGTCTCGATCACCGGGAATGTCGGTCCCGAGGACATTTCGGCCCTGTTTGCAACCATCTCCAGCCATCAGTCGGAGGCCGCATGAGCGCTCTGGTCATTGTCGGAACCGACACGGGCGTCGGAAAAACAGTTTTTTCGGCTGGCCTGACGGCGGCCCTGAACGCCACTTACTGGAAGCCGGTTCAATCGGGGCTCGAGGATGCGACGGACACGGAAACCGTCTGCACCTTGTCCGGTGTGGACGTGTTGCCCGAGGCGTATCGCCTGAACATGCCTGCCTCACCCCATCTTTCTGCCGAGGATATGGGCATAGAGATCGATCTGTCCCGGCTCGCGCTGCCGCAAGTTGACGGGCCGCTGGTTGTGGAAGGGGCAGGGGGGCTGATGGTGCCTCTGAACCGCAAATCCTACTATCTGGATCTGATTGCCCAATGGCAGGCCCCGGTCGTTCTGGTCGCACGCACGGCGTTGGGAACGATCAACCACACCACGTTGTCCCTGATGGCGCTTCGACGCGCTGGGTCCGAGGTGGTCGGCGTTGCCTTTGTCGGAGATCCGGAGCCCGACGTGGAACAAACCATCGTCGAAATGAGCAAGGTGCGACACCTCGGACGCCTGCCTTATCTTGGCGACCTGACGCAGCAAAGCTTGTCAGAAGCTTTCTCGTCCATAGACGTGGCGACCATACGGAGGTTTCTGTGACCCCGCTGGAGTTTGACGCCCACCACCTTTGGCATCCCTATACCAACGTGGCCGATACCGGTGCGATGCATCTCATCGACCGGGCCGAGGGCGTGTATCTTTACCGGGAGGACGGCGCAAAGATGATAGACGCCATGTCGTCATGGTGGTGCGCCATCCACGGCCACAAGCATCCCGAAATCACATCCGCCATGCAGTCCCAGCTGGAAAAGATGCCTCATGTGATGTTCGGGGGGCTGACACACCATCCGGCCATTGATCTGGGGCGCAGGATGGTCGACATGTTGCCCGAGGGGCTGGATCGCATTTTCTATTGCGACAGTGGGTCTGTCTCGGTCGAAGTGTCGATGAAGATGGCGGTGCAGTACCAAATGGCCCATGGCCGCACCCGCAAATTCGAATTTGCCACAATTCGGGGCGGCTATCACGGTGACACGTGGAAAGCGATGAGCGTCTGTGACCCGGTCACGGGTATGCACGGGCTGTTCCGAGGGGCTTTGTCGATCCAGCACTTCCTGCCGCGTCCCCAGGTTCGGTTGGAGGATGACTGGCCCGAAGACCCGGCGCTGAACGGGTTGGGGGCGCTGGAACGACTGTTGGCCGACAAGGGTGATCACCTCGCGGCCCTGATCCTTGAACCCGTGGTTCAAGGCGCCGGGGGCATGTATTTCTATCATCCCCAATGGCTGCGCGCGGCACGCGCCATGTGCGATGCCCATGACGTGCTGATCATTTTTGACGAGATCGCAACCGGATTTGGCCGAACCGGCAAGCTGTTCGCCACCGATCATGCGGGCATCACCCCGGATATAATGTGTCTGGGCAAGGCATTGACCGGGGGGCATATCTCGTTTGCTGCTACCGTAACCAGCAAGCAGGTGGCGTATGGCATTGGCAACAGTGAGGCCGGAGTGTTCATGCACGGCCCGACCTATATGGCCAACCCTCTGGCCTGTGCCGCAGGTTCGGCCAGCCTCAGACTGCTGGCCGAGGGGAACTGGCAACGCCAGGTGGCTGATATCGAAGGCCAGATGCGGACCGAACTGGAGCCAGCACGCAGTTTGTCGGGCGTTGCAGATGTCAGGGTTCTTGGCGCTATTGGCGTTATCGAAATGAAGGAAACGGTAGATCCTTCGGTTGCTCATCGGCTGGCCCCTGAAACCGGAGTGTGGCTGCGCCCCTTTGCGCGCAACATCTATTGTATGCCGCCTTACATTGTTTCACCTGATGAGCTCGGCCGGATCACCAGCGCGATGGTCGCTTTGGCCGGGGGGCAGCAATGAAACACCAGTGGCTGGCGCAATCGGATGACAGCAAGCTGACCCTGATCTTCGGGGGGTGGGCGCTAGGTGCTGCCCCGTTCCGCGGGCTGACCGGAGGCGGATCTGTTCTGCTGGTGGATGACTATACCCGGCTTGATGATCCCTTGCCCGATCTGGCCGGGTTTGACCGCGTCGAAATGCTTGCGTTTTCCTTCGGTGTCGCATCCGCGGCCCATTGGCTGGCCAGCACAGGGTTTCGCCCTGACCGGCTGGTTGCCGTCAGTGGTACGTTGCATCCTGCCTGCGCAGACCGGGGCATCGCGCCCGATATTGTCCGGGCCACGGCGGATCAGCTGTCATCGGCAAGTTTCGTCAAATTTTGCCGACGCGCCGGACTGTCTGCTGACATACCTGAACTGGACATCGAGCAGGCAAGAAAGGAACTTCACGCGGTCATCGAACGCGGCTCGGCGCCTGATCCCGGCTTTGATCGGGTTTGGATATCAGAGCGGGACCGGATCATTCCGACCAATGCTCAGAGGGCGGCCTGGGCCGCAACCCCGGATGTGGTCAAGGGCGTTGCCGCTCCGCACGTGCCATTTGAACCGGGCCAAAGCTGGGCGGAGTGGATGTCATGACGGCGCAATTGGCGGACAAGGTGCAGCGAAGCTTCAGCCGAAGCTTCCAGACTTACAACGATACAGCCAGCCAGCAGGCCTGGGTTGCCCGCAAGCTGGTTTCCGAGATGCACCGGGTTGGCGCGCCGAACCGGTTTGATGTGGCCTTCGAGCTGGGATGCGGCACTGGCCATCTGACCCGGTTGCTGCGGCAGAACTTTGACCTTCCCGATTTTCACGTGAACGATATAGCGCCGCAGGCTCGGGCGACGGCAGATGCGGAAAATGCGGCTTTCATTGACGGAGACGTCCGCCTGGTCGAATGGCCCGCAAAG
Source organism: Ruegeria sp. HKCCA0370 (assembly GCF_013033705.1). Lineage (NCBI taxonomy): Bacteria > Pseudomonadati > Pseudomonadota > Alphaproteobacteria > Rhodobacterales > Roseobacteraceae > Ruegeria > Ruegeria sp. HKCCA0370. Next base: position 143,934 of record NZ_WQEP01000003.1, read on the forward strand.
CTGGATTTGGTCGCATCGGCCTCGATGATCCAATGGATGGAGGATCCGGCCGGTTTGCTGCAACAGGTTGCCGAAGCGCTTGAACCCGGAGGGTGGCTGGCCATTTCAGGGTTTGGCCCAATGCAATATCAAGAGCTTGCGCAAATTGGATCAACAGCCCGTGCACCGGGCCTGTGCCTGCCTGACACCCTTGCAGCCGCCATAGATGGGCCGTTTAAGATTCTGACGGTTGGCCAAAGTGTTCGGCCATCCTATTTTGACACGCCCAGAGATGTACTGAAACATTTGCGCAGTACAGGGGTAAATGGCCGGGCTCAGGGTGCATGGACCCGGTCCACCTTGGCCCGGTTCGAAGCTGACTACGTTCAGAAGTTCGGAGCTGACGGCAGGGTTCCTCTGACCTACCATCCGGGGTGGGTCATTGCCGAAAAGCGTTAGGCGCTTATTCGGCGACGACAAGGTCGATTTCATTCGCCGACAGCATCTGGCAGATACCCTCGGGCGGGGTCACATCTGTAAAGAACAGATTGATCTTGTCGGCAGGTTCCAATGTGACCGGCGCGCGCTTTCCCAGCTTTTCGCCATCGGCCACGACAATGCGGACCTGTGCGTTTTGAATGGCGACGCGGGCCAAGTTTGCTTCTTGCAGGTCGTGCAGCATAAAGCCCGGGTCCGCGTTGACCGCCCCGACTGAAAGAACGGCGAAACGGACGTTCAAACGTTTGATCAGGTCCTGAGCTTCAACGCCGAATGCGCCCCCATCGTGCGACCGCAGCTCGCCACCAGCCATGAACACCCGGTTGTTGTTTCGTGAAGCCAATGCCTGAGCGACAAAAACCGAGTTCGTCACGACAAAGAGATCGCTGTGGTTGCCAAGCGCCTGCGCCACATAAGCGGTAGTAGAGCCGATATCGAGGAAAACGGAGTCGCCGTCACTGATGACCTCGGCAACCGCCTTCGCCAGCTTCTCTTTCGCGTCAACCTTCTTGTCAAGGCGGCTTTGCAGCGACGGTTCCAGAATGTCTTCGAGAAGATGAACCCCGCCATGGACCTTGCGCACGATGCCGCGTTCTTCCAGATTGCGGACGTTTCGCCGAATGGTTTCCAGGCTGACCCCAAGTTCATTCGCCAGAACGCTTACGCGGCACGACCCGCCCGCGCGAAAAAGGGCGCGCAGGATTTCTTCTTCTCGTTGGTTTGTGGTTGGCAGGTTCATGTTTCGCGCTCTGATGGCATCGTCATAAGGGACGTTAAGCCATACCACAATACCCACATAAAGCAACGTTATCCGCGGGTATGGCTTTAGAAACTTGCTTCATGCAGGAAATAATGTGGCTTTACGTGGTTTTTATTGACACAAAACCCCACGATGTGGTCGTCTGTACTCAATACCACCGATTCATCGAAAAAAATCACGACAGGGAGAAGGTGTTATGAATTGTAAAATGGGAATCTCTGCGCTGGCCATCATGGCCGCCGGAGCCGCAACAACTGCATGGGCTGTTGAGTCCACGGACCCAATCAAACTGACGCTGCACGACTGGTCGGGGCAGTTGATCAATACCAAGATCATGGGTTCGATCCTGGAAGAAGCCGGGTACAACGTTGAATATGTTCAGGCGGATTACATTGCTCAGTTCGCCGGTCTGAAAACGGGTGACCTGCATCTGGCAATGGAAATCTGGGAAACCACCGGACGCGAAGCGCTGGACGAGGCAACCGGCACCGGCAAGGTCGTCAATGTCGGCGAAACCGGCCTGATGGCGATCGAAGAATGGTGGTATCCCAGCTACATGAAGGAACGGTGCCCGGGATTGCCGAATTGGGAGGCGCTGAAAGACTGCGCCGAGGAATTCGCGACGGCGGAAACTGCTCCGAACGGGCGTTATGTCGGCGGCCCGGTGACCTGGGGTGGCTTCGATGACGAGCGTGTCGAAGCGCTTGAACTGGATTTCGAAGTCGTCCATGCGGGTACCGACGCGGCCCTGTTTGCAGAATTGGAATCCGCTTATCAAAGACAGGATCCAATTGTTCTGTGGGTCTATGTCCCACATTGGGCGCCGGCAAAATACGAAGGCGAGTTCGTCGAGTTCCCGCCATTTACGCCAGAGTGTTACAGCGACCCTTCTGTCGGTGTGAACCCGAATATGGCCTATGATTGCGGCAAGCCGCGTGGCCCGATCTGGAAAGCAGCCTGGTCTGGCCTGCAAGAAAAATGGCCGGGTGCTTATGACATCATCGAAGCCTACAAAATCAACAATGATGAAATGAGCGCTATGGTTGGCAAGGCCGATCTGGACGGCGTGGAAATCGACAGCGTTGTTGCAGAGTGGATGGAGACCAACAAAGACCGCTGGTCTGGCTGGATCTCGAAGTAATCCACTGGCCAGAGCGGGCCTGTCGCTCTCTCGGACCGCTCTGGCCTTTTTCGCGAATGAACCGGACCACCCTGATGCCCCCCAAGACCAAACTGTCGTGCCGAAACGTCTGGAAGCTTTATGGCCCCAACGCAGATCGGTTGCTGCGGACAACCCCCGAACCTACGGCAGAAGAAATTCGCAAGGCAGGCGTGATCGGCGCAGTGCGCAACGCAAATATCGAGATCTCGGAAGGTGAGATTTTCGTCATCATGGGCCTGTCGGGGTCCGGCAAATCCACTCTGGTTCGGTGCTTGTCCCGGTTGATCGAACCAACCGCCGGTGAAGTTCTGTTCGACGATGCTGACCTCTTGCGCGCCAGCGAGAATGAGCTGATCGAAATCCGGCGTCACAAGATGGGCATGGTGTTCCAGCATTTCGCGTTGCTGCCGCATCTGACCGTTTTGCAGAATGTGATGTTTCCGTTGACGATTCAGGCCACACCCAAACCCGAAGCCGACGCCAAGGCCCGCGAGGTGGTGGAACTGGTCGGTTTGAAGGGGCGCGAGGATTATTACCCGCGTGAGCTGTCCGGCGGCCAGCAACAGCGCGTCGGCATTGCCCGTTCCTTGGTGACCGAGCCTGATCTATGGTTTCTGGACGAGCCGTTCTCGGCCCTCGATCCGCTGATCCGGCGCGAGATGCAGGATGAATTCCTGCGGTTGCAGGAGCGGTTGCACAAGACCATCGTTTTCATCACCCATGATTTCGAAGAGGCCGTTCGCCTGGCCGACCGCATCGCCATCATGAAGGACGGAGAGGTGATCCAGATCGCCACGCCGGAAGAGCTGGTGATGCACCCGGCCACAGACTATGTGGCTGAATTCACCAAACATATCCCCCGTTCAAAGGTCCTGACCGTCGGCGGTGTCATGGCCCCCGGCGCTGTGGGCGAGGGCAATCCGATCTCTCAATCCACCCGCATCTCGGACGTGGTGGAACGGATTATCGCGGCAGATGCGCCGATCCCCGTCGTGGACGCAGAGGGCCAGCCCATCGGAGCGATTGACCGCAAGGCCGTTGCGCATGTGCTGTTCGGCGGCGGAGACACGGCATGATCCGCCTGACCCGCAGCCAGATGGCAATTCTGCTGCTTGTTCTGATCACCATCGTGCTTGGCTATTTCGGTCGTGATTTGAGCAAGGCGCTGGATGCGCGCTGGTTGACCAAGTTCCCTTCGGCCTGGGTGATCCCGTTCAAAACCTACATTTCGTCGGCGATGACATGGCTGATCGAGGATGCCGCCATCGGGCCGGTGTCCTTCACCGATGTCACCCGCGCCATCGCGTGGTTGATCGAGCAGCCCTACAATCTGGTATTGGCTCTGCTGGCCGATGGCTTTGTCAGCGGTCAGGGAAATGACGCGCAGGTCATCCTGCCTGCGATCAGCTGGATCGTGGTCATCACCGCCGTTGTCGCTTTGGGTCAATATTGCCGTGACTGGGGATTGGCCGCTCTGGTCGGGGCCTGCTTCGTCTATCTTGCAGTTTTCGGACAATGGGATAGCGCCATGGTGACGCTGGCCTCGGTCCTGATCGCGGTGCCGATTGGAGCGGGCGGCGGGTTGCTGTTGGGCATTCTCGCCTATCGCCATCCGCTTTTTGAAAAGATCATCTCACCAATACTGGACCTGATGCAGACGATCCCGATCTTTGCCTATCTGGTGCCGATCCTGTTCATGTTTGGCTTTGGCCCGATCTCTGCCTTGGTCGCGACGATCATCTATGCGACCCCGCCGATGGTGCGGATCACAACGCTGGCACTGAAAGGCGTGGATCCTGAGATTCTGGATTTCGGACGCATGGCGGGCACGACCCGGCGGCAGTTGATGTGGCGCGTGCTTGTGCCCTCGGCCAGCCACAGCCTGATGGTGGGCGTCAATCAGGTGATCATGCTGACCCTGAACATGGTCATCATCGCCTCGATGATCGGGGCTGGGGGGCTGGGCTTTGACGTCCTCGCCGCGCTGCGCCGTCTGGACATTGGGGCAGGGTTCGAAGCCGGCATTGCCATCGTGGTACTGGCCATCGCCGTCGACCGTCTGAGCCAGGCCTTTGCCGAACGGATGGGGCAGGTGCATCATGAGGCCCCCGGCTCGTGGATCGCGCGTCATCGCCGGACGGTTCTGGTTGTGGTCCTGATGCTGCTGACCTGGGTGCTGGGACAGTTCTCGCCTCTGTTGCTGGAATATCCTGAAAGCCAGACCATCACCACCGGCGCGTTCTGGGACAACACGGTCGAATACCTGAACGTCAACTATTTCGACACGTTCGAGGCCATCAAGGTTTTCTTCCTGACCTGGTTCATGATCCCGATCAAAACGGTTCTGCTGGGCATCCCGTGGCCATGGGCCATCGCGATGCTGTTCCTGCTGGGCTGGCACGCAGGCGGTTGGCGTCTGGCGTTTCTGTGTGGCGGAATGGCCTCGCTGATACTTGTGTCGGGCCTGTGGTCAAAGGCGATGGTGACAGTGTATCTGTGCGGCGCATCTGTCATTCTGGCGACGCTGATCGGGGTGCCTCTGGGTGTTCTGGCGGCACTGAACAAACGCGCCGGAACGGCCATCAACCTGCTGATCGACACACTGCAAACCCTGCCCAGCTTTGTTTATCTGATCCCTGTCGTCATGCTGTTCCGGGTCGGCGATTTCACCGCCCTGATTGCCATCGTTCTCTATGCGCTGGCCCCGGCGGTCCGTTATGCCGCCCATGGCGTGCGCTCGGTCAGTGAGGAACTGATCGAGGCGGGTCTGGTTTCGGGCTGCACCCGCAGACAACTGCTGCGCCATATCCGCCTGCCGATGGCGTTGCCTGAAATCCTGCTGGGCGTCAATCAGACGATCATGCTGGCGCTGTCGATGCTGGTGATCACCGCCCTCGTCGGCACCCGCGATCTGGGGCAGGAGGTCTATATCGCCCTGACCAAGGCCGATACCGGCCGCGGTCTGGTGGCCGGCCTGTCGATTGCCTTCATCGCCATCATCGCTGATCGGTTGATCAATGCCAGTGCCCGCCAGGCCCGCATCCGCTTTGGACTGGAGAGTTGATATGAGCCATCCCGATCTGATGACCCGCATCCGCGCTCTGCCGATCTGGCAGGGAGAGATCGAGGCCACTCCGTTGACCGGTGGCATCACCAATGTGAACTACAAGGTTACGGATGGCAGCGGGTCTTATGTGGTGCGTGTGGGCGATGACATCCCCCTGCACCAGGTGATGCGGTTCAATGAGCTGGCCGCCAGCAAAGCTGCCAATGCGGCGGGTCTGTCGCCTGCCGTGCTGCATTCCTCGGGCGATTTGACAGTGCTGGAATTCATCGAAAGCCGCACATTGACGGAAGAAGATGTACGCCACCCGAACATGCTGCCCCGAGTTCTGGAATTGGTGAAGGCCTGTCATGTCGAAGTGCCGAAACACCTGCGCGGGCCGTCGCTGGTATTCTGGGTGTTCCATGTCATCCAGGACTATGCCGCAACGCTAACCGAGAATGACAGCGCCCATGCAAAGCTGATCCCCGATCTGATAGACGCAGGCACGCTGCTGGAACGTGAGGCAAGGCCGTATGACATCGTGTTCGGCCATAACGACCTGCTCTGCGGCAATTTTCTGGACGACGGCAACCGCCTTTGGCTGATCGATTTCGACTATGCCGGGTTCAATTCTCCGCTGTTCGATCTGGGCGGGCTGGCGTCGAACAATGGCCTGTCGTCTGAACAGGAAGACTGGGTGTTGGAGAGCTATTTCGAAGCCCCGGTCACCGACGATCTGCGCCACCGCTATGCGGCGATGAAATGTGCCTCGCTGCTGCGGGAAACCATGTGGAGCATGGTGTCCGAGATCACCTCGGATATCGACTTTGATTACGCAGCCTACACAGCTGAAAACCTGGCGCGGTTCCGCGCGGCCCTTACCGATTTCAAAAATACCTGAGGACAGACATGACCGACCTTCCGACAACAGCCAAAGCCGTCATTATCGGTGGCGGGATCATCGGCTGCTCGACCGCGTATCACCTGGCCAAGCTGGGCTGGACGGATACGGTGCTGCTGGAGCGCAAGAAGCTGACCTCGGGCACCACCTTCCACGCCGCGGGTCTGGTGGGGCAGTTGCGTTCGAACGCCAATATCACGCAATTGCTGGGTTATTCCGTCGATCTGTACAACAAGATCGAAGAGGAAACAGGGCTTGGCACTGGCTGGAAGATGAACGGCGGCTTGCGTCTGGCCTGCAACGAAGAGCGCTGGACCGAGGTGAAACGCCAGGCCACTACGGCGCATTCCTTTGGTCTGGACATGCAGCTTCTGACCCCATCCGAGGCGCAGGAGCTGTGGCCCTTGATGGATGTCTCTGACGTGATCGGCGCGGCTTACCTGCCGACTGACGGTCAGGCGAACCCGTCAGATATCACGCAGGCATTGGCCAAGGGCGCCCGCATGGCCGGGGCGAAGATAATCGAAGATACCAAAGTTACCGATATCGAGATCGAAGGTGGCAAAATTCGCGCGGTTATCACCGAACAAGGTCGGATCGAGTGTGAAAAGGTGATCTGCTGCGCCGGGCAATGGTCCCGCACCTTTGCCAGCCGCTTTGGCGTCAACGTTCCTCTGGTTCCGATGGAGCACCAGTACATGGTGACTGAACCTTTCGACGTGCCCGGCAATCTGCCCACTCTGCGCGATCCCGACCGGCTGACTTACTACAAGGAAGAAGTCGGAGGTCTGGTCATGGGCGGCTATGAGCCGAACCCGATCCCCTGGGCCACCAAGGGTATTCCGCAAGGCTTCCACTATACCCTTCTTGACAGCAACTTCGATCATTTCGAACAGCTTATGGAACTTGCGCTGGGTCGCGTGCCCGCGCTGGAGAACGCCGGCGTCAAGACGCTGACCAACGGGCCGGAAAGCTTCACGCCCGACGGCAATTTCATCATCGGCGAAGCGCCCGAGTTGAGGAACTTCTTCGTCGGTGCTGGCTTCAATGCCTTTGGCATCGCGGCTGGCGGTGGTGCGGGCATGGCGCTGGCGGAATGGGTGCATAAGGGCGAGCCGCCCTTCGATTTGTGGTCTGCCGATATCCGTCGCTTTGGCCGCCCGCATTTCGACACCGACTGGGTTCGCACCCGTACTGTCGAGGCATATGGCAAACACTACACGATGGGTTGGCCGCATGAGGAACATGACTCGGGCCGCCCCTGCCGAAAATCGCCGCTTTATGACACGCTGAAAAAGCAGGGCGCGTGTTTTGGCGAGAAACTGGGCTGGGAACGCCCCAACTGGTACGCGGACGCGTCAAAGGGCGAGGTGCCCAAGGATGAATACAGCTTTGGCCGCCAGAACTGGTTCGATGCCGTCGGGCGGGAACATAAAGCGGCACGTGAAGCGGCTGTGTTGTTCGATCAGACCTCTTTCGCCAAATTCGCCCTCAAGGGTCCGGATGCTTTGGCAGCGTTGAACTGGATCTGCGCCAATGATGTGGACAAGCCGGTTGGCGCGCTTGCCTACACCCAGATGCTGAACGACAAGGGCGGGATCGAGTGTGACCTGACCGTTGGGCGCGTGGCCCATGATGAGTTCTATATCGTCACCGGCACCGGCTATGCCACCCATGACTTCGACTGGATCAACCGCAGCATTCCCGAGGGCATGAATTGCCAGCTTTTCGATATCACCTCATCGAATGCGGTTCTGTCATTGATGGGGCCAAAATCACGTGAGATTCTGGCGCCGGTGACGCGCGATGACGTCTCGAACAGCGGGTTCAAGTTTGGCACGATCCGCACCATCGGCATCGCCGGGTGCCCGGTTAAGGCGCTGCGCGTGACTTATGTGGGTGAACTGGGCTGGGAACTGCACCTGCCGGTGGAATATGCACAAACCGTGTATGACGCCTTGATGGAGGCAGGGCGCCCGCATGGATTGATCAATGCGGGCTACAGGGCGATTGAATCGCTGCGTCTTGAAAAAGGCTATCGCGCCTGGGGCTCGGATATCGGGCCGGATCATACGCCGTTCGAAAGCGGCTTGGGCTGGGCCGTGAAACTCCGGAAAAATATTGATTTCAAAGGGCGCGCCGCCTCTGAGGCGCAAAAAACCGGCGGCGTAAAGAAGATGCTGGCATGTTTCACGGTTGACCCCGAGGTTGTTCTTCTGGGGCGTGAAACGATCTATCGGAATGGCGAAAGGGTCGGATGGCTGACTTCGGGCGGCTATGGTTACACCGTCGAAAAGTCGATCGGCTACGGTTACATCCGAAACGCCAACGGTGTCGACGCACAATACGTCACATCAGGGACATATGAATTGGATGTCGCCACTCAGAGGGTTCCTTGCGAAGTGACGCTGCAACCGCTTTACGACCCGCAGATGAGCCGGGTGAAGACCTGACCCAAGGGTGCAAGAGCAGATCTACCGACACACGCACGGCGATCGGAACATATGGGGAAAGCATGCAAACAGGGCAAATCCGCCCCGAGTGTCCGAATGTTCGTTGAATCTGACGGATTTCGATCCATAAGCCATTGATAAAGTTTCAGTATTGTCACACCTCATGCCCATCTGAAAACTGAACTGCAAGACTTCTCATTCAGCTTTCAGGGCAAACAACCTTTCATCCGTCGGAGATTGGATGACTTCAGCCGAAAGGACCGGAAATGGTAACCCCAGATGCGTTGACTGAGCATGCGATGAAGATTGCGGATATTGCCTCGGAGTCCGCGATGCGGTTTTTTCGGGGGTCTTTGGGCATTGAATTCAAACAGGATGAAAGCCCGGTGACGCAGGCCGACAAGGCAGTTGAGGCAGAAGTACGCTCTTACCTGAAACAGCATTTTCCCGGACACGGCATCTTTGGCGAAGAGCACGGGCAAGAAGCAGGCGACGGGCGTCATATGTGGGTGATTGACCCCATTGACGGAACCCGTTCGTTTCTGTCCGGCCATCCTTTGTTCGGGTTCCTTTTGGCGCACCTTGTGGATGGGCGCCCTCGGTTGGGCCTAGTCGGAATGCCGGCCTTACATGAGACCTATTTGGGTGTGGTCGGTGACGGCGCCAGCCTGAACGGGCAACCGATAGAGGTGTCGAACACCACGCGTCTGGATCAATCGGTTTTGTACGTGAATGAAGGCGACAAAATTTATCGCGATCATCCTGACCTGTTCAGCCGGCTGATGAATGCAGGGCAGACGCGCCGATTTGCCTATGATTGTTATCCCCATGCCTTGCTTGCTTCGGGGCATATCGATGCTGTGGTGGATTACGATCTGCAACCTTATGACTATCTGGCGCTCTCACCTCTGATCACGGCTGCTGGCGGAGTGATGACCAATTGGCACGGGCATGAGTTGACCCTCGATTCAGATGGCGCGGTCGTTTCCGCCGCAACCCCTGAACTGCATGCTGAACTGCTTGACCTCATCAATGTCGAAAAATGACGGTGTTGCGCAACCTTGGAAAACTATCTCCCGCGATCAGATTTGAACAAATACAAAAAAACAAAAAGTGATCCTATCGACGTCGTGACGATTCCGACGGGCAACTCCTGCGGAGCCAGAAGAAGGCGTGACAAGATATCGGACAGTGTCAGCAGAATCGCGCCCACGATCGCCGAGACAACCAGCAGGTTTCGGTGCAGAGTTCCGGCGATGCCGCGTGCAATATGAGGCACCATCAGCCCGACAAAGCCGATGACACCGGCAACGGAAACGAAACTGGCCGTCGCCAACGCGGCAACGAAAAACATGCTGAACCGCAGACCTTGAACGGGAATACCCAGTGACGAGGCCGTGAAATCCCCGGTCAGCAACGCGTCAAGCCACCGGCTGCGGTAAAGTGAATAGCTCAGGATCAGGCCCAATCCGATCAGGACAAGCGGGAAGGTTTCCCATCTTGCCAATCCCAGGCCCCCAAGCATCCAGAATATCACCGAATGAGCCGCGCGATTGTCGCCAGAGAAAATCAGGTAGTTGGTGATTGCGGAAAACAGAAAGGACACCGCCAGGCCAGCCAGGATCAGTTTTTCGGGTGCGCTCGTACGCAAGCCCTGAACCAGCGCCAGAACAATGCCGGAGGCGATCAGACCACCGCAAAATGCCGCCAACGGTAACGTCCAGATTCCCAGAACATCACCCGTGACGGTGATCACCAGAACGGCGCCTGCAGCAGCACCCGAGGACAGACCGAACAGAAACGGATCTGCCAGGTCGTTTCGCGTCGTTGTTTGCAAAATGACACCAACGACGCCCAGTCCCGCACCAATCACGGCGGCAAACAAGGCACGGGGCAGGCGAAGGTCGAAGACGATCCGGTGCAAGGGCGACATGTCTCCTTCCACCAGACCGGTTCCGAGGCCGATGGCCGAAAAAACTTCGCGTATGGGGATTGGGGTGGTCCCGTAGACGATCGACAACAGCAAAAGGGCGGTCAGAACAACCGCCCCCAGCACTATCAAACGGCCCAATCGGACCATATCAGTTGGTCTCCGGGTGCATCGCCTTCGCCATCTTCTCGATCGCTTCGATATTTGCCGGGCCGGGCGTCAGTTCCTCGTAACGCAGGCCAATCCAGCGCTCGTTCTTTACCGCGTCCGTTTGTGACATCACCGGGTGATCCTTGAGGAACTGAAAGGTGTCCTCTGCGCCGTTGCCGGATTGATAATCGAGCAGCACCAGAAACTCCGGGTTGGCCGCTGCCACGGCCTCCCACGACGTGCGGCCCCAGCTGGTACCCAGATCATGCGTCACGTTCGCGCCACCCGCCGCTGTGATCATCGCATCGGGAATGGCGAACTTGCCGGCGGTGAATGGAGCATCGGCCGGTCCGTCCAACAGGAATACGCGGGGCTTTGCCAGATCGGCTGTTTTTGCTTCGATGGCTGACAATTTGTCTTTCCAGCCGGCAACCAGCGCCTCGGCCTTGTCTTCGACATGCATGACCTTGCCCAGACGCAGAACGTCATCAAACAACAGGTTCATGCTGGCCTCGGGGCGATCCTTGTCCAGATGCACGCAGCTTTCGGACAGGATCATGGTCTTGATACCAAAGGGTTCCAGCGTGTCGGGCGTGACGTCACCGCCGGGTTTCATGCCATAGTACCAACCGGCAAAAAACAGATCGGGTTCGACGGCCACAAGGTTTTCAATCGTCGGGTATTTGGGGGCAAGCTCTGGGATATCGCCACGCTGAGCATCAAAATCAGGGCTTGTTTTGTACCAGCCGGTAATTCCGGTAAGCCCCACGATCTTGTCCTGAAGGCCGAGCGCAAAGGCCATATCCGCCATGTTCATGTCATGCACGACCAGACGTTCCGGCGCCGAGTCAAAAGCCAGCGGTTCGCCGCAATTGTCCACGGTGACGGCTTCCGCTGCCGCGCCACCTGCCAAGCCAGCGAAAACAACCACCGGCCAGAGTTTTTGCATCATATTTAAGCTCCTGTTATTGTGACAATTTCCGTTTTCGGATATCCAGTGCGGGGATCATGCGGCCTTCGTGCTGAAAGCACAGATAATCCACGCCGAATGTCTCACGTACCCGGTCTGGGGTCAGAACTTCGACAACAGGCCCGAACCCCGTCAGACGCGTGGCTTTCATCAGCGCCACATGGGTGGCGAATTCCGGGATCATGACCAGATCATGGACGATCATGACGACCGTTACCCCCAGATCAGCAACCAGAGACAGCATGTGCCCCTTGGCATCGGGGTCCAGATGGTTGGTTGGCTCGTCTAGAAACAGCAAGGACGGGTTCTGGGCCAACGCGCGCGCGATATGTGCGCGCTGACGTTCTCCGCCGGACAGTTGACCCATCGTTTTGTTGGCAAAATGCGACAGCTCGGTCGTCGTCAGAACCCGTTCCAGATCAGCCTTGTGCTGAGCCATCGAACGTTCGCCCTGAATCGGGATTTGCCCCAGCGCAACATAGTCTTGCAGGCGCATCCGCCCGTCAGGCATTTCCTGCTGCCCGACCACAGCAATGGAGCGGGCACGTTGGCGGGCGGACAGGGTCCGAAGGCTTTGGCCTTCTATCCAAACATCACCCAAGATAACCCGTTCGATCCCGCACAGCAGTTTCAGCAGAGTGGTCTTGCCGGCGCCGTTCGGCCCGGCGATTGCCAGAATTGATCCTTCTTCCAGACGAAAGGACACATCCTGCAACAGGATATCGCCATTAAGAGCATAGTACTCCAAATTCTCGGCAACCAGAAAACTCATGAAGCGCCACCGGACGGCAATGCGGGTATTCGCGACAAGGTCTTTGCGAAAAGGGCAGGGGGGCGGTCCGAGGCGCTGGTCCAGCCATCGTCACTGTCGCCGAACTGGGTCGCGAATTCGACCAAGGCGGACAGGTCGTGTGATGTCGTGATATCGCCAAACAGGTACTGCGCTTTGCCCGGGGCCTGAAATCCGACCGTCATGGCCCGTTCACAACCTGCCATGCACGCCACCATTCGGGTTTCAAAACCGTCAGGCAACCGGGCATTCAGCACGTCTTGCGCAGCCTCGGCAGACATCGCCCCCTGACATGTTGAACAGATCAGAACGTAGTGATCAGAATAGCAGGTCATAGCCATCTCCGTCGTTTGCCAGACGCAGACAGAGGGCACATACCCAGATATTACGCAAACGCGCCATCAAGCCTCCTTCCGAGACGCCCCGCCTCGGGTTGGTTTATAGTGCGATGGCAGGTCTCCTGACTTGCGGGTCGTTGCTTGGCCGACCTTCCCAACCCATGCGGGTCAGTGGTGAAGTGGCGTCGCTCACCGCTTACAGTTGCGGGGGCAGTCACGGACTTGGCACATTCCAGCGCCGCACCGTGTTCCCATTTTCATCCCTTACGGAACCATCCCGCTCAGCTAGTCCGGCAATGCCAGACTTGTCAAGCGGCAGACGAAGGCGGTGGTAGATGGAATTGCAACAGCCGCGCCAGCTGTCCTGCTGCGCCAGCCCGGACCGAACGGTGTCAATAGTCTGATACAAGAAGGAAATCCGGCTCGAAATCTTTCTCGACCTTTGAAAACCGTGGAATTGGCTTTTCAAACACATTGTCCGTACGGTCGTCATTCACGGTCGATACCTCGCCAATAAGGCAATCGCCGCGCTCGGCCCAAAAAGCGTGCCAGATGCCGGGCATCAGAGTTACGCTTTGCCTCGGCTTCAGCCGCACGTACTCTTGGGGTTGCAAGGTTACAGGGCAGGCATCGCTGGGGACCGTCACCGGGTTGTCGCGGTCGACGCCACCGTTTGGATCCGACGCATGAATTTCCAGAACGAGATCGCCGCCGCCCCGGTTGATGATGTCTTCTGCCTTGATAATATGCCGGTGCATCGGAGAAAGCTGATTGTCTTTCAAGATCAACAGTTTTCTGCACAGAGCATCCCACGCCCGGATTTCAGATCCTTCGTCTAACCAATGCGTAGAGTGAACGGGAATAGGCAATGTTCGTCGAAACGGCCTTGTGCGTAATTGGTAATGTTCCATCCCAGCCTGCAGCTGCGGACAGTTTCGACCAAAGAGATGCGCATTTTCTCGGGCGATCAATCCGCAAAGAGCGGCTATGCGGCGCCGAAAGATTGAATGAACGTCTGGGCCTAGGGCTTGATGTGGTTGATTTCGGATCGTTTCATCATGCCATCCCGCAGATCAAAGTTCGTGCGCCCAAGGGGGTTCTGCCCCGGCTCGGGAAACGGTCACGGCCGCCACGTCAGCGCCCAGTTCCATGGCTGCTTGCAGGCTTTCAACCGTCAATCCGCGCAGACCTGACTTGGTAAGATGCCCTGCGCGGCTGAGCTCGGTCAGGACGCCGGCGTTGAACGTGTCACCTGCACCGATCGTATCGACCACTTCAACGGGTTTCACAGGAACCGAAACTTCGGAACCACCCGCCAGGTAACCGTGTGCCCCGTCGCTGCCACGCGTGACGATGACAACGGAAGGACCCGCCTGCAACAGCACAGACGCTTTTGCGGATTCGGCTTCAGCGCCCGGAATGATCCAGTCCAGGTCCTCGTCTGAAACCTTGACGATATCCGCACGCGAGATCATGCGGTTCAAACGCGTCCGAAATCGGGTTTGATCCTTGATGAAATCCGGGCGGATATTCGGGTCCAGCATCACTGCCCGGTCGGAACCGTGGCGGTCCAGAAGGGCGGCGTAGGCATCTGCGCAAGGTTCACACGCAAGGCTGATTCCGCCGAGATACAGGGCAGAGACAGCAGGAAGCTGATCGGGCATGTCTTCGGGCAGCAACATCCGGCCCGCAGTGTTTTCATCAACAAAGCTGTACGACGCGTGTCCATCCGAGAGCTGCACAAAGGCAAGCGTGGTCGGACGGTCCGAGGTGATCACATGTGTCGTGTCCACATGGCTCGCTTTCAGCGCATCGATCAGTTGTTGGCCGAACATGTCCGATGACAAACCTGTCAGCATCCCTACCGGAACACCCAGACGTCCCATCGCGACGGCTGTGTTCAGAACTGCACCACCAGTATGTGGCACAAAACCAATTGCGCCCGATGCGGTCGGTTCTAAAATCATATCTATCAGCGCTTCACCACAGCACAGGATCATGTCTTGGTCCTTTTAGGTAAGAAACTTCGGTTAGTCTGGTTGCTGTCTCAGCGCGTTCTTGCAGAAGTTGTTTGCGCCGATGATCCCGAACTCTGCCTGTTCAGATACGTATAGGTTCAGGGAGCGGCGCAAATCGCTGAAGCGGCCGCCGCCGTTGAACGCATCCTTGAAGTTGTCACTGAATAGCCAGCGGTTTTTCTCGGCAACGCCGCCGACGAGGAAAACGCCCCCCTCCGGCATCAAGGTGACCGCCAGATCACCCATCAAAGCACCTAAGTGGGTGGTAAAAATCTGCGCCGCCTTTTCGGCGACCAGATCGGTGCCGTTGCGGGCATCGTTCAGAATGTCCTTTGCAGAGCGCGCCTGAGTTCGCGCTTGACCGGCCGCCAATTCAACCGCCTGATACAGGATCGGCAGGCCGGTTCCGCTCAGGAACATTTCTGCTTCCAGCGCCAGGCTGTCCCCAAAGAAACAGCCCGGTGCGATGCGACGTGCCGCCTCAAAGATATCAACTTCGTCGCGATGTCGCGGGTACAGGCCCACGTGCCCGCCTTCGCCGGAAACCGTGTGATACCTGCCTTCGGAATATAGCAACGCACCAACGCCAAGCCCGGTTCCGGGCCCTACAACCAGCCGTGTGCCTGCGGGCGGCGTTGCCTGACCCTGCAAGACCGCCACATCCGACCGGGTCACCTCGGCCACTGACCACGCCGCAGCGGTGAAATCATTTATGACAAAAGTGCGCTCTGCTCCTGTTGCTTTCGCCAGCTCGGTCTCCGAAAGATCCAGGTTCGCGTTGGTCAACTGAATCGTTCCGTCCCTGACCGGCCCGGCTCCGGCTGCTACGACGGCCTGTGGGTTGGTTCCGATCTCGTCCCTGAGATCATGAAACGCCTCCAGCAGATCTTCCAATGTCCCCGTCGGGTGTTTCCGAAGATCTGCCAATTCTCCGTTCGTGACGACGCCCAGACGTGTGTTCGTACCGCCGATATCCGCAACCAGGTTCCAATGCTCATGCACGGCACCGAATGGTTGCGCTAACGGCTGAGAGACGCTCTGACCCCCGGACAGGGCGGATTTCAGCGCCATGAAAGACGCTTTGGGCGTTCTCGCAAGTGTTTCGAAATCCACGTCCACCAGTCCAAACCTCTTCTCGTACCCGAAGGCCCATTCATAATTGTCCAGCAGCGACCAGACAAAATAGCCATTCACCGGAACACCTTGTGCCAAAGCGTCCAGCACGGCCGCAAGGTGCTTGTCGAGATAATCGATACGATCATCGTCCTGCACGCGCTCCTCACTCGCCATACCGTTTTCGGTGATATAGATTGGCAACGCGCCCGTATAGTCTTTCCTTGTTCTGACAAGAAAGCGGGTAAGGGCAGAGGGATCGATTTCCCATCCCATCTGCGTTTTGGGTAACGGTCCGGGAACCTCTTGCAGGCTGGGCCAGGCGGCGTCCGCCGGGGCAATCAATTTTCGGGTATAGTAGTTCAACCCGCACCAATCGACCTGTGTGCCGATGGTTTCAAAGTCGTTCTGCCAGCCCTTGGGCAAGTGTGGCTCCAACCCCTCCAGGACTGTTTGGGGATATTCCTTGCTGAAAACACCGCCAAGGAAGAATCGGTTGTAGATCGCATCGTAGCGATCTGCCGCAAGCCGCGCTTCCGCGCTGTCATCCGCGGGCTCGGACCATTCGAGGTTGAACACGGCACCCAGATTGCCCATCCCAAGACTGCGCATGGCCTGAATCGCCCGCCCGTGGGCCAACAAAACGTGATGCATCGCCCGGGCGGCGGCGCGGATATCGCGCAGACCGGGCGCATGGTGGCCTTCAAAATGGCTCAGCCAACTGACACACCAGGGTTCGTTGATCGGCGCGGCACTGAACATCCGGTCGCCGATCCGACCCATGATGACCTGCGTATAATCCGCGAACCAATCCGCGATGTCGCGATTGCACCATCCCCCCTGATCCGCAAGCGCTGACGGCAATTCCCAATGATAAAGCGTCACACAGGGGCGGATACCGCGTTCCAGCAGGGCGTCCGCCAATCGGTCATAATAATCCAGCCCCGCCTGATTGACCTGACCACGCCCGTCCGGCAGCACGCGTGCCCAGCTGGTCGAAAAACGATAACAGTCAAACCCGGCCTCGCGCACCAGATCGAAATCCTGCTCGAACCGGTTCAGGTGATCGCAGGCGACGTCTCCGTTTTCCCCGCGCACCACGTTGCCCGGCGACGCCGCAAAGGTATCCCAATGAGTTCGCCCCGCCCCGCCCTGCGCGTGGCCTTCAATCTGGTACGCAGAGGTGGCAACACCAAAGAGAAAATCTTTGGGAAAATCAGCGCGTGCGTGTTTCATGGTTGCACCTTGTTGGGCGCAGGGCCGGTTGACCTGCCCACGACCAGTTCGGCCTCCAGCAGCCTGGTTTTGACGGGATCATTCGGGGATTTGATGCGCTGGATCAACATGTCAGCCGCCATTTCACCCGCCTGACGGACGGATGAGCGCGTTGCCGTGAAAATCGGAACATCCTGCCCGTTCTTCAAATAGGACAGGTCGTCGTCATGGGCGATCACTGACACATCCGTACCCATCGCAAGCCCGTTTTCGGACAGCGCACGCCGTACGCCGATGGCAGAGATCATCGATGAACACAAAATAGCGGTCGGAGGAGAATCCAGGCGCAACATGTTCTGCGTTTCGTGATGGCCGTAAACCTCTGTCATTTCAGCGCTGCGCATCAGATTTGCATCGGGCGCAAGCCCGGCCTGACCAAGCGCCTCAAGATATCCGTCGCGGCGGCGTTGGGCAAAATCCATATCTTCCAGACCGTTGATCAGAGCGATACTGCGATGGCCAAGGTCAATCAGAAAGCGTGTGGCGCGCATGAACGAACTTTTGTTGTTGACGTCGATCCAGTCATATTGCGCGTCGACGCCGGTCGACCGTCCGTGCACGATGAATGGGACGCCCATGCGGGTCAGGACTTCGATCCGTGGTTCGTTCACTTTGGGGCCTTGCAGCACGACTCCGTCCACCGCGCCGCGCTGAAAAAGACTCCGATACGCTTCTTCAATCGAAGTGTCGTCGGCATTGGTGAACATCATGTCATAGCCATGTTCAGCGTATTTCTTTGCGGCACCGGCGACGAAGTCTCCGAAGATCGGGTTGACCATTTCATGCCGGGACGAGCTGGGAATGACGTGGCCGATCACCATCGATCGTCCGGTCGCAAGCCCCTTGGCGCGACTGTTCGGCCGGTACCCGTGTTTGCGCGCCGCGGCTTGAACGCGCGCACGTGTGTCCTCGCTCACTTCGGGGTACCCGTTCAGCGCCCGGCTGACCGTAGTTTGCGAAAGGCCCAGAACTTCCGAGAGCTGCTTCAGGTTCATTTTTCGATTCAAAGCGCCTTAAATTGGGTGGCTCTTTTTTGTTTTGTGAGCAAATGCGGCATCCGTCAACTTGTTTTGCGTTGAAAGCAGAAAATATAATTATTTTGGCGCTGGGAAGCAAAATATTGACAGGGCGCCAATGTTAGCGGATAACACACATCATCCAAAGCGCTTTGAAAGCGAGTCTTTGAATACATGAAAGCTTGGGAGGAGGATTTGATGAAACACGGGCTTTACGCAGGTGCGGCGGCACTCGCCCTGATGGCCGGATCAGTTCAGGCAGAGGGTGAGATGATCCATGCCGTCGGCGAGGGCAGTTTTGACTGGGATGGGTTTCAGGCCTTTGCCGAAGCGAATGATCTGTCCGGCGAAAGCCTGACCATTTTCGGCCCCTGGCTGGCTGGCGAGGGCAAGTCCTTCGAAAACCTCGTGGCCTATTTCGATGAGGCAACAGGCGCGAATTCCAGCTATGTGGGTTCGGATTCTCTGGAACAGCAGATCCTGATAGATGCGGCCGCAGGCTCGGCGCCGAATCTGACTGTTTTCCCGCAGCCTGGTCTGGCGGCAAACCTCGCAAAACAGGGCTATCTGACGCCATTGGCCGAAGGCACTGCGGACTGGATCAAGGAAAACTTCGCCGCCGGTCAATCCTGGGTCGATCTGGGTACATTTGAGAACGCGGAAGGGTCTGACGATTTTTACGGGTTCTTCTTCAATGTGAACGTCAAATCGCTGGTTTGGTACGTGCCCGAAAACTTCGAAGACTTTGGGTATGAAGTGCCCGAAACCATGGAAGAGTTCAAAGCTCTGATGGATCAGATGGTCGAGGACGGCGAGACGCCCTTGTGCGTCGGTCTGGCCTCGGGCGGCGCAACGGGTTGGCCTGCGACGGATTGGGTCGAGGATCTTATGCTGCGTACGCAACCACCTGAAGTCTACGACCAATGGGTGTCGAACGAAATGAAGTTCGATGATCCCCGCGTCATAGCCGCGATTGAGGAATATGGCAGCTTTACCCGCAATGACGACTATGTGGTAGGTGACGCAGACGACACGGCGGCAATCGATTTCCGTGACAGCCCCAAAGGTCTTTTCGATAGCCCGCCCGCTTGCATGATGCATCGTCAGGCTTCGTTTATTCCCGCCTATTTTCCGGAAGGCACGGAATTGGGAGTGGATGCTGATTTCTTCTACTTCCCGGCTTATGCCGAAAAAGACCTGGGGACGCCGGTGCTTGGGGCAGGGACATTGTTCACAATCACCAACCCAAACCCTGCAGCCGAAGCCTTTCTGGAGTTCCTCAAAACACCTTTCGCCCATGAGATCATGATGTCGCAGGACGGTTTCCTGACGCCTCATCTGGGTGCAGATCCCGCGAACTATTCGAATGATTCACAGCGGGGACAGGGCGAAATTCTGACCAACGCAACGACCTTCCGCTTTGACGGGTCCGACCTGATGCCCGGTGCAGTCGGGGCGGGTACGTTTTGGACCGGGATGGTCGATTACTCGTCGGGTGCAAAAGATGCAGCCACCGTGGCACGTGAAATCCAGGCGTCCTGGGACGCAATCAAGTGACCAACTCATGGGGCGGTCCTGAGGCCGCCCCGTTTGCCAAACGGATGGGCGTATCATGACACCCGCACTACAAGGCCTGCTGACGATCGCCATCGGCGTGTCGGGTTGCGTGGGCTACTTCTATCTTTCCAACCAGTTTCTGGACAAAGTCCTGTTTCCGCCGCGCGGGCCAAATGCGGGCCGAAACATCAACCGCGCGAACTTGATCCGCCCGTGGTTGTTCCTGTTCCCGGCGCTTGCTGCATTGGGGCTGTATCTGGCGTATCCGGTGGTTGAGACCTTGCGCCTTTCGCTTACGGAACGCGTGCCCGGTGGCGGATACCGCTGGGTTGGCCTGGACAACTATACCCAAATGGCGGCCGAGCCGAAGTTTTGGGAGGCCATGCGCAACAACATGTTCTGGCTGATCGTCGTGCCGGCCATGTCAACGGCTTTTGGTCTTCTCGTGGCGCAACTGACCGACCGCATCCGCTGGGGCAACTTTGCCAAATCCCTGATTTTCATGCCGATGGCCATTTCATTTGTTGGTGCATCGGTGATCTGGAAGCTGGTTTATGATGCGCGACCAGCGGAACAGGACCAGATAGGCATCCTGAACGCGCTGTACATCTTCTTCGGCGGCACCGAACCCAACACGTGGTTAACAATTCCTTTCTGGAACAGTTTCTTTCTGATGGTTGTCCTGATCTGGATACAGACGGGTTTCGCGATGGTCATCCTGTCGGCGGCCTTGCGCGGTATTCCCGAAGAAACCATCGAGGCGGCCATTTTGGATGGGGCCAATCCCTTTCAGATCTTCTTCAGGATCAAGGTGCCGCAGATCAAAACCACGATCCTTGTTGTTTGGACGACGATCACGATCACTGTTCTCAAAGTATTCGACATCGTCTTTGCCATGACCAACGGCCAGTGGGAGACGCAGGTGCTGGCAAACTACATGTATGACAAGCTTTTCCGCGCCAATGACTGGGGCGTCGGGTCGGCCTCGGCCATGGTGATCATGTTGCTTGTTGCACCGATCCTTGTCTGGAACGTGCGCAACGCGCGCAAGGAGATGGAGTAAGCCATGAGCGATATCGCCGGAACCAAACCCGCGCTCAGATGGGTGGTGCATCTGTCAGTCGTCTTTCTTGTGACCCTTTGGGTCATCCCCACGCTTGGCTTGCTGATTTCGTCTTTTCGGACGGCAGATCAGATTTCGTCCAGCGGCTGGTGGCGGTCGCTGTTTCCCTCTGAACAAAACCTTACGCTTCGCAGTGCCGCGCCCGAGACGCAGGTGCTGGAAAACGGAGTGTATGTCATTCAGGGGGCGTTGTTCGGCGAAGATGAGCAAGCAACGATTTCCAGATGGGGTATCAGTTCGCGCGAGGTTGATGCATTTGAACCGGGCCAAACAGCCGAGCTGCGCCGAGGTGGTACGATCACGGTGGATGCGGCGGGCAACTATCGGATGGAAAACACCGAGGAGTTCGCCGGGAAACGTGGCGCGCGCATCTTCGTAACAGCGGAACTGCCACCCGAGTTCACTTTGGAAAACTACCGAAAGGTTCTTCTGGATCAAAGCAGTACGGACAGCATGGCCAAGGCGTTCTTCAACACGCTGACCGTAACCATCCCGGCGACCATAATTCCGATTTTGGTTGCCGCCTTTGCAGCTTATGCACTGGCGTGGATGGATTTCCCCGGACGCGCCTTGCTGATCGCGGCTGTTGTTGGCCTTTTGGTCGTGCCGCTTCAATTGGCCTTGATCCCGTTGCTGAAGTTTCACCTCAATATCGGGATCGGCAAAGGCTATCTGGGAGTCTGGCTTGCGCATACAGGCTTTGGGATGCCCCTGGCGATTTACCTGCTGCGCAACTACATGGCCGGATTGCCGCGTGATCTGATCGAAAACGCCCGCGTCGATGGCGCCACAGAGTTTCAGATCTTTACCAAACTGATCCTGCCACTCAGCTTCCCGGCGCTGGCGTCTTTCGCGATCTTCCAGTTCCTGTGGACATGGAATGACCTGCTTGTTGCCAAGGTTTTCCTGATCGACGCGACCGGCCAGACAACCGTGATGACGAACCGCATCGTCGAGCTGCTGGGTACGCGTGGCGGCAACTGGGAAATCCTTGCGACCGCTGCATTTGTCTCGATCTTCGTGCCGCTGGTCGTCTTCTTCGCAATGCAAAAATACCTGGTCCGGGGCCTGTTGGCCGGATCTGTCAAATAGAGGCGTCTGATGAACGTGCAGAACAACCTTGAACAATGCAAAGCAACGAAACTGTCTTCGGATTGGTGGCGCGGTGGTGTGATCTATCAGATCTACCCACGCAGTTTTCAGGACAGCAACGGGGATGGAATCGGTGATCTGAAAGGCATCACTGCGCGACTGGATTACATCGCCTCGCTGGGCGTTGATGCAATCTGGATCTCGCCGTTTTTCAAATCGCCGATGAAGGATTTTGGTTACGACGTCAGCGATTACCGCGATGTTGACCCCATGTTCGGGTCGCTGGCGGATTTCAAAGAGCTTTTGGATCAGGCCCATGCGAAGGGTCTGAGGATCATGATTGATCTGGTCCTGTCGCATACATCCGATCAGCACCCTTGGTTCATCGAAAGCCGTAGCAATCGGGAAAACCCGAAATCCGATTGGTATGTTTGGGCGGATCCCAAACCGGATGGCACGCCACCGAACAACTGGCTTTCGATCTTCGGCGGCTCGGCCTGGCAATGGGATGCCCGACGGCTGCAATATTATCTGCACAACTTCCTGATATCGCAGCCGGATCTGAATTTCCACTGTCTGGCTGTTCAGGATGCGTTGCTGGACGTGGCGCGGTTCTGGCTTGATCTGGGGGTGGATGGCTTTCGGCTGGATACCATCAATTTCTATTTCCACGACAAGGCGCTGCGCGACAATCCCGCGCTGCCGATGGATCAACGCAACGCCACGATCGCACCGGCCGTGAACCCCTACAACCATCAGGACCACCTGTTTTCGAAAAGCCAGCCCGAGAACATCGCCTTCCTCGAAAGACTGCGGGCCTTGACGGACGAATATAAAGGCCGGGCTTGTCTGGGTGAGGTCGGAGATGCGCAGCGTGGGCTCGAGATCATGGGCGAATACACATCCGGGGATAAGCGGATGCACATGTGCTATGCCTTCGAGTTCCTGGAAAAACGTTCATTGACAGCAACTTACACTAAGCACGTTTTCGACCAGCTGGAAGCGAAGGCAGGTGACGCGTGGCCATGTTGGGCATTTTCCAACCACGACGTGCAGCGTCACGTCTCGCGCTGGAATCTGGATGACGCGGCAGCCCGCCAGCACGCGGTTCTCATGATGTGCCTGCGCGGCTCTGCCTGCCTCTATCAGGGCGAAGAGCTGGGCCTGCACGAAGCGGATGTGCCGTTCGAGAAACTGCAAGACCCCTATGGCATTGAGTTCTGGCCCGAGTACAAGGGCCGCGACGGCTGCCGCACACCGATGGTTTGGGCGGCACAAGATGAACAATCGGGTTTCAGCACCGCAGAGCCCTGGCTGCCGGTAAGTGCACAGCAGGCCGGGCAGGCGGTAGACCGATTGGAGGCGGATCCACATTCGATGTTGAATCACTACCGTCGCGCCATTGCCTTGCGGCATGCGCATCCTGCTTTGGCAATGGGGGCGCAGACCGGCATGGCAGAAACGGGCTCGGTTCTGTCTTTTGTACGTGAGGATTCGCACGAGCAGATTTTCTGCGCGTTCAATCTGGGCACGGATTCTGCCGCGTTCAACCTGCCCGAAGGCAGTTGGCAGGTCATGGGTCAGGACCTGGGCGGTGTCGAAGGAAGCGGCAACGTTGTCCTGAACGCGGCGCAGTTCATCCTGATGTACAGGAAAAAGGGATAAAGCATGTCTGAACTCAACCTCACGGACGTCGCCAAGTCCTATGGCCCTGTCGATGTTTTGAAGAACATCAACCTCGACATCGAACAAGGCGAACTGATCGTTTTTGTCGGTCCTTCCGGATGCGGCAAGTCCACCCTGCTGCGGATGATTGCCGGGTTGGAGAAGATTACAGGCGGCACGCTGGAAATCGAAGGGCAGGTCATGAACGATGTTCCGCCTGCACAGCGGGGCATCGCGATGGTGTTTCAAAGCTATGCTTTGTATCCCCACATGACCGTTCGCGAGAACATGGCCTTTGCCCTGAAAATCGCGAAGATGCCCACGGCCGAGATTGATGCTGCCGTAGACCGTGCCGCTCAAATCCTTCAGCTGGAACCATTCCTGGACCGCCTGCCAAAAGCTCTTTCCGGGGGGCAGCGTCAACGGGTTGCCATCGGGCGCGCGATCGTACGTGACCCAAAGGTGTATCTGTTCGACGAACCCCTCTCGAACCTCGACGCGGCACTTCGGGTGGCCACGCGGATCGAGATCGCGCGTCTGAAAGAGGCCATGCCTGACAGCACTATGATCTACGTGACCCACGATCAGGTCGAGGCGATGACACTGGCCAGTCGGATCGTGGTATTGGCCAACAAGGGCATCGCGCAGGTCGGGACACCGCTTGAACTGTATGAGGCGCCTGACAACGAGTTTGTTGCGCAGTTCATCGGTTCGCCTTCCATGAACCTGCTGTCCGGCACAATCACCGGAACCGGCGAAATGACCACCGTCGAACTGTCATCAGGCGGGATTGCAAGATCCGCGGTTCCAACCGAAGACAGTGACCTGGGGAAAAAGGTCAATATCGGGGTGCGCCCCGAAGACTTGGCCATGACGGAAGAATCCGCGATTCTGTCCGGCAAGGTGGATTTCACCGAAGCCCTGGGCGAAGTCACGCTGCTGTATTTTGAGAAAACCAATGGTGCGGATGCAGTCATTGCAAAGCTGCCGGGGGTTCAGCGGAACCTGCGCGGCCAGACGGTCTCGGTCACGGCCGCACCGGACAAGGTGCATCTGTTCCACAATGGATTGTCCATGCGTAAATAGCAGCGAAACGCAGTTCTTGACAGAATTGCGTTTTGTGTTTCACCATAATTGAAACGTTTCAATGGTGAAAAATGCGGGTATCGGCGCAGCTTTACACGGTTCGGCAATGCGGTGACCTCTCGGACCAACTGAAGTTGGTTTCTGCTTGCGGGTTTTCGGATATCGAAACCACCGGTCTGCATGACATGACACCGCAAGAGATGGCGCGCATCGTCCATCAATCAGGTCTTAACCTTCGTTCTGCACATTTCGATTGGGAGGAGTTCCACGAGCGTTTCGATGACATCGTTGAAGTACTTCACCTTTTGAAATGCCAGGTGGCGGTCATGCCTTGGCTGGCGCCACAGGCGCGGCCCGGCACTGTCGAGGGATGGAAGGCAGTGTCGGGCCAGTTGTCCGATTGGGCAAATCGACTAGGAGATCACGGCGTCAGCCTGGCCTATCACAACCACGATTTTGATCTGTTCGGGGCGCCGGGAAAAACGCCTCTTGAACAGATTCTGGCGCAAGAAAACATCTATTGGCAACCTGATATCGGTTGGATCGTCGGGGCCGGTCAGGACGCGGCTGACCTGCTGGCGCGCCATGCGGATCGCATCCTGTCTGTTCATGCAAAGGACGTGGACCCGCAGGGCGGATCAGGCGACAGGCGCTGGCGCAATCTGGGTGAGGGTGTTGTCGATTGGGACGCCACGATACGAGCCCTTTCAACCACCAAGTGCACCGACCTTTTCGTCGAGCATGATGAATCCGCCGATCACAGGCGCACCTTGCAAACGGGGCGGTCGTTTTTGACTGAACGGCTTGGGGGCATCGGCTGATGGCGCGGGCAACGATCAAATCGATCGCCCGTATGACCGGCTATTCAGTTGGTACAGTTTCAAACGCCCTGCGCGGAGCCTCTTCGGTAAAACGGGAAACGCGGGAGGAGATCCAAAAGGCGGCGTCCGAGCTTGGGTATCGGGTCAATCTGGATGGCCTGAAACTGCGCACCAATAAATCCTACAGGATTGCGGTATTGGTCAGCGTTTCGGGCAGTGCCGCTGAAGAGTGGGAGGGGGTGGAGTTTACCCGGATCCTGGCCGGAATATCCGACGCGGTTCAAGGGTCACGCTATGAGTTGAGCGTCTTCAGTGTACGAGATGTTGAAGCCGCATTGCAGACCCTACATTCCATCGTGCAGGAAGGGTTGGCAGACGGCGTGATCTTTTCCGGAACTCGCGTGAATGACCCGCGTATCGCCTATCTGCAAGATAAAGGTTTTCCGTTTGTCACATACGGGATGAGTGACAGTGCCCAACCACATCCTTACGTGGATCTCGACAGTCAGGCTGCTGCTTTTGATGCAACGGCTCGGCTGCTGGCATTGGGGCATAAGCGGATTGCGCTTATCAACCCGCCGGATGACCTGATCTATGCCCGTCAACGTCGCCAGGGGTATTCAGATGCTCTGACAGCAGGTAGCATGGAGTTTGACCCGGCCCTTGTTTATCCCGGCCCGACCACGGCGAAGACCGGGCAAAGGGCCTTTGCGGCGCTCATGCGAATGCACAACCGGCCAAGCGCCATCATTTGCGCGAACGAGGCGATGACCCTTGGCGCCTTGTCCGCTGCGGCCGACATGGGCGTTCAGGTCGGCAGGGATGTCGTTGTTATTTCAAACGACGATCTGAAGCTTAGCCAGTATTTCATACCCCCGCCCAGCACCTACTATTTGCCGATAGGCGAGACCAGCCGCATGCTGGGGGAATTCATGCTTAAAGCACTGGACGGCGTTGATCCGTCGGAAACGCAAAAAAAGATCAGGGCCACATTGATCGAGCGGCAACCTGACACCCCGGCGCCGGGCATGGCGCAGACCAACTGAGCCAACAGAGGAGAAACCGAACATGTTCAAAAACCTATTTGCCGTTGCAACGCTTGCAATGCTGACAGCGCCGGCGGCTTTTGCCGCCGATCTGGAAGGTCGCGTTCTCAAGATCGGAACGGATGCAACCTATCCCCCGATGGAAACCGTCGACGAAACAACCGGTGAAATCGTAGGCTTTGATGTCGATGTGATGAATGCAATCTGTGAAAAGATCAATTGCGTTCCGAATTTCGTAAACACCGCTTGGGACGGCATCTTTGCGGCGCTTCAACAGGGTGAGTTCGACCTGGTCATCTCGGGCGTATCGATCACGCCCGAACGTGAAGAAACTATGGACTTTTCCGAACCGTACATCGTTGTCAGCCAGGCCATTTTGCTGCAAGTCGACAACGCGGATATGACGCTTGAGGATTTCAAAGCGGGTGGCCAGAAACTGGCGGCACAAACAGCGACGACCAACGCCCAACTGGCGGAAGAGCTTGTAGGGCGCGAGAATGTCAGCCTCTACGACAACTTCTCGGCGGCTATTCTGGCGCTTCAAAACGCAGACGTGCAAGGGGTGATCATCGATGGCACCTCTGCCGCGGCCTACGAGCAGGAGTTTGCCGGAGAACTGACCGTGGGCATCACAGGCCTGCAATCGGATCCATTGGGAATCGTGTTTCAGGAAGGTGACCCGACGGTGGATGCAATCAATGCCGGTCTCGCCGCCATTCAGGAAGACGGCACGCTGGACGCGCTGAAGGCCAAATACTGGGGCACAAACTGATCCTTCAAGCCTTTCTGGGCCCGGGGGCTAAGGCTGCCGGGCCATGTTTCAGCGGAGAAGTTCCATGTCGCGTCTCAGCACGATCCGCCCGAGCAATCTTGTATTGCTCGCAGCCGCTCCCTTCATCATCTATCTGTTCGCCACATCCTCGAAATATCTGCGATCTCTGATCGCAATTCTGGGGATCGGCAACAATGCAGGGCCGATTTTCGTCGGCTTTCTGCTGATCGTCTCGGTTGCAATCCTTGGATATCTCTGCGCCCGGTATGCACGTTTTACCAATCATGCCCCCGGCTGGTTGCGCGTTTTGGCCCTTGCGGCGCTGCCCGCGTCAATTGCGCTTTTGGCCATGAGCTTTGTATCTCCACAGCTTTTGATGCCCTTCGCGGAATCCGTTTTCTTTCATGCGCTCAGCGAGAACACATCAAGCCTGATCGACCGGTCCAGTCAGACGTGGGTGTTGTACCCTGAAGTTGTGACCCATGTTCAAACAGGACTGCAAGTTCTTCTGGCCGCATACACAGCTGTTGTCGGCTTGAGCCTGCTTTCCACGGGGTTGCAACCCCCTTGGCGCAGGCGCGTTCTTTTGGGGCTGGAATGCCTTACAGGTGCGGTTTTGTTCTATCTGATGTTCATGGCCCACTGGCAGTTCGCGACGGGTGTTGCCATTACGTTTCGCGCAGCCATCTTCGCCTATATCTTCTCGGCCATTCTGGGCTTGATCTGGGTGGGGCTGCAATCGTTCAAACCACGGGCGCGCACCACGATTCTGTATGGTTCCATCAGCCTGTCATTGCTTGGGATATCAGCCTTTTTCTTCATGCAGCCGCAGGTCAGTTACGTTCTGGTTGGAAGCACCGAAGGGCGCATCGCCATTGTGCGCGGCACGCCACAGGCGCAGGCTGACATCATCCGGTTTGGAGAGTTCGACGGTGCCGGCGAACAACAATACCGCATACGCAGCGCCACTGATGCAGCGGCCGCCCTGGAGCAGATTGAAACCGTAGACAGCGTTTCCGGAGCGTTTGTTCCCGTGGACGTTCATTCACAAGGCTATCCGGTTCTGTGGCAGACCAGTTTCTTGCCTGATAAATATCGAAATCCCGCACTGGCTTTTGCTGTATTCGGCTTTCTGCTGCTGACGCTGACCATTGGTGGCGCACAGCACAAGCTGCATCCCTTGGCGGTCGGGGCCGAATTTTTCGTGGACACGATACGCGGCATTCCGATGTTGGTGATCATTCTTTACATCGGCCTGCCCTTGGCGGGCGCGGTCAAGGATGCCACGGGGGGCGGCATTGATATGACCAACATGACACGCGGGATCATCGCGATTTCGGTCGGGTATTCGGCCTATATGGCCGAAATATTCCGCTCTGGGATCGAGGCCATCCCGAAAGGGCAGCTGGAAGCGGGCAGTTCGCTGGGCTTGTCGCGCTGGCAGACGGCGCGGCTGATCGTTCTGCCACAAGCCCTGAGGATCGTCACCCCGCCATTGGGCAACGAATTTATCGCGATGATCAAGGATACCTCGTTGCTGTCCATCCTGTCCGTCCGCGACATGACCCAAAGGATGCGAGAGTTTCAGGCAGCTAGCTTTCTGCCCTTTGCGCCGTTCAATACGGCAGCAATTCTGTATGTGGTACTCACCCTCTGTTGCGCAAGCTTCCTGAAATGGATCGAACGGCGCACGGCAAAGGACAACCGATGAGCAAACTGGAGCTTGGGGTTTGCTACTACCCCGAACAATGGGACCCGTCCCAGTGGCGCAGTGACGTCGCACGGATGGCCGGGATGGGTTTGGATTGGGTTCGGATCGCCGAGTTCACCTGGGGTCTGATTGAACCGGAACGCGGCCGGTTTCACTGGGACTGGTTGGATGACGTCATCGAGATTCTGGGGCGGGCCGGCCTGCGGGTCATGATGTCGACTCCAACGGCTGCGCCACCCAAATGGCTGATTGATGAGCACCCCGAAATTCTGCCGGTTGGCCCGGACGGTCGGGTCAGGGGTTATGGTTCCCGCAGACATTATTGTTTTTCCAGTGACGTGTACCTGGCCGAGGCGCAAAGGATCGCCACGGAATATGCCGCCAGGTATGGCCAGAACCCTCATGTCCATGCCTGGCAGATCGATAATGAGTACAATGACCACGACACCGTTCTCAGCTATTCCGATGCCGCACGGGCGGGATTTCGGCGCTGGCTGGCACAACGATACGGCACAATTAACGCATTGAACGAGGCCTGGGGGACTGTGTTCTGGGGGAGCCTCTATTCCGGCTTTGACCAGATTGAACTGCCCAATGGTTTGGTTGCCACACCCAACCCCACCCATGCCCTTGATTTCAGGCGCTATTCTTCGGACCGGGTGCGGTTGTTCAACAAGACACAGGTGGACGTGCTGCGCGAACTTGCGCCGGGTCGAGATATCACGCACAACTTCATGGCCGGTAGTTTCGAATTCGATCACCACGCAGTGGCCGCCGATCTGGATATCGTCGGCTTTGACAGCTACCCGCTGGGTAATCTGATGGGCTCAACCCTGTCAGAGAAGGAAAAGCGCCGTTATCTGCGAACCGGCGCGCCAGATTATCAGGGATTTCATTGCGACTTGTATCGCAGTCAGGGGCGGGGGCGGGTATGGGTGTTGGAACAACAGCCGGGGCCGGTGGACTGGGCGGCACAGAACCCTTCCCCAGCCGAAGGGATGGTTCGGCTTTGGACCTGGGCCGCATATGCACACGGCGCGCAAGCTGTGATGTTTTTTCGATGGCGCCAGGCAAAGTTCGCGCAGGAACAATACCATACAGCTTTGCTGCGCTCGGATGACAGTCTGGATCAAGCCGCGCTCGAACTGGCTCAGATTGTGAAGGATCGCGAAAACCTGCCGTCAACGACGCGCGTTAAAGCCTCGGTGGCGATGATGCTGGATTACGCTTCGATCTGGGCGGCCGATATTCTGCCGCATGATGATGACTTCCCCAATTCCCATATCTTCCGCGAATGGTACACCGCCTTGCGCTGTCTGGGGGTGGACATTGATTTTGTGGGTCCCGAGGATGGTTTGGAAGGTTACGCCCTGATCGTGCTGCCGCAAAGCATGATAGTGACCCCGGATCTGGCCACAAGACTTGAGGTTTCGGGGGCAAAGCTTTTGATTGGTGCCCGATCCGGCAGCAAGACAACTCAAATGCAGACCCCTTCGAATCTGGCGCCGGGTGCGTTGGCGGATCTGACCGGCGTCCGTGTCGCCCGTGTCGAATCGCTGCCGGATATTGCAAGGGAATCCGTGCAGTTGCAGAACGGTCAGCTTTTTGACTTTGCTGGTTGGCGCGAAATCGTCGAGACCGAGGCAAATGTCCTGGCGCGCTTCAAAAGTGCCTATTGCGACGCCAGCCCAGCGGTCGTCCGGTCGGATCGTGCGACATATCTGGCCATGGTACCCGGCGGTGCGCTCGTGCACGAGATTATGCGCGATGTCTTGGAATGGGCAGGGCTGAAGCCTCTGGACTGCGATCCAGACCTACGCGTAACCCGACTCGGTACGTTGCATTTTGCTTTCAATTTTGGTGACATGTCCAAACCCCTGCCTGGTGGTGGATCACGACGAATTTTGATCGGCTCGGATCCGGTTGGCGCGCGCGATTTTACCGTATGGCAGGTAAACTAACGCTCTGAAATTCAACCGAAACGTGTCAAGAACAAAAACTGGACATAAGAATTCCGTAAACTGTCACTTTTGGACTGACGAACGGGCACAGAAAGTCCTATGAATAAAAATACAAAAACAAACTCATCCAACAATGGGAGATCACCTATGGCTAAACATTCTTCATTTTCGAGACGCTCTGTGTTGAAAGGCGCAGGTGCCGCGGCACTTGCGGCACCCCTTTACAGCAAGAGCGCTCTGGCTTCGTCGGGCGAAATCAACATTCTGATGTGGTCGGACTACCTGCCGCCCAGCTTCATCGAAGAGTTTGAGACGCTTACTGGAATCAAGGTGAACTATACCGGTATCGGCTCGAACGAAGAGATCATCAACAAGATGAAGGCCACCAAGGGCCAGGGTTTTGATATCGTTTCACCGACCAACAACCGGTCGTTGCAGTGGGAACCGCTGGAGCTGCTCCAGCCCTTCGACATGAACAAGGTTCCGATCGATCTGGTGAACCCTGCCATGGCCAAGATTGGTACTGATGCGTGGAACTTTGGCGATTCAGGTGCGCACTGGCTGCCGCATATCTGGGGTACAGAAGGAATCGCTTACCGTACTGACCTGTGGCTACCGGATGGTGATGCGCCGTCCTATGGCGACGTGTGGTCGGAAGCGAACGCCGGGAAAACCATGGGCCGCGCGCATTCCATGATGCTGGGCGCCGGCCTTTATATGGAACGCGCTGGCGAGATGGAGCCGGGTTCGGTCTGGGCGGCATATGGTGATGAAGACACCATGCGTAAGGTTTGGGGCCAGATCACCGATTGGTGCGTTGCACGCAAGGACCGCATCAAACTGATCTGGAACGACGCCGACACACAGAAGAACGGTCTTCTGAACGAAGGCGTTATTGTTGGCCAAACCTGGGACGGCCCACCCCTTGCACTGAAATCCGCAGGCGAGCCGGTGCACTATCAGGCGCCTGTCGAAGGTGCGATGGCTTGGGTGGATGGTATGTCCATGCCAACTGGTGCCGCGAATATCGATCAGGTTTACGCTTTCATCGACTTTGCCTATCAGGCCAAGCCGGCCGGTGTTGCCATTGACAGTCACGGCTACAACTCGCCGGTATTGGGCGCCGACCAGTATTCCGGCGACACTTACAAGAAGAACTTTGCCGAGGCCTATCCGGGCGACTCGCTGGCCAATCTCAATCCGTGGCCTGCAGAAGCGCCGTGGTATGCTGAAACCCGGACCGAGTTCGTCAACAAGTTCAAGAGCGCTTAAGCGTTCCGAACCTTCGCCCTCCGCATCCTGCGGGGGGCACCCATCTGCGCGCCGTCCCGGCGTGGCGGACACTAATACTGTGTGGTGACAACACGCACCTCAGGGAGAAACCAAAAATGAGTGCAGGGGTCGGAGTCGATCTGGAAAACCTGTGGATCCGTTTCGGCGACTTTGTCGCCGTGCGCGATGCAAACGTCAACATCAACGGGGGCGATTTCTTTTCTTTCCTCGGGCCATCGGGCTGCGGAAAAACAACCATTCTGAGGGCAGTGTCCGGCTTTCTTGAACCAAGCGAAGGCAACGTCCTCATTGGTGGCAACAATATGCGTGGCATCGGGCCCAACAAGCGTCCGACGGCGCTGATCTTTCAGAACCTCGCATTGTTCCCGCTGATGAAGGTCTGGGAAAACATCACGTTTTCCATGGAAATCAAAGGGGCCAGTGCTGCCGAACGCCGCAGGCGCGCCGATGAGCTTCTGGACATGATTGCGTTACCGGGGCAGGGGGACAAGCTGCCAAGCGAATTGTCAGGCGGTCAACGTCAGCGTGTTGCGATTGCCCGGGCACTCTGCGCCGAACCGGACGTGCTGTTGCTGGACGAGCCCCTTTCGGCACTTGACCTGAAACTGCGCCAGCACATGCGGACCGAGTTGCGTGAAATTCAGCAGCGCGTGGGCATTACCTTCATCTACATCACGCACGACCAGGGCGAAGCGCTGACCATGTCGGACAATATCGCTGTCATGCGTGCCGGTGTGATTGATCAAATCGCCGACGGGAAGACGATTTACAACGATCCCAACACGGCTTTCGCGGCTTCATTCGTCGGCGAAAACAATGTTTTCCGCGGTAAAATCAAGCAAGTGATGGGCAAGGAAGCTTTGATCGCGACCAACCGTTCGGGTGATCTGGTGGCAAGGATTTCGACGGCCAATCAGGGCAAAATGAAAGAAGGTGATGACGCGATGATGTTCATCCGTCCCGAGGCCTTTGCGATTGCCCCAGATGGCGCAACGGGCGATCACTTCGTCACCGCCCGGGTCAATCATGAAGAGTTCGAGGGCAACGTCTTTAACATCTTCACAGAAGGTGAAGGCGGAAAAGAAATCAAGGTCTCGATCCCCAACCATGGGCAATCTTTTGAGGACCACACCGGACAGAACATCACGCTGGAATACGAGACGCATAACGCGGTCATCGTTCCTGCCGGTGAACTGGCAGCGGAATAGGGGGACGATCTCATGCCCCGATTCCTGAAAGAATTCTTCAATCGCAACGGCACCGGTATGGGCTTGGCGATCCTGGGTCTGGTTCTGTTCTGGACCATCGGCCTTATCATCCTGCCGCAGCTGTCGATGCTGGATTTCTCGTTCCGTCCAAATCTCCCGCCTCCAGAGATTGGCGGGCCGAAGGACGTCTATACGCTGGAGAACTACAAGTACCTGATATACGGCCCTGAAGGCGGCAGTCAGGATTACAACACGGTTGACCTGCGGGTGTTCTTCCGCACCCTCGTTGCGGCCGTTTGCGTCACGATTTTCAACCTGATCATCTGCTATCC
The DNA here is from genome assembly GCF_013033705.1 of Ruegeria sp. HKCCA0370. Lineage (NCBI taxonomy): Bacteria > Pseudomonadati > Pseudomonadota > Alphaproteobacteria > Rhodobacterales > Roseobacteraceae > Ruegeria > Ruegeria sp. HKCCA0370. Next base: position 178,000 of record NZ_WQEP01000003.1, read on the forward strand.
GATCGCCTACTATCTGGGGCAGTCCGAAGGCAGCCATATCCGCATCTTCGCGATCATGCTGATCATCCCTTACTGGATCAACGAAATCCTGCGCGCCTTTGCTTTGCGCATTATCTTCGGTGAAACCGGTGTTCTGAACACGTTGTTCGTGGGACTGGGGGTTTGGGATACGCCGTTCGACTTCATCCGGAACGATATCGCGCTCTATGCCGGGCTGGGTTATGCCTATATCCTGCTGATGATCTTCCCAATGTATAACGTCATAGAAAGCCTGGATAAAAATCAGATCGAAGCCGCGCGCGACCTTGGTGCGCCGTGGTGGCGGATACATTGGCGTGTGGTCATTCCTTATGCCAAACCAGGGATCAGTTCGGGCTGTACGATGGTGTTCATGCTGTCTGCGGGCGCACTAGCGGCACCGCAAATCCTGGGCGGGCCTTCGTCGCTGTGGTTCACACAGCTGATCTATCAGCAGTTCAACGATAACAACGACTGGCCGCAAGGGGCTGCTTACGCGATCGTCCTGCTGGTGACCTGTATCCTGTTTGTGCTGGCCATGATGCGCCTGTTCAAAGTGAACATGGGGGATATCGGGAAATGAACAATTCCTTTCTCCGCATAAGCATCTGGGTCTATCTGGCGATCTTCTTCCTTTATCTGCTGGGACCGCTTGTGATCATGTCGATCACCGCGTTCAACTCGTCCGGCTTCCCACGGATGAGCCCGTGGGAATGTCTGACCTTCCAGTGGTTTGGCGAGCTGTTTCAGGATCAGCGCATCCTGAACGGTATCAAGAACTCACTGATCATCGGGATCGGCACGGTCATCCTGTCAGTGGCCATGGGTCTGGCGGGTGCACTGATGCTGACCCAGATCTGGCCAAAACTTCGGGCGACTTACTATACGATCATTATCGCTCCGATCCTGATCCCGGGTGTTGTTCTGGGTATCTCGACGCTGGTGTTCTGGGATCGTATCAACCGGATGCTGGGACTGGGGGCGGACAGCTTCCTGTCAAATGGCATTTTTCTGACGGTGATCGGCCAATCAACCTTTATCGCCAGCTACTGCATGCTGGTGTTGGTGGCACGCTTGCAGCGATACGACGTGGCCTTGACCGAGGCTGCGCTGGACCTTGGTGCCAGCCACGCACAGGCCTTCCGCAAGATCCTGTTGCCGTTCATGCGCCCGGCGATTGCATCGGCAGCGGTGTTGGCGTTCCTCGCATCGTTCGAAAACTACAACACCACCACCTTTACCTTCGGTGAATACCCGACGTTGACGATCGAACTGGCCCAAAAGGTCCGTTATGGCATCACACCCGCGATCTCGGCGCTGGCCTTCATCATCGTGGCGCTGACAGTGTTCTTCGCTCTGCTGAACGAAGCCAAGCTGAAACGTCAGGAACTGGTGGCAGCGGCGCGCAAGAACGCGACGGTTGAAGAGCTGGCCGGCAAGATCAAACTGCCCAGCTTCTTTTCCGGCAACATGGCAGCGGTTCTGTTGGTTGTATTTGCCGTCGCAACGATCACAGTTGTCGGCACTGCGGCCACCTACAATCCGGCGCAGTGTATCGCCGATGTCCGCGAGCAGAAGAAGCTGGAAGCGGAACAGCGTATTCAGGAGTTGCGCAAACAGCGTGAAGAACGCCTCAAGCAACGCGAAGCTGAAGAAGCGGAACAGGGCGGTGCGCAATCCACCCCGAAACCGTCGAACAACAGCGGCTTTGGCAATGTTTTTGCACCGAACTCTTTAGGGGGTGACGAAAACGAAGGCGCAGATGGTGGGTCTGACTCCGAAAGCGCTCCGTCCAACAACAGTGGTTTCGGCAGGGTGTTTGACCCCAATAGCCTGCAAAGCGACGAATAGCAGCGCAGCTTCGTAACCTCGGCACCCGCCCGGACTGACCTCAGGTCAGTTCGGGCGGATTGCGTTTCAGGATTTTGACGTCACAACCTTCGACGGTGAGCCCGTTCCAATTCACCGGCCCTGCGTTGTAGTTGATCAGGAAGTCATGATTGGCCGTCTCGCGCAGTCGCAGGCCTTGCGGCATCCTGCGCAATGTCAATTCGGCTTCTTCCGCCGCCATGGCTATCACGCGGTCCCAAAGGTCTGCATCGGGAAAGCCTGCCAAGTACCATATTCCGTCCCCTGCCTTGAGAGCAGGTGTTCCGTCTTCGAAACTCAGCAGGTCTTTGGCCGTTCCTGACAATCGGTCGATCCAATGCCGCGCCGCGCCGCCACCCTTGACCGTGCGTTCAACCGTGGGCGGCAGAGTTTCGACCAGATCGACATCGCAATCGATCCTGCTCAGACCGGGTCTGCCCTTTTCAGGAATTTGAAAATCGCGGGTGATCGCGCCGCTGCGCGGTCCCAGAATGGCAAGATCGCATCTTTCTGCCAGGCGTTGTTCCAAATCAGGATCCATTGTGGCCAAACCGGGGGCAAAGATCACCGAGTAATCGGCAGGAATGTCCTTTGCCGAAACAAAGTCTACCGACAAACCGGCCCGTCGCAGCGCGCGATAAGCCGAAAAAACCAATCGGAAATAGTCAAATCCCGCGCATTGTGGTTGTGTGGTCCACGCCCAGTCCGAGGCGTAATCAAACAGAATGGCCACTTTGGCCTGTATCTGTTGCACCGCACCCAACGAGTTCAGGTCATCTGCGGTCTGACGGGCTTCTGCCAGTGCAGCAGCAGGGTGATTGTTCGACGTCAGCAAGCCGGCATGCATTTGCTCTTGCGCAAACGGGGCTTGCCGCCATCGGAAATAACTCACCACCTCGGCGCCATGAGCAACCGCCTCCAATGACCAAAGCCGCACCATTCCGGGCAGCGGCGCCGGATTATACGGTGCCCAATTCACCGGGCCGGGTTGTTGTTCCATCACCCACCAACGGCCACGCCCGACCGCCCGGTAGAGATCATGATGAAACGCCTGCATGTCCGGATCGCCCTGTTGCAAAAAGGCGGTCTTGTGCGCGTCGTCGGCTTCCAGCCGGTCCGACAGAAAACCGATCGGATAACTGTCCCAGGTAGCGATATCCAGATCCGCGCCAACTTTGAAATGGTCGAAGTCCAGAATACGGCCCATGTAATTGTGCAAGAGCGGCGCATCAGTCAACGGCCGCAGCGTATCCACCTGTGCTTTGTTGAAAGCCGCGACCTGATCCGAACTGAAGCGCCGGAATGCCAGTACATGAGCCGGGTTCGGCTCGGTCACGGTTTGATTGGGCAGGTCGATTTCGCTGAAGTTGCGATATTCCATCGACCAGAACACATTGCCCCACGCCCGGTTCAGCGTTTCAATTGTTCCGTACCGTTCGGCCAGCCAATGGCGAAACGCCTGTTGGGCAGCAGCGCTGTAGCTGAGAGTGGTGTCGTGACACCCATATTCATTGTCAATCTGCCACGCGACCGCATGCGGGTTCTTACCGTACCGTTCACCCAATATCCGGGCGATGCGGGTAGATTCGTCGATATAGCCTTGATGGCTAAAGCAGTAATGCCGCCGGGATCCGAACTTGCGCGGGTTGCCATTTTCATCGGCAGCCAGCATGTCCGGGTGTTTGTCCAACATCCAGCGCGGCGGCGTTGCGGTTGGCGTGCCCAGCACGACCTTCAATCCGGCTGCTCCGAGTGTCTCAATCGCGCGATCCAGCCATTCGAATTGCAATACGCCGGATTGCGGCTCGATGCGGCTCCACGCGAACTCGCCAATGCGCACCCATGTCAGGCCTGTTTTGACCATTTGCGCGGCATCGTCGGCCCACATCGCCTCTGGCCAATGTTCAGGATAATAACAGACGCCCAGTTCCGGCTTCATAAGATGACCTTGTGTTCTGCCTGACCCTGACCTGCATTTCGCGCGGCAAAGGTCATGCCGTTGGTCGGTTGGCTGTCTATTGTTTCTGCGCTCAATCCCTGACGGGCCGTTGTGCAGAAAAGCGTATTCAGTTCATCGCCCCCGAAAGCGGGACATGACGTATGGGATGCGTCAAATGCAACGGCTTTCAGAAACATGCCGTCGGCCGTGTATGCCGCAATCCGGCTGGCACCCCATTGTGCAATCCAGATATTCCCCTGGGCATCGATGACCGCACCATCCGGGTTCAGACCTTCTTTGCGCAAATCCAGAAAAACTGCGCTGTCGCCTTCCGGCCAACCGGTTTCGGCGTTCAGACGCCAGCGCCTGATTTGTTTCGTTGCGGTGTCGCAGAAATAGGCCACCGAACGATCGGGGGCAAAACAGATCGCGTTGGAGATTGTTACATCTGGAACCAATCGCCTCAACTCACCTTTCCAGAAGCGATAGATTGATCCGGCGCCGGGTTCCGCCTGCTGGCCCATTGTGCCGATCCAAAACCCACCCCAAGGATCAGCGCGGCCATCGTTTGAACGGGTGACGGGGTTGTCGGCTTCCAGAGGCGTGATCAAGTTCCGCTTTCCGGATTGCAAATCAAAACGCCACAGCCCCGTTTCCGACGCCATAAGAAGCGTATCGCGATCCACCCACCCCGCGGCCGAAACATGTTCATCGAAGCTCCAGCTTTTGGGCATTCCCCGCTCGCGGGTCATCAGGCGCTTGCCGATGATATCGAACCAGAAAAGCTGACGTCTTTCAGGATGCCACAACGGGCCTTCACCCAACTCGCAGGGGCGGTCGTCAAAGATGGTGCTCATCCGGCGGCCTCGTCATAGGCCGAAACGATATGCCGGGCGCGCTCGGCGATTTCGGCGACATCCATTCCGGGTTTGTAAAGTGCAGAGCCTATCCCAAAGCCATCTGCGCCCGCTTTGATCCACTGTCCGAAATTGTCGGGTCCGGCACCGCCAACAGCAAAAACAAGCGAGCCTATGGGCAAAACCGGACGCAAGGAGGCCAAACCCGCCGGACCAGCCATCACCCCCGGGAACAGCTTCAAACCGGTGGCCCCGGCCTTGAGGGCCGCAAAGGCTTCGGTTGGGGTGTAAACCCCCGGCCAGCTTTGCAGGCCCAACGCGACGGAACGCTTGATGACCTCGGCGTCATAGTTGGGCGATACGATCAACTTGCCTCCGGCGGCCGACACAGCGTCCACCTGATCGACTGTCAAAACAGTGCCCGCGCCGATCAGGGCCTGATTTCCAAACGCATCAACCAAAGTGCTGATACTGTCGAGCGGATCCGGAGAATTGAGCGGCACTTCGATCCGGTCGATGCCGGCATCGATAATGGCGCGGCCAACGGCTTTGGCTTCGTGTGGTTGCAAGCCACGCAATATGGCGATGATGGGACGGCTCATGCGGTTTGCCTTGTCATGTTTCGGGCCAGCGCAAGCCCGGCCAGAGTTGCCTCGGTGGCGTTTGCGGTTTCCACGAACGCGCCTTGCCGTTGCAGGGCTGTTGCATATGTCTGCGCCACGCCTTCCGCCCCGATAATGGCCAGTTGCTGCCCCAGCCAATAAGGCCGCGTCGCGGCCAGTTCGGCACCGATCAACATTCCGGAAAGGCGCGCACGCGCGGTGGCTTTGGCCTGACCTTGCAGCAAGTCCGCCGCTCGCAAGTTAAAGAGACGCGCAGCCAATTGTTCGGGCTTTGACAACGTATCCGCAACCGCCTCGGCGAAGGCGTCTTCGTCCCAGCCCGGGCCTACAGAGTGCCGCAGCACGGACTGACCACATAGCAGGTCGAACAACTCACCCGTCATGAAGGTACGAAAGCTTACAACCTCGCCAGCGCTTACCTGAACCCATTTCGTGTGGGTTCCGGGCAGGCAGATGACGCCGTCCCAATTCTGGCGCGTGCCCAGAAATCCGGCAATCTGGGTTTCCTCACCCCGCATCACATCCGGCGGAGTTGTCTGTTTCAGACCGGGTATGACAAAGGCCCGAATGCGCGGGTCTGATCCAGGTACGCGGATCGGGACATCCGGCAAGGGTTCCGACGGCACGGTCGAATAAGGGGCTTCCACCCAGCCCTGGCGTGCGCCGACCATTCCGCAAGCGACCACATCCACCGGCGCGCCGGGCAACCAGTTTTCGATCAAATCCAGCAGGGCGGCTTGAAACCCGTCAGGCCCGACATGCGCCATGCCCTTGCCGGATTGCGCATGGTCCAGCGCAGTCGAACCCTGCATGGCCCAGGCCCGTAAATGAGATGTTCCCCAGTCGACGGCGATCCATTCAGTATTCATAACATCACCCCGAAACCACAACGCCGCCATCAACAGCTATACATTGCCCGGTCATCGCATGGCTGGCCCTGGACGCCAGAAAAAGTGTTGGTGCTATCATATCCTCGGGCTTCAGGTGCTCTTTCAGACATTGCCGGTCCAAATGGGCCGCCAGATCCTCCGGCGTGGCCCATTTATCCAACTGTTTTTGCGTCAGAACCCAGCCGGGGGCCAGAGCGTTTACGCGGATTTTCCTCGGCCCAAGTTCTCGTGCCAATGACCGTGTCATCCCCGTGATCCCGGCATTCGAGGTCGTATAGATCGGATAGCCAGCATTGCCCATCATGTAACTGATCGAGCTGAAATTGATGATCGACCCGCCATCTTTCATTTGCCGGGCGGCTTCCTGACACGCGAAATAATAGGCTTTCAGGTTCACCTCGATCATCCAGTCCCAGAATTCCGTCGTGGTTTCCTCAAGCGTATGACGTTGGTCGTTGGCTGCATTGTTCACCAAGACATTCAAAGGGCCATGAGCCTCGGCAGCTTTGGCCATCGTCGCGTGCAGCAGTTCGGTATCCGTCATGTCGCCTTGCAGGAACAGCGGCGCGCGGCCGTGCTTGTTGCGCATCTCTTCGACAAACCCGCTGGCATCCGACCGGCCAATGAAGGCCACATTGGCCCCCTGTGCCATGAACCCATCTGTCAGCGCCGCACCAACGCCCGAGCCGCCGCCGGTGATATAGACGGAGGTCCCGTTGAGATCGTGGTATGTAGCTGGCTGGGTCATCAGTGGCTCTCTCTGGTCACGAGGCGGGTGTCTTTGCCAACAAGGAAATCCAGATCCGCCCCCTGATCCGCTTGCAGCACATGGTCGATGTAAAGTTTTGCGTAACCGCGAGTGTAGTGCGGATCATCCGGTTGCCACGCGGCGCGGCGGGCGTTCAGTTCGTTTTCGTCCACAAGCAGTTCCAGTTCGCCACTGCTGGCTGAAACACGGATGCGGTCTCCGGTTTTGACCAGCGCCAGCGTGCCACCCGCCTGTGCTTCGGGGCTGACATGCAAAATGACGGTGCCATAAGCTGTTCCCGACATGCGGGCATCCGAGATCCGGATCATGTCTCGTACACCCTCTTTCACCAATTTCGCCGGAATTGGCATGTTGCCGACCTCGGGCATGCCCGGATACCCTTTGGGGCCACACCCTTTGAGCACTAGGATGCTCTTGGTCGTGACCGGCAGGTCTTCACGGTCGATATTGGCCTTTAGGTCTTCGATGTTGTCGAACACGAAAGCCTCGCCCTCGGTTTCAAGAAGCGCGTCAGTGGCCGCCGAAGGCTTGACGATGGCCCCATTCGGCGCAAGGTTGCCGCGCAGAACACGCAGGCCGGCAGCGGGCTTTACAGGATCATCGAAGGGACGGATGACGTCGGTATCGAAACACTCGGCTCCTTCGAAGTGAGCCGAGATATCCTTGTTCAGAACCGTCTTTGCCGGGCGCAGGAACGATTTGAGTTCATTCAGTACCACCGGCATGCCGCCTGCGTAGCAGAAGTCTTCCATCAGGTATTTGCCCGACGGCATGCAGTTGACCAGCAGTGGTATTTCGGATCCGATTTCAAAGTCCTTCAAGGTCAGGTCAACCCCAACACGTCCCGCCAGCGCCAGCAGGTGAACCACCGCATTGGTCGAGCCTCCTAAGGCCGCGTTGGCGAGGATGGCGTTCTCAAACGCCTCTTTGGTCAGGATGTCCGAGGGCTTGAGGTCTTCGTCGATCATCTCGACGATGCGCCGGCCTGTCATGTGCGCCAGCGCCATGCGGCGGGCGTCGACCGCCGGAAGCGCGGCATTGGTGGGCAGGCTCATGCCCATCGCCTCGACCAGCGACGCCATGGTGGACGCGGTGCCCATGGTCATGCAGACGCCAGCGCTGCGCGACATGCCGGACTCGGCGTTCATGAAGTCCTGCAACGTCATTTCGCCGGCCCTAACCGCTTCGGAAAATTTCCAGACATCGGTGCCGGATCCGATATCCTGCCCGCGGTATTTACCGTTCAGCATCGGGCCTGAACTGACGACGATCGAAGGCAGATCGACTGACGCCGCCCCCATCAACTGCCCCGGCGTGGTCTTGTCGCAGCCGCCCAACAGAACGACCCCGTCAATACCATAGGCGCGGATCGATTCCTCGACATCCATGGCCAGCAGGTTGCGGAACAGCATCGCAGTGGGTTTCATCTGGGTTTCGCCCAGCGACATGACGGGGAATTCTACCGGAACGCCGCCCGCCTCCCACACGCCGCGTTTTACGCCCTCGGCCAGATCGCGCAGGCCCGAGTTGCAGGGGGTCAGTTCCGACCAGGTGTTGCAGATGCCAATTATGGGTCGTCCATCAAAAGCGTGGTCGGGAAAGCCCTGGTTTTTCATCCACGACCGGTGGATGAAGCCATCCTTGTCGAGTTTTCCATACCAATGTTGTGAGCGGCGTTTTGTCATTTCTGGCTTTGTTTTTCTTGGCGGAAGTTGGATCTGAGTATTTGTGAAAAGATGAAGATCAGGCGGCGCGGGCCGGGCGGCACCAGTCGGGCAGCCAATCGTTGTGGGCCGTCAGCAGATCCGTGACAAGGTTGCGGATCTGGCGCAGGTCCAGTTCGGCGGCGGTGTGCGGATCCATCATCGCGGCGTGATAGATGTATTCGGGGTTCTGTTCTGTCAGGGCCCGAACAGTCAGTTCCTGTACGTTGATCTGGGTGCGCATCAGGGCAATCAACTGCGGCGGGATGTCGGTCACGACAGAAGGCTGTACGCCGTTGCTGTCCACCAGGCAGGGGGTTTCGACCGCCGCGCCCATGGGCAGTTGCGGGATCTGGCCGGTGTTGGGCAGGTTGCCATAGGCCATGTAGGGCGTGTTCGTAACGATCGCGTTCATCAGGTCGGCCGCGAATTCGTGGCTGCGCGTGACATCGATATTGCGCCCGTCGGTCAGGGTCTTGGCCTGTTCCTTCCACATCTCGACCTGCTCGACGCAGCGGGTGGGGTATTCGTCCAGCGGGATGGAGAATTCCTCGATCAGGTCCTGTCGCCCGTCCTTGATGAACCACGGCACGTATTCGGCCAGGTGTTCCGAGCTTTCTGTGCAGAAATAGCCCAGGTGATCCATCACCTCGTACCGCACCTTGTTGGGGCAGCGCGGCATCAGCAGCGGTGCCTTCGGGAATTTCCCCGTCTGATAGCCCTGGCGCAGTGCCGGATACAGGTCGCGGCCTTGATGTTCCAGTTTCAGAAAGAATGCGACGTGATTGACGCCCGCGACTTTGTAGCGGAACTCATCCTTTGGCAGATCCAGATCGTGTGCCAGTTCCTCGACTGTATTTTGAACCGAGTGACAAAGACCCACATGTTTCAGGGTCGGGAAGCGTTCGGCCAGTGCCCAGGTGTTGATGGCCATCGGATTTACATATTGCAGCAACGTCGCGTGCGGACAGAGTTGCATCATGTCCCCTGCGACATCCCAAAGCACCGGAACCGTGCGCAGGCCTCGCATGATCCCTCCGACGCCCAGCGTATCAGCGATGGTTTGACGCAAGCCATACTGCTTGGGGATCTCGAAATCGGTGATCGTGCAGGGCTTGTATCCCCCCACCTGAAACGCGGTGATGACGAAATCGGCCCCGTCCAGCGCCGCGCGGCGGTCGGTATGGGTCGAGACTGTCGCCCCGGCCCCGACCGAGCGGATCATGGAGCGCGCAACTGCTTCGCTTTCCGCAAGGCGCTGGGGGTCGATATCCATAAGCGCAAAGTGACTGTCGGCTAGTGCAGGGGTTAACAGAGCATCCCCAACGATGTTCTGCATGAAAATTGTGGACCCGGCACCGATAAAGGTAATTTTGGTCATTTCACAGCTCCGAGGGTCAAACCCGCAATGAAGTGTTTCTGCATCAGGAAGAACATGGCCACCGGTGGCAGAGCCGCCACGATGGAGCCCGCGCTCATCAATTGATAAGCGGCGCGGAATTGTGCGTTGAAACTGGTGATTCCGGCAGTTACAGGCTGGCTTTCTGCGCCTTGCGTCAGGACGACGGCCCAGAAATAGTCGTTCCAGATGAAGGTGAAGATCAGCACGCTGAGCGCGGCGATCGCGGGCTTCATCAGCGGCAGGACCACGTACCAGAAGATGCGCCATTCGCTGATACCCTCGACCCGTGCGGCCTCGATCAGTTCAAAGGGCAGGGCGCGGATGAAGTTGCGCATGAACAGGGTGCAGAACCCGGTCTGAAATGCGATGTGGAACAGGACCAGCCCGGTCTTGGTGTTGTAGAGCCCAAGTTGCAGGGTCAGGTCGCGAACCGGCACCATCAGGATCTGGAAGGGCACGAAGTTCCCGGCCACGAACATGAAAAATATCCAGAGGTTCGACTTGAACTTGTAGATGCCAAGCGCGAAGCCGGTCATGCAACTGAGGGCCACCGCTCCGATCACGGTAGGGACGGTGATCATAAATGAATTCAGCAGGTATCGCGGCATGTCCGAATTGAAGAACACCTGACCATAGTTGAAGGCGCCCTCAAAGCTGGACGGCATCCCCCAGTAATTCGCGTTGGTGAAGTCAGCAGCAGGTTTTACCGAGAAAAGAGCAACCGCCAGCAGGGGACCCAGCCACAACAGAAGGGCCAATGGAAGCATGGCTTGATACGTGATCTGCGCCGCGCGGGGTTGTTTTTCGATGGGTTTGGGAAACATCTCAGCGCCCCTTCTCTTCACGGTACATCGACCACAGGAAGTAGGCGATGAAGCACAACATGATCAGGAATAGGATCACGGCGATGGCCGCGCCATAACCCATGCGGAAGCCATATTCGGACAGCGCGACCTCGAACATGTAATAGGCCAGCACGCGGGAGGATCCGAAAGGTCCGCCTTGTGTCATGATTGAGATCAGGTCGAAAGACCGTAATGCGCCGATGATGGTCACGACAAACGCGATAAAGGTTGCAGGTCGCAGTTGCGGGATAATGATGTGCCAGAGCATCTTCCAGCCCTTGGCCCCGTCCAGGCGTCCTGCTTCGATTTGTTCCGGGTCTACAGCGTTCAGGCCGGTAAGGTACAGGATCATGCAATAGGCGGTTTGTGGCCAGAGGCCGGCGAAGATGATGCCATAGGTCACGAAACGCTCATCGCCCAACACGTTTACCGGGCCGAGGCCGAAGAAGCCGAGGAATTCGTTCAGCAACCCGAAGGTCGGATCGTAGAACCAGGTGAACACCAGCCCCACCACGACCTGAGAAATCACGAAAGGAAAGAAAAACAGGGACTTATACAGGCGGATGCCCCAAACGGTCTGATTCAGGAACAGGGCGATGAACAAACCTGCCGGAATCGCAGCCAGGTAAAGGATCAGCCAGATCAGGTTGTTTTTCATCGAGATGTAGAAAGCATCCCGATCCACCCACTCCCAATAAAGGTCTTCGTAGTTACGAAAGCCAACGTATTCGGCAGCGCCCAGGCCGTCCCACTCGTAAAGAGACAGGTTGAAGGACTGGAATACCGGGATAATCACATAGACCAAAAAGAACAGCATCCCGGGGGCCAGAAACAGCCAGGGTGCGATGCGTTGTTGGTTGCGATGGAACCAGCTTTCCTGTTCTGAGGCGTCGGCAGCAACTGTCATGGGAAACTCGGGTCTGTTGGAGCAAGGCGGGTCGGAACCCGCCCTACGATTCAAAGGAGCGTGGGCCGGGCTTTGGCCCGACCCTTGCCTGGTCAGTTATCGTAAATACGCGCGCGCGCGCGTTCGAGTTTGGCCAGTATCCGGTCCAAGTTGTCGGGTTTGACCATGAATTCCTGGAAACCTTCCATGGACACTTTGGCCATTTCCGCAGGCGCGTCGCGGTCCCAGAACTGGGCTACCCCACCGGGGCTGTTGGACGAAAGCATTTCAAAGCCCTGTTGCAGGAACTTGTCGTCATCCACAGCGGATTGCGCGTTGACCGGCAATTGGCCGAGATTCGCGCCGTTGTTGATTTCGGTCTGTTCGTCAGCAGAGACCACGAAACGCAGGAATTCGCGCGCGGCTTCCTTGTTCGAAGCATTGGCCGGGATGTGGAACGTGTCGGTCGGGGCGTCTTCGGCCAGCTCAACATCGGGATTGATCGCGACGAACTGGTAGAAATCCAGCTGGTCATCTGTCAGGCCCGCGTCGCGCAACGGCGCCACTGCGAAGTTGCCCATCAGATAGGCTGCTGCCTCACCATTGACCATGAAGGGCAGGGCTTCCTGCCAGCTATACGTCTGGTGATTGTCGATGAAGGCGCCCATGTCGATCAACTGTTTCCAGTTGGCGAAAGTCTGTTTTACCCGGTCATCTTCCCAGCTGACTTCGCCGTTGGCGAGTTGCTGGTGGAAGTCGAAACCATTGGTCCGCATGTTCAGATAATCAAACCAGCCACCGGCGGTCCAAAGGAACTTGGTGCCAATAGTATAGCAGGCCCGTCCGGAATCGACGATTTTCTGGCAGTTGGACAGTTCTTCTTCCCAAGTGGTCGGCTCGCTCAAACCCAGTTCATCAAAGATATCTTTGCGATAGTAGACACCCCACTGATAGTAGGTATAGGGCACGCCCCATTGCTTGCCGTCGATTGTCAACGCGCCCTTGGTCGAAGCGAGGTTGTCGGCGATCTCAGGCTCTGCCCACAAGTCCGACACATCCTCGAACAGACCCGCCTCGACATATGGTTTCATGCGGTTGGCCGCGTACCATGTGGCCACGTCCGGGGTGTCAGCTGTCAGGAAATTTCGAATCTGCGTCTTGTACGCCTCGCGGTCGATAACGGTTGTTTCGATTTCCAACCCCGGATGCTGTGCCCCAAAACGCTCGATCATCGCCTCCATCGTCGCGCGTGGCGCCGGGTTCGATGTGTCCAGAAAAATCCGCAGATCTCCGGTGAGTTCCGCAGCAGCTGGCGCCGCCATCGCGACACCAAGCGCCAGCGCAGCCGTCGTGCGCTTGAAAGTTGAATACATGGTTTCCTCCCTGTTGGTCTCCTGCAAAGTTCCAAATAATGAAACCTTGTTTTATATATTGAAAACTACACATCGACTCGGTTACTGTTGTCAAGACCCTCGTGAGGATGGCGAGGGATAATCGGAGGAGAATGATGGCCCGTGTCAGGTGACGGAACTATAGGCAAAGCATGTAATGTGCTGGATCATGTAGCGTCGTTCGAGCGCCCAGTTCGATTCGCTGAACTTTTGGAAAACAGCGATTTTCCAAAGGCGACCCTGTACCGATTTCTGCAATCCCTGACCAACCAGGGAATGCTGTCTTATGACCGCGACAGGCAGACCTATGCGCCCGGGATGCGGTTGGTTCGGTTGGCCCATGCGGCATGGACGCAAAGCTCATTGGCCCCGATAGCGCGGCCTTTTCTGGATGCCCTCAGCCAAGAAACCGGTGAAACCGTGCATCTGGCGCAGCTTGATTCCAGTCAGGTTCTTTACGTCGACAAACGCAACGCCGCACAACCGATCGAGATGTACTCTCAGGCTGGAAAAGTTGGCCCGGCCTACTGCACGGGGGTCGGCAAGGCGATGCTGGCCTTCTTGGACGAAGATGCGCTGAACAGGGCGGTGTCGCAGCAAAGCTATCACCGCTTCACCGACAAAACTCTGACATCCGAAAAGACGTTGCGGGCTGATCTTGACAGAATTCGCAGCCGGGGATTTGCCGTCGATGATGAAGAGCACGAGCCTGGCATCATATGCATCGCCTGCCCAGTTCTGACGTCGAACGGTCGGATGCTTGGGGCGATTTCGATAACCGGGTCCACCGAACGAATGGATTTCGATCAACTCGAAGCCTGGGTGCCGCGCCTGCGGCGTGTGGCTGAACAAATCGGAACCGAGGCACAAGCCTGGCGGTTTCCCGAAACAGGCCCAGGTTCGAAAAACGACAGGATGCTAATGACATGACAGGTGTAACTCTGAATCGGGCAATCAAACGGTACGGTCAGACTCAGGTCATTCATGGGATCGACCTGCAAATCGAAGATGGAGAGTTCTGCGTTTTTGTTGGGCCTTCAGGGTGCGGAAAATCCACGTTGTTGCGGATGATCGCAGGGCTGGAAGAAACCTCGGAAGGTGAGATTCACATTGGATCGCGCGAGGTGACACATATGGATCCAGCCAAGCGCGGCGTGGCGATGGTGTTTCAGACTTATGCGCTTTACCCGCACATGTCAGTGGCCGAAAACATGGGATTTGGCCTGCGCATGAACGGTGTCCCAAAAGCCGAGATCGACCAGAAGGTGCAGGAGGCTTCGAGCATTCTGAAGCTTGATCCCTATCTCAAGCGCAAACCCAAGGCCCTGTCCGGGGGGCAACGGCAAAGGGTTGCGATCGGGCGGGCGATTGTACGCGGGCCCGAGGTTTTTCTGTTTGACGAACCCCTGTCCAACCTGGACGCTGAATTGCGTGTCGAGATGCGCGTCGAAATCGCGCGTCTGCATCAGGAAATCGGTGCAACCATGATCTATGTGACCCATGATCAGGTCGAAGCCATGACGATGGCCGACAAGATTGTGGTGCTGCGCGATGGCCGGATCGAACAGGTCGGCGCCCCGATGGATCTGTACCGTGATCCTGACAACCGGTTTGTTGCAGGTTTCATCGGTTCGCCCGCGATGAACTTTCTCGATTGCGATTATGCCGACGGCCATGTCACTCATCCCGCTTTGGGCCAGCCATTGCCGGTCTCGGCAACCGTTCCTGCCGGAACGGACAAGGTGACGTTGGGGATGCGCCCTGAACATATTCATATCGACCGGTCTGCGGACACCTGCACCGTGGATCTGACCGAAGCGCTTGGGGGTGTATCCTACTCATATTTGCTGACGCCAAATCGTGACAAACTGATTGTCGAAGAGAGGGATGACCAGCGCAGCAAAACCGGCGACCGGATTGGCATATCCATTCAACCTGACCGTGCCATGGTATTTGATCCCGAGACAGGGCAGAGATTTCGGTAATCCTTGGCCGCAACCCGAAAAATTCGTGGGACCAGCCGTGCAGCTTTATGGAAAACATGTGGCGTGACCAGAAGGGAAACGCCAAAGACAGGCGGGCGAAACGTTGAGCTGATGACATCAAAGGCCATCCACGCCCAGCCCGTGGCAAAATGCGCGGGCACAGATGATTGATTCCCAGCGCAACGTGATTTAAGGGAGGCCCTGTCAAAACAGAGTCACCCAGGGGCGGTATCGTGATCGCGCCCCTCCCGCGCCACGCTGAAGTGGCTTCAACTCTTGGATCGCACGCCCCGAAAGGCTTAAAAAGGTAAAAGAATATGGCAGATAAATCGAACTTCGACATATTGTATACCATTGTAGACGAAGCGCCCGAACTGGCCAGCGCCTCGTTCCTGCCCATCATTCGCAAGTTCGCTTCGGCTGCTGGCGTCAGCGTGGGCACCAAGGACATTTCACTGGCCGGGCGCATTCTGGCAGCCTTCCCCGAGAACCTGACGGATGAGCAGCGCGTCTCGGACGATCTGGCGGCATTGGGTGAGCTGGTAAAGACCCCGGACGCCAATGTGATCAAGCTGCCGAACATCTCGGCATCGGTTCCGCAACTGGTGGCCGCCATAGAAGAGTTGCAGTCGCAAGGCTATGATATCCCGGCCTATCCCGAAGAACCTTCTACCGACGAAGAAAAGGCGATCCGTGCGCGTTATGATGCCATCAAAGGCTCGGCCGTGAACCCGGTTCTGCGTGAAGGTAACAGTGACCGCCGTGCGGCGCGGGCTGTCAAAAACTATGCCCGCAACAACCCGCATTCCATGGGCGAATGGACCTCGGACAGCAAAACCAAAGTCTCGTCCATGTCGGGCAACGATTTTTACGCCAATGAGAAATCGGCCACCATCACCGCTGCCCAGGCAGGCGATGCAAGGATCGAGTTTGTCGGCAAAGACGGCAGTGTGACTGTCCTGAAGGACGCGTGGCCGCTGGAAGAAGGCACCGTGGCTGATGCGACCTTCATGTCGGTCAAAGCACTGTCATCCTTCCTTGCAGAGGCCATCGAGGACACCAAGAAAGATGGCACAATGTTCTCGTTGCACCTGAAAGCCACGATGATGAAGGTCTCGGACCCGATCATCTTTGGCTATGCGGTCAAGGCCTGGTTGGCGCCGGTTTTCGAAAAATTCGGTGCGGAACTGGATGCGCTGGGTGTGAATCCGAATTCGGGTCTTGGCGACTTGCTTGAGCGGGTTCAAAACAATGCCGAGATCGTCGCCGCAATAAACGCGATCAAGGCTGATCGTCCATCCATGTATATGGTGGATAGCGACAAGGGCATTACCAACCTGCATGTTCCTTCCGATGTGATCATTGATGCTTCGATGCCAGCGGTGATCCGCGCGGGCGGCAAGGGTTGGGATGAGACCGGCGCCAAGGGTGATACAAATTGCGTCATCCCCGACCGGTGCTATGCGACTGTTTATGATGAAAGCATCAAGTTCTTCAAAGCCAACGGTGCATTGAATCCGGCCACTGCCGGTGCGGTCGCAAACGTTGGTCTTATGGCGCAGAAAGCCGAGGAATACGGCAGCCACCCGACCACCTTCGAGGCACCCGCCGACGGTACAATGCGCATCGTTCTGGCCAACGGCGAGACCCTGCATTCGCACGAGGTCGAAAAGGGTGACATCTGGCGGGCCTGCACCGTCAAGAAGGCGCCGATCGAGAACTGGATCCAACTGGCGATGGACCGTCAGCGCCTGACCGGATCCGAGGCGATCTTCTGGCTGGATGCGAACCGCGCCCATGACGCAGAGTTGATCAAATACGTGGAACCGGCGCTCGAGGCCGCGGGCGTGGCTGACAAGTTCCAGATCATGGCCCCGCGCGAGGCAACGCGCCAGACGCTGGAAACCATCACCGCCGGAAAGGACAGCATCGCCATCACGGGCAACGTGCTGCGTGACTATCTGACCGACCTGTTCCCGATCCTTGAACTGGGCACCTCGGCCAAGATGCTGTCGATCGTCAAGCTTATGAATGGCGGCGGCCTGTTCGAAACCGGGGCAGGGGGCTCGGCACCGAAACACGTGCAGCAATTGGTCGAGGAAAACCACCTGCGCTGGGATTCGATGGGTGAATTCTGCGCGCTTGGGGAATCCCTGAACTTCCTGGCCGACGCCAAAGGAAACGTGAAGGCAGGTGTTCTTGGCGCTGCGGCAGAGGCCGCAACTCAGGGCATTCTGGACAACAACCGGTCGCCAAGTCGAAAAGTCGGCGAACCGGACAACCGCGACAGCCACTACTGGTTCGCGCGCTACTGGGCCGAAGCCTTGGCTGCCCAATCTGACGATGCCGATCTGGCAGCTGAAATGGCACCACTTGCAAAAGCGCTGGCAGACAAAGAAGAGCAGATCTTGTCGGAACTGGCCGCAGTCCAAGGACCGTCGGTGGATTTGGGCGGATACTATCACACTGACCCGGTCAAAACCGCCGCTGTGATGCGCCCCAGCGCTACGCTGAACGCAATCATCGGCTGATTGCCGTCGAACAGGCGGGCGAGTTTCGTCCGACATCAAAACACGAAGGGACCGCCTTTGCGCGGTCCTTTTCATGGAACGCGGGATTGCCAAAAGACCCGCGCCGAAGCTTGCGCCTGACGATCTGTAGCTTGCTGTGGCTGCGCCGTTAAAACCAGTCTTGTCAGGTTCTATGAACGACTTGCGCAATGTGTGCCCGGTAAACATCTGGGCATCACTTTGGATTTCAGCGCTTGGCCGTCCGCTCGCCAGGCGCAAGTTTCGATCGCTTTCCTGAAACTGCCAACAGGGCGGTCAGCAAGGATCGAAAGAACCTAATTTTTGGAAAAATTTAAGATTTACGGGATTCCCCCAATAGCGCTGGTTTTCAGTCCGCGTTAGGTATTTGGGGACAAAGAATTTCACTGGTGAGGCCTTAGGGCTATATCACTCACTCAGAAAAATGGCCAGCATTTGGGGTGCTGGCCATTTGCGTATCTGGTTCACCAAATCCTTGAACAAACCAGCGTGTTCAGACGCTTACGCGCGAACAGGCCGTTCATTTGCCTAGCATTGAACTGGAGATTGAATTTAATCAGCCAAATCGACGGGTTTGAGCCTCGACAAGCGATGGCTTGATTTGGTCAACGCCTGACGCAGCTACACCTTTGTGCTGCAAATATGACAGACGACGTGCTTCCCTCCGGGCAAGAGCCAAAGATTCCAGAATCAAAGCGCAGACGATGGACAGCATTGTCGCAACAAAACCGGATACTGCGACGACGACAGACGGAATTCTATCGACAAGCCCTGTTTCCAAAAATTCCCGGAATACGGATACAAACACAAAGAGCGAAGGCAAAAACATCAACACGGCCAATGACAGGAAAAACGCAACGGGCTTTTCATCCTTGATCAACAAGCCGATCATTTTGAGAATCCGCCACCCGTCAGAAAACGTCGCCAGCTTGGAGTTCGAATCTGGCAGGCGTGACGAGTATCTTGTTTGAACCTCACCGATTGGCATGCGCATCTGCATAGCATGAACTGTGAGCTCTGTTTCAATCTCGAACCCGTTTGATACTGCGGGGAAGCTTTTGACAAAGCGTCTGCTGAAAACGCGGTAACCCGAAAGCAGGTCGTTGATTTTGCTGTTGAAGAATAATTTCACAAGCCAACTGAACAACGCGTTGCCGAATTTGTGGCCCCGCCGATAGGCTTCGGTTTCTTCATTCACCCGGGCGCCGTTGACCATATCCAGATTCTGCGAAACGAGCAGGTCGATCAATTCCGGCGCCGCCGCACTGTCATAGGTCGCATCCCCGTCAGCCATAACGTAGACATCCGCATCAACGTCGGCAAACATTCGACGGACCACGTTGCCTTTGCCCTGGTATGTTTCGGAATAGACTAGGGCGCCTGCCTCAAGCGCGACCTTGACGGAGTCGTCGGTGGAATTGTTGTCATATACGTAAATCGTTGCGTCGGGCAGGGCCGCACGGAATTGCCGAACGGTTTCACCTATGGCAACGGCCTCGTTGTAGCAGGGCAAGATTACTGCAACGTCCAAATCCGATCTGGTCGCGGACGACGGTGAGTTATTCTGAATATTGAAGGCGCCCTGTATCATATGAAAATCACGCTCTTTCATTGGCATCAATTGAATGATGATCGTGCTTGGGGTTAGAAGGTGCTGCGTATTTGAGGCTGTTATGAAGCAGTTAAGAGGCCAAAACTTGTCATTCTGAAAAACCTCGTGTTTAACGCTGACAAAAAAGGGGCCGATTGAAGAACCGGCCCCAAAGTTTCAGCTGAACCGAGGGATCAGTTCGACGCTGCCATCAGTTTTTCGTTGTGCTCGCGCAGCGTGTCGGAGACGATCGCATACCATTCCCCGGTTTCGCGCATCTCGTTCAGGCCTTTGTTCAACATCGCCAGGTATTGCTTGCCGAACGGATTGCTGCGGTGGCTGATAAAGCGCAGCGAGGACAGCGAGGTCACGTACGGGTTCTCAACCAGGTCGTTCTGGTTCAGTCCCATTTCAACCATTGTGTCCGAGAACAGCTGAACTTCAAAAGTTGCAACATCTGCGGTGCCGGTAAGGACCGCGTCCAGGCATTCACGTGCGGTGATCGGCTGCATCAGCGTAATGGTTTCACCATTGTGCAGACCTTCCTGTTCCAGATCATGGATGAACCAGCCATCCATACGGCAGATGGTGGCGCCCTTCAGTTCTTCAAAGGTTGTCGCATTCGCATATTGGCTTTCCGGAATGGTGTAGAACCCGACGACAATGTCGTAGACCGGAACAGATGAATCGAACTGTGTGCAGCGCACCTCGGTTTCCCAGGACCATTCGTAAGTGCGGTTGGTGCAATCCGGCATGTTCCACGCCATGGACACGTCAAAGGCGCCAAGAGGCAGAAGAGTTTCCAGGTGCGAGTTCCAATCATCCACGAAGCTTACGGAATAGTCGCGCGCGTTGCCGCCACGCTGCAAAGCCGTGGTGCCCAGACGGGTGATTGCTCCGCCACCGTTCAGCGATTCATCTGCGAAAGGTGCCCAGCCATTGCCGGTCACCAGCTTGATCGGCGGCTGGTAGACGCTCGAACGTTTGACGCTGGCTGCACGTTGTTCTTCAGCTGCGATGATTTCCTGCGCGCTCTGACCATTGGGCAGGCTGCCGTCTTCACAGGGAAGGGCCAGAACCAGACCTGGCTCCAGAGCGTTGGGGTTGGTGATTTCGTTCCGGTTCGCGTTGAAGATCGGCTGATAGTTCGACGTACCGTAGGCTGCGATTGCAATGGTCGCCATGGTGTCGCCGTCTTGGACGGTATAGTTGGTACAAGCTTCCTGCGCCGCAGCAGCGCCCGCACTCAGCGCGGTGATTGCGGTTGCTGAAAGCGCTACCTTCTTTATCTTCTCGTTAAACATGTCCACTTCCTCCAGACTTTAGTTTGTCAGGCCAGATCGGGGCCTTATCCATTTTCCATTTGATGACGCAGGGCGGTTGACACGATGTCGCGCCATTCGCCTGATTGCTGCATGATTGCCAGACCCTGATTCAGCGTCTCAAGGATCGCTTCCCCATCAGGATTATCTTTGTGGGTCATGACGTTAAGCGACTTGATGGCCGCAAGGTTGGGGTTTTCGATAATCCGGTGCTTGTACCCAAGCCGTTCAATTGCCTCGGCTGCCAGATGTGCTTCGATGGCGACGATATCTGCGGTGCCTTCCATCAGAGCGTGAAAGCAATCATCCGGTGACGTTGGGCGCAGAAGTTTGATGACCGGTTCGTACAGGCTTACCGCGTCCATGTGAGACAGGGACCAACCCTCCGGCCGGCAGATCGTTGCACCGGCAAAGTCGGCATAGGTCAATGTCTCCTCATAGCCGGAACCTTCCCGGGCGAAGAACGTATCCACAACCTCGTAGAACGGGTTTGAGAAATTGTAGGTCTCGCACCGGTTGCGATCATCTTCCGACAGCGCAACGGCCTCTTCGCAATTGGGGCGCGACCAGGGGAAGGTGGCGTCAAATGCAAGCGTCGGCATCAAGAGGTCCAGATGGGATGACCAGTCATTGACGAACTGAATCTTGTAGGCCTGTTCGGGAGCGGCACGAAACATCGCTGTCTCAACCAGATGGGTATAGAGCCCCCGATTGGGCAGAGATTCATCGGTAAACGGAGCGTAGTTCCCACCGGTGATCAACAGCAATTGACGATCCCGAATCTCGGGCCGTTCACCCGTTCCCGCATTCCGGATCAAAGCGGCAGCTTCGGCGCGGGCGGCTTCGATCTCTTCCTTGGCAGCAGCCCGTGCTGCAACGACCGCGTCTTCACTCGCTTTCTTTGCCTCGGCTTCCGCTGCGGCAACACGTGCTTCTGCTTCGGCCACAGCTTTTTCAGCGCGTTCTTCTGCGGCTTTTACCAATTCAGCCGCCATTTCCGCAGCCAGCCGCTCTGCCTCGGTATCAGCCAGCACCGGAGCGCGCCCGACATCTTCCAGACAGGGCAGCTCCAGAACGTCGCCGACGCGGATAATATTGGGGTTGGAACCGATAACATCCCGGTTCGCGTCGAAAATGATGCGAAAGTCTTCCGTCGCATACACTTCGATTGCCAATTCCCGTAAGCTATCGCCGCGTTGAATTTCATAACTTGAACACGCCTCTTGCGCGGATGCTGCACCCGTGGCGGCAGCAAGGGCAAGGCTTGATATAAGTAAGTGCTTTTTCATGGGTCCTGTTGCTTTGCCTGTTTAGGTTCTTGTAAGTTTCGCCACTGCGATAGAAAGATTGTCCTGATCCGGGTCACCCTTGGCCTGCACGGCCCTCAGCAATGCTTCGGCAATGTCTTGTGCCAGCCCCTGTTGATGATCCCGCAGAATGGCCTGAATTTCGGCGTCGCTGATGTACTGCAACCCATCACTTCCAAGGATCAGGACATCGGCGGGCGACACGATCAATGGATCTTCCGGGCAATCCACTTTGGGAATGGCCCCGCCCGTAACCACGGACGTCAATTGATTGCGGTCCATTTCCCGGGCCACCGCTTCGGTGATCTCGCCAGAAGCCACTTTCGACGCAATCACGGGTGCCATCGAGTGGTCTTCGTTGACCTGCGTCAACGCTCCATCTCGAAACAGGTAAAGAGGGCTGTCGCCGATCGAAATCCAGAACACACGCCGCCCCAGAAGAAGGACACCCAACATGGTCGATCCCATGTTGAACCCTTGGCCCCGGGCCTCGGTGTAGTTGGCGATCGCGGCATTGGCTTGCATGGCGGCCAACGGAAGCGCATCTATCGCGGATCCTTCGTTCAGTGTTTCTGCCTCAAGTTCTGGGTCCAGCGCGTCGCGCCATGCGGCCACAATCATTTCTGAAGCTATTTCACCCGCCTCATGGCCACCCATACCGTCCGCAATCACAACATAACCCGCGTCCGACGCGTCAAACATGCGGGCCGCAATCGCGTCTTCCTGCGTTTCCCGCTGACCCTGGTTCAGGATCAGCGCAACATCATATGCCGGAGTTGCCAGCATCAATCAGGAATCCCGCCAATCAAAGCCGTCGTCACAGAAGGCCATGAACCGGATCGAGGTTTCGCTGATGCGGATCAGGTCTCCGCTGGAGAGGGCCACGGTACTGAGAACAGGTTTGCCATTTAGACGTACAAGATTGGCCTTGCCGCCATGGCCCAAGTAACACTTCCGGTCTTCGGGGTCATAGGCGATGACTGCATGGTTCGAGCGCGAAATGCCGGTATCGCCAAAATCCAACTGAATGGCCTGGTCATCGTTGCGTCCGATTTGCATCAGGCCTTCGGTGAGCGTAATGCTTGAACCTCGTCCCGGACCGGCTGTTACTACCAGCCAGCCCACCGGGAATGTCTCTTGCGCCGCTTCTGCTTTCGCTACGGGTTCGGAGGATTCGATCAAGTCCTGAACATGCGTATCGGCGCGCTCAAATCCCAGAAATGTCGTCTTGACCCGTGAACGGCGATCCTCGACCGGGGCGGGGGCTGGTGCAACCTGCTCAATCACCGGCTCAGGGGTCTCTTCGACCTGCTTCGTTTCTAGGGCCGGAGCTTCGGCAACCTCAACCTCGCCGACTTCTGGCTCGGTAGGTTCGGACACGACCTCGGCCGTTGCTTCCTCTGGCGAAGTCTCGGCGGGTGTTTCCGTCACATGCAGGGTGACAACCTGCTCGACCTCAACCAGTTCTTCGACATGCTCTTCCACCAGAACGTTTTTCGGAGCGTCGTCCTCTTCCAAGTTGTCTTCTTCCGAACTGTCTTCGGCGAAGATCGACTCCTCGGCTTCGGTCACTGCCTCCGGCTCGGCCTCGTCGAACTCGGGCATCTTTTCTTCGGGGATCAGTTCATCCGTTTCCTCATAGGATTCGGATGTCATGTTTCCACCGGCCAGGGCGGCGCGCAAAGCGTTGAAATCCGCAATGGGTTCCTGCTTTTCTTCTTCGCTTGCGGCGCCGTCTACTGCGGCCGGTTTCTCGGCAACGTCTTCTTCTTTGGATTTGCCGGCACCTTCGAGAAGCCGGCTCAGAGGGCTTTTGTATTTGAACATGGTGTCGACACCTTCAAGTTAGTGACGCAGATAAGCCGCGTCGTAAGCTGCTACTGTTCCCTGCACGTCAGCGCAGAGCCACTCAATGGATACCCATGGGAACTGGTACATTCTGCGGCGGGCCGGTTCCCGCCAGGGTGGCAAACCTTGATACCACCCTCAGCAAACACACACTGGCAGATCACTTTTGAACCGGTCAGATTACTCCTGTGCAAGCTGCATGATTGCGGCCGTCTCGGCCCCATTGCGCAACACTGTCAGATTTGCCTCAGGCTGCTCGCTTGAAACGAGTGCGGCCAGCATCTCATCAAGGCTTTCCGAGCCGTCAAATGTGATGCCGGAATGGCTTTCATTCAGCAGGACATCGTCTTTTTGCAGGCTTCCTGCCGCGTCAGCCGGAACTGCGTTCACCGTGGTTTGCCATCCGCTATTGCCTTCGGCGCTAACGGTAAAGGTGTAACCATTTTCCAAACCAACGGATCGTATGGCGGGAAGGGCCAACAGACCATTTTGCGCCCGGGTCTGACCCAGCGGGCGATAGCGGGCAGCAACCCTTGTGTACCCATCGGCGTCAACCTTCAGGTTATCCAGAACCTGCGCCGCAAAAGGAACATCCTGACGGACTGGGCTGCCATTCAGGGTATAGATGACAGCGCCACGCTGTACCCAATCGCCGATCACGCTCATGTCCTGATTGGCGTCCACCCCCGTAACTGCAATGGTGGCTCCGGTCGAGCCGCGGCGGCGGGATGTCTGGAAGGGGATATCGACATCCCAATGCGCAAACGCCACCTGCTGTTCCGCCGGAACACCGGCGTTGGCAATTGCATCAGTTGCAGGTGTCTCGATCTCAGACACTGCTGCAATATCAGTCGCTTCTTCCGACTGTGCCGGAACTTCGGAACGTTCAGTGTCTGCGGAGGCTGTTTCTGTGGCAGCTGGCTCCGCAGGTACTGGTTGTGCCTGCTCGACAGGCTCTTCCGGCTTGGGTTCGGGTGCGATGGCCACTTCGGGTTCTGGATCGGTGGCCTCTGTGACAGAAGGATCTGTGACGGGCGCCTCTGTCTCGGCGGATTGTATGTCTGCCGCGGGCTGCGCGACCGGTGTTTCTGCCTGGTCTTCCGTCTTGTCGCCGGACATCACAAAGAAACCACCCGCGGCCAACGCAACTGCAACAACAGCCGCGCCTGCAATCAGCTTGCCGCTGCCGCCGGACCCGCTCTGAACCACTGTATCGACAGCGACCGGGGTTTCCTCTTTCTTTGAGATTTTGGTCAGATCGACATCTTTTTTGTCTTCGTTGCCAAGAACGATGTCCGGGTTTCCGGCCAGCAGGGCCGTAACTACGGCTTCGGCGTTCTCGCTTTCGGCCTTGATCCGGGCCTTTTCTTCCTCTTTGTCTTTGCGATCCATGCCGACAATCACGGACACGGGCCGATAGGCGAATGTGTCGAACATGACGCCGGGGCCGCGGAACATGCGCAACCAATCCAATGCAGATTGAAGACGATCCGTGGCGTGAACTTCCATCGCCTTGTCAATCGCCTCGAGGAACCCGTCTGGGTATCCTTCGAAACGACCGGTCAATGGCGTGTAGGGGTCATCCTGCCCGTTGTTGAACGCGTTCAGGCGGCTCTGGCCGTCGATGGGGCGTTCACCGCTGATCGCGTGATAAAGCGTGGCGGCCAGAACATAAAGGTCGCTGCTGGGCCCTTGATCCGCGCCCCGGACATAGAATTCGTGCGGAGAGTATCCATCCTTGATGACGCGCAGGGTCAGCAATGCTGCCGATTTGTTCGCCGCTTGCTCACGTGCGGCGCCAAAATCGATCAGGACGGGGTCTCCGTTTTCATCAATCAGAATGTTGTCCGGCGAAATGTCCCGATGCAACATGCCGCTCTGGTGAATGAAAGACACCGCGGACAGCATTTTTTCGGTGACCTGAACGATGAAATCAGGGCCGCCGTCATTCTCCGGGTTTTCCACGTAATCCAGCAGGTCGCACCCACGGATGAGGTCCATTGCGATATATGCGGTGTCATTGTCTTCGAACACCTGATGCACATCTACGATATTGGGATGTACCAGACGCGCATGATTGCGTGCCTCCTGAATAAAGAGGTCAATGATCGAGCGCAGGTCGTCCTTGAAGGACGGGTCGTTTGGTTCGACCAGATCACCGTTGCGGCGGCACAGCGCTCCGGGGAAGCACTCTTTGATCACGACGTCGCGCTCCAGGCTGTCGCGCGCCAGGTAAGTGATCCCAAATCCGCCGTTGCTGAGATAGCGGAGGATTTCATACTGCCCGCGCAACAGCTTTGCGCCTGGCTGCAATCCTTCAATTTTCGGTTCGTCGTGCGTCGCGCCGACAGCCTGGTTGTGGCTCATTTCAATCCGCCCGTTCTATTCATTTTGCGGCTTAGAAAAACCGGGCCGACAGCCCACGAACTCACAACCAAAAACAACCGCAGGACACTTGAGAACGGTTAGACGTTTCAAATTTGACTTTATTGGGGCCGCCTGATGGCTTCACTATGGATCGTTTTTCGCATGATGGCATATGTTGTGCCCAATGGTATATGCGGATCTATATATAGACAATGAGTATGGGCTGATTGAAAACTTAAACCCGAAATCAAGCGTGTTGGTCCACGAATTCGAAACAATAAAAGGCCGATTCCTCGGCCCTTCGAATCGCTGCAATGCAGCTCAATCTTGACGGGAAAGCGTCAGGTTCCGGTTTTCGGTTGCGCCGCTGCGACCGTGCTGCCAGCCCAGGCAAGGTTGTCGCCCAGCTGCGCCAGAATGCTGATTGCGTCCTTCAATGGTGCGTCCCCGCTTTCGAATTGCAGCAACAAAAGCAAATCTGTCGCCTTTTCAAATTCTGCGGGAATCCAATCAGCTTCGGGGTCGATTTCGCCACCTTGTTCCAGCCGTTCCGCAAAATCTTCGACGATCTCCTGACAGCTGCTCAGAAACGCGGCCGGTTCGATGTCAGAGGTTTCACGTAGATCTTCATAGATGCTTGCTATTGCGGCCAGCCAGTCCTCGAGAATGGGGTTGTTCAACGGGGGCAGGGCAGACCCAAGCGTTGACTGCATCGATGTGGTGTCATTCGAAACAGGCTCTGGCTCTGCGCCCTTCAGCGCCTCAAGATAGGGCAGGAAGTCCTGCTGCAAATCTTTCCGCCCAGCCTCGAGATCGCCACGGCGCCGGTCGGATGCCGCTTCCAGCACGTGTTCCGCAAGGTTCTGCCCGCCGCAGGTTTCCCAAAGCGCAAAGTCGGGCTCGGGCTCTTGCGCCATGGCACGCACGGCGACCGGCGTACCAATTGGGACAACGGCGCGGAACATTCCTTCTTTTTCTTTGTTCAGGCGCGCAAGGACGCGGTCCAGGGCACCCTGCACAGGTGGCAGATCGGCATGTGTTACGGCAAGCAGGCTGTTGGCCCTCAGTTCGGGGGGTACCTGAGACCACAAGTGGCGCTCGGTCTCGCGCCAGGCATTGGTTCCATTTGTGCACCAGATGGCACAATCGACGAATTTCAGCAGATCCAAAGTCGGCTTGTAGGTATCATCCAGAGCACCCGAGCCCGGAAGATCAAACAGTGATATTTCCTTGAGAGCCGGTGTATTGATGCCGACCGATATGAAATCGGGCTGTTCCTCGGCCGCTTTTTCCAGCACTATGCCGGAATAGGTCTTTGGTTCTCTTTTCCACCAACCGACAGTCGTTTCGGGCGCATCCGCGTAGGCGACGATCACCAGCGGCAATTTCAGATGCTGCGGGCCGGTTGGCAGAATGTCCGCGCCGGCCAGCATGTTCGCCAGACTTGACTTGCCTGCGCCGAATTCCCCGGCGAAACCGATATTGACCGCGTTTGACAGACGTTCAGCGTGGGACAGAGCCCGCGCACGCATATCCTCCAACGCCTCGTCAGGCGTCAGGTTTTCAGTTGCGGTCAGGAAGCGCTCCAGTTGGCGTACTTCCTTTTCAGTTCCGGGAAATTCAATCATTCCGCAGCCTCTGCTTGTCTTTCATCCGCATCGGGTGTTCCAAAAACCGTCTCCAACTCGGCTGCAATGCGACGCGCTTTGTCGAATGCACCTTGCGCTTCCGCCTGGGCGTTCAGCTCTCCTGAGTTGGACCGGTGTTCAAGATGACCGGCCAGAAGGGCCATATAGTGGTCCAGAACCGTATTCAGCCGTTCCAACAGATCGTCGCGGGTCGTGTCGATCAAGTCATCCCCGATCAGCTCGAATTCCTGCACGATCAGCCGTTCTGCACGCGCCACAACGCTGTTGCGCGAGATCAGACGCGACAGCCAGTTTACACGCAATTCAACGGTAATGCCACGGGTCAGGGCGGTGGTGTCAGGCCGGAACCAACGTACAGCACTGGTGTTCATGCGATTGTCGACCGGTTCTTGCCATCCCGGCAATGCCCGCAAGGCGGCATTGCAATGCATGTCGATCGCGTAAAGCTCGCTGAGCATGCGCTGCCGAACAACTTGCGACGCCCCCTGTACCAGTTCACGCATACGCTCGCGCAATGGCGTAAAATTGAGCTCGGTCTCTCCGCCTTTTGCCAGCAGAGGCGACTGGCCGTCCGGTCCGCGCACAACGATAGCCACCGATTCCGAGACAGTGTCATCCATGACCCCGCGCAGATTCGACAGGACATCATCCATGTCACGCGTGATCTCCTGCGTTTTTTCAGCAATCAACTTGCGTAGGTCGCCAAGTGTCTTGTCGCTTTCATCGGCATTTCGAACATCCGAGCCGTCTTCATCTTGCAGCGCCCGCAAACGAACCTGAGAGCGCTCAAGCTCCCCGCGTGCGAAGCTGTCGAGATGTTGCCAGGCCATCCGCAACTGTTCGTTGATCGGTCCGTCCGTCAAAGCCTGAGTGACATGACGACGCAGATCGGGCAGGCCCGACGCGATCATTGCGGCAAAGCGCAGAACCGCTTCGCGGCTGATCGGTCCCGGGCCTTGTTTGATCTCGGCCACACCGTTGAGATATTGCTGCATCTGTTCCGGGTGGGCGCGCAGCCATGCCAGAACGTGGTCGTGGTTTACTCCGGTTTCATCACCGGTCAGAGCATAATGCGCCCATTGCGCGCTGCCCATCAGGACATCGATGTTCGAGTTGCCGAGCGCCTTTTCCAACCCGTCCAATACATCCAGACGAACCTTGGCCGCGTCTTCGGCGCCGCCGCCCAATTCGTCCACGCGGTTGATGAAGACGACGATCTGCCCAAGTTCCAGCGCTTGCATCAACCGGAACAGTTTCAGATCCGCGCGCGACAATGCCTGATGCGCGGACAGAACCACCACAAAGAAATCGGATTCCTTCAGATACTGTCGTGAAATTTCTTCGCGGATCAGCAGGGGATCATTCACGCCGGGCGTGTCGGTGACCGTCAGCGGAAACGGAAAATGGCCCAGGTCAAAAAAGACCTCGGCCTTGCGGGTGATGTCGCTGTAAAGCCCGCGATCACTGCCCGGATCCAAAGCCCCGTCTTCGGACGGATCATCCCCGGCACAGACATATCTGGCCAGGTCATCTGACGTCAGTTCGTCCAGATCGTGCTGTTGCCCCAGCAGTTGTTCATAGCTGTCACCCAGACGTCGACGCGCCCGGACCTTCATGGCCTCGACCTGTTCTTCGATCATCTCGCGCTTATAGCTGTCCTCGTCATCGGGAAACATGTTGCGCAGTTCTTCACCTTCGGCGATCAGCGATTGCCATTGGTAATTGTCGAAGAAATGGAATTCGGCACCTTGGGTCCTGCCGGACGGGTGCCCGAAATGCATATCGGTGATAACAGTTGTCCAGGGGTTTACATCCGAAGGCAAATACTCGGCCTGACCGGTGAAGCCGTTGATCAGACGCGATTTTCCAGCCTTGATTTGCCCGACAAACGCAATTGACGGTTTCAGATTGCCAAGATCACCAATGATGCGCGAAATGAACTGGCGCGTTTCATCATTGGTTGCCCCGTTCATTTCTTCTGCTATGCGAATAAGTTCGCGGCGATGTGTTTCACTCATTACTCATTACCCTGGTTACAATAAAAAACAGATTGAAGTAGTCGAAAATTTGAATTCAACGGAGGCAATCATTTTTCGGCCTCCTGCAAAGAGGTCCACAGGTTGACGACCGCCCCCAGTTTGCGGGCTTCGTGGATGGCGACCGCGATCTGACCACCGTCACTCAAAACGGCCAGACCGGCCCCTTTCCCGCCCGATGGCCGCATGACAATCAACTGCGGGTCTTCACTCTCTTGCTGAGAGTCGCCATCCCAGCCGGCAAGATCAGCCACAAAACGGGCCAGCGTGTCCTGGTCGGGATGCATCGGCTCAGATGGCTTGCAAACGCCTTCCAAGAGAGGTGCGGCTTCGTCCGAACTGTCCACAAACACACGACCCGAGGCGAAGCGGCTC
Organism: Ruegeria sp. HKCCA0370; assembly: GCF_013033705.1. Taxonomy (NCBI): domain Bacteria; kingdom Pseudomonadati; phylum Pseudomonadota; class Alphaproteobacteria; order Rhodobacterales; family Roseobacteraceae; genus Ruegeria; species Ruegeria sp. HKCCA0370. The sequence continues at coordinate 208,221 of NZ_WQEP01000003.1, forward strand.
GACGCTTCAAAAAAACGTTGGGCAAGTGTTTCCGCTGCATCGGGTGTTGCCTCGGCGGGCAGAGAGTCATCAACAGGTTTCTCAGCACTCGGGACGACGGAAACAATTGGCTCGGACGGAAGCTCGATGGCGGCGCAGGCTTTCTCGATTTCGCTGAAGGTGATACCTACCTCATCCACTTCAAGCGCTGTGTCCGGTCTGCCCGACGTCAACTCAAGCGGAGCAGGCGATGCGGAGATCTCCGACACCAATCCAGCCAGCTTCTTAATCAATTCGGCGCGTGATTCCGTTTCAAAGTCCGGAATCTCACCTGCCGGTACCTTGAAAACATCGGTGATCCGGGAGCTGTTCACCTCGATTGCCAGACAATCCCCGTTTGTGGCAGTAAATTCCAACCGGCGCGGCAATACTGTGCCACGGATTGCCCGCAATACCGCTGAACGGCGCGCGGCCGCTGTTTCTCCTGCGATCCTCACGGTCGGAGACAGCCGTGCGACCGAGGTCCGCCCGATATCTTCAAGCAGGTCGAGAATGTCCGTGTCCATCATGCCGTGACCCCCTCTGGTCCCGTTCAAACCGCAGCCGCAACCGGCCCCAGACTGAGATGTGATTTGGTAAGCGCCAGTCCGACATTCGCACTGTTGCGACAGATATAGCAGACCACATGATCAGGATATTCTTTGGTCCGCAAAAAGATGTTTAGCCTGTCCTTGGAAAAAACGGCGACTTCTCCAAAGCCAGCGTTTTCTTCGTCTGCACTGCCAGCCTGACGCAAGAGCGCTTCAAAGGCTGCAACCCCGCGCCCCTGAAACAGATTGGCCACAGCCACCGCCAAAACATCCAACGAATCCGCGCAGTCGGGATCTGAAACAGAGCTACCCAAAAGCATCCCTGTCTCCATGTCGATATACCCGGCTGCTATGCAGTCGGGTATCGTTTCTATGGCGGAGTTCAGTGCGGTTTGAATAGACATCTAATCCATTGTTTTCATTTATGAGTTTCTCACTACTTCGATTCGGACACCCTTACAACACATGCCATTCAGCGCCGCTATTTTCTTTGGCTTTCGGAATGGATCGAAGTGCCTCTTTGGTTTGCCTTTCGTTGTGTTCAATGGCGATCTGATCAAACTCGGCCAGAAAGGCCTTGAATACATTCTTCAGCCCTTCTGCATCTTGCGGCAGGTCTTCATTTCTCGAAACCTCCTGCCACATATCCGACGCGCTGAGAGGCGATCCGACCGCAACTTCGGGCAGGCCACTCAGCGTGGCAACGCTTCTTTCAACTGCGTCAACCTGTTCGGTGGTGGCCGCTTCGATCAAACCGCTGGTTTCGGGTTCCGGCTCATACTCATCCGCAGTGTTGCCGGTTTGCGCGGCCATCAATGCCGTAATCGAGGATACAGAAACTTCTATGCCGCGATCTTCAGCCAAATCGGCCTGCTCGGATTCCTCTTCTTCGCCATCCGGCACGATCGGGGTCTCTTGCATCGAAGTGTTCAGCGAGGCAAGCACATCATCGGAATTGTCAACAGCCGCAAGAGGCGCGGGGCTGATTTCAGCATCATCCAGAGCGCCCGTGTCGTCATCCAATGCATCCTCCAGATCGGCGTCAACGGACAGTTCGAATTCGTCTTCGTCATCCTCAAGGCCCGCGACATTCGTCAATTCCAGCGGGTCATTCGAGGTGTCCTTGAAAAAGGAACGCAGATCATCGCTTGTGTCGGGTTCAACGGGCAGCGGAACCGGCTCTGCCGTCATCTCTGCGCGCAGCCGTTCAGCCTCTTCCGCATCGATCCGAACCCGCTCGGCCTCATCCGAGCGCCGCTCGACCCGGGCAGGCCGTACCGGAAAGCTGGTTACAACTGTAGCGCCTTCAGCGTTCGATTGCCCGGCGGCCTCCAAGGGGTTCACCAACCTCAAGGGTGTGGCTTCGTCTTTGGCTGTCGGCTCGCTTGATGAACGGGCAGGGCGCAATGGTTTGACTTTGGGTGCGTCGGCCTGGCTTTTGTCGATCTGGTATCGAGCCAGCTGATCGGCACGGTTGTCCATAATCTGTTCTGTGATCTCCAGGAAACTGTCGATCATCTTGCCTCCGCCGCTGCGCGACCACATCTCGGCATCGCCTGTCTTGTCCCGGGCCGTGATCGCGTCGCGGGCCGAAAACAAAATGGACCGATTGAACAGGTGACCAGCTTCGCGGTTAACGCGGCGCAGTACTTTTTGACGGTCTTTGAGGCTCAGGGCATCTGCCCGCGTCACCAAAAGCAAAGAGTTGTGTTGCAACCTCTCGGGTAGGGAAACCCATGTCGCGCGTTCGGTTTCGCGCCAGGCTTGTGTCGCGTGGGTACACCACAAAACGCCGTTTGCCTGACCCACCGCGCGTTGCCACACATCCGTCGAGATCTTGGGGTCCGAAATGCCGGGTGTGTCGATCAGGTCGACAGCTTCCAGAATATCGGCCTCAAGGAAGATGCGGATGAACTGTGCGTCATTGACGCCAACGGTTTCAAGCTGATCCAGTTCGATCAGTTCAGTACTTCCGTCATGGCGTTTGATATAGGGCGCTTGACTGCCCCAGCTAAACCAGACCGGTGGCAACTGGGTTGCCGTCACCTGCGTCGGCAAGGTCTGCGTTCGCAGCAAAAAGTTCATCAACGTGGATTTACCGGCGCTGAACTCGCCCATCAGGGCGAAAACCGGTTTGCGACGGGACCACTGCTCGATGCGTTCCCATGCCTTCGGAGAAACAAAGCGTGTTTGTGTATCTTTTGCCATTTTTCTACTTATGCCGCTTCGTTGCTTAGATCTTTCAGTATGTCACCCAGAATCTCGTCCTTGGATTTCTGTGGCTGCAAGCCCGCCATCGCCGCCGCAGTCTGACCCGGGTTCTTGTCGGCAGAAGACGAGATGCTCAGCAGTGTTTCCTTCTGCTCGCGCAGGAAATCCGTCAGGATCGCACGGACGTTTTCCAGAACCGCCGCGATCTGGTTTTCCTCGATATCCTTGGTGATCGAGTTTGCCTCGGACGCGATCAACCGCGTGTAATCCGCCGCATATGCCTCAAACCCCTTTCGGCGTTGCCACCAACGTCGCCACCAGGTGCTTTGCAAGTCCAGTGCGATCGTCCGGCCGATGCCGAGAGGCGGCGGAACACGGGGAACAATGGGCGCTTCGATGCTGAATTCGCCCAGATGGTTGCCGAGTATCTTATGATAAAGCGCTTCGACGTCCGCAGCAGCGGTTGCGTACAACGCCCCTGCATCCTTTCGCATGGCGCGGGCGAAACTGAAATAGGCAGCCTTTTGCAACGTCCGCAAACCCGCGGGATCGTATTGCCACGTGCCTTGTTCGCCATTTTTTTCAAGATGCGCGATCAGAGAGTCCGTTGCGCGTTTGACGAAATTGTCCTCGGCTGACTTCAGACGCTCCAACACTTTGTCGCGCAGCGCATTTGTCAACTCGGCGGCTTTCTTTTCGTATTCGGCTGAAACCGTGTTTATCGCCTCTTCGGGCGATACGCCGTCGAGATCCCGTGCAACGCCTTCGCAATCGGACAGATTCTTGGCAACCGCGGTCGCGCGGATCTGACTGGCAATGTTACGCGCCCGATGGCGGACGCGGTCCATCAGGCGCGCTCCGGCACCTTCTGCAATGCGCTCATTCATGGCCAGCAGCAGATCGGGCAGACCGGACAGCGCCCAGATTTTGTCGAGCGAGGCCGCCTGATCACCGAAGCCGGCGGCCAGGTAGAACGTGTTCAAAGCCTGGCGCGACTCTTCTGTCAGAATATCCGGGTTCCCGGTCAACGCCGCTTCGGCCCATAATGCGCTGCCAAACACGACGCTGGTATTCGTGTCGATATTGTTTTGTTTCAGCGTGTCCTGAATGCGGTCACGGATCTCTGGAACCTGGTTCACGGGATCGGACAGCTCGTCGATCCGGTTGACGAACAGGATGATCTGCCGGTTCTCGAACTGCGCGATAATGCGCATCAGAGCCATGTCCATGGTCGTCAGGGCTTGGCTTGCCGCCAACACCACAACGCAGACTTCGGATCCGCGCAGGCTGCGCAGAGTGATTTGTTCACGCACCATGAACGTATCGTTCACACCGGGTGTGTCGCACACTTTCAGCGCGATGGGGTATTGCGGAATGTCCATATACAGCTCGGCTGATTTGGTAACATCAGCAAACCGGCCCGTTTTTGGATCAATATCGGGATCATCTTCATCGCCCAGGCAGACATAGCGCTGAATCAGTTCCTCATCGAAATGATCATACTGATGACTTTGGCCCAGGATCAGGTCGAAATGTTTGCCAAGACGTTCCTCTGACTTGGCCTTCATCTCGGCGATCTGGCGGCGGATGTCTTCCATCTCGTCATCTGCGCCGGCGCGATTGGCCAATTCACCGAGACGACCGCCGCCGACCATCAGGTTGTCCCATTCTTCCTGCTCGAAAAACGTGAACTTGGCCTTTGTATCACCGGGCGGGCGCGTGTTGATGTTCAGGGTCGTAACCACCGACGTCCACGGGTTGACGTCTGACGGAAGCAGGCCAGGGCGCCCGGCAAGAATATTGACGATCGAGGATTTTCCGGCCTTGACCTGGCCCACCATCGTAACGCTGGCGGTAAAATTTTCCATCCGGGTCTTGAGGGTCGCCAGCCGTGCCGAGGAGCGCGCATCAGCCACCTCAGTCAGTTGATCAATCTGAGCCGTCAGTGAAGCCATGGTCGCCGTCATCGGTGCCAGTGCTTCGTTGCCTACAGACAAAAGGTGATCGTTGCGCGCCATACTTAACCTCCGGTTCCCGTTGCAGCAATTTGGGGCGCATGCGCAACACGCCCTGCCGGAACGCTTGTCAGAGTGTCGATCCGCGCGATCAGGTCCAATGCATTGCCCAGTATTTCGGCCTCGGCCCGAGGTGAAATGGTCTCGTACGATTTGGAATCGGCCAGAACTTCGATCGAGCTGAAGCGGTCGCCGTTCTCGAGGCATGCAACGCGGCGCCCGGTCGGGAAACCTTCGGATTTTGCGGCGGGTAACGGCATGCGGGCGTTCGCAAGCAGATAATGTTCACCCGAATGCGTTCGAAGGGAAATGCCAAAGCCTGTGGTCGGGTGGTCGCGATTCAGAGTCTTGAGCTCACCAAGGAAACTCTCACGAGCGAAGAAGACAGCTTCTTGCTCGGCGGCAGCGGAGGGATTCAAATCGGTCACAGCAGAAAGCCTTGTATTGGAGTTGAGCAAAAAAACTCGTACCGGCGCCAAAGTGGCAAAAAGACTCATTAACTCCTGATAAACAACAAGTACCTTCAAGGCGGTGTTATTTTGGCGCGAATAAGATTTTTTAGCGGTTGAATTGTGGCGGCAATGTGGTCGATCTCTCATAAGAATGCCTCAACCGATGCGAGTATTTCGATGCGGCAGATCAGACCGAGAAACGTCCGGCAAGCTTGTATGCATGCATAGTCGGCGCAGTCAATTGGGGCAGAGGTGACGTCTTTTCCGGTGCATTCGAATGATTTGAGGGTCGAAAACCTTTTGGCTTCATACTTCTGAATAAAAACAATTATTTATGTTTCGCTGCTTTTCTGAAAACACCGGATCTGGAGGATGGAACCAAATGCCCAGGCAGTTCCAGCAGCACAGTCTGAGGCAGTTTTGCGGGTCAGACTGCATCAACTCTGGCCCGTTGTGCCTTGATTCTCCACCAAGTCTGGCGCCACAAGTTCCGACCTGAAGTGCTGGCGTCTATTCAACGTTAGCGCGTTTTTTGACGACTTGATTGTACCAGGCGTCAACATGTGAACCAAAAGCCGTAAAGCAGCTTCATATAGGTACTCTCAAACCGATTGCAGGTAGGGTTTCAGACGCCTCCGGTTTCGCGACCGTTGCGTTGCTTGCGGTATCAACCAGGCCGAATACAGGTTGCAGTTTTCAACCAGGCAGCCCGGCAAGTCACAAACTTTGTATTCCTCGAATTTTCCCTCTCGCACTCCGATGCAAGCTTTGTTATTGACCGCTTCATTCCAGCGCTAACGCGCTTGGTTGCGGGTGTGGCGAAATTGGTAGACGCACCAGATTTAGGTTCTGGCGCCGCAAGGCGTGGGGGTTCAAGTCCCTCCACCCGCACCAAATGAATTTACCATAATCATCATTATACGTACTGTGAATGCGCCCGTGGTGGATTCACAAACGAAGTGCAAATTCTGTACGAATACAGAGAGTTGCATGGAGTATGAAGAATGGAAAGCTGTTACCCTCACCTGAGTTTGGAAGAACGTCGTAAGATTGCCAAGTGGCGAGACGCCAGAATGCCGGTGCCAGAGGTTGCGGATCGGCTGGGTCGCGCACCGTCGACCATCTATCGCGAGTTGAAGCGTAATTTCTTCACGGACACGGAAATGCCGGAGCTGAATGGGTATCACGCGATAGCGGCTCAAAACATGTATGATCGCCGCCGTGCCATCCATCGGAAGATGGTTGTACACCCTGAACTCAAGGACGCCATCGAGGATCGGCTCAAGGCCGGCTGGTCTCCTGAACAGATCGCGGGTCGGATGCGCCTGGAGCGCCATCCGATCCGCGTGAGCCACGAGACGATCTACCGTTTTGCCTATTCCAAGGATGGTCGTGACGAGCAGTTCTATCGGCACCTGCCTGAGCATCGCAAACGCCGCCGCCCGCGCGGATACCGGCGACACCACCGCACGCAGATCTTCGACAGCCAGAGCTTGTCACGCAGGCCGGAACGTATCGCCCAGCGGACTGAGTTCGGCCATTGGGAGTGCGATCTGATGATGTTCCGCAAGGAGTATGGAAAGATCAACGTGACTTCGCTCGTCGAGCGCGTCAGCCGCTATGCTGTCGTCGTGCGCAATGAAGATCGTCAATCGAAGCCGATCATGGAAGCATTGATCGAGGGGCTTGCTCCCCTGCCCGCCGATGCCCGCCGGTCGATTACCTTCGACCGCGGCACCGAGTTCTCGGCCTGGCAAAGATTGAAGGATGGTATGGGAGCTGACAGTTGGTTCTGCGATCCGCAGGCCCCCTGGCAGAAAGGTACGGTCGAAAACACCAACAACAGGCTTCGGCGTTACCTTCCAAGATCAACCGAACCGACGGCGCTGACAAATCGATATTTGAGGTCGATTTGCCACCGCCTCAATTCCACACCGCGCAAATGCCTTGGATACAGGACGCCAGCCGAAGTCTTCGAAAGCAACCTGATGGAAATTCAGAACCGACTGACGTAAAAGGACAAATCAGAAATTGCGCTTCAACGTGAGTTCACACGTCTTCAGAGATTGTGGGCACCTTCAAGCCCTTCGTTTTCCAAACATATCGGTGGACCCAATTGACTGGGGTACTGCAATGCCCAATGGAGCATATCTGCTTTGGCAGATCCCGGGTTCGTCAGATTGCAATGTTCCGCAATCGCGATTGGCTTGTTTCGGGCTCGATTGAGTGGTCGGGATTATTGATGTTCTCGACCCCCGTGCCCCTGCCCTTCGCTGGTCACCGTCCCACATGTCAGTGCCGTCAGAAAGCAAAGCTTCATACGCTTTGCGCGACCTTGTTCATGGCGAGTTAGCACCACGGTCAACCATTCAGGCAACCGGCCGCAATAATGCGGCCGGCCTTTTGATCTTGCTGATGTCTGCGCAGAATCTCAGATTGGCGCCGATCGAACCGGTGCGGGACATTCAGTCGGTCTCGCCAAAACCTTTCGGTACCGGCAGATCAGGCAGAGTTGCCGCACGCTTTTGCAAGGCTCGCCCGATGACCACACGGCTGATTTCCGTCGTCCCGTCCACGATCCGCAACATTTGCGCGAGGCGGGACAAGCGATCCAGGCCGTAGGGTTGCAACAGCCCCGCACCACCCAGGACCTGCGTACAGGTGTTCGCGGCTTTCACGGCGGCATCGGGCACGAACCTTTTCGCATGGGCCGCCATCAAGGGGCCTTCGGGCGTGCCAAGGGATTCTGCCGCCTTTCGGTAGAGAAGTTTCGAGGCTTCAAGGTCGGTTGCAACCTCGCCCAGCATCCACTGAATCCCGTCCAGATCAAGGTTCCTGCCGCCAAACATCTTGCGGTTCTTGGAATAGGACAACGCCGTATCCAGCGCGGATTGCATCAATCCACAACATCCTGAGGCAATCGAAATACGGGCAATGTCGATGGCCATGAGCGCGCCCTGTAAACCCTGACCAATGGGCAGGATGATGTTGGTTTCATCGACCACGACCTTGTCCATGTACATTTCGGCCAAGGGCAGGAAGTTGTAGGACGGGGTATCATAAAGCCGCCCAAAACTGAGGCCCGGTGCGTCGGCGGGAATGGCGATCATCGCCATGTCCTTGTGGCCGGGTGCGTCGCTGGTCTTGACCACGGTGAAATAGATATCCGCCTCGGTCGCCAGGCTGACCCATGCCTTCGCGCCGCTGATCGTCCATGTGCCGTCGTCATTGACCACGGCGCGCGAACACATGTTTGTTGCGTCCGATCCGGATTGTGGTTCGGTCAGTGCAAAGTTCGCCAGCTTGCGACCAGATGTCAGGTCCCGCGCCCACTTTTCCTTGAAGGCATCCGCGCCATAGCCGCAGCCCGCGAAGGTACAGATGTTGTGCATCGACAGCGCAAAGGCATATGCGCCATCGCCCCGTCCCAGTTGTTCATAAACCTGTATGCCTTCTGCCAGCGGCAAGGCCTGCCCGCCAAACTCTTCGGGGGCGTAGAGCCCCGTCAGACCAGCGGCCCCGGCCTTGTCCGAAGCATCGCGCGGCCACTTCTTCGCGGCGTTCCAGGCATCCACATTGGGCAGGATCACCTGCTCGGCGTGGTCGCGTGCGGCTTGGAGTATGGTGTCGAGTTTGTCTGACATTGGTGGATCCTTTCACGACGGTCATTCTCAGATGGCGCCACAACCGGGAAGCCATGGATGAGCGGGAAGATGAGTTTTTGAGGACAAAACTTCCGATAAGAACGTTTTTCTACAGAAAGATATAGCGAGCCTGCCCGCTGGGGACCATCTCGTGCAATGACAGATCATTGTCCAAAAGTGACAAATCGGGCACCCTACATTTGCACCCTGCGGTATGAGTTCGGCGTGCTTCCGGTCCAGCGCTGAAAGGCCCGGTGGAAATTGGCCGCCGACGAAAATCCGACTTCATGTGCGATGGCTTCAACGCTTTTGCGCCCCGCCTGAAGATCACGGATAGCGATGTCGCGCCGCAGGGCATCCTTGATGGCCTGAAACGATGTACCATCCGCATGCAGCCTGCGGATCAGGGTGCGGGGGGTCATGTGCATCGCGGATGCCGTCTGGGTCAGGGTTGCCGCGTCCCATCCTGATTGGACCAGATAGGTGCGCACCCGCAGCGATTGGGTGTGCTCTCGCGAACTGGTGAAGATCCAGTCTCGGGGCGCGTTGTGCAAAAACCTGTCAAGGTCATTTGTGCTGCGCGCCTGCACTGGACCCAGCGCATTCGGATCGAACGAAATCGCGGTGGCACCTTGGCCGAACCGCAGCGGTGCCGGAAAGATGACCGCGTAATCCTGATCAAAGTCGGGGCGCTCAAACACGAAATCGACAGCCTTGACCGGAACTTCGTGCCCCGCCAGCCAAGACATGAGCCCGTGGGCAAGTTTGAGTATCAGCATCTGCCCGAACCGCTGAACTTGAGCCGCGCCCCGTGGCTTCAGCGTAAGCACCAACATGTTATCGGCGTCATCCAGATCAAACTGGTAGTCATCCAGCAACAAGTTCCAGAAGGTCGAAAAGCGGTAAAGTGCCGATGAAAGAGACGTGGCTTCCCGGACTGTCGTCAAAAGATGTTGCAGGGCTCTCGGCCGGATCGGGCGGCTCCAAAGCCCCATCATCTCATCACCGGTCTCAACTGCGGCAAGTTGATAGAGACATACGATTTGATCCAGCGTGACGCGGCCATGAGGGAGACGCGTATCCGCGACCAAACCCGACCGGGCGAGAAGCGATGCCATCTGCGCCTCGGGGCATAGCGTGCGCAATGCCGTCAGCCAGTCATCGATAAACTGGCTCGAAACCGTGGAGAGGATCGTTGGTGCGACATTGGTCATGACGTGCAAGGAGGTATCACCAATTCCGGTCGAGATGAAACACGGCGCGTGCAGATGGCGGATTGTCAATGTCTTCACCACACAACGCTCTGGTTGAGCTTATTTCAGTGGGCTGGCGCCCCTGTTCGCCGCACCGGTCATCGAATATCGCTGTGCGCCGGCGGGCCAGAGCTTTTGTTTGCGTCAGCAAGCAATCTTGCGGATGAACTGGGCACTCTTTTGGCTCGGGCCGCCAGTGCCCCAAATCCCGGGCAGTAGACGGCCAAAATTTAATCAGTCGGGCTTTGATAATGAGCAGCTGAGAGGCTGAAACAGGCACCAATTCCAGAACACCGTAAAAATAAATAGCAATTTTTTTGAATACTTTTACCATGTGGTCAAATTAGGGGACGGATGAATGTTTGACATCATCATCAGAAAGGCCAGCTTGCCGGATGGCCGCGAACCGTTGGATATTGCGATCAAGGGCGACCGTGTTGCGGAAATTGCCGCTGACATCATGGGTGAGGCGCGCGAAGAAATCGATGCAACGGGCCGCCTGGTTTCACCTCCGTTCGTCGACCCGCACTTCCATATGGACGCCACGCTGAGCCTCGGGTCGCCACGTATGAATGTTTCGGGCACGCTTTTGGAGGGCATCGCGCTTTGGGGAGAACTGAAGCCCCTTCTGACGCCCGAAGCGGTGATCGAGCGGGCCATGCGATATTGCGATCTGGCAGTGTCGCAGGGATTGCTGGCCATCCGTTCGCATGTGGATGTTTCGTCAACTCCGTTGGTGGGTGTCGAAGCTTTGCTGGAAGTGCGCAAGCAGGTTGCCCCCTATATTGACCTGCAATTGGTGGCATTCCCGCAAGATGGACTGTACCGCGCGGAAAATGCAGAGAAAAATCTGATCCGGGCGCTCGATATGGGGGTCGATGTGGTGGGCGGCATCCCGCATTTTGAACGCACGATGTCGGAAGGCGCCCGATCGGTCACGAGGCTGGCCGAGATTGCCGCAGATCGCGACCTGATGCTGGACCTGCACTGTGATGAAAGCGACGATCCGATGTCGCGCCATGTGGAAACCCTCGCCTATGAGACCACGCGCCTTGGGCTCGGGGGTCGTGTGACTGCAAGCCACGTCACCGCGATGCATTCATACGATAATTACTATGCCTCGAAGCTTGTTCCGCTGATCGCGGAAAGCGGCATGAACGTCGTACCGAACCCGCTTATCAATATCACGCTGCAAGGCCGCTCGGACACTTATCCGCGCCGCCGTGGCCTGACACGCGTACCAGAATTGCGTGCAGCAGGTGTGAACGTTTCCTTCGGGCAGGATTGCACCATGGATCCATGGTATTCTCTTGGGTCCGCCGACATGCTGGAAGTGGCCCATATGGGCGTGCATGCAGTGCCGATGACATCCCGCGAAGCGATGGAATGGGCTTTCACATCCGTTACCCAGAACGGTGCCAAGACCATGGGTCTGCCTGACCCGACAATTCGCAAAGGTGGCCCAGCCAACATGGTTGTGCTGCAAGCGCGTGACCAGATTGAAGCTGTTCGCATGAAAGCCACACGTCTTGCCGTCATCAAAAACGGCAAGGTGCTGGCGCGCACCGAACCAAGACTGGCCGCGCTTTCCCTGCCCGGCCGCCCCTCGACCCTGGATCCCGCGGATTACGCGCCCAGGCCCAATATTCAGGAAGACCAAGAACAAAAATAATTGCCACCAACAGAAGAGGATACTCCGATGAAACTCACCACTACACGTCGTCAACTGATGGTCGGCGCCGCGGCCACGCTGGCCCTGCCGGCTTATATCCGCCGCGCCAATGCACAATCTGCGATCCGCGTCGCTGGCGTGCATATGTCTCCGGTCGAAAATGCATGGAACAGCCGGATCCACGTGGCGATGCAGGAAGCCGCCGAGGCTGGTCTGATCGAATATGAGTTTTCAGAGGGTGTGGCTCCGACCGACTATCCCCGTGCGATGCGCGAATATGCCGAAGGCGGCGCTCAAATCATTTGGGGCGAGTCCTACGCGGTGGAACGCGAAGCACGCGAAGTGGCTGGTGATTACCCCGATACCGCGTTTTTGATGGGGTCCTCCGGCGGACCGGAGGGCGACAATTTCGGTGTCTTCGGCACCCGCAACCACGAGGCGGCCTATCTGGCCGGAATGCTTGCCGGCCAAATGTCGGAAAGCAACGTTTTTGGTTCGGTCGGCGGTTATCCGATCCCCGAGGTGAACCTGCTGATCAATGCTTTCCGGATGGGCGTTAGTGAAGTGAACCCTGACGCCACTTTCCTTAACGGTTTCATCGGAGCATGGTTTGATCCGGCTCGCGCGCAGGAAGCCGCGATTGCCCAGATCGACGCGGGCGCGGACATCCTGTTTGGTGAACGCATTGGCACCGCAGATGCCGCTCAGGCGCGCGGCGTGAAGGCCATCGGTTCACTGATAGATTATACGCCGCGCTATCCCGGCACGGTCTTTGCCAACGCGATATGGAACTATGGGCCAACCATCGAAGCCATCGTGGCGGATGTTCAGGCCGGCAAACCCACCGGGCGCAATTATACCGAATATTCCTTCATGGCTCATGGCGGCAATGAGCTGATCTATGTCGCCGACGAAGTGCCTGCCGACGCCATCCCTGCGATGGAGGCCAAACAGGCCGCGATCCAATCCGGCGAATGGGACGTTCCGATCGACGAAAGCGAGCCCTCCTGATCCCGGCGGCTTTGACGTGACCGATGCCACGGCTCTTGCTGCTGCCGTTTCTGCGGGGCAGATCACTGCCACCGATGCGATGGAAGCAAGCCTTTCCGCCTGCCACGGGCAGGCGGATCTGGGCGCCGTGGTGTTTCTGGACGAAGACATGGCCCGCGCCGGCGCGAGGGCGGCAGATGCAGCGCCATCTGATCGACGCGGGCCCTTTCACGGGGTTCCGTTCCTGGTCAAAGACCTCGGCGGTTCCGCCAAGGGGCTGGCCGCTGCTGCCGGGTCTGCGGCAATCCGCGCGCAAGGGCGAAAATCCGAAACTGACAGCTGCCTGTTGCAGGATTTGCGCCAGACCGGTCTGATCCCTTTTGGCGTGTCGGCAACACCGCCATTCGGCCTTTCCCTGACATGCGAACCAGATGGCATGGCTGCGGCCCGCAATCCGTGGAATCCCGCGTTGACGCCCGGTGGCTCATCTGGCGGCGCCGCGGCTGCGGTTGCAGGCGGCATCGTCGCCATTGCTCATGCCACGGATGCGGCCGGATCTATCAGAGTCCCAGCCGCGTGCTGCGGCTTGACCGGGCTCAAGCCGTCTCGTGGTGCGGTGCCCGGAGGCCCTGATTTTACCAATCACCTGATGGGGATAGCGTCAGAACTGGTTCTGGCGCGGTCCGTTCGCGATGTGGAAACCGCCTTTCAAGCCGTAGCCCAGCCCATGGCCCCGGTACATCCGGCGGACCGCCCCCGCATTGCATTGGCACTGCCCGAGCGTTGCGGAACTGACCAGTGCAAAGCCGCCAAGGATGCGGCTGACGCTCTGCGCGATGCAGGGTGCGAGGTGCATGACATTTGTACCCCGGACGAGATGGGGGCCGAGGCTCATGCAATTGCCCGCACGATACTGGCTGTTTCGCTGGCCGAGTGGCTCATTGCACTCAGGCTTTGTGATGACCAGGTTCCACCGCTTGCCGCCGCCATGGCTGCCGAGGGCCGTGCCACATCTGTCACCGCGCTTGTTGCGACCTCAAGACAGCTTGCGCGCCTGACATATCGTGCTCGCAAGCTTTTCAGTTCTGTCGATGCTGTCCTGATGCCGGTCCTATCGTCTGCGCCGCCCGTTATCGGCACTTTGGATCTGTCTGGCGGCTCCGCAGATGAACACATGGCGCGGCTGGAGGCCTTTGCCCCAAACGCTGCACTTGCCAATGTTGCAGGCTTGCCGGCTTTGGCATTGCCTTTTGGCATGGCAAATGGCCTGCCAATCGGTGTGCAACTGATGGGACCACCCGGCTCGGATGTTGCGCTGCTGAAACTTGGCGCTCTGATCGAGGCGCGTGCGCCCGAACTTACCTTTCCGTCTCCAATCGCAGGCCTGCCCACATGAACAAGGTTCTGGAACTTCACGGCATAACAAAGCGTTTTGGAACGCTTACCGCCAATGATGATGTGACCCTGTCATTGGCCCAGGGTGAAATCCTTGCATTGTTGGGTGAAAATGGCGCAGGTAAAACGACGCTGATGAACATCCTGTTCGGCCACTACGCAGCAGACGAAGGCTCTGTCAGGGTGTTTGGCAAAGCGTTGCCTCCGGGTCTGCCCCGCGCAGCGATCGAGGTAGGTGTGGGCATGGTACACCAGCACTTTACGCTTGCGGGCAACCTCACGGTTCTTGAAAACGTCATGCTTGGTTCAGAACCCCTGACACGCGCACGGTCCGCACGTGGCGAGGCGCGCGCAAAGTTGTTGCAGATCGCGGATCGGTTTGGTCTGCCCGTGAACCCCGACGACAAGATCAAGTCCCTTTCCGTGGGTGAACGTCAACGCGTCGAAATTCTGAAAGCGCTGTACCGAGACGCGCGCATACTGATCCTGGATGAACCCACGGCCGTTCTGGCCCGGCCCGAGGCAATGCGCCTGTTTGAGACGCTGCGCGACATGACGAAAGAGGGTCTGTCGCTTATCTTCATCAGTCACAAACTGCATGAGGTCATGGCGGCCTCTGACCGTGTTGCCGTTCTTCGTGGCGGTAGGTTGGTCGCGGAACGCAGGACCCCTGAAACCACCCCCGGAGAGTTGGCGGAACTGATGGTTGGCCGCAAGGTGGAACGACCCGTTCGTCAAGACCACGAGATTGGCGCGCCGGTTCTGGTCGCAAACGATGTGCGCGTGGAAGAAGACGGTGAATTGCGGCTGGATGACGTGTCATTCACCGTCCATGCAGGCGAGATCCTTGGTATCGTCGGCGTATCAGGCAATGGTCAGGCCTCGCTTGGCGGGCTGCTGTCTGGATTGATCCACCCAAGCGCCGGTCAGTTGACACTGCTGAACAAGGATATCGGCCATCTGGGCCCGCGCGGCATGATTCAGGCTGGCGCTGGCAGGGTACCGGAAGACCGCCATGCAGAAGGTGTCGTAGGTGAATTGAGCCTGTGGGAAAATGCAGTTCTTGAACGTCTGCGCACACCAGAGTTTTCGCGCCGAGGCTTTGTCCGACAACGCGCCGCCCGAGAATACACCGCAGGGCTTATCGAACGATTTGATATCCGAGGGGCCAGTCCCGACACGCGCACACGGCTGCTGTCTGGCGGCAACATGCAAAAGCTGATCCTGGGGCGAGTCCTGACCAACGGACCGCGTTTCGTGCTCGCCAACCAGCCGACGCGGGGCCTTGATGAAGGGGCAATTGCCGCAGTTCATGCCGAGCTTCTGGCCACACGGGCCGAGGGTGCTGCGATCCTGCTTATTTCAGAAGAACTTGAAGAAGCCGTAGCTCTTTCAGACCGAATACAGGCGATCGTTAAGGGTCGATTGTCGAAACCGATATCCGCTGATGAGGCTGACCCGCAACGCCTTGGCCTGATGATGGCAGGTGTCTGGAAGGAAGATGATGATGCGGCTTGAACGACGCACATATGTACCGCTGTACCTTGTGGTCATTGCGCCGCTGGCCGCGATCTTTACCGCGTTGTTATTGGCTGCGGGTTTAATCGCAGCGGCAGGTGTGAACCCGTTGACTGCCTATGGTGAAATGCTGACCGGCGCCCTTGGGTCACGCCTTTCGATCACCGAGATGCTGACCCGCGCCACGCCGCTGATATTTACCGGGCTGGCCGCGGCCGTCGCCTTTCGGGCGCGTCTTTGGAACATCGGCGGCGAGGGGCAGTTCTTTGTCGGCGCACTGATTACCGCCTGGATCGGGCATTCTCTCGGGGTTCCCGGGTGGATCGGTATACCGATTTTGATGCTGGCGGGCATGGCGGCGGGTGCGGCCCTGTTGGCGGGCCCCGCTTATTTGCGCCTGCGTTTCGGGGTGGATGAGGTGGTGACGACCCTGCTGCTCAACTTCATTGTGATCCTTTTCGTCGGCCTCATGATCGAGGGTCCGATGCGCGATCCGATGGCCTTTGGCTGGCCTTCCTCCGTGCCAGTGAGCGGAGAGTACCGCCTGCCGGATCTTATCCCCCGCACGCGCCTTCATATCGGGCTGCTTTTTGCCATCGCGGCAGCAGGTGTTGTTTGGCTGATCTTGGCCCGCACGGTTTTTGGCGCTGAAACACGCGCCGCAGGCTTGAACGCCAGTGCCGCTGCCTTTGCCGGAGTTTCTCTGCCCCGAACGATCATGGCTGTGGCTCTGCTCTCCGGTGCTTTGGCGGGTCTGGCAGGTTCCGTCGAAGTCATGGGTGTTACAGCCGGGGTCACCACGACCATGAGCCCCGGATTCGGCTATGCCGGCATCGTCGTCGCAATGCTTGCCGCATTGCATCCGGCCGGTGTGGTCGCCGCCGCCGTATTCGTTGCCACAGTTTTTGTCGGGGCCGACGCCATGAGCCGCGCAACCGGCGTTCCCAGCTTCATTGCCGATGTGATCGTGGCGCTCTGCCTGCTCACCATGATCGTGGCCCTTCTTTTCACAACTTACCGGGTGCGCCGATGAGTGATGCAATTGATCTGCTGCTGAATACCAGCCTCTGGGCGTCCGTGCTGCGCATTGCAACGCCGCTTATTTTCGGAGTCCTCGGCGCGTTGCTCTGTGAACGTTCGGGTGTTCTCAATCTGGGGATCGAGGGGATCATGACCATGGGCGCGATGAGCGGTTGGCTTGCCGTCTACATGGGCGCACCTTTGCTGGTGGGCCTGATGATTGCCGCGCTTTGCGGCGCGGTGATGGGATTGCTGCACGCCATGCTGACGGTCCCGCTTGGTTTGTCGCAACATGTATCGGGGCTTGGCATTACGCTGTTTGCGTCCGCGTTGGCTTACTACCTTTACCGGTTGCTTGTTGAAGTGGGCGATCTGCCCCCGACGATAGAACCTTTCCAGCCTCTCGATGTTCCGGGTGTTTCCGACATCCCCATTCTGGGTCCGATCCTGTTTTCCCAGGCCCTGCCGACCTATCTGGCGCTGTTTGCGGTGGCTGTGATGGCTTACGTCCTTGCCCGGACACCGTTGGGGCTGGCCATTCGCATGACAGGTGAAAACCCGCACGCGGTCGAGGCGCAGGGGCTGAACCCCATCCGTATTCGCGTTGGTGCAGTGGTTCTCGGATCGGCGTTGATGGCAGTGGGTGGCGCGTTCCTGACGACAACGGCGTTCAACAGTTTTTTTCCGGGCATGGTTCAAGGACGCGGCTGGATCTGCATCGCGCTGGTTGTGTTCGCAAGCTGGCGGCCCGGCAAGGCGTTGATTGGCGCCGTGTTGTTTGCCTTTTTCGATGCATACCAATTGCGGCTGCAAACGGCGATTGAAGGCGTGCCATATCAACTCTTCCTGATGGCGCCCTATGTGCTTTCCATCGTCGCGCTCGTTCTCGTCGCCCGCAGGGCCGAGGTGCCTGCTGCGCTGATGGCACCCTATCGGCGCGGTGAACGCTAGGATTAGGGTTCACAACCAGTGGATGGGTTGTTGTTGCAAGCGCGAAAGGGGCAGGACATACATGAAACTTCGGGTCATGGCGGGTTGCGACATTTATACCCGTGCCTGTCGTATTAGGCGGGATCTTGCGTCAGCACTTTGGGCAAGAAGCCCTTGATCGCAATGCAGTACGCCAATAACCGGCGGCAATGACGATAGGAAAAGGCGGCCTCTGACGATGAGGAGCCGCCTTTTGTCTTTCGACCTGTTATTGTTGCCTAGTTGGCTGCCGCCTGCAATCTCCGGCGGTCAGCGGCGGTTGCATTTCTCTCGACAACGGTCCGGTTGAACGGGTCCTTCAATTCGTAACGGCCAAACTCGATCTCTTCTTTCCAGCCATTGGCATAGTTCACTTCGATATTGTTGCCCTGACGTTCAACCTTCGTCGGGCGGCTTCCCGCAGAACCTCCTTGGCCGGACGCGCGCACGTTGTCGATGGAGATACCATCTGCCAATGACCGGAGCCTTGAGACATCGGCGCCTGTCGCCAGCCGTTCTTCCACAGTGCGGTTCTGAGCATTCTTTCTTTCATACCGACCGTTTTCGATTTCTTCCTTGGTTCCATCGGCATAGCGCACTTCGATGCCGTTGGCGTTCGTCTCAACCTTCGTTATGCCGGCAGAGCGCGATGATCCGCCGCCTGACCGGGATTGATCCTTTTTGCCGCTGCCTCGATTTGAACGCTTCGAGTCATCGTCATCGTCGTCGCGACCACCTTTGCCGGATCCGGAATTGTCGTCCCGATCGTCGTCCCGATCATCGTCGCGGTCATCGTCCCTGTCGTCGTCGCGATCACCACCGCGACCACTGTTGCCCGACCCCGAGTTGTCGTCCCGTTCGCCGCCGCGATCATCCCCCCGGTCATCATCGCCACCATCTCCATCTTTTCCGCTGCTGCTTTTGGCAAAGGCATAGGCTGGTTCAAGGTGCAGGCGACCTTCCGTGTCAAACTTCGGCACGTAAGGCGTCGCGGCAATCAACGAAGCCAGAGCTGCTGTGCTGAGAAGCTGGCCCAGTTTTCCTTGAAATTTCATTTTTTCGCCTCCAGTTCTGTTCGACCCAATTCATGGTGTCGGTGACAGATTATCCGGGGCTTTGCGTCCCGACATCGGGCTTAGGTCTGATGAATTGCAGGCCGAACGTCCCATCCATGACCACGACTTGCGCCGCATTCAGTTGCACCGATTGGTTTAAGAAACCTGGCTGGGTTTTGCTCCGTTGCCCTTCAACTCATCATCGGGTTCGAGATGAATGAAAAAGACGGAACCCGGATAAAGACGTTCCAATGCGTGTTCGATTTCATTGCAGATGTCATGGGCCGCGCTGACCGACATTGCGCCGTCCACAACGAGGTGAAACTCGACGAAGATGACATTCGCGGATCTACGCCCCTTGAGGTCGTGATATTCCAGCGCAGCACCTAGGTTGCTTTCAATGGTGCTGGAAACAACCTGCAAGTCATGGTCAGAAAGGCTTACATCCATCAGCCCGTCAACGGACGCACGAATGACTTTCCAACCTTCCCACAGGATGTTCAGCGCGACCAGGATTGCTAGGATCGGGTCAAGGATCAGCCAGCCGGTGACAAGTGCAAGTATGAGCCCCGCGATGACACCCGCTGACGTCATGACGTCTGTAAAAATGTGCCGCGAGCTTGCCTCCAATGCAGGTGAACCCTCACGCCTGCCGATTTTGAGTAACAAGTAGGCCCATGCGCCATTCACGCCCGTTGCAATGACATTGACGGCGATTCCAAGAAAAGGCGCATCCTCAAGATGTGGGGTGGGAAGTGCCAGCACGGCCTCTCTGATGATCAAGAACGCCGCCAACACAATCAATGCGCCTTCGACGACAGCGGAAAGATACTCGGCTTTCTTGTGACCAAAGGGGTGGTTTTCATCAGGGGGCTTGTTTGCGACCCGAACCGCAAAATAAGCCAGCAGGGCCGCCAAGACATTGACGGTGGATTCCATCGCGTCCGACAACAACGCCACCGAACCTGTCAGCCACCAGGCCAGCAGCTTCAGGGCCAGTACCGCCAGGGATATCGGAATGGACCAAAGCGCTATCTTTTGTGTCATTTGGCCACGACCCTCAATCAATACTGAACAGAAACGCGGGCGTGTGCTGCGTTCCGGTGCCCAGAACGTAAAACAGGAGTTTGGCGAAAAGGGAATAGGCCTTGCGGCTTCGTGCTGACGGCTGGCAAGGACGTCTGGCATCGGCCGCATGGCGCCAAAAAGGGTTACTCTGACGGCGAGCCTGTCGGTGACGCGGGCACGGCCTTGAGATAGGCCGCAATCGCCAGACGGTCGTCATCCGTAAGGCGGGATGTGTTTTCGATGACTTCCACCATCTCACCACCCGCGCTGTCATAGTCCGGTGTGAAGCCGGATTTCAGATATTCGGCAATATCAGCCTCGGACCAATCCAGTTGGGCAGAAGTCAGCCCGGGGATGCGTCCCTTTCCGCTGGGGTTTGGTGCACCTGTCAGCCAGAGATCGCGTTTCAGGCCCCCTAGCGCGTTGCGCGGCGTGTGACATTCTGCGCAATGTCCCAACGCCTCTACCAAGTATCGGCCTTGAATTTGCTGGTCAGTCAGATCGCCTTGCACAACCCAGCCCGGTTTCAGATACAACAGCTTCCACCCGCCCAGCCCGCGTCGAATATTGAAGGGAAAGCCAACCTCGTGCGCTGCGCTTTGGGTTGGAACCGCCGGCAGAGTGCCGAGGAAGGCATGCAGCGAAACAACGTCCTCGGCTGACATGTTGGCGTAGGATGTATAGGGAAATGCGGGGAAATAATGCTGTCCTTCGGGCCCGGTCCCGTGAAGCAGAGCATTGGCCAGATCCAATGCGGACCACGATCCGATGCCGGTAACCGGATCACTGGATATGTTCGGGGCTATGAACGTGCCGAAATCCGACGCAAACCGACGGCCGCCAGCGAGCACCAGCTTTTCCTCACCCGTTGCGTTCGGAGCAGAATGACAGGACGCGCATCCAGCCGCGTAAAACACTGTCTCACCTCGACTGAGATCCGGAACAACCCCGTTCAGTTGTGTCTGGTCAACTGTTTTCGGACGGGTCAGCACCAAACCGACCAGCCCGACCAGTACAGCGATACCTGCGGCGAAAATGAACAAACGCCGCATGGCCAGCGCTCCTTTAGTCTTTCGGCGCCCTGTAAGCTTTGTGACATGCCGAGCACGATCCGCCCAGATCACCCATCGCCGCTTTCAGGGCATCGACATCCTGGCCTGCCGCCGCCTGCATCGCAACCGCGGCTTCAGCCATGGCCTGACCTTTTGCACTTACATCCGGGAAGTTCTCCCAGATGGCTGGCAAGGCTCGGGTGGACGGGTCGGACGCATTGTCGGATCCGGCAGGCCACATCGCAGCTTGATCGATCTGCGTCAGAACAACCAGGTTATTTGCGGCCCGTGTTGCTGCCTCGGCATCATATTCAACCTCTCCCTTGGCCATGCCGCCCAATGTGCCAAGATTGAAGGAATAGAGCTGCATGATTGAGGTCCGAGCCTTCACCGCAGGATTTTCGCTTTCATGGGCGATGGCTGATCCAATGATAGCTACCGACAACAAACCTGCCGCAACGGCCGGGATTTTCTTGATCATTGTGCGTCTCCCTGTTCAATGCGTCGGATATTAACCTGAACAATTTTTCTTGTAATTGTTTGTTACTCGTCGTTCCTTGTTAATTTATGCACAACCAAAACTGGGATGATCTTCGATACGCGCTGGCCGTAAGGAAACACGGATCACTGAATGCGGCTGCCGGGGCGCTGGGTGTCACTCATGCAACAGTGCTGCGTAGAGTCGCCGCGCTTGAAGACCGTTTTGGATGCGTGATCTTTCAAAAACACCCGTCAGGGTACACCGCCCTGCCCGAGGCCAGAGCCATTCTTTCGGCGATGGAAAGCGTTGAAGAGGCCGTACTTTCCGTAGAGCGGGCAATAGTTGGGGCAAACCGGTCCCCTGCGGGTCAAGTCCGCATTGCGTCCACGGACAGCCTTTGTCAGCTTGTACTGCCCCAAATATTGACTGAGATATCGCGGCTTTACCCCGGCTTGGAACTGACTTTGTTAAGTGGCAACAGCCATCATGATCTGTCGAGGTTGACCGCGGACATCGCCGTGCGACCCTCGATCAAACTTGAAGAAGGGCTTGTCAGCGAACGAGCGGGAACATTGTCATTCGGCGTTTTTGACGATGGTTCCCCAAACCGAAAATGGATGAGGCTTGATGGGGCGTTGAGCCGCTCGCTTCCCGCCAAATGGTTGGCCGAACATGTCAGCGCCGATGAGATGGCCAACGGGGCAGACAGCTTTTTGGTGCTTCAGCAGATGGCGGCATCCGGGGTGGGCAAAGCGTTTCTGCCCTCGTTTATCGGGAATGCGGATCCTCGGCTTCATCGGTCGTCAGAAATTGATCCCGGAATAGACGTTCCGCTGTGGGTGGCGACACTGGACGAGATAGCGCGCACTCCCAGATTTGCCATTGTGCAAAGAGCTTTGGTTGAACGCCTGTCCATTGCTCTGCCGGGGTGACAAAAAAATACTCGCCCGTAGGTGTGGCTCCTCCGAGGACGGCTTTGGGCCGATGCGCTGGTCGTCTGGACGGAGTTTTGAGCGAACTCCGTGTACCTCCTGCAAGGCCACGCGTGCCTTCTGTCCGCCGCCTGCGCGATTGCGCGATCAAGGGGTCGACATGATCCAAATTCTGAAACCGAACGCTGATGAGTTCAGACCAAGGTCGGTGGTGCGGTCAGGGATTGTCGTTCATAGTTGAACACGAAATGAGACCCGAGATTTCCGATCTGTCAGTTCGCAATTGGTCATTGTCGCGAGTTTTCCTTGCGGCCTGCATTGTCGTGATGGGAACGGCCACCGCGATAGTTGGCGTATGGGTGTCAAATCGGATCGAGAATGCAGTTGTGCAAAATTCAGCCAATTCCGCAGCGCTGTATATGGAGAGCATCGTATCCCCTCTCAGCCAGGAACTTGCATACGGGGATCGTCTCTCAGATCAAGCAAGGCGGGCACTGGACGAAATATTCATGACCCAGCCAATGCGGGACCGCATTGTGTCCTTCAAGTTTTGGAAACAAGGCGGCGTGATCGCGCACGCATCGGATCCAACCATCATTGGACGCCGCTTCGACCCGACTGATGATCTGAGCCGAGCCTGGAGCGGAGAGATTTCGGGTTCTTTCGAAGATCTCGACCATGCTGAAAGCGCCGCAGAAGCAGCACTTGGGATCCCGCTACTTGAAGTGTACAGCCCGATCCGAGAACTCTGGTCAGGAGATATCATCGCAGTTGCAGAGTTTTACGAGAAAGCTGAACAGCTGGAAGTTGATATGGCCAGAGCCCGCCGGACAAGCTGGCTGGTCGTCGGGTCAGCATTTACAGCAAGTACAATCGTGCTGTTTTCCATCGTGGCAATCGGTGACAACACCATTCGACGCCAGGGGCGCCTGTTGGAGCGGCGTCTGAAAGAGAGTGAGCAGATGGCAGAGCAGAACGCCAGGCTGCGGTCGCGCGTGGTCGAAGCGTCGGAACGATATGCCACGCAAACGGATCGCTTTCTGAAGAAACTTGGTTCCGAGCTTCATGACGGCCCAGCTCAATACCTGTCCCTTGCGGCCCTCAGGTTGGAGGCGGCGTTCTCGGACAGGCCAGAAAAGCCTGCGGAAGCTGAGGAAATACAACAGTCTTTGCAGAAGTCCCTGGCCGAAATTCGTGCGTTGTCGCGGGGCTTGTCCGCTCCGGACATCGACAATCTGGCGCTGATTGATGTGGTGAAAAGAGCCATAGAAGATCACTCGGAACACAGCCCGCTGCGGCCAGAAGTTTCACTTCAGGGAAGCCAGACGATCGAGTTGTCCGTCTCCGACAAGTTGTGTGTTTTTCGGTTCCTTCAGGAAACGCTTTCCAATGCCGCCAGGTATGCTCCGAATTCTCGATGCACCGTCATTTGCAAGGCGCATGACGATCGGGTCGTCATTCATGTCGACGATGACGGGCCCGGATTTGACCCCTCGGACGGAAAAGTACTGCGCGACGATGGAGGCCAGGGGCTTCTGGGTTTGCGAGATCGTGTTGAGAGTATCGGTGGCAGGTTCGAAGTCTGGTCAAGCCCTGGCAAAGGCACCTCTGTCACAATGACATTATTTCCCAGAAAGATGAGTACGTCATGACAACATCTGTCGTAATAGCGGATGATCACCCGATTTTCAGGGACGGTTTGCACCGGACATTGGACGAAGCCGATGGGTTCGAAGTTCTCGCTGCCGGCTCGAGCGCGGATGAGGCAATTTCACTTGTCGGCATTCATCAACCTGACATCGCCATCCTCGATCTTTCGATGCCCGGGGGCGGCATAAATGCGACGCGAAAAATCGCGGCTATGGCAAACCCGCCATTCATCGCGATATTGACGGTCTCGGAAAACAACAGTGACGTTGCGGATGCTTTGGAAGCAGGGGCAATCGGCTACATCGTCAAAGGTGTGACAGCCAGCGAATTGACAGCCTCATTGCGCAGCATCGCCGCAGGTGAAGGATTCGTGTCGCCCGGGTTGGCCTCGCGCGTGCTGCTTCAGATCAACAGAGAGGCGGAAGCTTCCAAAGACAGTGATGTTCTGGATGATCTCACGCATCGCGAGGAAGAAATACTTCGACGTGTGGCGAAGGGGATGAGCAATCGGGAGATCGCAGATCAACTGGATCTTCAGGAAAAAACCGTAAAGCACTACATGACGGCGATCCTGTCCAAGCTCCACGCCCGAAACCGGGTCGAGGCCGCGCTGATCGCGCACGATGCTTGGGGCAAGACCGATTAAACCATGGGTCAAACGTGATTGCATGCTCAATGCTGGCCCTATCGCTTCGAAAAGCGTGTGCACCCGGGATCTGAGATTTCAGTTTCGTGCCGGCAAATCCGGTTGGTGGCGAGCTTTGTTGCACATGTTCGCATATGGGCAGACCCCGCGCTGTATCACCTCAAAGGGCATGCCCAGAGTGATCTGCCGGTCAGGACCGTGGTGATGCTGGCCGCGACCGGATGGCGTGGTTCAGCGAATCTTTTGGCCTAACTCTCAGGCCTGTGTCGGAATCCATCCAAATAGGGGTCGGATTTGAGACGCTTGGCCGCAAAATCGACAAAAGCGCGCACTTTTGCAGACACGGTGCGGCCCTCTTGATGCACAAGATGGATGGGGACCTCGGGTGGTTCATACGAATTCAGAACGGTCCTGAGCCGCCCGTCCGCAACGTAGGGTGCAACCTGATAGGATAAAAGCCGCCCGATGCCATGCCCTTGCAGGGCCAGCTCGATCACCGCGTCATTGGTGTTCATGCTGATGCGCGGGTTTACGCGCTTTGTCATAACCATTTCGCTTTTTTGAAAATGCCATTGGGCCGAGGCGTGCAGGGCGGTTGAGTTTATGATGGCGTGATTGGCCAGGTCGTCGGGTGTGTCTGGTTCGCCGCGCGTATCGAGATATGCCGGAGCGGCAAACACGACCTGCCTCACCGCACCGCATCTCAAGGCCATCAGGCTTGAGTCTGCAAGATTTCCAATCCTGATGCCGACGTCGAGGCCCTCATCCACCAGATTGACCACGCGGTCCACATAGAGAGTGCGCGCAGAGATCTTTGGATGCAGTTCCAGAAATTCACCCAGAATCGGAGTGACGAACATGCGGCCGAACAACACCGATGCGGTCACGCTGAGTTCCCCGGTCGGTTCGGCATAGGATCCGACGGCGGCACGCTCTGCCTCCTCGAGATCCATCAAAATGCGTCTGGCATCTTCAAAAAACCTTCGCCCGCTGTCCGTCAGCATGACTGATCGCGTGGTGCGCACAAAAAGACGAAGCCCCAGGCTGTCCTCCAGCATGGAGACCAGTCGGGTTACCGTTGGTGGCGACATATTGAGGTGGCGCGCCGCGGCCGCAAAGCCTTTCAGCTCGGCCACCTTCACAAAAACGCTCAGTGCGTGAAATCTATCCAAACAACTATTCCATATTTTGGAATAATATATTGCCAAATAGGGATATTCTGCAACACCAAGGCTTTGACTAGCTTCACCTCAACCCCAGGGCTCTGCCCGGCTGAGATGGAGAATTCAATGACACGCCCATTTGCAGAAATCAGTTTTACGCCTTCCGTACGTGCAACACAGGCCAAGAACGGATCGGCTGAAGGCTACGCAAAGTTTCTGGCCGGCGCTGTTCAGGAAGACCTCATCAGCCCGGTCGAAGCCAGCTTCATCGCACAAAGGGACGGCTTCTATCAGGCGACCGTCTCTGAAACCGGCTGGCCTTATGTTCAATTCCGCGGCGGACCGGCAGGCTTTCTGAAAGTGCTGGATGAACGGACGCTTGCCTACGCGGATTTTCGCGGCAACCGGCAATATCTGAGCGCAGGTAACCTGCTGAACAACGACCGCATTTCATTGATCCTGATGGACTATCCCAACCGGAGACGCCTCAAGATCTGGGGCCGGGCGAAACTTGTTGATGGCGCGGATGATCCGGCCCTGATGCAACGTTTGCATGACCCGAATTACAGGGGCCACCCAGAGCGGGCCATTGTGATCAAGCTTGAAGCGATGGACTGGAACTGCCCGCAGCACATCCCCCAACGCCTGACCCTGGAAGAGTTTGAAGAGCACATGGCGCCGCTTCGCGATGAACTGGCGGAACTGAAAGCTCAAAACGCAGAGCGCAACGAAAAGCCCGGCCATAAACGCTGACCGATGCTGAACCCCGCGCGTTCAGACGCGCCCCAAAACCCCAAGAAAGGAAATACCCATGTCGCGCAATTTGAAATCCATCCTCAGCGCCAGTCTTCTCGCGCTTACCATCGCGGTGCCATTAACTCCGGCCCCTGCAATCGCAAGTGAGACCGGCATTGAAGCCACCCAAGCGGTCAGTTTCCGCGCAGAAAAAATCGGCGAGGTCAATATCGCCTATCGTGAGGCCGGAGACCCGAGCAGGCCAACCGTTCTGTTGCTTCATGGGTTTCCGACCTCGTCACATATGTTCCGCAACCTTATCCCCGAGCTGGCCAAGCACTATCACGTGATTGCGCCCGATTTCCCCGGATTTGGGGCGTCGGACATGCCGCAAGCCGAAGATTTCGAGTATTCCTTTGCGAATATCGCCGAAATCATGACCTCCCTGCTGGATCGGAAGGGTGTCGATCAATACGCGGTCTATCTGATGGACTATGGTGCCCCGGTTGGATTCCGGATGTTTGCCGAACAGCCCGAACGGGTCACCGGCTTCGTCATTCAGAACGGCAATGCGTATGAGGAAGGGCTGCGCGAATTCTGGGACCCGATCAAAGCCTATTGGGCCGACCCCTCGAAAGAGAATGGCGACCAGCTTCGTGGGTTTCTTACTCTGGATGCGACCAAGTGGCAGTTCACCCACGGTGTACAGAGGCCGGAACTGATCAACCCGGACAACTATTGGCACGTCCAATACCTGCTTGATCGCGAAGGCAATCAGGAGGTGCAACTTGAACTTTTCCTGGACTACGGCACCAACGTTGCCGAGTACCCGAAATGGCAGGCGTTGTTTCGTGAGCATCAACCACCTGCGCTGCTGATGTGGGGTAAGAATGATCACATCTTTCCGGCCGAAGGCGCCCTACCCTATCAACGCGACCTGAAGGATCTTGAGTTTCATCTGCTTGATACCGGACACTTCGCGCTGGAAGAATATGGGCCTGAAATTGCGGAACGGATGACCGCATTCCTGCATTGCATCACCGCCGCCGGCAACTGATGCGCAACTGGCCGCGCCTCGATCAAAGGCGCGGCCTCATGTTTGGAGACGATCAATGAATACGCAAACAAACACTGCCAAGGAAGTCACGGTTGAAATCGTGCACGGGTTTGTCGATGGCGGCACCGGAGGAAACCCCGCAGGCGTCGTTCTGGACGCTGATGATCTGAGCGCGCAAGATATGCAAACCGCGGCGGCAAGAGTTGGATTGTCCGAGACGGCGTTTGTCTCGCGGTCCAAGACGGAAGGCTTCAAGCTGGATTTCTTCACACCGAACCGGCGCATCGCTCATTGCGGTCATGCAACAATCGCCGCCTTCTCTCACCTTGATGCACTTGGCCGGATCCCCAAGCCCGATACGTCAAAGGAAACTATTGATGGCCCCAGGCGCATACTCACGAAAGACGGCGCCGCCTATATGGAACAATTGGCCCCACGCTACTCGGGTGCTCAGGAATGGATCTAAAAGGGCGTGAAACTCGACGATGTGCTGAGCTCTCTCGGGGTCGACAAAACTGACCTGGATCAGAGGTTTGCTCCGGTTTTGGTCAACACCGGCAACAGCTTCATCCTCGTCGGTCTTTCGGATGCGGCGGGCCTTGCCAAAATCAGACCAGATTTGGCCAAAATCAAGCAAATCAGCGAGCAACTGGATCTGATTGGCTATTACGTATTCACGAAAGACCCTTCAATCACCAGCCGGGACGCCACAACCCGTATGTTCGCACCCAGATACGCGATAGATGAAGAAGCCGCCACGGGGATGGCACCTGGGCCACTTGCATGCGTGTTGCATGATTTCGGCGGCACGTCTCAGCGATCATTTGAAATCGAACAAGGGGTGTTTATGAACCCGGCAAGCCCGAGCCTGATAAAGGTCGAACTTGACATCGAGAATGGTGCGATCACGGCCTCATGGCGGGTGGTTACGGAAAAGCCATGACCTCGGCCCGGATTGCTTTGTGACACGAAAAGGCCAGGTGTGTCCGCAGCATCAGCTTCGGATGCGCCCAGGCCCTTGAACTCGAATACGTTTCGTCCAAGGGTCCTGCGACGGGACCTTAGTCAGCGCAGTGCGAGGCCCGGTCGCCCGCAGCCCAAATCGAAACCGGCCATTGAGGACAATGTAGAAGCTTGCGATTCTCAATCCATGTTGTCCGGATCAATGTGGCGATCCGGTATGGGACTGCCTTGATGCTCCTTTTCGACGAGAGAGTACAACTCGATGGATCCGGCAAGCCCTCGAACTTCGTGAAACCCACAAGCAGAGAACAGGTCAGGCGAAGCAGCGGCAACGGCTGACGTCGCCAGAACTCTTTGGCCCAGGGATTTCGTCAACCCCTCAATACGGCTTGCGAGGTTGACTGCCCTACCCAGAACAGTGAAATCCAGCCTGCCGGGACTGCCGATATTGCCATAGCTGACCTGTCCGACATTGATCCCGATGCCTATATCCAACGGCGGCTTCCGAGCCTCTTCGCGGCGATGGTTGAGTGCGGCCAAACCGGTCAATACGCTTTGAGCGGCCCGTGCTGCCCTTTTGCATTGGTCGTTCAAATCTTGCTGTGTCGCGACGGTGAATATCGACAGAATGCCGTCTCCCATAAACTTGAGAATGTCGCCGCCATTCTCTTCGACAGACTGCACGACCAGATCAAAATATCCACTCAGCATGTCGAAAACGTCCTCTTCGGATGCCCTGTCCGAAAGAGCGGTGAAACCGCGCAGGTCAGAGAACATGACAACTGCGTCAAGGGTCGTGAGTTCCCCTCGCTTGATCCTCCCGTTCCACACAGCATCAGAGGGCCCATCGCCAAGATAGGTTCTCAGAAGACCTTTGGACGACTTGCGCATCGTGACCGGTTCCAGAGCAGAGGACAAAGCGGGCAATGCATCCTCAATCATTTTCAGATGCCGGGGCGAGAAGCCTTCTGGCGACCGGGTGACAAAAGTGCAGCCGTGCAGCGATCCGTCTCCGTAATAAAGCAGCGTAGCATAGTAATCGGTGCCACCCAGCTCAGCGAAATCAAGATATGATGAGTGCTCAGTCCTGGGGTCCAGTTGCCGCAGACTTTTGTGAAGTGGGTTCCGGTGTTCAAGAATGTATTCGAATGAGCTGCCGACATACCCATCCGTCAGCATGGTCTCATGTGTTACGTCATAGCTTTCGGTGCCATCCGGTGTCCAGACGATCCCCCATGCGATGAGCAGCGGATTGGCGAAACGCTGACCGATATTGACCCGCCAGAGCGGCACACCCGCCTCGATCAGAGACGAACAGAAATATGACACCACTTTTTCCGGGTCATCCGAACGACGCCCCTCGGCAATCATCCAATTGGTCAGTTGGGCAATAGCATCCATAGTTTAAAACCAATCGCTTAGATAAGATCGTCAAGAATTTGGGTTCAGTGTTTGATCATAATATTCTAGCCTTTTTCTTACCCCTTCCAAGCCTGCTGTTCAGTCCACAGTTATCGGCCGTAAGCGCCGGCCAAGCTACACACAGACCTTCCTGGATACGTTTTGCCAGCCTTGTCATCAATTTGAATGAATCTTGCCAAAAGACCGGCTTCGCTCTCGAAACCCTTTGAACGCCTTGTCGCGCGCTGGTTGCGTGAGGACGCTCTGGCTATTGATTTATTAGCGCGCGCAAAGAATATGTAAATCTATGATAAATTCACGGCGAACAAAACCAGCAGGCAGACTGGCATGACCAAGATAAAGAATATGGAAGAGTTTGCAGCGCTCAGCGGCATCTCGCGCCCCACGGTATCCAAATACTTTCACGATCCCGACAGCGTTCGCCCCACGACGCGGCCCGAATAGAAGAGGCGCTGGAACGGTTCGACTATCGCCCCAACATTTACGCGGTGAACCAGAACCGGAAGCTTACCAAGAATATCGGTATCGTCGTACCGTATCTGGCCGATCCGTTCTTTGCAGAAATCGCACGCTATCTGGAACAAAGCTGTATCGCGGCCGGATACCGTCCGTTCCTGTTCAGCTCTCATGGTGAACAAAAGCTGGAAAACGAAATTCTGGACGGTCTGCAATCCATGAAGCCGGCAGGGGTACTTTTGGCGCCTCTCGGACGCGTTTCGGACAGATCAGCAATAGAGAAATTCTGTGCCAATGTTCCGACGATCTTGTTTGACAGTAATCTCGATGGTTTGGGGGCTGCATTCGTTGGTTCTGATAACTTCAGTTTTGTTTCGCAAACCGTCGAATACATGACCCGCACTGGTGAACCGCCTTCGTTCTTTGAAATGCGCACACCTGCGAACCCAAACGCCAACAAGCGAAGGAAAGCCTATATCAAAGTGATGGAACGTCTCGGACTCGAGCCGCATATTATCAAAGTTGAAGGCAAAGGCTGGGCGTTTGAAGAAATCGGCCAAAGAGGGGCGCTGAAAGTTCTGGAAGAACGCGGTTTGCGAACCGACTCGGTACTATGCAGCAATGATCGACTAGCCATTGGCTTTCTTGCAGCTTGCTACAAACAGGGGATTCGCGTCGGTCGTGATGACAGTTGCGCGCTGCGCGTGGCCTCAAATGATGACCATCCCTTTGCGCAGTTCACTTGCCCATCCCTGACAACGGCGGCTCATGACTATGACAATGTCGCCGTTCGCAGCGTCGAAACCCTGTTTCAACTCATTGAAAGTGGAGGGAAATTCAAGACGCGATCAGAAACGTTGTTTCCCGCAAGATTGGTTTTGAGGGATTCCGCGTAACCAACAACTTTTAACGCGCGTAAAGTTTTTATTGATGCCGCGACAATTTAAACACTACTTTCTGTGTACGGCATCCAAGCTCAGGGAGGACAAGGATGTATTTGAAGAACGCACTTCGTGCGGCGACGGCTTTAACCTTTGTCGCAACGGCCGCGGCCCATGCAGAAACGATCACGATCGCAACCGTCAATAATGGCGACATGATTCGGATGCAGGGCTATACCGACAACTTTACCGAGGCGACTGGTATCGACGTGGAATGGGTGACGCTGGAGGAGAACGTCTTGCGTCAGCGTGTTACCACCGACATCACCACCAAGGGCGGTCAGTTCGATATCATGACCATCGGCATGTACGAAACGCCGATCTGGGGCGCGAATGGCTGGTTGGTTCCTTTGGATGGACTGTCAGAGGAATATGATGTCGGCGATCTGCTTCCTGCGACGGCGGCTGGCCTGAGCCATGAGGGCACGCTGTATGCGGCACCGTTCTATGGCGAAAGCTCGATGATCATGTATCGCACCGATCTGATGGAAAAGGCCGGGATGGAGATGCCTGAGGCGCCGACATGGCAGTTTATCCGCGAGGCGGCGGCTGCGATGACGGACCGCGACAACGACATCAACGGCATCTGCCTGCGCGGCAAGGCCGGTTGGGGTGAGGGCGGTGCCTTTATCACTGTGACCGCGAATTCCTTTGGTGCGCGATGGTTTGATGAAGACTGGAAACCTCAGTTTGATCAGCCGGAATGGAAAGAGGCGCTGACCTTTTTTGTCGACATGATGAATGAATCCGGCCCTGCCGGTTACGCGACCAACGGCTTCAACGAAAACCTGTCGCTGTTCCAGCAGGGCAAGTGCGGAATGTGGATCGACGCCACTGTTGCGGCGTCCTTCGTGACAAATCCGGATGATTCAACTGTCGCGGACAAGGTCGGGTTTGTACTGGCACCAAATTCGGAAGGCGTCGACAAGCGCGCCAACTGGCTGTGGGCCTGGGCACTGGCCATTCCGGCGGGAACCCAGAAAGAGGATGCAGCCAAGCAGTTCATCGAATGGGCGACCTCGAAGGATTACATCGAACTGGTGGCGGAAAACGAAGGTTGGGCCAATGTCCCTCCGGGCGCGCGTACCTCGCTTTATGAGAACGCGAACTACAAGGACATTCCGTTCGCCAAGATGACGCTCGAGTCGATCCTGTTGGCCGACCCGCAGAACTGCTGTGCCAAGCCAACACCCTATACTGGCATCCAGTTCGTTGCGATCCCGGAATTCGCGGGCATTGCCACACAGGTCAGTCAGGAATTCTCGGCGGTTTATGCCGGACAGCAGACTGTAGATGAAGCGCTTGAAAAGGCGCAGGCCTTTACAGCCGAAGAAATGGAAGCCGCAGGGTACTGAGGCATCCCTCCCAGTAGGGGACAGGTAATCTGTCCCCTGCTCTCTCCACTTCCACAACTCGCGTTTTTCTCGCAGGCTGAGTTACGCCTGAACAGAGAGGGTTTGCGTAATGGCTACTCAACACTCCCGATCCGTTGCTCGCCTGATGATGGCACCCGCAGTGGTCCTGCTGCTTGGCTGGATGCTCGTGCCATTAACGATGACGCTGTACTTTTCTTTCAAAAAATATCTGCCTCTGCGCGGGGGTGATCTGGGCTGGGTCGGGTTCGACAACTATGTCCGCTTTGTCTCGTCCAGTACATTCTGGCCCGCGGTGCAGGCAACATTGGTCATTGTTGGCGGTGTTCTGATCATAACCGTCATTCTCGGAATTCTGCTTGCCATGCTGCTGGATCAGCCGATGTGGGGGCAAGGCGTTGTCCGAATCCTTGTCATCGCGCCGTTCTTCGTCATGCCCACCGTGTCTGCGCTGGTGTGGAAGAACATGTTTATGGACCCGGTCAATGGTTTGCTGGCCCATCTGTGGCGTTTTTTCGGGGCCGAGCCGATCTCGTGGTTGTCCGAGGCGTCGATGACCTCGATCATCATGATCGTTTCGTGGCAATGGCTGCCCTTTGCAACGCTGATCCTGTTGACCGCCATTCAGTCGCTGGACAGCGAGCAACTGGAAGCAGCCGAGATGGATGGTGCACCGCCGTTGAAGCGCTTTTATCACATCATTCTGCCGCATCTGGGCCGTGCGATCACCATTGTGATCCTGATCCAAACAATCTTTCTTTTGTCGATTTTCGCCGAGATCTTCGTGACCACCGGCGGCGCTTTCGGCACCCGTACACTCACCTACCTGATCTTCCAGCGCGTGTTGGAAAGCCAGAATGTCGGCCTTGGATCAGCCGGAGGTGTCTACGCAATCATCCTTGCCAATATCGTTGCGATCTTCCTGATGCGCATCGTCGGCAAGAACCTGGACGCGTGAGGAGGAAAACCCATGGCCCGCGCTGTCACATCTCGACGCAAATCGCTGAACACCGCCCTTGCCTGGGCTGTTGGACTGCTGATTTTCTTCCCGATCCTCTGGACGATCCTGACCAGCTTCAAAACCGAAGCGCAGGCCATTGCCAGCCCGCCCCTGTTTTTGAACTTTGACTGGACGCTGGAAAACTACGCCATCGTGCAGGAACGCTCGGACTATATGCGGTTCTTGTGGAATTCGGTGATCATCGCCGGTGGGTCGACCATGCTGGGCGTGATCATCGCCGTCCCCGCCGCCTGGGCGATGGCGTTTGTTCCGTCCAAACGAACCAAGGACATCCTGTTGTGGATGCTGTCCACCAAGATGTTGCCAGCCGTAGGTGTGTTGTACCCGATCTACTTGCTGTTCATCCAACTGGGCCTTCTGGATACGCGCGGAGGGTTGGTCGTGGTGCTGATGCTGATCAACCTGCCGATCATCGTCTGGATGCTTTACACTTATTTCCGCGAAATTCCGGGTGAAATTCTGGAAGCCGCGCGGATGGATGGGGCGACGCTGAAAGAGGAAATCCTCTATGTCCTAACCCCCATGGCCATTCCCGGCATCGCTTCGACCGTCCTGCTGAACTTTATCCTTGCGTGGAACGAGGCGTTCTGGACCCTCAATCTGACCGCTGTTGACGCGGCACCGCTCACGGCCTTCATCGCCAGCTATTCCAGCCCCGAGGGCCTGTTCTTTGCCAAGCTCAGCGCGGCCTCGACCATGGCAATTGCGCCCATCCTGATCCTTGGCTGGTTCAGCCAGAAACAACTTGTCCGCGGCCTGACCTTCGGCGCTGTGAAATAAGGAGCATTCCTCATGGGACGCATACAACTCAAGTCCGTGACCAAAAGCTTCGGCGACGTTCAGGTCATCCCTCCGCTGGACCTGACCATTGAAGATGGCGAGTTCACCGTTTTCGTCGGCCCTTCGGGCTGCGGAAAATCCACGCTGCTGCGCCTGATCGCAGGGCTGGAAGACATCACCAGTGGCCACATAGAAATCGATGGAGCAGACGCAACAGACGTGCCGCCCGCCAAACGGGGGCTGGCAATGGTGTTCCAATCTTATGCGCTTTACCCGCATATGACCGTTCGCAAGAACATCGCATTTCCGCTGCGCATGGCGAAACTGGATCAGGCTGAAATCGATAAGCGGGTTGAAGGTGCGGCCAGTGTCCTGAACCTGACCGATTACCTGGATCGCCGCCCGGGCCAGTTGTCCGGTGGTCAGCGCCAGCGCGTCGCCATTGGTCGGGCAATCGTTCGTGAACCGGCCGCGTTCCTGTTCGATGAGCCGCTTTCAAACCTCGACGCAGCGTTGCGGGTGGGCATGCGGTTGGAGATCAGCGAGCTGCATGAACGCCTTGCGACAACGATGATCTACGTCACCCACGATCAGGTCGAAGCCATGACGATGGCGGACAAGATCGTTGTACTTCAGGCAGGCGTGATCGAACAGGTTGGCAGCCCGCTGGAACTGTACCGAACGCCACGAAACCTGTTTGTTGCGGGATTCATTGGCTCTCCCAAGATGAACTTCATCGAAGGGCCCGAAGCAGCAAAGCACGGCGCGCAAACGATCGGCATTCGCCCGGAACACATCGCGGTGTCGGAGTCCGAAGGAGAATGGTCCGGGCGTGTCAGCGTCTCTGAACACCTCGGTTCGGACACGTTTTTCCACGTCCACGACACCGGACTGGCCGAGACAATCACTGTTCGTGCCGATGGCGAGGTTGGTTTTCGCCATGGGGATCGCATTCATCTGACCCCACGCGCCGATGTGATCCACAGATTTGACGCAGACGGTCTGCGGATCGAATGAAACGTCTGACGGGCAAAACCGCCCTGATTACAGGGGCTGCGCGGGGCATTGGATTGGCATTTGCCAAGGCCTATGTGGCAGAGGGCGCGCGGGTCGCAGTCGCCGACATCGACATCCAGCGCGCGCAGGACGCGGTCGCTGAAATTGGCGCGGCGGCTTTCGCTGTCGAAATGGACGTGACCGACCAGCAGAGCATCGATCAGGCCATAGCCAAAACCGCGGCGCAATTCGGCCCAATCGACATTTTGATCAACAACGCGGCCATCTTCAGCGCCGCACCATTCGTCGAGATCGAGCGCGCCGACTACAATCGTGTGTTTGACATCAACGTCGCGGGCGCGCTGTTTACGATGCAGGCCGTCGCCAAACATATGATCGAGCACGGAACCAAAGGCCGAATTATCAATTTGGCCTCGCAGGCCGGGCGAAGGGGTGAACCGTTGGTCGCTGTCTACTGCGCCAGCAAGGCGGCGATCATATCACTGACCCAATCGGCGGGGCTGAACCTGATTTCTCATGGGATCAATGTAAACGCGATTGCCCCCGGTGTAGTCGATGGCGAACACTGGGATGGCGTGGACGCCTTTTTTGCAAAACACGAAGGCAAGCCCCTTGGCCAGAAGAAGCGCGAAGTGGCGGCAGCTGTTCCATATGGCCGCATGGGGCGCGCGGAAGACCTGACGGGCATGGCGGTTTTTCTGGCCTCTGACGAGGCCAAGTATATCGTCGCGCAGACTTACAATGTCGACGGCGGAAATTGGATGAGCTGATGGACCCTGTGGCGAACGCAAAAACCCCTGCACGGCTGCGGCAAGAGAGCCTTTCCAAGCTGCCAACCACCGTGAAGACTCCGATGTATGAACGTACGGATCTGACGCCGGGCATCGTTCATATAGGATTGGGTAACTTCCATCGCGCGCATCAGGCCTGGTATATCCATCGGCTCATGCAGCAGGGGTTGGCCCATGACTGGGCAATCGTCGGAGCGGGTGTGCGAAGCTATGACGCCGTCATGCGAGAACGATTGCTGGCGCAGGATTGCCTCACAACGCTGATCGAGTTGGGGCCAAACGGAATGTCCGCCGAGGTGATTGGCCCGATGATCGATTACCTGCCGATCGAAGAAAACAACGCTGCCCTCATCCACGCGATGGCCGACCCGGCCACCCGGATCGTTTCGCTGACTGTTACCGAAGGGGGATATTTTCTGGATGCCAACAGCGGCGCATTCGATTTCGATCACGCAGATATCCGTCATGACGCAGAAAACCCCAATCAGCCCCGTACGGCCTTTGGCGCAATGGTTGCGGCACTCAGACGACGGCGCGCC
Source organism: Ruegeria sp. HKCCA0370 (assembly GCF_013033705.1). Taxonomy (NCBI): domain Bacteria; kingdom Pseudomonadati; phylum Pseudomonadota; class Alphaproteobacteria; order Rhodobacterales; family Roseobacteraceae; genus Ruegeria; species Ruegeria sp. HKCCA0370. The sequence continues at coordinate 245,071 of NZ_WQEP01000003.1, forward strand.
GAATGCCTCAACCCGTTCACGGCGCTCAGCTGCGACAATCTTCAGGGCAACGGAACGATTTTGCGAAACTGTGTTGTGGGATTGGCGCGCATGTCCGACCCGGAACTGGCCAACTGGATCGACAGGCGTGGCGCGTTTCCCAACTCGATGGTGGATTGCATCGTACCAGCGACGACCGACCAATTGGTATCGCAATGCCGCGCCCTTGGCGTCGATGACAGAGCGCCCGTCTCGCATGAGAACTTTCGTCAATGGGTCATCGAGGATGCCTTCTGCGCCGGACGTCCGCCCCTCGAAAACGTCGGCGCAATACTGACCAACAACGTCCATGGTTACGAGACCATGAAGTTGCGCATTTTGAACGGAGGTCATCAACTGTTGGCGAATGTCGGAGAAGTACTGAGTGTTCCGACGATTGCCGACTGCATGAAGGACCCGGACATCGTGGCGTTTTTTCGAAAAGTGCAGTTTGAAGAAATCCTTCCGCATGTCGAAGCGGCTCCCGAAACCACTGCAAGTGAGTACCTTGAGTTGATCGAGAGCCGATTTGCGAACACGGCGATTCACGACACCACACGCAGGGTTGCATTCGACGGATCGGCAAGACATCCCGGATTTTTGCTGCCGTCGCTGCGTGATGCACTTGCATCAGGGTCTTCTGCAAACGGGCTCGCCCTCGCCGAAGCGTTCTGGTGCCGGATGTGCGCGGGTATTCGTGAAGATGGCTCCGAGATCACCCCCAATGATCCCCAGTGGGAAAGCCTGAACAGCACTGCAAAAGCGTCCAAAGCTGATCCTGAGCTTTGGTTGGAACAGGGTTTCTACAGCGGTGATTTTGGAATCAGCACACAGTTTTCCAACGCCTTTGCCCGCTGGCTGACCCTGATATGGCAGCGTGGCAGCCGGGCCGCCATTGCTGAGTATGTTGCCAACGGTTCAACGTAGCAAATCAATCTCGGCGCTCGGTTCAGCCAGGGATCGCGGGTTTCTGTTGCACTTATGCGACGGTTCTGCCGTTGAAAGAAAGTGTCATTTGAAACATGGTGTCACCTCCTGTTTCAAAAGGGTTGGTGCATAGTAGTTTGTCATAAAAAGAACAATTTAAGCGTGCATCTGAGCGCAATCTAATCTTCCGAGGTACAGGGCTGAGCAATGGCTACTACGACTATAATACCAAGACCTTCCGCTTCTTCTCCGCTCAGTCCAATACAAGGTTATGTTGCCTACGGTGACGGCAATCCCTCGAACACCACCACAATTTCTTATCACTTCGAACAATACGCGGGCACACAAGCGTGGACTGCGGAATACAAGGCGGAATTCCGAGCAGCTCTTTCTGCCATCGAGGCCGTCGCAAATGTGAGGTTTGTCGAATCCGGCAGCGCTTCCGCCGACTTGGTAGAGGTCATTGCGCCCACCAGCTTTTTTTTAAATCCTAGAACGCTTGGCTACCACTACACGCCATCGCGCAACCCCTCCGAAGGCGCTTTCAACACCGCCTACTGGACTGCCGGAGCAAATGGAAACGGCGATCCGGGCGGGTTTTTCTTTACTACGTTGCTCCACGAACTGGGCCACGCGCTAGGGTTGGGTCATCCCCACGACACCGGTTTGGGTACAACCGTGATGAATGGCGTCACATCGCCATTTGACTCTTTCGGGACCGGCAGCCTGAATCAGGGTGTCTACACGGTGATGTCGTATAATGATGGCTGGACCGAAAAGAACGGAATTCTCTCTGTCAACGCGACTTATGGTGGTTCAACGGGTCTTGGCGCTTTGGACATTGCTGCGTTGCAGGCGATGTATGGCGCCAATACCAACCACAACTCTGCCAACAATACCTACACGCTTCCTTGGGCAAACGTTGCGGGTACCGGCTATCAGTCTATTTGGGATACTGGTGGAAACGATACCATCCAGCATGTCGGCAGTTCGAAGGCGCGGATCGACCTGCGGGCCGCAACACTGGACTATTCCGAGACCGGCGGCGGCGTAGTGTCTTACGCAGAGGGCATAAAGGGCGGCTTTACAATCGCGCATGGCGTTGTGATTGAAAACGCGATCGGCGGGACCGGTGACGACGTGATCGTCGGGAATACCGCTCAGAACGTTCTGAACGGCAACCATGGTCACGATAAGATCTATTCAGTGTCCGACGGAACCAACAACAACACCGTTTATGGCGGCTTGGGGAACGACACCATTTATCTGGCGAACGGTTCCGGCGCAGACCAGGTTTTCGGCGGCCAGGGCGACGATTGGGCCATTGTGACCAACAATGCCGGCTCGTTTTCCGGAGGAAGCGGTACTGACACAATCCGATTTGTCAGCGCCATCAGCAGCTATCTGTTCATTAAAAACGGCACGAAATACGAATTTATCGATGCCGTTTCACGTATCACTTTCACGGTGGAAGATGATGTCGAGGCCATTCAATTCCTGAATGGATCACAGGCGTATACTCGTTCGAATATCGAAGCTGCCATGCAGCTTTCGGATATCGAGACGACCGGCACCACACTGAAACATGCAAGTCAGGGCATTTACGTTCTGGATGCAGGCAGCTCGAACGTGACGCTGGTATTTAATGGTCAGGCTGTTGGTCAAAACACGATCGCCGGCTGGCAGGCCATTCAGGCCGAGGCTTCGGGCGGCGGTTACAAAGTGCTGTGGAAAAACGTGAATGGGACGTACGGGGAATGGACGGTAAATGCCAATGGTCAGTTCCTCAGCAGCGGCAGCATCGGCAACGTGGCTGATGTTGAGGCCTTCTATGGTGCTGATTTGAACAATGACGGGCTGACGGGTCATGGTACGGTCACGGTTGAAACCACTGGCTCCACGACACTCGTTTCGTCAAGCCTGGGTTCATACTTAATTAATGGCACCATTGAACTGACCATAAACGGCGCCAAAGCCGGCTCGGGCAGTTTTCCTGGCTGGCAGGCCATCCACGCCGAGGCTTCGGGCGGCGGCTACAGGGTGCTGTGGAAGAATGCGAATGGCACGTTTGGGGAATGGGTGACGGATGCCAATGGTCGTTTTGTCAGCAGCAGCACCATAGACGACGTCAGGGATGTCGAGGTCTTTTATGGCGCAAATCTGAACAATGATGGGCAAATCGGCCATATCACGACCAGCATCGAATCCAACGGTTCCACGACGCTGGGATCGTCAACCAATGGCGCATATGTAATCGGCGGCAGCATCGACTTGAAGCTCAACCAGGCTAATGCCGGTCCTGGCAGCTTCCCGGGTTGGCAGGCCGTTCAGGCCGAGGCTTCAGGTGGCGGCTACCGGGTGTTGTGGAAGAACTCGGATGGGTCCTACGGTGAATGGACGACGAATGCGGCCGGTGAATTCCTAAGCAGTACAACAATCACCAATGTTGCGGATGTAGAGGTCTTCTATGGCGTTGATCTGAACAATGACGGGCTGACGGGTCATGGAACGATCAGCATTGAGTCCAACGGCGCGACAATGCTGGGAGCGACAACCCAAGGTGAATATCTGATTGGCGGCACCACCAAGTTGACATTCAACAACGCCACTGTCGGACCGAACAGCTTCGCGGGCTGGCAGGCCATTCACGCCGAGGCTTCAGGTGGCGGCTACCGGGTATTGTGGAAGAATTCGGACGGAACTTACGGTGAATGGGTCACGGATTCCAATGGTGTATATGTCAGTTCCAACACCGTCCCTGACGTGGTCGCGGTCGAAACTTTCTATGGCTTTGATATCGATGGCAGTGGGACAGTGGGATACGGATTGCCCAAACTCGCTCGGTTTACTGAAGGCGATCAGAAAACGCCGACGGGCGAAGACGTTTTGGGTGTGTCCGATTGGGATGAAACGGTCGATATTCTAAAGTTCGTCCCTGATCTTGAGGCTCCCGAAGACGTGGAAAACGACTACACACTGGTGAACTTGCATCAGGCTCAGGACGGGGCGCTTAACGTTTCCGAAGACTCATTGGCCGCCGTATTGGGTGGGAACTTGGAGGTCGAGGATGACGAGGCCAGTCCGACACTTACACCCCATTTGGACGAAGACAGCTTTTGGATTTAAAGATCCTTTGGCGCTGGAGGCGGCCCGTTCGGTTAAACTGACGGTGCCGTTTCTGGCGTAGATCGGCGAATAGGCTTGCGATTTCGATCGGTGTCCCGGCCCTGCAGTCCCGCCTTGTCAGCTCTGTCAAACCAAACAGCAGAGTGAAAGCAAATCGCCAAGGTTTGAGCGGAGCCGTAGCAACATACCCTGCCGCCAGCAAGCCACCACCGGTGTTTCCAGGCAGTTCTGGCAACATCTTAAACCCATAGTGTGTCGCGCGAAGTTCCGCGATCGATCACGGTGATACTCCAAACATCTTTGCGAGGAGGTATTATTCGTTTGTCCTATTGGCCCTGATAGTCTGTGCGGTCGCGCTGCTGAAATGCGCGAATGCGCATCTTCTGGGCGGCCTGAATAGGTGCTCTCATTTCGATCTCGGGCGCTGATCCAGGCTTTGCAATCAGTCATCACCTGATGCGCATCGTGTGGGCCATCATTGGCGTATCCGTCGCCGACAACCTGACCTTGCGTTAGCCCAGACCTCGGAACTGGTCAGGTGCTTTGGGCCGCGACCGCATAGTTACTGTGCGTCGGAACCACCGCGTTCAAACGTTGAGACAGTCTTTGCGACGTTGGCCAAAAAGTGCTTCTTCCAGCCCGCAGTCTGCGGTTTCTTGCTCAAAAAAACATGTGCAAACTTGGCAATGCTGAACTAACTTTCTAAATGCGGCGATGCCTGTCCGAATGATGTGGATTTTAAACTGTGAAACCTCAACACCGCCTGTCAGCGGCCCCTCGCCATGAATTGCGCAACGTGCGCAATCAGGGCATTGCCTTTCTGGCCTTGGCGTTTTTGTTCAGCATCTTCGTCAACCTGCTCATGCTGACAGGTCCGCTGTTCATGCTGCAAGTATATGATCGGGTTCTTGGTTCACGGGCAGTTGAAACTCTGACCGCACTGTTTTTGCTTGTTGCGTTGCTTTATGCGCTGATGGCCATGCTGGACTATGCACGCGGTCGTATTGTTGCCCGCTTTGGTGCGCGGTTCCAGTCGCAGCTGGATGAGCGCGTTTTCGAAGCCACAATGCGTCGGTCTCTGGTGCCCCAGGTGCGATCGGCTCCGGCAACTGCACTGCGGGATCTCGAGGCCATTCGCACCTTGTGCTCTTCGCCCGTGTTGCTTGCAGTAATGGATATTCCGTGGACGCCCGTCTTCCTGGGGGCAATTTTCATTTTTCATCCTCTGCTTGGCTGGTTGGCCGTTGCAAGTGGCGTACTGCTTGTGGTGATTGCTTTGCTCAACCAGGCCCTGACCAGCCGTAAGGTGGCCGAAGCACAATCCGCTGCGGCGCGGGCGAATGCCTTTTCCGAACACGCGAGGCAGGCAGCAGAAGTTGTACGGTCGCAGGGAATGCAGGCGGACGTGACCAGGCGGTGGTTGAACCAGCGTACGGAAGCTTTGCGTCAAAGCATTTCCGCCAGTGACTGGACAGGTAGCTTCACGTCGCTGACGAAATCGCTTCGGCTTTTCCTGCAATCTGCCATGCTGGCTTTGGGCGCGTGGTTGGTACTGCAAAACGAAATGACGCCCGGGGCGATGATTGCGGGCTCGATTCTCTTGGGACGGGCCTTGGCCCCGGTGGAACAGGCTGTCGGCCAATGGAGTTTGGTCGAACGGGCACGCACGGCCTGGAATTCGTTGAACCGGTTTCTGGACCAGACACCGCCAGAGGAACAGCGGATTCGTTTGCCGATCCCCAAATCCCAATTGGAAGCCAAATCCCTGACGGTAATCCCTCCGGGTGCTACTGCGCCAACGTTGCGGAACGTTAACCTGAAACTGGAACCGGGAAAGGCGCTTGGTGTGATCGGGAAAAGTGGGTCGGGCAAGACGACCCTGGCCAAGGCTCTGCTTGGGCTTTGGAGACCGGCGGCGGGCGAGATCCGGTTGGGCGGCGCCACGTTGGACCAATACAATCCGAACGATCTGGGCAGCCATATCGGATACCTGCCGCAGCAGGTCACTCTGTTCAACGGAACCGTTGCTGAGAATATTGCACGGATGTCGGAAAACCCGGATTCAGAAGCGGTGGTTGCGGCGGCCAAGAAGGCCAAGGCACATGAACTGATCCTGTCATTGGAAAAGGGTTACGGCACCTTCCTTGAAGGCAATGACAGTCAGTTGTCGGGCGGTCAGAAACAGCGCATTGCGTTGGCCCGTGCGCTGTATGGCGACCCGGTTCTGCTCATTTTGGACGAGCCGAACTCGGCCCTCGACGCAGATGGCACCGAGGCTTTGAATGCAGCCGTGCGCGGCCTCAAGGAAGCGGGAAAGGCCGCCATCATCATGACGCACCGCCCGCAGGCCATTTCGGAATGTGACGATCTTGCTGTTGTGGAAAAAGGCCAAGTGGTGAGGTTTGGCAGCCGCGATGAGGTTCTGAACGCAATGGTCCAGAATGCGGGCGCGATTAAGCGCAAGCTTAGCCCCGTAGGTGAATAATGGCGAAAAAATCAACCAAGACACCCGTCCCCGTCTGGGGCATCAAAATACCTGCGCTGGTGGGATTCCTTGCCCTTGGCATTCTGGTCGGCGGGTTGGGCCTTTGGGCCGTGAAAACGCGGCTGGCCGGGGCGATTGTATCTTCGGGCGTAATCGAAGTTCAAAGCAACCGTCAGGTCGTTGAACATCCTGACGGCGGCGTGGTCGGCGAGATTTTCGTGCGCGACGGTGATACGGTTGCCTCGGGCGATTTGCTTTTGCGGTTGGATGACACATTTCTGTCTTCGGAACAGACGATCGTAGAATCTCAACTCTTTGATCTGCTGGCCCGCCGTGCCCGGCTGGAGGCCGAGCGGGATGGCCTGACATCCGAAGAATTGGCCGCGCGCCTGGCTGAGGTTCAAAAAGAATACGATATCGATCCGGACCTGATTGCAGGGCAACAGAACCTGTTCGATGCCCGGCTGGAAACGCTGTCCAAGCAGGACGAACAACTGCGCAAACAGTTGGTTCAGATAGAAAGCGAGATCGCAGGCACGCAGGCTCAGTTGGTCTCGTTGCGCCGCCAGACAGAGTTGATCGAGGCGGAGTTGAAGGATCAGCAAAGCCTGTTGAGCAGGGGTCTGACACAAAACAGCCGCGTGCTGGCGCTGCAACGCGAAGAAGCCAGTCTGACAGGCGAAATCGGCAAACTGGAAGCCTCCGTTGCCCGCCTTAAAGGACAGATTGCATCAACCGAGATCAAGATTGTCGAACTGACCGCGACCCGGCGGGAAGAAGCGATCACCACTTTGCGGGACGTTCAGGCGCAGGTGGCAGAGCTGTGGGAACGACGTTTGTCCCTGGCGGAACGTCTGGCCAGGCTTGAAATTCGCGCACCTGTCAGCGGAACGGTTTACGGCAGTCAGGTCTTTGCCCTGCAATCGGTCATTCAGCCGGGCGAACCCATGATGTATGTGGTTCCGCAGGACACGCCGCTGTTGGTGGCAGCGCGGGTGGATGCGATCCATGTGGATCAGTTGCATGTCGGGCAATCCGTTGCCCTGCGCTTTCCGGCGTTCAATCAACGCGAAACGCCCGAACTCGAAGGACAGGTCAACAACGTCTCGGCGGACACCTTCACGGATGAACAGTCCGGTTTCACCTTTTACCGCGCCGAAGTGGTGCTGAATGACGGTGAGGTCGACCGGCTCAATGGTCAGGAACTTTTGCCGGGTATGCCGGTTGAGACTCTGATCAAGACCGACGAACGCACGCCGTTGTCCTATCTTGTGAAACCGATGGCAGACTACTTCAACCGCGCGTTTCGCGAATGATGCGGACGCGGTTATCGCTGGATGACCGCGTTTTCCCATTCAGCCAGAAAACGGCGGCGTTTCAGCCTGTCTAGAAATGTCATGAGCCCCGGGTCCAGCCCAATCGTTTCGCGATCGGTGCCAGTTTCGTGCGGGGCCAAGGGCGGCAAGGTAACGGGGTCGCCTACCCGTTTGGTTTGGTTGGAAATCAGGTGTTTGAGAAAAGACGTGGCGGCGTCCGGTTGCGGGGTGCCATTCAGCACCATGGCCGTGCGCATCATGGTCGTCTGAAAATCCGACGGCAGAATGATTTCCACCGTGTCCTTGCTTCCGGCGCGGGCTTCGGCGTAGCTGCCCAGAACGTTGTAAGCCACTGCAATCTCACCTTTGACGAGGTCATCGATCATATCCGCCGAACAACAGTACAGGCGTACGTCCAATCCACCCATCACCTCCATAAGCCGCCAATACGTCTCGGACGCGCGGGCATCCTGCGTTGCGAACAGATAACCCAGACCGGATTGACGGATGTCATAGGTGCCCACACGGCCCCTGAAATCATCGGGACGCAAACGAAGGATTTCGATTAGTTGTTGCCGGGTCTCGGGGATGGGGCCGCCGGCAAAGGCCGCGCGGTTAATCACGATTGTCGCCGGTTCCGATGTGAACGCGAACAGGCTTTGATGCCATTGGGCCCAGGATGGCAGCGGTATGTCGTCGATGATTCGCCCGAAACCGTCGTTTGCCAGCTTCAGTTGCAGATCCATCGCGCTGGATATGACAACATCGAAGTCTTCCGGCGCGGCGCGGACTATTCGGTCGATATCTGCGGTGCCGGTCACCAGGTATTCAACAGAGATACCGGGGTTTTCTTCGATGAAACCCGCAATCAAGGGTTCGAACAGAAAGGTGTCCGTGCTTGAGATCACGCGTAGATGCGCCTCATTTGCCGAGGCGTTGAAAACCTGCCTGTCCTCCCAGGTTTGGGCGGCAGCAACGACAGGAAGGCTGAAGAAAATCAAAGCGATAAGATAACGCACGCGCCGCCCCCCTGCCGATTGGTCAATTCCAGTGAGCCACCATGCGCAGATGCCACGTCCTGAACGATTGTAAGGCCCAATCCGGATCCGATGGTTCCGCTTGCGTTCTTCCCGCGCTCAAAACGGCGCGTCAAAGTGCCGATCTCGTCAGGAGGAAACCCCGGCCCACGGTCTTTGACAATTATCTGAATGCGTGGCTCCGAAACAACCTCGATGCGTACAAAACTGTCCGCAGGGGCATATTTCAGAGCGTTGTCGATCATGTTGCGCACAGCGTTTTGAATAAGAATCGGGTCTCCCGAGTAGGAAACCTTTAGATCGCCACTCAGGGAAAGCGACAAGTCCTTCATCTCGGCGATTGGCGTGAGACGCTGCACCAGATCACGGACCAAAGCATTGAGATCAATGTCTTCGCGCTCCAGATGATCGGCGCGGAACGTGATCATCGCATGATCCAGCAATTGCCCCGCCGCGCGCGAGCTTTCATCAATCGCCCGCACCATTGAGCGCAATGCTTCGCGATTTTCTTCCTTTTCAACCCTCTGCAATGTGGCATCGGCATAAGATCGAACGGTTGCCAAAGGGGTGCGCACCCGGTGGGCCGCCTCGGCGATGAAATCCTCCGATTGGCTCAATGACTGATCCAGTCGCCCCATCAAAGAGTTCAACGACGCCACCAAAGGCGCCATTTCGCGGGGTACGGGCTTTTTGAACGGGCTCAGGTCCTGCGGGCCGCGCCGGGTGACAGAGGTCGTAAGCCTGTTCAATTGGCCAATCGTGGACGAGGTGGCCCAGAACGACAGCGCAGCGGCAAGGGCAAAGAACCCGACGCCCAAAATCGCCGCGTTGCGTGAAATCTGGTCCAGAGTTTCCGCAAGCGCGTCCTGCGTTTGGCCCAACGCGACCTCGATGACGATTTGTTTGTTCAGGCCCACCAGGGTTCGCCGAGCACTGACCTGACGTATGGTTTCACCCCGTATCCGACTGGTTTGAAAGCTCCACTTGCCGTCGAATTGCCCTGTGGCCGGCGGCAGATCTTCATATCCTGACAGAAACGCGCCATCCTGAAAAATCGCGTAAAAAACCCGGTCGTCGGACGGTGTGCTGAGCATGGCGAAGGCTGCATAGGGAATATCAACCTCCAACTGACCGTCGCGCAAGGCAGCCGCGTCCAGAATTGAGGTGACCGACGCCCCAAGGATGTTGTCCTGCCCTTGCTGCGCGACCTGTGCGGCATAGTTGCGAACCGCGATAAACAGAAGAAACGCCAATATCGCGGCACCACCGATCAAAGTCAGGACCAGCCTGTTCCGAAGCGATCCTGACACATAGGGATCAGGAGGGAGATCAGGAGGCATGATCCAGCCTGTATCCCAGTCCGCGAAGCGTGGTGATCTTCAAGTCCGACGGTTCAAGATGTTTGCGAAGGCGGCCAACGTAAACCTCGATTGCATTGTCCGAGACATCGTCATCATAAGAAAAAAGCCGGTCGGTCAGTTTCTGTTTCGAAAAAACCTGACCAGGCGCGCTGATGAACAGTTCCAGAAGGCGCAGTTCCCGGTTGCGCAACGAAACAGTCTCATCCCCTACGGTCAGATGACCTGCCAATGGATCAAAGATTATTCCGCCCACTTCAATCGTTGTCCGGGAATTCCCGGATTTGCGACGCAGAACGGCGCGGCAGCGGGCCTCAAGTTCGGCGTGGTCGAACGGTTTGGTGACATAGTCGTCGGCCCCCAGATCCAGCGAACCGATTCGATCCGAAACCTGGCTGCGTGCGGTCAAAACGATCACGGGTGTGTCCAGATGACCTGCGCGATGCCGTTTGAGAAAGTCGCGCCCGTCCCCATCCGGCAACATGATATCCAACAGAATAAGGTCGTATTCCTGAGTTTCGGTAAAGGCGGTCGCCTCGTCCAATTTAGACGCATGATCAACCACATGGCCGTCTAACCTCATGCGCGAACAGATGGCGTTCGCCAGATCAAGATTGTCTTCCACAAGGAGGAATTTCATGGGGTTTTTGCTATTTTTCGTGCGTGACAGGTTGATGTCAGGTTGATGTGTTTTTGTTCCACCCAATCTGAGCCGCCATGCGGCTGGTTGTCAAATGGGAGGACATCATGACGACATTCACACTGGGCCGTCGCGCCCTGATCGCAGCTGTGGCCGCAATTGGCCTGACAGGGCCGGCTTTGGCTGATGGCCATCAGGTCGTGGACAGCATTCACTTTCTGATCCCCGGTGGCGCCGGTGGCGGCTGGGACGGAACCGCGCGCGGCACGGGCGAAGCGCTGACAAAAGCTGGCCTTGTTGGCACGGCGTCATACGAAAACATGTCGGGCGGCGGTGGTGGCAAAGCCATTGGATATCTGATTGAAAATGCCGACAGCAACCATGGCACTCTGATGGTGAATTCGACGCCGATCGTGATCCGCTCATTGACCGGTGTATTTCCTCACAACTTCCGCGATCTGACGCTGGTTTCGGGCACTATCGGCGACTATGCCGCGATCGTTGTAGGCAAAGACAGCCCGATCAACTCGATGGCGGATCTGCTTGCCGCTTTTGATGCGGACCCAGGCGGCACGGCGATCGGTGGCGGCTCGGTTCCCGGCGGCATGGACCATCTGGTCGCCGCGATGGTGATGGAAGCAGCGGGCAAGGATGCGCTTGGCGTGAAATACATCCCCTATGATGCGGGCGGCAAAGCCATGGCGGCCCTGCTGTCGGGTGAAATCGCCGCCTTGTCCACCGGTTTCTCGGAAGCGGTCGATCTGGCGAATGCGGGTGAAGTCAAGATTATCGGCGTGACATCCGAAGAGCGCGTTGATGCGGCTCCTGACGCGATGACGATGAAGGAACAGGGTATTGATACCACTTTCGTGAACTGGCGCGGCTTCTTCGCGGCCCCCGGCCTGCCCGAAGAAAAACTGGCCGCCTACCAGGAAGCGATTGCCAAGATGTACGACACCCCGGAATGGGAAGAGGTTCGTGCACGCAACGGTTGGGTCAACATCCACAACTCGGGCGCAGATTTCCAGACCTTCCTGGAGCAGCAGGAACAGCAGATCGGCGATCTTATGAAAAAGCTGGGCTTCCTCTAAGTCCGTTTTCGGCAGAGCGGATCCGCCGCTCTGCCTCCCCACGAACAGGAACAGGGAGGGGCTCTCATGGCGCTGGATCGCTGGATCGCGCTCATTCTTCTGGGTGTGTGTTTGACATATGGCTACGCCGCCTGGTTCACGATGGACGGCAGCCTGCCCCCTTTCATGCAGAGAAACCCGATCTGGCCCAGCACATTCCCCAAAGTGCTGTCGGTTCTGGGTGTCGTCACCACCACGATCATTTTGCTGGGCTTTGAAAAGGCGGAACCAAAGGAAGCCGATATCGATTACCGGCGGCTGGGGGAATACCACCTTGATCAAGCACTTATGTTGCTGGCCTTGATGGTGATTTACGCGCTTTGCCTGCGCCCTGTTGGGTTTCTGATCTCGACCTCGGCCTTTCTGATCCTCGGGTCTTTCATTCTGGGTGAGCGCAAATGGCACGTCATGCTACCCGTCGCGCTGATCGCCACAGGCGCGGTCTGGTATCTGGTTCAGGAAGTTCTTGGCATCTACATGCGCCCATTGCCGGGCATTTTCGGAGGCTAACATGCTCGAAGGACTTCTGATCGGTCTGCAAACGGCGTTTTCAATTCAAAACCTGCTGATGGTGATCGCAGGGTGCCTGATCGGCACGTTCATCGGCATGCTTCCGGGTCTTGGGCCGATGTCGATCATCGCCATCATGATCCCGGTCGCGATTTCCATGGGCGACCCGTCCGCAGCGCTGATCCTGCTGGCCGGAGTGTATTACGGCGCCATCTTTGGCGGTTCGACATCTTCGATCCTTCTCAACGCGCCGGGGGTCGCGGGCACTGTTGCGTCCAGTTTCGACGGCTATCCGATGGCCCGCCAGGGCAAAGCGGGCAAAGCGTTGACTGTTGCAGCTATTGCAAGTTTTGCCGGCGGTACGATCGGAGCCATTTTGTTGATGGTCTTTGCCCCTGCTCTGTCTTCGGTGGCACTGCTGTTCCACTCGGCCGAGTATTTCGCGCTTATGGTCGTGGGCCTGTCGGCAATCGCAGCCTTCGCAGGCACCGGTCAAGTGGCCAAAGCCGTCATCATGACGCTACTTGGGTTGATCATGGCAACGGTCGGTGAAGGTGCATTGTTCAACCTGCCGCGTTTCACAATGGGTATCATGGATCTGCAATCGGGCTTTGGCTTCATCACGCTTGCCATGGCCATGTTCGCCCTGCCCGAAGCGCTGTTTCTGGTGCTCAAACCCAAAAACCTTCAGGGGGATGACGGCGAGATCAAGGACCTGCGCATCACAGGCAGTGAAGCCAAAGCCATCGCACCGGTGATCGGCCGCCAATCTGTACAGGGCTTCTTCATCGGGGTTCTGCCCGGTGCGGGGGCAACGATTGCCAGCTTCCTCGGCTACGCGGTCGAGCGCAACATTGCCCCGAAAGAGGAACAGGACGAATTCGGCAAAGGGTCAATAAAAGGTCTGGCTGCGCCCGAAACGGCGAACAACGCGGCATGTACCGGTTCTTTCGTGCCGCTGCTGACACTGGGCATTCCCGGGTCCGGCACCACCGCGATCCTGCTTGGCGCACTGATTGCCCTGAACGTGACACCCGGCCCACGGCTGATGCTGGACGAGCCGCAGATATTCTGGGCCGTCATCATGTCAATGTTCATTGGCAACCTTGTTCTGCTGATCCTGAACCTGCCGCTGATCCCATACATCGCAAAGGTTCTCTCGGTACCCCGCAATTACCTGATCCCCTTCATTTTGTTCTTCACTCTGATGGGGGCCTATATCGGGCAGAACAACGCGACCGAGCTTTTGATACTTGTTGGCTTCGGTGTTTGCGCCACGGCGTTGAAATTTGCCGACTACCCGCTTGCGCCGCTGCTGATCGGTTTCATCCTCGGGGGGATGATGGAGGACAACTTTGCCCGCTCGATGCAGCTCTATGACGGTATTGCTTTCATCTGGGAACGTCCGATGACGCTGGGTCTGCTTGTTGTCGCGGTGCTGCTGGTGCTGTTGCCCAGCTATCGCGCGCGCCGGGCGCGTGCCCGGGCGGCAGGGGTTGCGGACGGTGACTGAGCCACTGGCAGGAATACGGGTTCTCGATCTGACGAATGTCCTCGCGGGTCCGTATTGCTGCTATCAACTGGCGCTCATGGGCGCCGAAGTGATCAAGGTCGAACGCCCTGACGGTGGCGACCTTGCCCGCGTTCTGGGTGCTGATCCTGCCAGAAACAAGGCCGGTATGGGCGTCAGCTTTCTGGCGCAGAATGCTGAAAAAAAATCCATCACGCTCAACATGAAATCAGAACGGGGCAAAGCGCTTCTGAAACGCCTTGTCCAGACAGCCGACGTGTTGGTAGAGAACTTTCGCCCCGGTGTGATGGATCGGCTTGGACTTGGGTATGGCGTCTTGCGCGATGTGAACCCCAGCCTGATTTACTGTGCCATAAGCGGGTTCGGTCAGGACGGTCCGCGCCGAGGCGATCCGGCCTATGACCAGATCGTGCAGGGTATCAGTGGCGTGATGTCTGTCACCGGCGGTCCTGACACCGCACCCTATCGCGTTGGCTATCCTTTGGCGGACACGATCGGTGGGATGACGGCCGCTTTTGCAGTGTCCGCCGCCCTGAACGCGGATCCTCGCGGGGCCTATCTGGATGTGGCAATGTCCGAAGCCGTGATCTCGACAATGGGTTGGGTCGTGTCGAACTATCTGATCGCCGGTGCCGATCCCGGGGCCCATGGCAACGAAAACACGACGTCAGCACCGTCGGGAACATTTGCAACTGCTGACGCGCCCATCAACATTGCCGCCAACCGCGACGAGCAGTGGCAGGCACTGGCCAGGCATCTGGGCCGGCAAGACCTGCTGGCCCACCCGGACTATGAAACGCGCGAAGACCGCAAGCGCAATCGCTACGCCCTGCGCGCGGCGCTGGAGGAGACCTTGCGGACCAGAGCGGCATCAGACTGGGTCAGCGAACTCAACGCAATAGGAGTGCCGGCCGGGCAGGTATTGACCGTGCCCGAGGCGCTTGATGACGAACAGCTTGCCGGTCGCGGCCTGATCGGGTCTTTGCGGGTGCAGGGCGAAGACATGAAACTTGCAGGCAGCCCTATTGTCAGGGACGGCGAACGGCAAATGCCCCAAACCGCGCCGCCTGAACTTGGGGCAGACAATAACGCGATCTGGTCTGAAATTGGGTTGTCCGGCGCGGAAATTGACGCTTTGAGCAAGGAAGGCATCATATGAGCGATGTGTCCGATTGGTGGACGACTTCCATCATCGATATGGAACCGGGCCGGATCGACCTGCGCGGAGAGCCGATTCAGAGTTTGATCGGACATCTCAGTTTCAGCGAGATGATCTGGTTCATAGTTCGTGGCGACCGACCATCTGGGGCGCATGCCCGGTTGTTCGAGGCCGCGCTGGTCGCCGCCGTGGACCACGGACCTCAGGCCCCTTCCATCGCAACGGCGCGCATGGCCGTGACCTGCGGGCTGCCCCTGAACAACGCGATGGCGAGCGCTGTGAACATGTTGGGGGATATTCACGGCGGGGCTGGCGAGCAAGCGGTTATGCTGTACCATTTCGTGGCGCAACATCCTGGCCGGTTGGATCAAACGCTGGACGAGTGGATCGAGCGTGAAGGAAAGATATTGCCGGGTTTTGGCCATCGGTTCCACACGCCGACGGATCCGCGCGCACCACGTCTGATGGCGTTGGTCCGTGATGCTGTGAAGGACGGGGCTTGCGATGGTCAGTTCCTACAGATCGGGCAGGCGATCGAAGCAGAGTTGGCCCGGCGCAAGGGGAAGCCCGTTCCAATGAACATAGATGGTGCCACCGCGGTGATCTATGCCGAGTTGGGCTTTGCGCCCCCACTGGCACGCGGTCTGTTTTGCCTATCCAGATCTGTTGGCATTCTAGCCCATGCGTGGGAACAGATGCAGCAAGGCGGCCGGAACAAGGGACCGACCCCGCCTGCCTATCGCTGGACCTATGTCGAAACGTAGATCGCTAGGCAGTTCTGAGCCGTGGGCGTTTGGCCAACAGGTCTGCCGCCGCACGGGCAATGACCAGTTCTTCATTGGTCGGGATTGCCATCACCACGACGCGGGACAGATCGGTTGAAATGATCCGGTCATTGTCCGCATTTGCATCAGGATTGAGCTCGATGCCCAGCCACCCCATCCCAGAGCATACCCGCTCACGCACCAGACGTGAGTTTTCTCCGATCCCACCGGTAAACACCAAGGCGTCGATACCGCCGAGAATGGCTGCCATCGCGCCAAGCTCGCGCCGGATACGGAAGGTGAAATAGCTGATCGCCTGTCGGCTTTCGCGTGTGTCCGCCTTTTCCAGGGTACGCATATCGTTGGACAGCCCGGACAGGCCCAACAGCCCCGACTTTCGGAACAACAGGTCTGAGATTTCGTCAGCGCTCAGCCCTTCCTGGTCCATCAGATACAGGACCACGCCGGGATCAAGTTGACCACAGCGGGACCCCATCGGCAGCCCGTCCAGTGCCGAAAACCCCATGGTCGATCCGACGGATCGCCCGCCGATCATCGCACACATCGATGCACCATTGCCCAGATGGGCCACGACCACGCGCCCTTCGTGCAAAAGCGGCGCTGTCTTTGCCATGTGATCCGAAATGAATTCATAGCTGAGCCCGTGAAAGCCATAACGCCGAACACCTTTGTCGTAATACTCTCGCGGCAAGGCAAAAACGTCATTCTCCCACGGGTGATTGCGGTGAAAGGCGGTGTCGAAACAGGCAATCTGAACCGCATTCGGAAAACGTTCCATCGCGGCCCTTGCTCCGGCCAGATTGTGCGGCTGATGCAAAGGCGCGAATGGCGACAGCTTGTCCAGCTCTTGAATGGACGCCTTGGTCAATGGCACCGGAGCGTCGATGTCAGGTCCACCGTGGACAACACGATGCCCGACCGCAGTCACGTCGCTGTTTGGAAATGAGCGCGCAAGCAGGTTCAAAACCCAGTCCAGCGCTGCGGCGTGATCGCGTATTTCTCCGGCGGTACCGCTAGCAAGGACACTTCCGTCGGAAGACTTCGCCTTGACAAACGGCTCTGGCTCTCCAATCCGCTCCACAGCGCCGGTGCACACCATGATCGGATCGTCATCGGTCAGCTCGAACAGACCAAATTTCATGGAAGACGATCCAGCGTTCAGTGTCACGACATGTGTCATGCGGGTGCTCCGGTGCGCGGTAAGGAAAAGGCTTCGTGCAGTGCCGCCACGGCACAGGACGCCAGCCGGGCTTTGTCGTCATCGGCGCGGCTTGTCAAAATGATCGGAGCTTTGGCCCCCATGACCAGACCGGCCCCTTCTGCATTGGCGATATAGGTCAGCTGCTTGGCCATCATGTTCCCGGCATCCAGATTTGGCACCACCAGAATATCGGTTTTGCCCGCGACATCCGACACAATCCCTTTGGAACGTGCAGCCGCAAGGCTGACGGCATTGTCCATGGCAAGCGGGCCATCCACAAGCCCGCCCGTGATCTGACCGCGTTCCGCCATTTTCGACAGCAAAGCCGCATCAACCGAGGATCGGATCGCCGGATTGACGGTTTCGATGGCAGACAGAACACCTGCCCTGGGGTTTTCGATCCCCAGCGACAGGGCCAGGTCGATTGCGTTCTGGACAATATCAATCTTGGTTTCCAGGTCCGGCTCGATATTGATCGCCGCATCCGTCACCAACAAAGGTCTGGGTTGTCCGGGCACGTCCATGACAAAGACATGGGTAAAGCGGCGGCCGGTGCGCAGGCCGTTTTCACGCCTGAGCGCAGCCTTCAGCAATTCATCCGTATGCAGATGCCCTTTCATCAGCGCTTTCGCTCGACCTTCTGCAACCAGATCGACCGCCGCATGGGCCGCATTGACGTGATCGCTCTGCGGTATGATTTCAATCCCATCCAACGACGCTCCGATTTCGGCGGCCGCGTTCGCGATTTTGTCCGGGTCACCGATCAGAATGGGTGTGATGATCGTCTCATGCGCGGCCAGCAGCGCCCCACCCAAGGCGTTGGGCACTTCCGGGGCCACGACAGCGGTCGGCATGGGCGGCAGCGGGCGCACCTTTTCCAGCATGGCATCAAAGTGACGATGACGTTTCACCACCAGCCCGGGCAAATCCAACTCGGCGAACACCATCTCTTTCTCCGGCGCGATCACGACGGCCTGCCCGCTGACGATCACGGCACCGTCCGATGGGCGCGTAACGACCGTGTCAAAGACAACCTCCCGGTTTGGTCGCTTTTCCAGAACGGTGACTTTGGATACCAGCTCATCACCGGCATGCGCCCTTTCCACAAAATCAAATCGCTGCGATTTGTAGAGCGTCCCTGCCCCCGGCAGAACGTTTCCCAAAACGGCCGAGATCAGGGCGCCCACGAACATGGCAGGGGCAACCGCTTCGTTGATGTGGTCGCCGTCGCCGTCTTCGCTGGCCAGATGAAGCGGATTGTGGTTGCCGGAATTGTTGGCGAACACATAGAAATCATCGACCGAGCACGTGCGGGCCAGCTCGGCAGTATCACCGACCTGAAGCTTGTCGTAAGGCGTGTTGTGGTACTGCATGAACTGTCGTTTCCATTTCGATCCGATTGGCGACGCTGCGAACTCTCTTGCTGATACCCAGTTCAGCGCGCAATGAAAACAACGCATGCCGGCTGCCCGTATCGGTCTGCACGCTATTTCCGGCGGGTAACGCCTTCATGTCGTTACGCCCGGATAATGTGCAGATTGCAGATCAGGCGCGCCGCTTTCCGCCGCCGCCCTGTTTGCGCATCGAAAGCCCGATCCGTTTTCTGGGTACATCCACCTCGACAACGCGCACTTTCACGACTTGCCCGGCCTTGACGACCTCGTGCGGGTCCTTGACGAAGCGGTCGGCCAACTGGCTGACGTGAACCAGACCGTCCTGATGAACGCCCACATCCACAAAAGCCCCAAAGGCCGCCACGTTTGTCACGGTGCCCTCAAGAACCATTCCGGGTTTCAGATCGGTTATCTCTTCGATGCCATCCGCGAAAGTGGCCGTGACAAAGCTGGGCCGGGGGTCTCGTCCGGGTTTTTCAAGCTCGGCAAAGATATCCAGAACCGTGGGCAGGCCGAAATCTTCGGTTACGAATTGTTGTGCCCGCAACCCTTTCAAGGCCCCCTCATGGCCCATGATGTGCCTGATATCCCGCCCGCAGGCCGACACGACGCGGCGGGCGACTTCATAGGCTTCGGGGTGCACCGACGACGCATCAAGCGGTTCGGCGCCGTCCCTTACGCGAAGAAACCCGGCGCATTGTTCAAAGGCACGCGGCCCCAGCCCGGCAACGGACAACAGGTCCTTGCGCGATTGGAACGGCCCGTTCAGATCACGATGAGCGACGATGGCTTCGGCTTGCGCGGGGCCCAGCCCCGAAACACGCGCAAGCAAAGGTGCAGAGGCCGTGTTCAGGTCAACCCCGACCGCGTTCACGACATCCTCGATCGCGGAATCCAGGGATTGCGACAGGCGGTGCTGGTCAACGTCATGCTGATATTGCCCGACGCCGATGGATTTCGGTTCGATTTTGACCAGTTCTGCCAAAGGGTCCTGCAGCCTCCGGGCGATGGACACCGCCCCACGCAGCGAAACGTCCAGATCGGGAAACTCTCGTGCTGCCATCTCCGACGCGGAATAGACCGAAGCCCCGGCTTCGGACACTACCACCTTGGTCGGCGCTTTTACCGCCTTGGGGAGCAGAGCCAGCGTATCTGCAACCAACCGTTCGGTTTCCCGGCTCGCTGTTCCGTTTCCGATGGCGATCAGTTCGATCTGATGGGCCGAGATCAGATTCAGGATGGCAGCCTGCGCTCCGCGCAAATCGTTTTTGGGTTGAAAGGGATATAACGTGTCAGTGGCCACGACCTTGCCCGTTGCGTCAACCACCGCCGCTTTCACGCCGGTGCGGATGCCGGGATCGAGGCCCAAAGTGGCCTTGGCACCCGCCGGAGAAGCAAACAGCAAGTCTTTGAGGTTGCGTGAAAAGACCTGAATTGCCTCGTCCTGTGCCCGACTGCGTAGTTCGGCCATCAGTTCGACCATCATCGACAGCGAAAGCTTGACCCGCCATGTCCACCCGGCCACCTTGCGCAACCAGGCATCACCCGGTCCTTGGCCACGGGTCTGCAAATGCGCGGCCACGATGGATTCGGCCCGGGCTGCCCCGAACTCCGGTTCCGGCGCGATATCAAGTGAAACAATGCCCTCTTTTGACGCCCGCAGCATCGCCAATGCCCTATGCGACGGAACATCCGCCCATCGTTCGGAATGGTCAAAATAATCACTGAACTTGGCGCCTTCCTGTTCTTTCCCGTCGACAACCCTTGCACTGAGCAGTGCCTCGCGCTGCATGAAGGCCCGCAACTCACCCAGCAGAGTCGCATTTTCCGTCAATCGTTCGGTCAGAATGTCCCGCGCGCCGTTCAGCGCGTCACGAGGGGTGGCAACGGCCTCGCTCAGGTATGCCCCGGCCAGTGTTTCCGGGTCCGCATCGCGATCGGCCAGAATGGCTTCGACCAGGGGTTCCAGCCCGTTTTCACGCGCGATCATCGCCTTGGTGCGCCGCTTGGGCTTGTAAGGAAGATAGATGTCTTCCAGCTGTGCCTTGGTTTCTGCCCGAGCTATCGATTTACTCAGATCTTCGGTCAGCTTCCCCTGTTCTTTTATCGACTTCAGGATGGTTTCCCGCCGTGCCTCAAGCTCACGCAGATAGGTCAAACGCTCGGACAGAAGGCGCAATTGGGTGTCGTCCAACCCACCGGTTGCTTCTTTCCGATAGCGGGCGACAAAGGGAACCGTCGCTCCGTCGTCCAATAGATTGATCGCAGCACCGACCTGATCGGGACGTGCATTGATCTCGGTGGCTATGGTGCGGGCGATACGGTCCAAGGGGGCCTCCTGAAACGGCAATGGAAGGGCTTCTTAACCAGCCGTTTCAGCAAGGGAAAGTCCCATGTGCCGGTCCGTCGAAAAGCATCGGCAAATAGCGACTGTTTTCGCGGCTATTCGACATGTCTGAGCCATTGGACGAAAACACGAGCCTGCAAGGGCCTCAGCCCCACGGCATCAGCCCGCAATACCCTGTGCGCGCGCCTACATTGTGCGCCATTTGCGCCAGCGTCGTCAGGTCAAAGACCGGCAGTTTCAGGTCTTCCTGAATGCGTTTTGCATAAGGCGGAAGATCCGTGCATTCCAATACCACAGAGCGTATTTCAGGTGTTTCGCGCTTCAGCCTGCGTGCAGCGTCCAGCACTTCGGCCTCGATCAGATCTGTGTCCATACGGGTGCGCGCGTTGCGCAGGATGACTTCGGCAAACTCACTGGTGTGTTCCAGACCCTGTACGGCCACCGGAACACCCCCCGCTCCAACGCCTTCGAAATGGCGTTGCGTCAGCGCTGACGAATCTGCTGTAATCACCCCGACCGGTGCGGTGGCCCCGGTCATGTGAAAGGCCAACGGCACCTGTATCAGGCTCGAAGCGAAGACAGGCACCGATACGGCCGCAGCCAACTCTTTTTGGAACAGGGCGAGAAACCCGCAACTTCCGGTAATGGCGCGCACGCCCTCAGCCTCAAGCCGTTGCGCGCCTTTTATGAAGGGGTTCAGAAGATCAGGCGTCGGATTGTTCAGCAGCGTAGGCACCGTGACGCCATCTATCATCTCGTACAGCACCGGGAATGGCAGGCTGGAAGGGTTCTTGATATGACCGGGAGGTTTGGGAAAATAGCTTTCCAAACACAAAACCCCGATAGAGGCTCCGCAGATATTCTGTCCACCCTGATAGATCGGCATGATGGGGTAATCCTTCTTCGAAACGGTGGTTGTTGCGCGTCAAAATCGCGACAAGGCGAATGAATCCAATGGGATGTTGAGGCGTTGCCCTGACACCAGATCAGCCACCAACTCACCTGTTTTGGGGGCCATCATCAAACCGTAATGGGAATGACCAAAGGCGGTGAACAGGCCCTTGTGCCCCTCAACCGGACCGATCGCAGGCAAACTGTCGGGAAAAGACGGGCGTCTGCCCATCCAGAACTGTGTATCCGAGGTGTTCAGATCCGGCATCATTGCGCGGGCCTGTGCGGACAGAAGCGACTGTTTGCGTGGATCCGGCGGCGCGTCGATGCTGCCGAATTCGGCCGTGCCCGCCACACGCAGACCGTCCTGCATTGAACTGGCCACCACCTTGGCGTCCACGTCCATCACCGAGTTTTCCAGGCTGGCAGAGGGGGTCGGGAATTGGACATGGTATCCACGCTCGGCCACCAGTGGCACGGGCAAACCCAAAGGTTTCAGCAACCCGGCAGACCAAACCCCGGCGGCCAGCACGACAGTATCGGCGTGAAGCGCGCCGGCCGGTGACGTTAAGTGCCATTGTCCGTCTTCCGTGCGCTTTAATTCTTTGACTTCTGTCCGCACGAACTCGGCGCCTTGTTGACGTGTCTTGTCGGCCAAAACCGCACCGACCCGGCCAGGAGACGTGACCCGCGCCTGTCCCTTGATCAGGATCGCAGCCTTGAAATCTCTGGACAACGCAGGTTCGATCCGGCGCAATTCCGGTCCGTCGATCCGCTCTAGATGTCCGCCTTTTTCCTGCCGGATCAGATATCCCAGTTCTTTCAGGTCAGCCTGATCCGGGTTGCGAAACGCGTGGATATAGTTGGAATCAACAATAAGGTCTTCGTGCCCGGTATTTTGCAGATGTCTTCGGTACAGATCTATCGAAGGGCGGCACAGCACCTCCATTGCGTCCGAGATATTGCGTACGGATTTCACGCTTGAATTCTTCAGGAACCTCAGGCCCCAGGGTATCATCCTGGGCCAGTACGAAGGTCTGACGGTCAACGCGCTTTTCGGGTCCAACAGCATCCCGGGGATCGTTTTCCAGATACCCGGCGTGGCCTGTGGAATGACCGACCAGGGCGAGACGACACCGGCATTGCCGAACGATGTCTCCTGCCCCGGTTCTCCACGGTCGATCAGACGCACGGCAATACCGCGCTCCTGCAACGAGAGCGCACAGCACAGACCGACGATCCCGGCGCCGATGATGGTCACTTGTTCAGGCATGTCAGACCGTTGCTTGAAATCGGCTGCGGGCGATCACCTGTGTGACGATGACAGGAGACGCCACCGCCAATGCGATCAGGTCAGCCGTCAGCGTGGGCGCCACGAAGATAATCCCGGCAATGGCCATCAGGATGCGCGACACGAGGTTGAGTGGCTGCAACCAATACCCCACGACCGCTGCCGAAAGGGCGATGACGCCGGCAATACAGCTGGCGGCGGTATAGGTGAATTCCCAAAGATCGAACCCGGTGGAAGACACGAACAGCAAAACCGGCGCATAGACGAACGCCATTGGCGCGATGACCTTGCCCAGTCCCAGCGTAAAGGCGGACAGCCCGGTGCGGAACGGGTTGGAATTCGCAATCGCCGCCGCCGCATAGGCCGACGTACAGACCGGAGGTGTGATCTCGGAGACCACGCCGTAATACAACACGAACAGATGGCTGGCGATGGGTGGAACCCCCAACTGCGCCAGCGCCGGCTGCGCCACCGAGACGAGCATGATGTACAGCGCCGTGGTCGGGATGCCGGCACCCATCAGGATGCAAACGATGGCAATGAAGACCAGCGAGATAAACAATTGCAGGTCTTCCATCGCAAACAATTGCCAGCTGCCGAACGAAATCATGTTGTAAAGGTCCGCGGCGAGGTTTCCTGCGCCCTGAGTAACCATGAACCCGATGCGGAAACCGATACCGGTTGTGTTGATCACACCAACGACGATACCTACCGCAGCGGCTGCAGCGCCCACGGCCAGAGAGTATTTCACACCCAACTCAACCGCTTGCAGCATCTCGGGCACTTCGATCCGCTTCTGCGGGTTCAGCGTGGCGATTACCGACAATCCGCACAGAATCGCGGTCATTGACAGGTCGAACCCACCGTCGGAGAACTTCCAAAGCACGAAGGCCAAGAACGCCGCTGCGTAGATCAGTGTTGGCGGTTGCTTGATCCGCGACATGCCCGCGATCACCGCCAGAGATATGCCGCAGAAGGCCGACATGAAGGGCGTGTATCCAGTGAACAGAACCACCAGCAGACCGATCAGCGGCACGATATTGGCCCAACCCTCGGCCCAGACGGCCTTGAGCTGCGGCAATTGCTCTTTCGCCAGACCTTGCAGGTTCAGCTTGCGTGCCATCAGATGCACCACGGCAAAGACGCCGACATAGTGCAGGATCGCCGGAAAGATCGCTGCGATCACGATTGTGGTATAGGGCACCTCCAGGAACTCGGCCATGATGAAGGCCGCAGCGCCCATGATGGGCGGAGTGATCTGACCACCGGCCGAAGACGCGGCCTCGACCCCGCCTGCAAAGTGACCGGGATATCCAAGGCGCTTCATGTTGGGAATTGTCAGCGCGCCGGTCGAAACGGTGTTGGCCACCGAAGAGCCCGAGATCGTGCCGAAAAAGGCCGAGGATACCACCGACACTTTGGCCGGACCGCCTGTATAGCGACCCGCCAAAATGGTTGCGTTGTCAATGAACAGTTGTCCAAGCCCCGTTCGCTGAGCGATCACGCCGAACAGGACAAAGTGGAACACGATGGTCGAAACGACCCAAAGCGTCACGCCATAGATTCCTTCCTGCGGGAAGTACATTGACGATACGAAGGTTTTGAAGTTCACGCCCGGATGTTGCAGCAATCCGGGAAAATAGGGGCCCATCAGCGCGTATGAGATGAATACGCAGATGATCAGCGGCAATACCCAACCCAGCGTGCGGCGCGCAATGTCCAATACCAGAAGGATGATGATGACGCCGAGGATCACATCATAGATGTTTGGGTTGCCCATGCGGAAGGTTTGTTCCTCGATCCCCAGGAACGGGATGCCGCGCCAGGCGAAACCAACGTAAAGTGCGGCGATGATGCCAAGCGCCATGAACACCAGATCATAAAGAGGGACGTTGCCGATGCGGAAGCGACTGACTTTGAGAGCATAAAGGCTTTTGGCCCCGACAATCGGGATCGTGGCGTAGACCAGAATGAACAGCAGAGCCAGATAGATGCCCATGTGCCAGTGGTCGGCAGGCAAACCGAAGCCAGCCGTGAAGAATTCGTAGAATGCAAAGATCAGGGCGACGACACGCAACACCTTGCCTGCCGTGGGCGTGACCTGCCGGACAGCGGCGCCTTCGTCGAACTGTTCTTCGATGGCCGCCAGTTCCTCGGCCGTCAGTTCGTGGTCATCAAGTTTCTGGGTCTCGGACATGATGGCCCCCCGATTTCGCATGATTCCAGAGTGCGGTGCCCCGGGAAGGGGCACCGACGACAGGTTACAGTCAGGTGTGGTTATTGAAGAAGACCGGCTTCTTTATAGAATTTCTCGGCACCCGGATGCAGCGGAACACCCAGCGCCTCGACGCCGTCGAGCGCAGTATCAGGCGTGATCTGCTTGCCTTTTGCGTGGCCGTTGTCCAGCAGCTTGCGCGTGTTGTCGTTCCACAGGGCCTTGGTCAGCTGATAGACCAGATCTTCGGACAGATCCGATGAAACAACCAGCATCGCGCTTACCGCGGGGGTCTTGGTTTCGGAATCGATGCCTTCATATACACCTCCCGGGATAGCGGACGGGATATAGGCAGGAATGATCTCGTTGATCTTTGCCAAATCTTCATCGCTGAAGGAATGCAGGTTCATGCCCTTGGTCGAAGACAACTGCACCATCGCGGCAACCGGCCATCCCGCTGCGTAGAAATAGGCGTCCAGTTGGCCATCGGCCAGACGCTCGGCGCTCTGGCTGTTGTTCAACTCGGCCTCATCCATGTTGTCACGGTTGACGCCCCATGCTTCCAGCATTTGCAACACGGCCACCTGCGTGCCGGAACCAGCTTGGGCAATACCAACGCGCTTGCCTTTGAGATCACTCAGATCGTTGATCGTCTGACCTGCGGGAAGAACCAGGTGCAGGTCTTCCGGGAACAGGTTTGCGACGATGCGCAGTTTCGGGTGGGGTTTGCCTTCAAACTTGCCCTCACCCAGATACATCGAACGGGTTACATCTGCCGCGGCCAGGCCGGCCTCAAGCTCGCCGTTTTGCACGGCGGCATTGTTGAAGACTGACGCCGTTGTCGACTGTGCAATCGCGATCAACCCGGGCACGCCGCATTGGCCGCCCTCTTCGCAGGGGCGTGAGCCCGGAGGGGCCGAAATTCCGTTGGCGATGGTCCCGCCGATCGGGAAATAAGTGCCGCCTGCACCGCCGGTGCCGATGCGGAAAAAGGTTGGGTCCTGTGCAAGCGCCGGTGCAGCCAATGCACCCGCCAAAGCCAAACCCGTCAGGCATTTCATCAATCTCATCGTAAGCTCCCAGTTGTGGATCATTGGATTCGGTTTGTCCGAATTCTGATCCGTTCAGCCTATGGAGTTTTAGCATAAATACAAATTTGTTATATTTAACAAAACGAAAGTTTCGATTATATATTAAACATGAACCTTGCTCAATTGACCGTTTTTCGTGAGGTGATGGAAACCGGGTCCATCTCTCAAACCGCAAAGAAGCTGAACAGGACACAACCTGCTATCAGCCTGGCAATCAAGAACCTGGAAAGAAGTCTTGGACTGACCCTGTTCGAACGAAAAGGCCGGCGTCTGATCCCAGTGCCAGAGGCGCATTACCTGCTGGCCGAGACCACCGGAATACTGGACAGATTATCTACGGTTTCCAGCACGATGCACGGGCTTCTTAAAGGAAGTTCGGGCAATCTGAACATTGCCGCCATGCCGGGGCCGTCCATTTTTGCCTTCCCAAATTTCATCAGCCGTTCAGTTGGCGGGAACCCGGACATCCGGGTTACGCTGTCAACCCGCAGTTCGCCACAGATAATGGAACTTGCAGGCACTCA
Source organism: Ruegeria sp. HKCCA0370 (assembly GCF_013033705.1). Classification (NCBI taxonomy): domain Bacteria; kingdom Pseudomonadati; phylum Pseudomonadota; class Alphaproteobacteria; order Rhodobacterales; family Roseobacteraceae; genus Ruegeria; species Ruegeria sp. HKCCA0370. Next base: position 272,047 of record NZ_WQEP01000003.1, read on the forward strand.
GAACATTGATTTCGGGTTTGCTGATTTCGAACACCCGGTCGGAAAGAAGCCGCAATTCACGGCAGAGATCATCAGCGGAGATTGCTTTTGCGCAATGGATCGGGACAACCCGTTGGCGAAAGAAAAGGCTGTGACAATTTCGGATCTCGATGATGTGCCAATGGGTGGACTATACGACACCCACCCTTTTCAGAAGAAAGTGCAACGCGCTTTTCAGATGGTTGCCGCCACTTACAAACCAAGTGTGACGTGCCAGTATTTTCTTCCGCTCATTCCGTTTGTTGGATCGGGGCAGTGCTGCTCGATTGTCGATCCGTTGACCGTTGCAACCGAACGGAAGCTGAACATCTCGCATGGCCGTGTGGTATTCCTGCCTTTCAAGGACCCCCTCAGATATGAATACGCCATCCTGTCGCCGGATCACCGTCCCCCGTCGCAATTGGCGCTGAAAATAAAAGCGGGATGGAAGGCGGAAGTTGTGTCGATGCTGGATCAGACCAACGCCAACCCGCGGACGGAAGACTTCTGAAAGACACCCGACCGCACTGCGAAATGGGCGACAACCGGAAGAACTCAGATGCCGCGCGCAACAGAGGCCTCCAGCGTCGATTTGAGCAGTTGCGGATCTATCGGTTTGTAAAATAGCGGCAGCTTTGCTTGTTTGCATTGCTGGACAAGCTCTTGTGATCGATTGGCTGAGATAATACAGCCGGGCAAATGCCCGAATTCATCCGTCAGGGCGCGCATGGCGTCCGTGCCTGTTTTTCCGTTGTTCAATTGATAGTCGGCGACAACAAAGTCTGGCAGGATGCCTATTTCGCGCAGAAGGCCAATCGCTTCGCTTTCGCTTTCGCATTCCAGAACCTCGACGCCCCAGGATTCGATGGTCATGGTCAACGCGCCGCGCAGGTTTTCATCGTTTTCGATCAACAGGGCGACGGTGTTGCCCAGCACATTCGAGTTTGGTTTTTGTACCACTGAAGAGCAGAGAGAAACCTCTGGTTTCGCCCGGGCTAAAGGTATTTCGACCGAAAACCCCGTGCCCTTTCCAACTTCGGAAAACAGGTGGATGGGGTGTTGTAGCAACCCGCAGGCCCGCTCGACAATCGCAAGACCCAATCCCATGCCTTCGGCGGCGCTGGCATCTGAATGCAAACGCTGAAATTCATGAAACACGACATCTCTGTGATCTGATGCTATGCCGATGCCCGTGTCCCAGACTTCCAAAGCAATTGCGTTCTTGCGATGCCTGACACCAACAAGAACTTTCCCGGTCTCGGTATACCGGATCGCGTTTGACAACAGATTCTGCAATATCCGCCGAAGGTAACTGGCATCGCTTGTGACCAGAGCCTTTGTGTCAACAAAACGCAAATTTAAACCCTTGGCCTGGGCGACGGGCTTGAAGGCGTCTTCCATCTGCAAGAAAAGCTCGCCCACCGACACTGTGGACAGATGCGCCTTGGCCCGCCCGGAATCCAGCTTTGAGATGTCCAGCAGGGCCTCGAGAATGTGTTCGACACTGTTCAGGGCGCTTTCTGCTTTTGCTGCAACGGTCCGGGCGGTGTCAGTGTCCAAACCGCTGCCCAGTGACGCAACATAGAGCTTTGCAGCAGACAGAGGTTGCAACAGGTCATGGCTGGCGGCGGCCACAAAACGCGATTTTGACGCGTTCGCCCGTTCAGCCTCGTTCAGCGCATCCGCAAGTTCCATAGTGCGTGACGCCACACGTTGTTCCAAAAGTTCCTTGGCTTCATACAAGGCCTGCGCAGACTTCCGTTCCGCAGTTACATCGGTAAAGGAAATCACAAAGCCCCGATCGGGCATTTCCTGGGCAAAGACCGACAGGATTTTCGAGCGCCCCCGATGCATCTGGAACTGAAGAGGGCGGCGATAGGTTGGTCGGCTGACCCAATCCAGCAGATCCGCCTCGGTTATGCCTTTCTGAAAGCTGATGTTGTCGCCCAGGCGATTGGACAGGGTTTCAAACCGCGTGCCCATCTGAAACTGAGTGATCGGTATGGCCAAAAGCTCGCTTGCGCGGGTGTTCCACCCGATCATGCGGTGCTTGTTGTCAAAGATGCAGACGCCCTGATCGATATGTTCAAGCGTGGCGCGGATCAGCCGCGCCTTATCGTCAAGAATGCGATCCCTTTCTTGCCGTTCGATCCGCATGATATCTGTCACGTCGGTTTGCAGGATCACGGTGCCCCCGTCTGGGGTGCGGTGTTCTGACACCTGCGTCCACCGATTGCCCGAAAGACGAACATTGAACACCACGTGGTCATCTGCGTGACGATCCAGACGGCTTTTGGCCCAGTCTTCTGGGGTCATTGTCTCTGGCAAGGACAGGAACCCGGATTGGCTGACCAGTTCCACGTAGTCGGCAAAGCGCAAGCCGGGGTTCAGCTGTTCCTGAATGTCGGGCATATGCATCCCGAACCGGCTGTTGCACAGCACCAGTTCTTCGTCACGATTGAACAGGGCAAAGCCTTCCTGCACCGTTTCGATCGCATTTGCCAAATCTGCGCGCGCCGCTTCGGTTTCCTTGTTGGCCTGCGCCAACCTGGCGTTGGAGTCATTCAGAAGCTCAAGCGCGCGCTCAAGGTCATCCGTTCGGGCGCGGACCTCTTGTTCAAGCACCGCCGCCCGTTGGAACTGAGCATAAGCCGCGCCAGAGGCATTGGTGGATTCTTCGACCCGCCGCATCAGGGCTTCGGCGATTTTCCTAAGCTTCTCGTTCTGACGATCAAGTGAGTCCGAGGGGTCTGTGAGATGCTCGATCATACCTTACTCTTTCTCGGGCGGGTATATCGCCACGCCGGTCAGGGTCTGGTTCACATGGATCGAATTGAATTGCTCTCCATAGGTCGAGAAACCGACCACGTGATGGCGGGACAGGATGTCAGAGATCGCGTGCGTCTTCTGCTTTTGCTGGGCCTCCAGCCGACGAAGGATGCAGTCACAACCCAAAATGGTGTCGGGTAGCTGCTTCTCGGTCAACAGGCTGATTTCTTCCTGTAGATGTTCAACCATGTCCCGAGGTTCTGCCAGCGTCAGGACCAAGCCTTCGTCAATCGCCGAAAAAAAGACGAGATCGCCATTTCCTGCCACCTGCTGGATCGCGCGGACATGGTGTTGCCCGCCTATTTGCACAACGACTGGATGGGCCGCGAATGTGAATGTGGTGAGCTGTTCCGGGTCTTTGCCGAGAATACGGGCGTATTCGCGGGCAGCGGGTTCGGCATTGATTTCCTGAACGATGCGTTTTGCCGGGTCTGCCTTGGTCACGACCATACGATGGGCGGTGGGCAGAAGGTGATCGGTTTTGAACACCTTGATCGGACACGGCGTGCGAACCTGCGTGAGTACGGCTGCGTTGCTTCTTGCCTGCCCCTGATGCAGAACATATGTGCGCCCGAATTTGGTTCCATCCCCCGCCGAACCGCCGAACAATGGCACTGGTCCCAGCCCCACAGCCAATTCCGACGTCAGTTCATCTTCTTTTGTCGACAGCCCGTCGATCATCAGGAAAGTGAATTCATGGCTCCAGTCGGGCGCGTTTGCCATCATCGCGTTTCTGTTGTGGATCATCTCTTTGATGATGCTGTCGGAATCGAATTCGTTCAGATCCGGAACAAGAACCGTGCGTATGTCGAAATGGGATTGCGGCAGGCCGATCGCGACGATCTGATCTTCGCAATACCCACTATCCGCCAGCTCTCCGGCGGTGGTGCAACCAACAATCGGGGTCGGCGCAAAGGCGCGTTCGGCATCCGCGATCACCACGGATGCATCGGCGTTCGGGCTGACAAAAAGAATGACAAGCGCAAGTGCGTCATCACCCAACTGGCGTTTGAGTGTCTCGATCGACTGCCCGGTGTCGTGGCGTGCAAAAGCCGTTTTGACGATGCTTGGCGTACGGGCCTGGGCTGTTGCCCACCCGACTGCTTGGTCCATCGTGCCTCCTCCCTAAAAGCGCGACGATGACGTGAGAGTATGACGCTTAGCCTTGGTCTTGCAAGACACTGGCAAAGGACGCTTTCTTGACGATCAGAACCGCCTGCGTGCGGCTTTGAACACCCAGTTTTCGCATTATTGCTGTCACGTGCGCTTTGACCGTCGTTTCCGCAATCGACAAGTCATAGGCGATTTGCTTGTTCAGTTTGCCTTCGCAGATCAGTTGCAGGATGCGCGCCTGCTGATTTGTCAGTGTCGCCAGTCGTTTTACGGCTTCGCCGTGTTCGTCCTCTTCCTCTGTGTCAATCAAAATACAGCCCTCCGGCACGAAAACGTCACCGGCGTGCACTGTCTCGAATGCAGTGCGGAACACGTCGCGCTGACTGTGCTTGGGGACATAGCCTGATGCGCCGGCCTGTATCACCTGGCTGACAACGCGGTTATCCGTCAGCGACGACACCACGATCACCGGTGCGTCCGTGGAAGCCTTCAAGCGGATCAGACCTTCCAGACCGTCCACATCCGGCAAATTGAGATCCAGCATGACCGCATCGGGCTTCAGCCCACTTGCCAGCAGATCCAAGGCATCCTCCAGTCGGTCTGCCGTATGGACTTCCCGGATCTGAGCCACACTTTGCAGGGTCATCGACAAGGCGTCGCAAAACAACGGATGGTCATCAACGATCAGAACGTTATCGAAATCATTGCGCGCGGCGGATTCAGCAAACATCTGGTATAGCCTTTTGCATTCAAATGGTCTCCAGCCTAACCAATCCTAGCAACGAATGAAAACCACGCATACTGGCGGAAGGTCGTATAACAACGCGCACCCCGGATCAGGATCAGAAGCGTGTGACATGTTCTATAACTGAACCGGATCAGCTCGCCGTTCTCTTGTCCGGGTTGCAGGCTGCCCGGCGATGCCCGAGCATGTCAGGAACGACCAAGTTTTCTACTCCGTCTTGGTCGCCCACCGCAGTGAATGCACTATCCGACATCCAGGATATCAGAACTGCTGGCGACCTGAGCCAATATCAGTCGCGTTTCAATTTTCGGTTACACAGCTATGATGCTGGTGTTTCCAAATCAGCGATGTCGCAGGAAGGGCGCATCGCCGAAATCTTCAAACGTCACGGCCAAACACATTCGCCGCCCGCGCTGCGGTGACTACACCCAAGGTCTTATAGGCAAGGCTGCGAACAGCGCGTAGCGTAACAAAAATATACTTGGAGAAGTGAAATGGAACTCAATGACAGCCGCGTTATCGCCGCGCCGCGATCCAAAGTCTGGGCCTCGCTCTTGTCGGCAGAAGTTCTTAAGGAATGCGTGCCGGGATGTCAGGAGATGACAGGTTCGATCGAAGACGGGTTCGAGGCCACCGTCGTGCAAAAAGTAGGCCCGGTCAAAGCGACGTTCAAAGGCTCTGTGACCCTTTCTGATCTCGTGGAGCTTGAAAGCGTGAAGTTATCGGGTGAAGGTAAGGGAGGAGCCGCCGGATTTGCCAAGGGTGCGGCCGACGTCACCTTGTCGGATGCCCCCGAAGGTACGCTGCTGACCTACAAGGTCGATGCGCGCGTCGGTGGCAAGCTGGCTCAATTGGGGGGGCGCGTGATCGATGGGGTTGCCAGAAAAATGGCCGACCAGTTCTTTGAGAACTTTCAGAATGCGGTCGAACCTCAGGATGCGCCCGAACCCGAAACCTCGGAAGAAGGCGAGGCCGGGGAAGAAAAGAAAGGTTGGATCAAGCGCGTGTTAGGCGGTTGATCCTTTGGAATTCAGGGAGGAGAAAGTCATGAAAATTTCCATGACCGTGAACGGCAAAGCCGTAAGCGGAGACGTCGAGGGCCGGACATTGCTGTCCGGTTTTCTGCGCGATCATCTGTCTTTGACGGGCACGCATGTGGGGTGCGACACAGCGCAATGCGGTGCTTGCGTGGTGCATGTGAATGGCGAAGCGGTGAAATCGTGCAACATGCTGGCTGCCGAAGCAGATGGGGCTGATGTCGGCACGATCGAAGGTCAGGCATCGCCAGATGGTTCGTTGAACGTGATCCAGCAGGCGTTTCAGGATCACCACGGGCTTCAGTGTGGGTTCTGCACTCCGGGCATGGTGATGAGCGCGGCGGCTCTGCTGAGAGAGAACCCGCGGCCGTCAGAGGCGGAGATCCGGAAGTATCTGGAAGGCAACCTGTGCCGCTGTACCGGGTACCACAACATCGTCAAAGCGATCATGGCCGCATCCGGCCAGGACGTGGGCAGCATCGCTGCTGAATGATGCCGCTGCGGGCGTGATCTTAACGCCCGTGGGATGAGTAAGGGATGCAACAGCATCCGTTTATGGGAGGAGAACAAGCAATGCCCAAAGACAGTGGCATCGGAGCCAGTTCCAAGCGGCGTGAAGACGTACGCTTTCTGACCGGAGCAGGCAATTACACCGACGACATCAACGTACATGGACAAGCCTATGTGCATTTTCTGCGGTCTGATATCGCGCATGGCCGAATCAAATCCCTGGACACTTCGGCGGCCGAAGGCATGCCGGGCGTGATCAAGGTTTTTACCGGCAAGGATTTCGAAGGCGTGGGCGGCATGCCCTGCGGCTGGGAAGTCACCGACAAGCACGGCGCGCCGATGCAAGAGCCGCCGCACCCCATTCTGGCGCAGGGCAAAGTGCGTCATGTGGGCGACCCGATCGCGGCCGTTGTGGCCGACAGCCTTGAGCAGGCCCGCGACGCGGCTGAGGCCATCGAGGTGGATATCGAGGAACTGCCCGCGGTGATCGACATGAAGGCAGCCGCGCAGGACGGCGCGACGCTGGTCCATGACGATCTGAAGAACAACATCTGCTATGACTGGCAGCTGGGTGAGGCGGACGATGCCAAGGTGAACGAGGTGTTTGCCAACGCCGCGCATGTCACCACGCTGGAGCTTGTGAACAACCGTCTGGTTGCCAACCCGATGGAACCGCGCGTGGCCGTGGCGCAATACAGCCGGGGCACGGATGAATACACGCTCTATACTACGTCGCAGAACCCGCATGTGATCCGGCTGCTGATGTGCGCCTTTGTGCTCGGCCTGCCCGAGCACAAGGTCCGCGTCGTGGCGCCGGATGTGGGCGGCGGTTTCGGCACCAAGATTTTCCACTATGCGGAAGAGGCATTCTGCACCTTCGCCGCCAAGGCCTGCAACCGCCCGGTCAAGTGGACGGCCAGCCGGTCCGAGGCGTTCATGTCGGATGCACAGGGCCGCGACCATGTCAGCAAGATCGAGCTGGCGCTGGATGCCGACAACAATTTCGTCGGCCTGCGTACCAACACTTACGCCAATCTGGGCGCGTATCTATCCACCTTCTCCAGCTCGGTCCCGACCTGGCTGCACGGCACGCTGATGGCGGGCAACTACAAGACGCCGGTCATTCAGGTGAACGTGAAGGCAATGTTCACCAATACGGTGCCGGTGGACGCCTATCGCGGCGCAGGCCGCCCCGAGGCGACGTACCAGCTGGAACGTGTGATCGACAAAGCCGCGCGCGAACTGGGTGCCGATCCGATCGCCCTGCGTCGACAGAACTTCATCACGCAGTTCCCCTACGACACGCCGGTGGCGCTGACCTATGACACCGGGGACTACAACGGAACGATGGACAAGCTTGAGGCCGCCGCCGATCTGGCAGGTTTTGCAGCGCGGCGCGCGCAAAGTGAAGCCAACGGCAAGCTTCGGGGTTTGGGCATCAACTGCTATATCGAGGCCTGCGGCATCGCGCCTTCCAACATTGTCGGCATGCTCGGGGCCCGAGCGGGCCTCTATGATGCAGCAACTGTTCGGGTTAATGCGACAGGCTCCATCAGCGTCATGGTCGGCGCGCACAGCCATGGACAGGGACACGAGACGGCCTTTCCGCAGGTGGTGGCCGACATGATCGGTATCGACGAGTCGATGGTCGAGATCGTGCATGGCGATACCTCGAAAATCCCGTTCGGTATGGGCACATACGGTTCGCGTTCGCTGGCGGTCTGTGGCTCGGCCATGGTCAAGGCGACCGAAAAGGTGATCGACAAGGCCAAGAAGATCGCGGCGCATCTGCTGGAGGCGTCCGAGGCCGATATCGAGCTCAAGGACGGTCAGTTCAGCGTCGCGGGTACTGATAAGTCAGTGGCCTGGGGCGATGTGACCCTGACGGCCTATGTCCCGCACAACTATCCGCTGGAAGTGGAGCCCGGGTTGGAGGAAACCGCTTTCTATGATCCGGCCAACTTTACCTTCCCGGCAGGCGCCTATGCCTGCGAGGTCGAGGTCGATCCGGAAACCGGTCAGGTCAGCATCGAGAAATTCACTGCGGCGGATGATTTCGGCAACATCATCAATCCAATGATCGTGGATGGTCAGGTCCATGGCGGTATCGGTCAGGGCATCGGGCAGGCGCTGCTTGAGAACTGTGCCTATGACGAAAACGGCCAGCTGCTGAGCGCGTCCTTCATGGACTATGCGATGCCGCGTGCGGATGACGTGCCATTCTACGGCGTAGATCATTCCAGCCAGACGCCATGTACGCACAATCCCTTGGGCGTAAAGGGCTGTGGCGAAGCCGGTGCGATCGGGTCGCCGCCTGCGGTCGTCAACGCGGTTCTTGACGCGCTGAATTCGGGCGGCAAGGCGGTGGACCACATCGACATGCCGGTCAGCCCGTCGCGCGTTTGGGCGGCGATTAACGGTTGAGTGGAGAGAGCGGACCGGGGGCCGGCCCGTCGCCATTGGTTTCTCGGACCAATGACGCAACCAATAACGACCCCCGGGATATTTACAGCCAGATGAAGGGCGGATCCGCGCCTTTCGGAAAGGAAAGACGAAATGTACAGTTTCGAGTTTGAGAAACCCTCGACCATTGCTGATGCGGTTGCTGCACTGGCCGCCGAGGATGCGCAGGCGTTGGGGGGCGGACAGACGCTGATCCCAACATTGAAGCAACGGTTGGCGGCCCCGTCCAAGTTGGTATCGGTCAGCGGAATTCCCGAGATGCAAGGCGTTTGCATCGAGGATGACGGATCGGTGTCGATCGGTGGCGCGACGCCCCACGCTGTCGTCGCCCGCGAGGCCGCGGGATCATATCCAGCGCTTGCAGCGCTGGCCGGTCAGATTGGCGATCCGGCAGTCCGCAACCGCGGGACGATTGGCGGCTCGGTTGCCAACAATGACCCTGCGGCCTGCTATCCGGCAGGCGTATTGGGATCAGGGGCGACTATCGTGACCAATACCCGCCAGATTGCCGCCGATGACTTTTTCCAGGGAATGTTCACCACGGCGCTGGATGAGGGTGAAATCATCACATCGGTCCGTTTCCCGGTGCCGCAAGCCGCGAGCTACCGGAAGTTCCTTCAGCCAGCGTCGCGTTTTGCGCTTGTCGGGGTTTACCTGGCTCGCTTTGCGGACGGCGTACGCGTCGCGGTTACCGGCGCGAGCGAGGATGGCGTTTTCCGGTGGTCCGAGGCTGAACAGGCGCTGAACAAAGAGTTTCGCCCTGATGCCCTTATGGACCTGCGTGTAAACCCGGCAAACATGATTGCGGATCTGCATGGGAGCAAGGCGTATCGGGCGCATCTTGTTTCGGTCATGACCAAACGCGCGGTTGAAGACTGCTTGTAAAGAATTGGTCGGTAAAATCGAAAAGTCCCGGTGTGATCCGGGGCTTTTTATCTTTGCAGTGTCACCACTTTTCCATTGGGGCGGACACAGATCGCGATGCACTCGCCGGTTGCCCGCGCAAGGGTCGCGGCTATTTCTGCCTCGGAAGCATGACAGAATGCCGTTGAAAGCGCGTCTGCCGTCGTAGCGTCCGGTGCCTGGACCAGACGTAGCGATGGCGCGGTCTTTCAAATGCGTGACTTCGACAGGTCCGTACACTGGATCCGAGACACCCAGCATCCACTGATGGCCGCTTGCATAAAACTTTCCGATATTGACCAGAACCTTGTCCCACCCGGCTTTGCGCAAGGCGCAAACGACCAGATCGGTGGCGAAACCTTGAGCGATGCCGTACAGGGTAAGCGCTAGTCCCTGCCCATAGCCCTAAGGCGGCCTTTCATCCAAAGTTGCAGCCGCAAGGAAATCGACCCCGGCGGGTGATGCGGCCCTCGCCGGTCCGGTGTGCAAACTGTCACCACGTCAGCCAAGGGCGGCGGACGTACGGGGCATGCGGCCGGTAGACAGGGGGCAGATTTGGTTCGCCGATCAGTGCGGCTTTGGCCTCGGGGTGATATTGGGGTTTTTCACGTCAAAGGCGACGCTTTGCCAAAAAAGAACAGGCCGCCCAGATGGGGCGGCCTGACCAGGTTTTTCTTGTGCCTACGCCTTACTCGGCTGCCTGCGTGCTGCTGGCAGAGTGCTTGTCACGCTGACTGTCGCGGAACAGCGCCTTGGCCAGCGATACGCACATCAGGCCCATCACCATGGTGAACGGAAGCGCACCGATGATCATGGCATTGCGCAGCGCGTCCATAGGGTTGTTTTCACCCGCGGCCAGAATCAGCGCACCGATCACTGCCGTCAGGATCACACCCCAGATGATGCGGTGCTTGATACCGGTTTCCTGGCTACCACCCGACATGATGGTGTTCATCACCAGAATACCCGAGTCCGCCGAAGTCACCAGGAAGGTCATGATCAGGATCACGCACATGACGTTCAGCATGGACAATAGCCCACCGTCGATCATGTAGGACAGTGTGGTGAACAGCTTGTTGGTGTTCGATGCACCGATGATCGCACCTTCTGCCGCGCCTGCCAGTTCCAGATCGATCGCTGTGCCGCCGAGAACGGTCATCCAGGCAAAACACACCAGCGCAGGTGCGAACACGCAGCCCAAGATGAACTCGCGAACGGTACGACCCTTGGAGATGCGCGCCAGGAACAGACCCACGAAGGGCGAGAATGCGATCCACCATGCCCAGTAGAAGGTGGTCCAGCCTGCCTGCCAGCCGAATTGACGACCTTGCTCACCCGCAGCATAAGCCGCGGCCAAGGTTGCTTCGTCCAACTCGGCTGCTGCACCTTCCAGACCGCTTTTGAAGCCGTCGAAGCTGCCCCAGGCGTTGGTCGCCCCACCCATCAGGTCTGCGGCATGTGCTTGCGCCTCGGCCGGCAGGGCCGCTGCGAATGCTTCGGCCGACAGCGGGCCATAGGCGTTGAAGCTGAGCGACAGGAAGTGCAGGACATAATCGACCATGGCAGTACCATAAGTGGTCATGGCAAAGACAAACGAGCCGAAGACCACGAAAGTGCCCAGCAAGATGATCGACAGCACCAGATTCAGGTTGGACAGGTACTTAACACCCCGGCCAACACCGGATACCGCCGAAATGATCGACAGGCCCATGATGACGACCAAGCCTGAAATCAGACCAACCTTGCTGGGGGTCGGCACCTCGCCGCCCAAATCCATGATCCACTGCATGCCGGTGATCGCATAAAGTCCGTCGATGAACTGGCTGACGCCATAACCGATGGTTACGGACACACCGAGGATCGTCGCGACAACGCCCAAAACGTCGACCACGTGGCCGAAAAAGCCGTTGACGAAACGGCCAAACAGCGGAGTCAGCGCCGAGCGGATCGTCAAAGGCATGTCGCGTGTGTAAGCGTAGTAAGCCAACGACAGGCCGGTCACCACGTAGATCGCCCAGGCGTGGAAGCCATAGTGTAGAAAAGTGAAGCGGTAAGCCGATTGCAATGCCTCAGGTGTGTTACCTTCGACCGCGCCGGAAACGACAACCGGGTTAGATCCCCAAAGGCCCAGCGGTTCTGCTGTGGCGAAAACCATGAGCCCCACACCAAGACCGGCACCGAACATCATGGAAAACCATGAGAAGTTCGAAAACTCGGGCTTTTCCCCCGGCGTTCCCATGATCCGACGACCCGTGGACGGAATGATCGCAACAACGGCCAGGAAGAAGAAGAAAAAACCGACAATGACGATGTAGAAGCTGTTGAAGACCTCCAGCAACTGGCTGTTCAGGCTGCCCAATGTGCTGTTTGCATTCGCTGGGAAAACCAGGGCCCACAGGACCAGCCCGACCATGATGGCCTTGCTGATCAGGGCAATTGGGACGCTGTAGTTTTCATAGAATCCGGAATCAGCCGTTTCTATTTCAACGTCCGTGAAAGGTTCGGGTATCGACATATCGCGCGTTCCTCCTCGAGTGTGTCGTTTTTGTTCTTCTGAAAAAGTGCTGGAAAACATCGCGTTGCACGACGTGGACAATCATGCACGTTGCACAAACCGATGCTGAGTTGTGTTCAGCCCAAACTTGGGCTTGCAGTAATAACGCGTGCTCCCATTACGTCTCTTACTGCAAATTTCCTCCGATTACTTGCTGCCTGCTGTCATCACCGGTCCTGGTGGTAAGTCAGCCTGAGGTTGAATATCGTCGCAGCATCCAAAGTGGTTGTTGGGTTTCCAGTTTCGAAAAACCTATAGCAAGGGTGAGATGTTCCAACTTGAGAATCCGACACTTCGATCACATGAAGCGACCACCGAATTCACTCGATTGCGATGTTAGCGAGAACACTACGGCGACATGATTTGTTGTGACCACTGCGTCCTTCACAGCTTCAGGACCAGTTTATCGGACTTGGCCCGCGAAACGCAGGTGCACAGGAATTCGTGGCTTTCCTGCTCTTGCGGTGTGAGTATTCCGTCGCGGTGATCGACCTGCCCTGACACTACGTCAACAATGCATGACCCGCACAACCCTTCAGAGCAGCCGAAATCGACATGCACGCCGTTGCTTTGCAATACTTCGAGAATGGTTTCCTCCTTTCCAACCGGGTAGACCGCGCCGGTTGACCGGATTTCGATCTGAAATTCCGCGTTTGGGTCGTGGTCGATGTCAGAGGCGGGTGCAAATCGTTCAAAATGGATTGCCCCGCCACGCAAGGATGCACCTGCTTCCAGAACAGCATTCAGCATCGGTTCAGGTCCGCAGGTATACACATCCGCACCGACGGGCATCGATTGCATGACCGATGCCAGATCAAACCTGCCGTCTGTGTCATCGCAATGCAAATGATACCATTCATCCAGCCCAAGGGCCCTGAACTGCGCGTCCATCGCTGCAAATTCTTTCGATCTTACAAGGTAGTAGACCCGAAAATCCTGCCCGCGGTTCATCAGTTCCCGCGCCATTGCAACCAGCGGAGTCGCCCCGATGCCGCCTGCGATCAACGTGACATGCCGATCGTGGTTTTCGAGTTTGAAGTGATTCCGCGGCCCGCCGATTTCGACCATCGCCCCTTCTTGAAGCGCGTGCATGGCCACCGAGCCGCCACGCCCTTCATCTTCGCGTTTGACGGCGACATTGATTACACGGCCGTCCTGACTCCAACTCCACAGTGAATACTGCCGCACCAGATCGTCGGCCAGATGGATATCGACATGTGCGCCGGGTTGAAGGTTTGTGAAGCGGCCGTTTTCGATTTCAAAGCAAAAATCGGACGTGTCCGAGCTCAGCCGTGTTTTGCGCACGAGGCGGGCAACTTGTGTATCCATCACACATCCTGTTCGTTCTCGGTCGACTTTGGTTCTGTACCCGATCGCAAACAGCAGGAAAAAACATAGATTTCAATTGCAAAATTTCTCACATTCGGATGAATGTAACTCACCTCTACCTTTTGAGCAACGCAGCACCCATGTCACGACGCCACTATAATCTTCCACCACTCACGACTTTGTCGGCCTTCGAGGCCGCCGCGCGGCATCTCAGCTTCAAAGAAGCGGCCGGCGAACTGTCGGTTACGCCGGGCGCTGTCAGCCACCAGATAAAAGCGCTGGAAAGTGAACTGGGTTCGGCACTGTTCGTCAGAAAACACAGGGGCGTGGAACTGACCGAGGATGGCCAGGACCTGTTTGAAGTGCTCGGTACGTCGTTCCGGCAGATATCGAAGGTGCTTGAAAAGATTCGCAGCGGTGATTCAGAAAATCCGGTGACGGTAGGGTCCACTACCGCTGTGGCAGCGTTGTGGCTTTCTCCGTCGGTCATCCGGTTCTGGCAGGACTACCCGCACGTAAAAGTGAACCAGATGGCGCAAGACAAGCCATTCTCGGACAGACCGGATATCGACTTTTTCATCCGTTACGGTCGTGACGTGAACTCGCAGCTGAACCATACTAAACTGTACCGTGATACTCTGACGCCGGTCTGTAGCCCCGAGATGGCCATGGAACTGAAGGGGGCAAGCCTTGAAGACCTGGTCGAACGTCGCCTGATCCACCTTGAAACGCAGGACAACACCTGGACCACTTGGCCGTCTTGGTTTCACGACCTCGGATATACCGGAGTTGTACCGGTGCAGTCGCGCGTAAACAGCTATGCGTTGGCGTTACAGTTGGCCCGGAAAGGGGCCGGGCTTGCATTGGGGTGGAAACGCTTGATCCAGCCCATGCTGACATCAGGAAAACTTGTTGCGCTGGAAGAATTCAGCCTCCCTGCCCCGAACAATTTTTACCTCGTCGGTCGCCCGGACGACCAATTGACAGAAGGTGCCCTGGCGCTGAAAAACTGGTTGCTGGATGAATTGTCCGGGGGTTCGGTTTAGTCTGCCTCAATCGGCCATGAGGTTTTTTGATATTGAATGAAGCCGGCTCGACCGGCCAATGGGAGTAACGTTCAACACATTCCGAATTACTCAGGAGCAACCGATGAACAAGCATTCAGCGCTTTCGTCTGTTCTGACCCCGGTAAACACCGCCAAGGGCCTGCCGAACGAGCATTATATCGATCCCGATGTCTTCGCCGAGGAACGGGAGGCGGTCCTGTTCGCGAACTGGTCGGGCATCGGTTTTGGCAAAGACATTCCCGAAGCGGGAGATGCCTTTCCGATCGACTTCCTCGGTGTGCCGCTTCTGATGGTGCGCGACCGTGACGGGCAGATCGGCGTTTTCCAGAACACCTGCCGCCATCGCGGAATGATTTTGGTCGACAAGCCGCAGAAAATCCGCGGCGCGATCCGTTGCCCCTATCACAGCTGGTGTTACGGCCTGAATGGCGAGCTGCGCACTGCGCCGCATGTCGGTGGCCCCGGACAGAACACGCATGAAGATCTGGACTTTGCTGAACTGGGCCTGATCCGCATACGTTCCTATGTCTGGCGCGACGTTGTCTTCGTAAATGTGGATGGCAACGCCCCGGAGTTCGAAGAGGTCCATCGCGAGTTGATGGAACGCTGGAAAGATTTTGAACAGCCCATGCATCATGGCGGTGCCGGCGCGTCTGTCCGGCTCGAGCTGGAGTCGAACTGGAAACTGGCGGTCGAGAATTTCTGCGAAAGCTATCACCTGCCCTGGGTTCACCCGGGTCTCAACAGCTATTCGCGTCTGGAAGACCACTACAACATCAATGAACTGGGCAAGTATTCGGGTCAGGGCACCTACGTCTATCGCCAGTTCGAAGGTCAGAACGGCGAAAAGCTGGATGACTTCCAGAATCTGAGCGAAAAGTGGAACGAAGGGGCGGAATACATCGTCGTGTACCCGAACACCTTGCTGGGTGTTCAACGCGACCACGGATTCGCCTTCATCATTGATCCGATCACGCATGAACGGTCGAACGAAAGGATCGAGCTGTACTACGCCAAAAAACCGGAAGACGCACCCGAGCACGAAGCGTTGCGCGCAAAGAACGCGCAGCTTTGGAAAACCGTTTTCGAAGAGGATGTGTTCGTGGTCGAGGGCATGCAGAAAGGCCGTCATGGCGTCAAATTCGACGGTGGCCGTTTCTCGCCCGCGATGGATGGCCCAACGCATTGTTTCCACCACTGGGTGGCCACTCAGATCGAAAAAGCCCGTGCCGAGGCATAAGCGGCTTTCCGGCCGGATCATGGGCTGACGGCGCCACGGATGCGCCCTGCTCGATCATTTGCAATCAGGAACATCGCAGATGCAGGCGATGTTCCGCGATCGCGCAAAGACGCATGCGGATGCGCCTGATGGGTTCATCACAGGCCGGTCCGCATCGTTGACGGCGCTGGGAAATCAGTATTCAGGCGCAATAAGGTAGAAAGCGTATGATTGCGTACAGACCAACACACTTCGCGTTTCCGGTAAGAGGCTAACCTTGGATCTGCAAGAACTCGACAAGCACCTGTTGCAGGCTCATGCGGATAATGATGTGCCTGCGCTGATCCGGCTGTACCACGAGGCAGCCGACCGGGCCGAGCAAAACCAGGATCTCGACGCTGCTTGTTTTTACCTTACACATGCGTTTGTGTTCGCGCTGGAATACGGCGCGCCCGAAGCGGATGAGTTGAACCGAAAACTATACGAGCGCGGCCGCGCCCATCGTTTGGTGTTCTGACGAAATCGGTGTAGTTGGGGTATCGTGCTGGCAAAGAGACAAAGCATGACCCATTTTACCTTTCTGTGCCTCGAAGATTTCCCGCTTGCTGCCTTGTCCATGGCCATCGACCCGCTGCGCGTGGCCAATGAGATCAGCCGCAGCGATGGTCTTGGCTGGACTGTCGTTTCGGAAGATGGACAACAGGTTATGTCCAGCTCACGCCTCAGCATCAACCCTGACAAGGCATTGTCCGAGGTGGAAGAAACCGACGTCGTGCTGGTCTTTGCCGGGGCATCAGCCCGGTTGAAGGATCGCAAGGCTTCGGGCGGAGCGCTGCGACGGCTATTGTCCCGTGGCGCGCGGATCGGTTCGGTCAGCGGCTCACTTTTTGCGCTGGCGGAAGAAAAGTTCTTCGATGGTTACAGTTGTAGCGCACATTTCTGTTACACCGCTGCTTTGAAGGAACAATTCGACAGGGTGAACCTGTGTGACACGCTCTATACGATAGATCGCAACCGAATGTCCTTTGCCGGGACTTCAGCGGTGTTTGAGTTCATGCTGGGCGTGATTTCGGACGAGGTGTCCGATGCGGTTGCCGTCGAAACCGCCTGCTGGTTCCAATACGCGACGTTGCGCGATGCGGATACGTTGCAGGTTTTGCCGGGCTACAGCAAAAATCAGACCCGCAATGCCCTGCCGCGCCCGGTTCGACGGGCCATCGAGTTGTTTGCAAACAACATCGAAAACAAGATCTCGATCGAGCAGGTTTCGAAGCGCGTTGGCATGTCCATCCGGCAATTGGAACGGCATTTCAAGAAGGAAACCGGGATCAGTCCCGGAGGGTACTATCGCAGGCTGCGACTGGATGCGGCGCGGCAAAAACTGCTTTATACCGACCAGCCTTTGCAGGAAATCGCGCTTTCGGTCGGGTATGACAGCGCCAGTTCGTTTTCAAGCAACTATCGGCGCGAATTCGGTCTGCCACCGACTCAGGAGCGCAAGGACCGAAGCCGCGGCGCCAGACACGCGGCTTTGTCCTTCGGGCACCGTCCTTCACAGGGCCCTGGCCACCTCGATCAGCATGTGGTGAACTGAAATCGCATAGCTGCGTGGCGCGTAGATCGAAAAATCCGTTCCCGCTTCATTGCAGCGCAGCAGGCATCCCACATGATGGATTGCGGTGCGGTTGAAGGCTCCGGCCTGCATCTGTTCGACATCCAGAACGGTCAGTCGTTGCAGCAAGCCTGTTGCACCCTGCCCGGTCATGTCGATGCGTGTAAACGCGTCCGACTGATCGGTCACCGACGCTATGCCGGCCAGCTCAGTTTCCATACGCCGGGCCAGGTCCAACGGGCCTGCAAAAGCTTCTTCGCACAGGTACTGATCCGGGCCCAGCCAGTGCAGGCTGCTGGTTTCGCCCTTTTCCCACCGCCCCGCCTCAGGCGCCGGGATTCCGCAAACGGTTTGAAGTTTGGCTTTGACGGTTTCCTCCTGTCCCAACCGGGCCGAGACGGATGCCAGCGCCACATCCTCCCGTTCCTGAAAGGTCAGAGTTCCGACCACGTCCCGTTTGGGTTCACTGCCGCCAATGGCGGTCTTGGTAACAAAATCACGCACGGAGCCGTTCTCCTTCGGGGTCAACGAAATGCGCGCTGACAAGCGTCGCTTTGATGTTGGTGTCATCCACCGGGCTGACAATCTGCACGGTGTCGCCCAATCGCTGCGCCCCGCGTTTTACAAAGGCCAGGCCGATGCAGCTGGACAGGTGCGGCGAATAGGCAGCCGATGTGACATAGCCCAGATCGTTTTCCGGCAGGTGTGGCGCATCCTCGTCGAACACATGGCCACCGGCCAGCACGGTATCGGCGTTGTTGACCGGCTGAATGCCGACCAAAGCCAGGCCATCCGGATCGGTCAGTGCTTCGCGTGCGCTGAGCGTCGCACCGATACTGTCTTTCTTGGCTGAGACCATGCGCCCCATGGCCAGATTGTGGGCGCTGGTGGTTCCGTTCAGTTCGTTTCCGGTGGCATGGCCCTTTTCAATCCGCAGAACGCCAAGCGCTTCGGTGCCATACGGCGTTACGCCAAAGGGCTCTCCAAGCGCCATCAGATGTCGGATCAGCGCGTCACCGTACCGGGTAGGCACAGCCAGCTCATAGGCCAACTCGCCCGAGAACGAGATGCGGAAAAGCCGCGCCGGGATCCCCCCGGCAATGGTCACCTCGCCACACGCCATAAAGGGAAAACCTTCGTTGCTGATGTCATGGCCGTCATCAACGACCTTTTGCAGCAACTCGCGGGATTTCGGGCCCGCTATGGCATATTGTGCCCAGGCGTCGGTGGTCGAAATCATCTGCACATCCATGTCCGGAAACAGGCATTGGCGCACGAACTCCATGTGGTGATAGACACCAACCGCGTTTGCGGTTGTGGTGGTGACCACAAAGTGATCCTCGGCCAGGCGGGCGGCGGTGCCGTCATCCATGGCAATACCGTCTTCGCGCAGCATCAGGCCATAGCGGGTTTTGCCCACCGGCAGTTTGGCGAAGCCGTTGCAATAGATCTTGTTGAGGAATTCCGCGGCATCCGCGCCCTGCACGTCGATTTTGCCCAGCGTGGTCACGTCGCAGACGCCGACACCGCTGCGTACAGCCAGAACCTCGCGATCCACGGATTCGCGCCAATGGGTCTCACCAGCCTTGGGGAACCATTGCGCACGCAGCCAGGGGCCCACCTCGACGAATACCGCGCCCTGTTCTTGGGCCCATTGGTGGCTGGGCGTCAGTCGCGTAGGTTTGAATTCTTTTCCGACCGAGCGCCCGGCCCAGGCCCCCATCGCCACGGGCGTGTACGGTGGCCGGAAGATGGTCGTGCCGGTTTCGGGAATGCTCTTGCCGGTGATCTCGGCCATCACGGCCAGCGCGCCGACATTCGCGGTTTTGCCCTGATCCGTCGCCATGCCAAGGGTGGTATAGCGTTTCAGATGCTCAACACTGCGGAAGCCTTCCTGTTCAGCCAGTTTGACATCCTTGACGGTCACGTCATTCTGGAAATCCAGCCAGGCGCGGCCTTTGCCGGGCACATGCCACAACGGGGTGATGCGGATTTCATCATCCTCGGCTTTCGGCAGGTCGACCGGGCAGGCCCTGATCCCCAGCCCGTCAAGCGCCGCAAGTGCCGCATTGGTGCCCGAGGCGATCGCCCCGTGGCTGGTCAGGTTGCCCGCGGCGGCACCGGCGACACTCATACCCTTGGGCAGTTCGACAGGTGGGATGAAGGCTGCGAGCGGTTCGAACCATTGCGGCCGGCCGCGCTGATGGCATGTCAATTGCACATTCGGATTCCACCCACCCGAAACGCCCAGACCGCTTACTTCGATGGGGCGGGTCTGACCATCGGCCATCTGCACGGTGATCGATTTCAGCCCCAAACGGCCCTGCGCGTTCGTGACCTGCGCCCCGGCCAGCAATTCACATTCGGCAATGCGCGGTGCATCGTGGCGCGGGTCGATCACGGCAACAACTTTGATCCCGGCTTTGATCAAATCCTGTGCGGCGCGGTGTCCTTCGTCATTGTTGGTGAAGATCGCCACGCGCTGGCCCGGTGTCGCAGCCCAGCGGTTTGCATAGGCCCGCATCGCGCCCGCCAGCATTATGCCCGGTCGGTCGTTGTTTTCGAAAGCAATCGGACGTTCGGTAGAGCCGGCACAAAGCACCGAGTGCTTCGCGTAGATGCGCCACAGAATCTGGCGCGGTTTCCCCGCCTCGGGCACCGCAAGGTGATCCGAGACCCGCTCAAGCGCGCCGTGAATGCCGTGATCATAGGCGCCGAACACGGTGGTGCGCGTCAGAAGGCGCACATTGTCCATCGACGCCAGCTCTCCCAGTGTCAGCGCGACCCAATCGGCATTCGATATGCCCTCGAACCGATCACAGTCAGACAACAGACGCCCACCCATCCGGCTGTCTTCGTCCGCCAGAATGACCCGCGCGCCAGACCGCGCCGCCGTCAACGCCGCGATCAGGCCGGAAGGACCGGCGCCGATAACCAAGACATCGCAATGCAAATAGCCCTTGTCGTAGATATCCGGGTCGGCCTCCTGCGTCAGGCTGCCCAGACCGGCCGCCTTGCGGATCATCGGTTCATAGAGCTTTTCCCAGAACGCCTTGGGCCACATGAAGGTCTTGTAATAGAAACCCGCCGTCAAAAAGGGCGAGAGCCGATCATTGATCGACAGCGCATCGAAGGCGAGTGAGGGCCAGCGGTTCTGCGATGTCGCCTCGAGCCCATCGAACAGTTCGACCGTGGTCGCGCGTGTGTTGGGCTCCTGCCGGTTGCCCGTACGCAGCTCGACCAGCGCGTTGGGCTCTTCCGAGCCCGAGGCCAGCACACCGCGTGGACGGTGGTATTTGAACGAACGGCCAACCAACCGCACGTCATTGGCCAGCAGCGCCGAGGCCAGCGTATCACCCTGATAGCCTTCGTAGGATTTGCCATCGAAGGTAAAGCGCAGCTTTTTGGACCGGTCGATCAGACCGCCCTGCAAACGATTGTTCTGGGTCATTTTCCCCGTCCCGTCTTGCGGGCTACATCCCGCGCCAGTTCTGTAGCCAGAATTTCATGGGTCAGCGTGTCGCGTGTCACAACAAGCCACGATCTGTCGCCCTGCTCGTGAAACCACAGCTCTCGGTGGGTTCCTGCCGGGTTGTCGCGCAGGTAGACATAGTCGTGAAACTCGGCGGCGGCCGTTTCGGATTGCCAGTCGGGTCGATTGATCAGGCTCGCGTCGCCCAGATAGGTGAATTCCGACGCGTCACGCGGGCCAAGCAGTGGATGATTGATGATCATGTCCGGGCTTCCTCAGTGCAGGTTGGGCTGTGCGCCCACGCCTTTTTCGTCAATCATCCGCCCGGTTCTGAACCGGTCCAGACGATAGGCAGTTGCAACGTCATGCGGTCGGTCGGTGGCCATCAGATGCGCGAAACAAAAACCAGATGCTGGCGTTGCCTTGAACCCGCCATAGCACCAGCCACCATTGAAATAGAGCCCTTCAATTCCGGTGTGATCTATGAACGGCGAACCATCCATCGACATATCCATCACGCCGCCCCACATCCGCAGCAGGCGCGCGCGGCCGATCATCGGCATCAGGGACATGCCGCCTTCGGCCACGTCCTCGACCACGGGCAGGTTGCCGCGTTGTGCATAGGTATTGTAGCCATCGATATCGCCGCCAAAGACCAGACCGCCCTTGTCCGATTGGCTGACATAGAAATGTCCGGCGCCATAAGTGATCACCCCGTCAAGCACCGGTTTCAGCCCTTCCGTCACAAAGGCCTGGAGCACGTGGCTTTCGATCGGCAGGCGCATCCCCGCCTGTGCCATCACGCGCCCGGAAGACCCGGCAACCGCCACGCCTACCTTCTTGGCGCCGATGTAACCCCGTGTGGTTTCAACACCCAGCAGTTTTCCGTTTTCGATGCGGAACCCGGTGACTTCGCAATTCTGGATGATGTCGACCCCCCGTTGATCCGCGGCACGGGCATAGCCCCAAGCGACACCGTCATGACGCGCCGTACCACCGCGACGATGCAACAGACCGCCCTTGATCGGAAAGCGCGCATCGTCAAAGCTCAGGAACGGATACATCGCACGAACGCCCTCTGCATCCAGCAGTTCCGCCCCAGAGCCGGTGAACATCATCGCGTTGCCACGACGACGATACGCGTCACGCTGCGCGTCCGTATGACAGAGGTTCAGAATACCGCGCTGACTGACCATCGCATTGTAGTTCAGGTCCTGTTCAAGATTTTCCCACAGTTTCAGCGACAGCTCATAGAATGGCTGGTTGCCATCCAACAGGTAATTGGCGCGAATGATCGTTGTATTGCGCCCGACGTTGCCGCCACCGATCCAGCCTTTTTCCAGAACCGCCACCTTGGCGGCGTTGTGTTCCCTGGCCAGATAGTATGCCGTCGCAAGGCCGTGACCGCCGCCGCCGATCACGATGAAATCATAGCTTGATTGAGGCTCGGGATCGCGCCAAGCCGGTGTCCAGCCCCGGTGCCCTTTCAAAACCTGCCGCATGATCGCGAGTGCCGAATACCGCATGAATATGTGTCCTTAACCCTCAGTGCGCCGAAGCATCATGTGCCGCCGGGAAAGCCCCAGTCACGACGTAATCCGTCACGGAGTTTATCGGTTGCGACAATTTTCAGGCCGGTATTCGGATTGATTGGCGCGCGATCGGGCAGTTTTCCGGGTGCCCACCATGACCGCGGCGTTGCAGTTGCAAGATAAATCGCATCGCACCTGTTGCGGGGATCAGAACCTCAACAATTCAATCGAATGCCCGGCGGGCAGGTCTTCGATCTCGGCCGGTATGATCGCCAACCCGTCTGCCTGCGCCAGCAAGGCAACACGTCCACTGTAGGAGGGCGCCATCAGACGTACATTGGGAAGGCCACGCGGCGAAGTGCCGTCAATCTGGACCGGACGATACTCCTGCCGACCCGCGCGACGCTGCACGGGTTCAGCCAGCACGGCCTGAACAGGTATCTGAGGTCTGTGGCACAAGCCTGCGCGCCGCGCCATCATCTGCGACCCGATTATCTGCCATGTCACATAAGCTGACACCGGGTTGCCGGGCAGACCAACGTAAAGAGCGCGCCCGCGCCGCCCGAACATGACCGGTTTACCGGGCTTCATCGCCACTTTCATGACATCGGTTTCACCGCCAATCGCGCTGAACAGCCGGGGCATGTGATCTTCATCCCCGACTGACACGCCCCCAGTCGTGACGATGAGGTCCGAGGCATCGCATGCCTCGCGCAGAACCTGTTCCAGACGGGTCGGGTCATCCTCGACCGATCCCCGGTCGGTCAGTTCGATCCAGGGTTTTTGCAACAGCGCCAGCAGCATATAACGGTTCGAGTTGTAGATTTGGCCGGGGCCGAGGGGTTCGCCCGGTTGACGCAGTTCGCTGCCTGTCGAAAAGATCGTGACCTTCAGTTTTCGAAACACCAGGACCTCACCATACCCTGCGGATGCCAGGGCGGCCATCTCGCGCGGTCCAATTTGACAGCCCCGTCGCAGGACCGGACTCCCGGCACAAAGATCTTCCCCCGCACGCCGGATATGCTGGCCGGG
Organism: Ruegeria sp. HKCCA0370; assembly: GCF_013033705.1. NCBI lineage: Bacteria > Pseudomonadati > Pseudomonadota > Alphaproteobacteria > Rhodobacterales > Roseobacteraceae > Ruegeria > Ruegeria sp. HKCCA0370. Next base: position 295,482 of record NZ_WQEP01000003.1, read on the forward strand.
TTTCGGGCGGCGGCTGAATCGAATCCTGTCGATCAGAAGATCGCAATCTTCCTGCATCAGCACGGCATCGAATTCAGGCGGCACCGGAGCGCCCGTGAAAATGCGCAAAGCGCTGCCTTCGGGGGCATCATGGTCGCCGCAGTCACCCGCAGCCACGCGCCCGGCGATGGGCAGCTCGAACACCGGCCCGTCACCCAGATCACCGGTGCGGATGGCATAGCCATCCATGGCCGAGTTGTCGAAGGCAGGCATATCGACCTTGCTAGCGCAATCCTCGGCCAGAACCCGGCCTATAGCCTGTTCCAGCGGCAAAATCTCGGTTTCGGTAACAGGATCGGCGATGGAAAGACCGCGCTCAAGGGCGTCCTCGACAGTCAGATACATGTGGGCGTGGCGGTCACAGGCACATCCATCAGCCATTTTGAGTCTCCGAAAATATTAAGCGCCCTGCAAATCCCGGCTGTTCGGCCGGATCGGGATTGGGCAGGCCGGCCTTGAATTCTTCCAAATCCGAGCTGGGATCAGCAACGAACGGCAGCGTACCCATGCCATACCGTCCATGCGCGGCGCGACCTATGCCGTCATCGCCTTCTTGCTCGGACGACAAATCCGGCTCGGGTTGGCCGCAAAGCTCAGACACGCGCGCGCAGTCAGAGTTCATGCCAAGGGTGGACGTTACGGTGGGCAGCCCCGCCAACCTCTTGAAGCCCACGGTATCCCCGGCAGGGGTTGGTGCAGATAGCGTCAGCCAAGTGTTCATCCGTCCCTCCGGAACTCAGGCCGCCCGGCGGGACCCCCCGCAGGTCAGCCGAAACGCTGATCATCACCGGCAAAAGGACGCGATGGTTTTGTCGCACAGTCCGGCCAGAAATTCCCGGCCAATGGACAGCAAGGCGGGTTTACTGTCATTGACATAGGTCATGATCCGCGTTCGGGCGCCCCATCAGAAAGGGCGCATTGCCGCCTCTGTCGGTTCCGCAGGTATTGAAATCGCAACCGCAGCGCTGCACTGGCCCTTTAGTCGGTTTCGAAAGGAAAAAGGCCGGCTTGGTCGCGAAAAAGTCGACAAGTGCAGGTGTCGGGGTCTTTTTCAGCAGATCTTGGCCGAATGCCAGACGTTTTTGACCGTCATGTAATTCTCAAGGCCTTCGGTTCCGCCTTCCCGACCATAGCCACTGGATTTCACGCCCCCAAAGGGCGTTTCCGGCATCGATGCTTCAAGCGTGTTGATCGACAAATTACCGACCTCGACCTCGTCAATCAGACGGTCGATGTAATCCGCCCGATTGGTGAAAGCGTACCCCGCCAGCCCGTAGGGAACTGAATTCGCCAGATCGACCGCCTCATCCAGCGAAGCCACCGGGTTGATCACCGCTACCGGTCCAAACGGCTCTTCGCGCATGATCCGCGCTGCTTTAGGAACGTTCAATAACACCGTGGGTTCAAAGAAATATCCCCGCTCACCAAGCCGCGATCCCCCTGTGGCAAGCGTTGCCCCCTGTGCCACTGCGTCTTCAACCAGCTCTGACAAGGCTGGAACGCGCCGGTCGTTGGCCGTTGGGCCCATTTCAACGGTTGCGTCAAGCCCATTGCCGACGACCGTGGCTTTGGCCCTTGCAACAAACCCGGCCGCATAGGCGTCAAAAATGCTCTCATGCGCGAAGAAACGGGTTGGCGAAGTGCAGACCTGACCGGCATTGCGCATTTTGCGGACCGCGCCTGAAACGGCCGCCGATTGCACATCCGTATCTTCGCAAACGATGACCGGCGCGTGGCCGCCCAGCTCCATGAGCACTCGGGTATCGTGTTGGGCCGCCAAAGTGGTCAAATGACGCCCGACGGTTGTCGATCCGGTGAAGGCCACCAGGCGAACGGGGTCCTGCGGGATCAGATGGCCGGATATCTCGGATGGTTCACCGAAAACCAAATTCAGAACCCCTGCTGGCAGACCGGCATCTTCGAACGCTTTTGCTATGTGCAAAGCGCCGGCAGGCGTTTCTTCTGCCGCTTTCAGGATCACCGAACAGCCCGAGGCCAAAGCACCGGCGATTTTCCGGGCAGGTTGGCTCATGGGGAAGTTCCATGGCGAAAATGCCGCGACAACGCCGACAGGCTGGTGATGAACTGCAAATTTGTGACCCTGCGCCGCCGGAATGATCCGCCCATAGGTCCGCATCGCCTCGCCCGCATCCCATTCAAAGAACTCGGCGCCGCGAATGACCTCCAGCCGGGCCTGCTTCAAAGGCTTGCCATGTTCCAGAGTAATGGAATGCGCGATTTCTTCCTGCCGCTGACGCATGAGGGCTGCCGCCCGCAGGATCGTATCCGCGCGCTCCCGCGGCGATGTGCGGCGCCACAGTCGAAAGCCTTCGACGGCCGCTTGCAGCGCGTCGTCCAGGTCTTTCACCGATGCGCAAGGCAATCGACCGAGTTCTTCCTCGGTTGCCGGATTGACAACCGGGATATCGCGCCCGGTTTTTCGCCACGTGCCGCCAATGAACAGCCTGAGCTCTGGATACATGAAACCGGCGCCTCCATTTTCCTTGATTTTTGATCGCGCGATGCCTCGCATGAGTTCAAGCGCATTGCGCGAATACGGATATCAAATTGGCGAATATCTGGTCTGTCTGCTCTGCGCCGCCCTATGCAGAGCCGTTTTGAAAGCGCGCCCCGCAGGCGACAGATCGTCGTCGGCACGGAAGGACACTCCAATCGGCCCCTGCCCGAAAGGAACCTCCCAGGCGAGCTGGGCAAGATGGTTGTTTTCGATATCCTGGACGACGACCTCGGCAGGCATAAGGCCGATCAGGTCGCGGGATTGCAGCAGCGCCCGGTTCGTCAGGTAGGACACGGATTCAATGGCGACCGGTGGCACATATTGCTGCTGGCCGACGAAAAAATGATCCGCCTGACGTCGCAACGTAGTTTCTTGCGGGGGAAGAATCCAGCCAAACGGCTTGGTTTGCGCAAAGGTCACGGCGTCCCGCCCCGCAAGCGGGTGTTTAGGGCCGACAATGGCCAATATCCGATCCCCGAACAGTTTTTCCTGTCGAATCTTGTCGCGATGCCGGTGCGACGGCAGGCGTCCTACAACCATGTCGATCTCACCCGACAGCAACCGGGGCATGAGCACCTCGTTGGTCCCTTCGCTGATCTTGACTGCAACGTTCGGGCGGTCTTTCAACAGCAGTTCAATGGCGGCAGGTAGCAAGCTAGTTGACGCTGCAAGCAGTGTTCCCACCACGACACGGCCGGAATTTCCTTCGTTCAGATCGTCCAGTTCCTGCGCGGCATTGGAAACCTGAGCAAATATCAGCTTCCCGTGACGTATGAGAGTTTCGCCAAAAACCGTTGGCACAACGCCTCGGTTGGTGCGCGTGAACAGCTTGACTTCGAAATCCAGTTCAAGATCCTGAATCATCTTGGTTGCCGCTGGCTGAGATATTCCCAGTTCACGCGCTGCATTCTGAATGTTCCCATGCGCGCCAACTGCAACCAGCAGACGCAGCTGTCGCAGCTTCAGGCGGGTCAAGGCGCGGTCAACGATGCGAGAGTGGCGTCCAACCATGGCTACAGAACAATCGGCTTGCAAAGCTGATCCAGCTTGGACAGCACGCTCATGGCCGCAAGCGCCGAGCTTCGCGGGTTGTCGGGCAGCGCGGTGCCGCTGATCCGGAACTGAAACGTGCCGAAATCGCCTTCGGCCTCGACCTCGTGAATGTTCTTGTGGATCGTCGGATCGGCGATCAGACGAACCTGTGTGTTATCGAACCCCACACCCGCCAAGGCGACGGCGGCGGCGACATTTGCGTTCTTGGGGTAAGCCAGCGCCGCCTCTCGTGCGGAACCCTGAAAATGGGTTTCAGCCGCGGTGATGTTGCCGAGGTCAAGACTGTGTTCGGCAAGTGATCCCTTCCATCCCGCCGGCGGCTTGCGCCCCACATATGTGACGGATTTGAGCGGCCCGACCGCTGCGGCGCTGAGACAGTCCAGCCCGCCTATGGCACCGCTTGCCAGATGCAGCCGCGCCCCGCCCTTTCGCGCGGCCCTGTCCAGCCGGTTACTGACCTGCTGATCCGCAAGTGCGCCAGCAGAGACACTGATGATATCCAGCCCTCGTGCCAGAATGTCCGGACCCAAACCGGCCAATGCCTCGTGCCCCGCGCAATCCAGAACCATTTCGATCCCGGCCGGCAGGTCATCAACCGAACCGACTGACTTGGGCGATTTTGGATCAACGCGGTGTGGTCTGACCAGAATGGCTGCCAACTCATGCCCATGTTCTGGCAACATGCGCTGCACAAACTGCGCGATTGCGCCGGTTCCGATGACTGCGATCTTCATGTCTGGACCCTAGACTAGCATTGAAAAAATCTGAATTGGTAAGTTGGTGGTATATGTTTTTCAGATAACCATTTCCCTGAAATGGCACTGGACCGACCCGCCTGGTGTGTTTTGTTCCTGATGAAGCCACGGGGACCACTTTGGAAATGAAATACTCAAAACACGACGCAAAGGCCTATGCCCGCGAACATATGACTGGGATATGGGCAGCGGCACTGAACCCGTTCAATGATGACCTGTCTCTGGATGAATCGGGACTGCGTGCAAACATCCGCCATTGGATCGATGATCTGGACATCCAGGGCCTTTTCGTCGCCGGCAAACAGGGCGAGTTCTTTTCGATGAGCATCGAAGAGCGCAAGCGCAACTTCGAAATTGCCGTTGACGAATGCGCAGGCAAAGCCGGTGTAATCGTCTCGGTCTCGGACCAGAACATGAATACGGCCTTGGACCTGGCGCATCACGCCCAGAACTGCGGTGCGGATTACATCGTACTGCACGCGCCGGTTCTGAGCTTTGTGCACGATCGCGGAGAGGTTTTGTACCAGTACTACAAGCGTTTTTGTGACGAACTGGATATCGGCATCGCCATGTGGAGCCATCCAGACAGCGGCTATTTGATGCAACCCGAAGAATGCGCTCGCATTGCGGACTTACCCAATATCGTTGCGATAAAATACTCGGTCCCGCGCGAGATGTACGTGAAGCTGACCCATATGGTGGGCGACAGGATCCATGTCTCGACCTCGGCTGAACATGAGTGGCTGGACAACATATTGGAACTGGACTGGAAGCTCTATCTCTGCTCGTCCCCGCCCTATCAGCTGCAAAGCAAGGTCGATCAGCGGATGAACGAATACACGCGTCTGGCCTTTGTGGAAAAGGCCGATGAAGCGCGACGTGTCTTTGACAGTCTGAACCCTGTCCGCGACGCGATGAAACGCGCGCGTCCTGCGGGCAAACCCACTGCATTCGGGAAGTACTGGCAAGAGTTGCTGGGTCAGGTCGGTGGCCGTGTACGTCCGCCGATGCTGGAACTGACCGACGCCGAAAAAGCGATCATTCGCAAAGCATTTGATGAAAGCGGGCTGCGCGTCTGAGCTGGGTGAGGCCGGGCAGTATAAGGAAATCGGATAGCGAGATGCTGATAATTTCTTTGCGGTCATGAAAAAACGCGCCAAACTTTCCGGGATAGGGAGTGGGACATGTCAAAACTGAAAGCGTTCAACTTTAAGGCCTGGATCGACGAACACCGCCATCTGCTCAAACCGCCCGTAGGGAATCGTCAGGTTTGGGAAGACGCCGATCTGATGGTCACTGTTGTGGGTGGTCCGAACAAGCGAACCGATTACCACGATGACCCGGTGGAAGAATTCTTCTACCAGCTTGAAGGCGACATGGTGCTGAAAATCTATGACGGAGAGGAGTTCTATGATGTTCCGATCCGAGAAGGCGAGGTTTTTCTGCTGCCTCCGCATGTGCGCCATTCACCACAGCGCCCTCAGGAAGGTTCGATCGGGCTTGTGATTGAACCCAAGCGCCAGACCGGAGAGCTGGACGCCATCGAATGGTATTGCTTTGAATGCGGATCACTGGTGCATCGAGCGGAAATGCAGCTAAAGTCCATCGTTGATGACCTGCCTCCGGTTTATCAGAAGTTCTATGCCTCGGAACAAGACCGCACCTGCCCCAATTGTCAGGCTGTGCACCCGGGAAAGGAACCGCCCGAGGGCTGGGTCACGTTGTAAAACAAGATCAAACAGGGGAAGTAATGAGACATTTTGCAAAAATCGCCGCCTCTGCGGCTGCGTTGGCATTGGCGTCCGTGGCCGCTCACGCCGAAGAGTTTCGGTTGGGTCTGATCACGCCGCCACCGCATATCTGGACCAAAGCCGCCGAAGCGTTTGGGGCCGAGTTGAATGAGGCCAGTGGTGGCGCGCATTCGGTATCGGTCTTCCCGGCCCGCCAGTTGGGGAACGAGGCCGAAATGCTGCAACAATTGCAGACCGGCGCGTTGGACATGGCTTTCATGACCGTGGCTGAAGTTTCGAACCGCGCGCCCGAGTTGGGGGCGTTCTATGCGCCCTATCTGGCAGATGACATTGGACACGCGGGGCGCATCCTGCGATCCGATACGGCCAAATCCATGCTGGAACCCTTGCCGGGGCAGGTTGGTGTCGTTGGACTAGGATATGGGATGGCAGGATTGCGCCAGATCGTCAGCCGGGGCGAGGTTTCCTCCGCCGAAGATCTATCGGGCCTGAAACTGCGGATCACGCCTTTCACGCCGATCCTCGACTTCTACAACGCGGTGGGGGCGGCACCCACGCCCATGCCCTTGCCTGCCGTCTATGATGCGCTGGCCAATGGTCAGGTCGACGCCATCGACATGGACGCCGAGCTGATCTGGGTTCTGAAATATTATGAACACGCCGACACGATCGTGCAGTCGGATCACATGATGTTCCCGATGGTCGGGCTGGTATCGGCCAAGGTCTGGGCTGGTTTGTCTGAAGAAGACCGCGCGATGATCGCGGAACTCATGGCCAAACATGTCGACAGCACCATTGATGCCTACGTTGAAAACGATGCCAAATGGCTGGAGCAGATCGAGGGCACTGGCAAAGCCTACAAAAAGGTTGATGCCTCGTTCTTTGGCGACGCGATCGAAGAGTGGAACGGGATCTGGTCCCAGAAGACCTCTTCCCTTGACGCTTTGCGGCAGACTGCGGCAGAAACAAAATAACGAAAACGGCATGACGAAAGGGGCGCAGCTCGATCCTGCGCCCTTTTTCACGGGAGAACAGCGATGTTGTATCGGCTGTCGGCAGGCTTGGCGCGGGTCGAGTTGTGGTGCGCTGCCTTTCTGGCAGTCTGCATTACGGTTCTGATTTTGTTGAATGTCGTGACGCGCACGGCGGGCAACGCCCTGTTCTGGGTTGATGAGCTGGCGATTTACGCGATGGTCTGGATGACTTTTCTGGGCGCGTCTTCCGCATTGCATCATCGCAGTTCGGTGTCGATCTCCATCGTTTCCGACAACGTGCCGGAGCGCGCGAAACCATTGATCCGCAAGGGTGTGGACGTGGTCGTGTTTGCTTTTTCCCTTGCGATGCTGTGGTTCTGCTGGCGCTGGTTCCTTCCGCTGGACATTGCCAGCAACGGATTTGACGTGGCGGCGTTTCAAGGTCAGACATTCAATTTCATCTATGCCGAGCCGACATTGACCCTGGGCCTGCCGAAGTACCTGTTCTGGTTGGTGATGTGGCTTTTCGCACTGGGCGCGACGCTGCATTCCACCATGCATCTGCTGAGCACCCCAGAGCAAGAGGCCCAGCCATGAGCCCCATCGTCTTTCTGGCCACTTTACTTCTGTCCGTGCCCGTGGCGATCGTGCTGGCAATCACGGCCATCTGGTACATCTGGGAAAGCGGCAACACGGTTCTTTATGACAGCTTCGCGCAGAAGATGTTCGGCGGTCTTGAGAATTACGGCCTGCTGGCAATTCCTCTGTTCATGTTGACCGGGGAATTGATGAACGAAGGCGGCATGACCCGGCGCCTTGTCACGCTGGCGCGGGTGTTTGTCGGCGGGTTTCGCGGCGGGCTGGCCTATATCAACTTGCTGGCAAACATGTTCATGGCGGCAATCATCGGGTCTGCGACGGCGCAGATCGCGGTGATGTCGCGCGCCATGGTCCCCGCGATGGAGGAAGAAGGCTATGACAAGGGTTTCGCCGCTGCCACGACGGCCGCGGGCGGACTGCTGGCTCCGGTCATCCCGCCGTCGATGATGTTTGTCATCTTCGGTGTTCTGGCTCAGATCCCGATTGGTGACATATTCATTGCAGGAATCCTGCCCGGTTTGATCCTCGCCGGGGCATTTGCATCGGTTATCACCCTGATCGGGTGGTGGCAGAACTTTCCGAAAGGGCATTGGATGACGCGTGCCGAAGCCGTCCAGGCCTTGATCAGCGCGGCCCCCGCCCTGCTGATCCCGATGTCGATCATAGGCGGCATTCTGTTCGGGATCGCCACACCGACCGAATCCGCCGCAATCGCGTCCCTGATCGCGTTTCTGGTGGGCTGGTTGGTCTACGGGGACCTGAAGCCGAGCAACCTGGCACAGATGTTCAAACGCACGGCGGCCAACGCGTCGATGATCCTGTTCATGATCGCGGCCGCCAGCGTGTTCGGCTGGGTCATCATCTATGAGGAAATACCGCAGCAACTGGCTGGGTTGATCACCTCGATCACTTCGGACCCGTTCGTGTTCCTGCTGATCGTGAACCTTGCGCTTTTGCTGGTTGGAATGGTGATCGATGGCATCGCCGCGATCATCCTGATCACTCCGATCCTGCTGCCGATTGCAACCGGTTCATATGATATCAGCCCTTATCAGTTCGGCATTGTTGCTTGCCTGAACCTTGTGCTTGGGCTGCTGACGCCCCCGGTCGGGATCGGATTGTACATCGCCTCGTCCATGAGCGGCACATCGCCCGGTTCAATCCTGAAATCGCTTTGGCCTTTCCTGATCGCAGTAACTTTGGTGTTGCTTCTGCTCAGCTATTACCCAAGCCTGTCAACGCTGCTGATCTGAACCAGATACGTTTGCAGGCGCATTCCGTCGCAGACATGACGCCGGGAATCTCGCTCTACTTAACTGCGCCCGTCAGCTAAGCTGGTCTGAACATGCCAATTGGTCACAAAAAGGACAATCATGCTGCTCGACACTCCGATCTGCGATTTCGGTTGGAACGCCCCGGACTTCACGCTCAAAGACCCGAACGGTCGGGCCTTCAAGATGTCCGATCACCTGCAAAACGGGTTGCTGATCGCCTTCATCTGCAATCATTGCCCCTATGTCAAAACGATCACGGACCGGCTTGCCCAGGACACGGACCTGCTGATGTCCAAGGGGATCGGCGTGTTGGCGGTCATGTCGAACGACTATCGCGACTACGCCGAAGATTCGCCGCCAAACATGTTGGAATTCGCACGGCAGAACGGCTTCAACTTTCCATATCTCGTGGACGAGGATCAATCCGTAGGAAAGGCTTATGGTGCTGTCTGCACTCCGGATTTCTTCGGTTTGAATGCGGATGGAAAGTTGCAGTACCGGGGCCGTCTGGACAATCTGGGCCGCGGCCAGACTGGCAAGCGCGAACCAGAATTGGTCAATGCGATGCTGCAAATTGCCGAGACCGGGCAAGGCCCCCAAGATCAGACACCCTCAATGGGATGTTCGATCAAATGGACCCGAGGCTAGGCCATGGGGATCACGTCACTGGATCATGTCAATCTGCGCACCACGCGTTTGGATGAGATGATCGAATGGTACTGCAACGTGCTGGGGATGCGGGTCGGGCCACGCCCACCCTTCCCCTTTCCCGGAGCCTGGCTTTATGTCGAAGAAAACGCCTTCGTGCATCTGGTCGGTGCCGAGGCCGAGGCCACGGGTTCGGACACAGACCTGAAGCTTGAGCATTTCGCTTTTTCGGCGACAGGGTTAGATCGGTTCGAAGCGCATCTCAAAACAAATGGCGTCTCCTATCGCCGTGTGGAACTGACGGCAATCGACACCGTTCAGTTGAACGTCTGGGATCCGGACGGCAATCACATTCACATCGATTTTCGGACCGGCGAATAGAGATGGCAGGATCCAATACCGTTTCGTGCATGGAAATTTCCTCACCCTCAAATTGAACACTTGACCGGAATTCGCGGGTCGTCCTTGATAGAGGGGTGTTTTCCCGGACTGTGCCCGGGGCTGGTCCTTTCAACCAGAGGGAAATGGGGAATGCTTGGATCGGCCTGGTCGCGGCCATGCATGGTGGTCAAATGGCTGACATAGATGAATGGCTGATCCGAAACGGCTTGTCCAAATATGTCAACGCCTTCTCCCGGCACGAGGTCGAACTGGGTGATCTGCCGGAACTGAGCGACGATGACCTTGTCACGATCGGCCTGCCCATTGGACCCAGGCGCCGCTTTCTGAAAGCAATACGGGATGAAACCGGGCAGCCTGCGGGATCACATCGCGCGCATCAGGAACCCAACATCATTGCAGAGCGCAGACAGCTGACGGTCATGTTCATCGATCTTGTTGGGTCGACGGCGATATCGCAAAAGCTGGATCCTGAAGATCTGGCCGAGGTTCTGAGGCTGTTCAAAGAGACCTGCGCCGCTGCGGTCGCCGCTTTTGACGGGCATATCGCCAGTTACTATGGCGACGGCATCATGGTGTTTTTTGGCTTTCCGCATGCGCATGAAGACGACCCGGAACGCGCCATTCATGCAGGTCTTCGGATCGTTCGCGAAATTCCGGAAATCCGCACGCATGCTCATCTTGAAGTCCGCATAGGGATCGCGACCGGCCTGGTTGTCGTCGGTGACCTGCGGGGAGAGAAGATGTTCGAGGATGGAACCGCCATGGGCGAGACCCCGAACCTTGCCGCACGGCTTCAATCGATGGCTGATCCGGGGACAATGATCGTCGCGCCGACGACACGGGAATTGGCGGGTGATGCGTTCGAATATGTGCGCCGTGGCACGTTTCAATTGAAAGGCTTTGCCAAAGAGGTCGAAGCCTGGCAGGTCACCGGCACGCGCCAGACTCTCAGCCGTTTTCTTGCGACAGACGACGCCCGGATGAGTTCATTGGTCGGGCGCGCGCAGGAGCATGAAACCCTTCAAAGCAAGTGGAGGCTGGCCCGTCAGGGTCAAGGTCAGGTGGTGCTGGTCTCGGGCGAGGCGGGCATAGGAAAGTCCAGGCTGATCGAAGAGCTTCGCCGCACGATCCCGGACGCAAAACACCGACAGCTTCGATTTCAGTGTTCGCCCTTTCATGACGCAAGCGCGTTGTACCCGATCATTCGCCAGCTTGAAAACGCGGCCGAACTGCGGGCCGGTGACAGTGCGGACGAAAAATTGAACAAGATCCACGGCGTTCTGGGCGATCCTTCTGAAGGGTCTCTGAAACTGGCTGCGGCACTGTTGTCGGTCCCGTTTGAACACAGGCTTGGCCCGCTGGACTTGACCCCTGAGCAGATCATGAAGCAGACGCTGGACATGCTGGTCAATCATGTGATCGGCTTGGCGCAGGAAACCCCGACCCTGTTGCTGTTTGAAGATGCACATTGGATTGATCCAACGACAAAGACTCTGCTTGATCAGCTTGTAACCCGGATAGAGGACGCGCGCCTGCTGATGGTCATGAGCTATCGGACAGGCTTTGATCCGGACTGGCCACAATCGCACAACCTGATGCACGTCGCGCTTCAACAACTGGATTTCGCGCAGGTCAAAGAGATCGTGAACGATGTTGCCAAAGGCAAGACCGTCCCGGACGAAGTTCACCGTCTGATTGCCGCCAGATCCAACGGTGTCCCGCTGTTCGTAGAAGAGGTGACGAAGGATCTGCTGGAATCCGATCTTCTGACCGAACGCGCCGACGCCTATACGATCGACCGGTCCACGCCATCACCCACTGTGCCGAAAACACTGCATGACGCGTTGATGGCTCGTCTTGATCGACTGAGCTCGGCCAAGGAAGTGGCACAGATCGGCGCTGTCATTGGCCCGCAATTCTCTTATCCGATGATTGCAAGCGTGTCCCGCTTTGATGAACGGGCGTTACGTTCCGGTCTGGATTTGCTGGTGGATGCCGGGATCGTGATCGTTTCAGACTCAGAGCCCGAGGAAACGTTCAGTTATCGTCACGCTCTCATTCGCGACACCGCTTACAACAGCCTGCTGAAACGCGAGAGGCGAACGCTGCATGCGCGTGTGGTCCAAGCACTGAACTCTGCCTCGTTGCGCGAAAACTCTGCCGGTCCGGAAATTCTGGCTCATCACTACACGATGGCAGATATGCCGGACGAAGCGATAGAACACTGGTATCTGGCCGGGCAACGTGCCGTTGAACGCTCGGCCGGGATTGAAGCAGCCACTCAGCTGGGGCGTGCGTTGGCGTTGCTTGAACAGCAGGAAGACTCGGTTGACCGCGACCGCATGGAAACAAAGATCCAGACATTGCGGGCCGGCGTTCTGCGCTCGACCGCTGGCATCGCGGCCGATGAAACGGGGGCGGTGTATGCCCGGATCCGCGACCTGTGCAATCGGCTGGGCGAAACCGAACAATTGTTCCCAGTGCTCAATGGTCTCTATGCGTATCATCTGGTCCGCGGCGAATACGACCTTGCCAAGGACGTTGCGGCGCAGTTGCTGGACCTGTCCAAGCTGACCGACGAAACGCATCACATAATGATTGCCCATCGGGCCATGGGTGCCGTCTTGTTGCATATCGGGCAGCAGGACGCCGCCTATGCACATCTGCGACAAGCGTTGCGCTTGTATGATCCTCAGCAGCATGGCCGTCTTGCCTATGTCTACGGCACGGATCATGCCGCCATTACATCCTGCTTCCTGAGCATGACGGTCTGGTTGCGCGGAGAACCGGACCGCGCGCTCGAGATTCAGCATCAGGCGATCTCGGCGGCGCAGAAACTCAATCACGCTCATAGCCTGGCACAGACGCTGACATATCTTTGTATGCTGCACCTGTTGCGGCGTGAACCTGAACAGGTTTACGACGTTGCCGCGCGCCTCGAGGAACTGGCGACCAAACACACCTTCCCCTTCATGACACTGACGGCGAATGTTTGGCGGTGTTGGGCGGACGCGCAGATCAAGCCAGGCCCGGAAACGATCCGAGCAATGCGCGAGGCGTCCGAAGCCTGGTGGGCCAGCGGGGCCGGAAACTACAAGCCGGTGTTCCTGACGGCCCTTGCCGAAGCGTCATTGAAGGCGAACGACCCGAAGGCGGCTCAGCGCCTGCTGGATGAAGCCCGTGAACAGCAGGTTCTGACCAATGAAGCCTGGGCTCAGCCCGAGACGGATCGGATACAGGCGTTGGTGCGGTCCATGGGCAGTGCCGCAGATGATCTGTTCACGGAGGCTCTGGAAACCGCACGCAAACAGCAGGCAAGAATGTTCGAACTGCGCACAGCGGTGGATTACGTGCAAACTTGCGACCGCTTTGGCTGCTCACCGGCCTCGCCGCCTGATCTTGGAAAGATTCTGGCTATGATCGTTGGCGGCGCGCAGACCCGCGATGTCGCGCGGGCCATGTCTTTGCTCAATCAATCGAAAGTGTCGTAGGGTACTTACCCGGCCAGTTCGGCGGGCAGCACCCTTCCATCCATCCTGTCGCCCCGCAGGACCACAGGCGCAATGCTTCGCTGTTTCAACTCGGTTGCAACTCGTCCTGGTATCCGAACAACGCAGGTTGACCACCCGTGTGCAGCAGAACAACTTTCTGGCCTTTTTCGATGACACCTTGTTCAAGCAGCCCAAGAAGCCCTGCAAAGGTTTTGGCGGAATAAACAGGGTCAAGAAAGATGCCCTCGGAGCGCGCCATCAGGGTCAACGCCTCGCGGGTTGCGCGACCGATCCGTCCATATCCGGGCGCCAAGGCGCCGTCCCAGGTACAGATGTCTTCCATGACCAAAGCAGGGTCGAAACCCATCATGGTCGCCAATCGCCCCAGGACGTTTTGCAGTCGCGCGTGCTGCTGGTTTTGATCGCGACGCACGCATATGCCGTAGACAGGCGCAGTCTGTCCGACCAAACGCAATCCGGCCAGGAACCCACCATGGGTTGCCCCGCTTCCCGACGGCACCACTGCGGCGTCGAAATCGCTGATCTGAGTATGCAACTCGGCCGCCCCCACCACATAGCCCAATGCCCCCAGCGGAGGGTGATCTATGCCCAGATGGATAACGTATGGCTTCCGACCCATGGCAACCAGTTCCTCGGCGCGTTCGTGAAGAGCGCCGTCCGCGCCCGCCTCGTCCTCGCCCTTGGGATAGCCAATATGTTCCGCCCCCAGAAGCTGTGCCAGAAGAACATTTCCGGATCGATGGTAGTATTCTCCCATATTCGTCACCCGGTCTTCCAATTGAAGAACGGATGACATTCCCAGCTTTGCCGCCGCAGCTGCCGCGGTGCGCACGAAATTGGATTGCACGGCACCTGTGATCAGGATGTTGTCCGCCCGCTGCCTCAGCGCCTCGCCCATATAAAATTCCAGCTGGCGGGTCTTGTTTCCGCCGAAGCTGAGCCCGGTCAGGTCGTCGCGCTTGATCCACAGATCCAGCCCCAGTTGGTCAGAAAGACGCTCAAGCCGTTCGACAGGTGTGACCGATGTCATCAACCTTGCACGGGGATAGTTTGAAAGCGCTGCGTCTATCATGGACCAGGTGCCCCTTCATTTTCATGCAAAAGACTCGTGCCGATGGATGGCACTGCTGATCAGGATAGTGAGGTTTAGGAAAGCGTGGAAGACGGCCGGTCACGCGCAAAAGCGCCCGACTGAAGCCCCCGTTGGAGCTGGCCAGTTTCGGATAACGGGTTTTCCGTGAAATTGCAGCGCCGAAGGGTCCGGCCGCCGGTGATCAATCACCTCTCGCTGGTGTCGCTTTCGGCGTAGTTGCGCAAATCGTCCATGTCGGCGATATCCGCGTGGTTCCTGTTGATCTTGACGCCAACGGGTTTCAACCGCGAAAACGCGCGGCTCAGGCTTTCGGGCTTCATCCCAAGACGTCCGGCGATAAGCATCTTGTCGTAGGGCAGTTCCACCTCGCACCGACCGGAATCGCGATCGCACAGATTCAACAGAAACTCTGCAACGCGTTGCGCCCCGGTTTGCGCCTTCAATTGTTCCAGCTGCGCCACCAGAGCATGCAGATGCGTGAACGTCGCAGCCAGAATTGAAACGCCGATTTCCGGGTCTTCCTTCATCAGGGACAGCAGCACCGGGCTGGGAATATGCATCACTTCACAGGCTGAAACGGCTTCGGCGGACACGGGATACGGCACGTTGCGCAGCGCAACGGCCTCACCAAAGCTTTCTCCGCGGGTGAAAACGCTCACCACCGCTTCCGCTCCGGTCGGAGAGATACGGAACAGCTTGACCCAACCCGCCAGCACGACGTGCACGGCCTTGGCTTCTTCCTCTTGCAGAAAGATCGTCTCGCCACGGTCATATTGCCGCCAAATCGCTTGCCGCAGCAAAGTATCCACATGCTGATCTGGCAGGCTGCGCAGAAGCAGAGACTGCCGCGCAATCGCCTTTTGTGCCTCGTGTGACATGAAGGCACTCCCTTCTTCATCCAGTCCGGGCGATGGCCCGGGATATCATCCCCAATGCCCTGCTATGCCAAAGCCGGCGTGGCAGTGCCAGTCTTTTTCTTGACGATCAACTTGACAATTGTCATGTCACGGGGCCCGTCGCTGCCCTAGGGTCGGCTCGCAGCCAGTTATCCGGGGAGCATGTCAGATGGATTTCGAGCGATTTTTCAGCCAGAGCCTCGACGCTTTGAAAGATGAAGGAAACTATCGGGTTTTCATCGACTTGCAGCGACGTTGCGGAGCCTTCCCGAACGCTCGCCAGACCGATGGTTCGATCCAGCGGGATGTGCGTATCTGGTGCTCGAATGACTACCTTGGAATGGGGCAACACCCTGCGGTCATCAACGCCATGCACGATGCGCTGGAGCGTTGTGGCGCCGGTGCGGGCGGAACGCGCAACATTTCGGGCACGACGCATGACCACGTGCTGCTTGAGGCAGAGTTGGCAGATCTCCATGGCAAAGAGGCCGCTTTGCTGTTCACCTCGGGCTATGTATCAAACTGGGCCGCTCTGGGAACGCTGGCTGCGAAGATCCCCGGTCTGATCGTTTTCTCTGATGCGCTGAACCATGCCTCGATGATCGAAGGCATCCGCCACTCACGGGCGCAGAAGGTGATATGGAAACATAACGATCTTGCGGATCTGGAGGCCAAACTGGCCGCCGCCGACCCCGACGCGCCCAAGATGATCGCCTTTGAGTCCGTTTATTCCATGGATGGTGATATCGCGCCGATCAAGGAAATCTGCGACTTGGCCGACAAATACGGCGCGATGACCTATCTGGATGAGGTTCACGCCGTCGGCCTCTATGGCCCGCGCGGCGGTGGTATTGCCGAGCGTGAGGGCCTGATGGATCGCTTGACCGTGATCGAAGGCACGCTGGGCAAGGCCTTCGGCGTGGTTGGTGGGTACATCGCAGCCTCGGCGGCGCTGTGCGATTTCGTTCGCAGCTTTGCCAGCGGCTTCATCTTCACCACGGCCCTGCCACCTTCGATCGCGGCCGGCGCTGCCGCATCTATCCGGCATCTGAAGCAGTCAAGCGCCGAGCGTGATCTGCAAAAGGCCCGTGTGGATCAGGTGCGCGCCCGTCTGGATGCGGAAGGGATACCGCATCTGCCGAACCCCAGCCATATCATCCCGGTGATGGTGGGCGACCCAGTGAAGTGCAAGTTCATCTCGGATACGCTTCTTGAAGAATTCGGCATCTACATTCAGCCGATCAACTATCCCACTGTCCCCAAGGGCACCGAACGTTTGCGGATCACGCCGTCCCCGGTCCACACAGATGAGGATATCGATCATCTGGTTGGTGCCTTGTCGGCGCTCTGGCAGCGTTGTCAGATCGCGCGGATCCCACAGGCCGCTCAGTAACCAGCCCCCCCTTTGCTTGATTTGTGCCGCCTCTCGGGGCGGCATTTTTTTTGCCTCAGATCAGGTAGAGCGCAAAAATCACTACGGAAAATCCGGTCAACACCAGGGTGAACCCACGCAGCCAGCTTTGGCTGTTCTCCAAATCCAGGTAGTGTTTCAGGATCACGCGGGCCTTAATCAGCGCCAGCAACAGGATACCGCCAGCGATGATCGCGGTTGGTGCCCCAATCAAGGTCAGCAGCGCGGATCCCACGCTGAGGGCCAAGAGCGCAAGCCAGGCCTGGGTCAGAGGGTTCGGCGGCCCTTGGCGAGGTTCTTTGGTCAAAGATGAAGGTTGGGCCATCTGACTATCCCAACAGATAGATCACTGGAAACAGCATGATCCAGACCAGGTCCACCATGTGCCAAAACTGTGCGCCCGCTTCGACGCTAGTGGGGTCGTCGCGCCAGGCCACCAGCAACAGAATTCCAACCCCGGCGAGGACATGCGCGGCATGAAAGCCGGTCAGCATATAATAGAACAGAAAGAATGGATGCGTTTCGTATCCTATCCCCTGAGACGCCTTGTCGGCGTATTCCGCACCCTTGATGATCAGGAACACGACACCCAGAAGCGCCGCAAGGATCAACGCAAACCGGGCCCGCAAACGTTGCATGTTCCGCCGCCAATGCAGCGCCTGTGCGGCCAGATAGCCTGACGTCACCAAAACCGCCGTGTTCAAGGCTGCACCGGTGCGATGCAGATGCGACTGCGCCTCGGCAAAACCTGCCGGATCGGTCAGACGCACCCCCATGAAGGCGATCATCCCCGCGCCAAAGACCAGCAGTTCCGAAATGATCAGAACCCACATCAGGAACTCGCCCGGCAGTTCGTCGATCAGAGAGGCATCACTCATGCGCCGACCAACTGGCGATAGATCTGCGGCAGGGCCATGGTCAGGCGATGCGGATCTGGGATGACGGCGAAACCGCCCTGCCCGAACATGCGCGGAAACCAGCTTTTGCCGGTTTTATCGATGGTGACGCCGAACACTGACTGTCCGGCCCGGCGCGCCTCGCGTATGGCCATGCAGGTATCTTCGATGCCGTGACGCCCCTCGTAATGGTCCAGGTCGTTTGGCTTGCCGTCTGTGATGACCAGCAGCAATCGGCGCTTGCGGGACTGGCTGGCCAGATCTGAGGAACAGTGCCGGATTGCCGTGCCCAACCTTGTATAATGTCCGGGGCGCAGCGACGCGATGCGCTGTTCAACTTTGGTTCCCATCGGTTCGTCAAACCGTTTGCAACGCTGCACATAGACGCGCTGACGCTTGAGGGAGCTGAACGCATGAATGGCGAAATCGTCACCGCAAGCGTTCAGGCCCCAGGCCAAGGCCGCCAGCGCCTCGCGTTCGATATCGATCACAGCACGCCCCGTGACCGCGCTTTCGGTGGATCGGCTGACATCCAGCAGGATCGACACCGCCAGATCGCGGGCCTCGGGGCGGGATTGCATCCAGACGCGTTCCGTCCCTTCACCATTTGCGCAGCGGTCAACCTGCGCCCGAACGGCGGCTTCCATATCCAGCTGGTCACCGTCCAGATGGCCCCGGGTCATCACGCGCCCCGGGCGCAGCGCCTCGAATTGGCGCTTGACGGCGCGAATGCGGCGCGCAGTGGCCGGATCCTTGCTGAACTCGGCGGCATCGTCGCGGATATCGGCTTCCGAAAGCAGAACGTTCACATGATCCGGCAGGTATTGACCCGTCCGCACGTCCCATTCGGGATATAGAATACGGCCTGACAGGCGTTCGCGGTTGACGTCTTCGGGCGCCAGATCAAGGTGAAGCTTCAACTTGGTAGGCGGCGCCTTGGAAATCTGGCCAAGACCGATCTCTTCCTGATCGTCAGCCGCCTTCTTGGCGTTGTCGGGATCGTCGTCATCGATGCGACGGTTGATATTCAGAAACTCGGCCCAACTGAGGATGGCTTCGAACTTGTGCAGAATGAAACTGTCGCTGCGCTCGGCCTGATCCGATTTGCGGCGCCGGGCACGGTATGTCTTTTCGCCGGATTCCTCTGGCGGGCCTTCGGTATCGGGGTTTTCAACATCGTTGTGTTCCGAGAACCCAACTGCGCGCAACTCCGGCCACAGGGGAACCGGGCGCATCGGCTGATAGCCGCGCGGGGCGATCAGGTCGTCGTCAAGTGCCAGAAGGTGCTCGGCCTGATCCGACAGGGGCTTGGGATCGCCCAGCATATGATGGATCAGTTCTTCAACCGCGGCCTCGGCAGGCGGCAGGCTGGGGATATCGCGCTGATACAGCACGCCCTTGCACAGCTCGGAATACAGTGGACGCAAGCCAGGCGCATCGTCCAGAGTCGCCTCGACCATATGCCGGGCGGCGATCAAGGCACGCAGGTCGGCACGCAGTGGATCATCTTCGTCAATTCGGGTTCCGGCATGGGCGGCGGCGGCGGCCAACCAGACAAAGAGCGCGCCGTTTGCCTCGCGTGCGGGAAATACTGCCAGACGGTCGGGCAGACGCAAAACCTCTCCGTCGAACGAGGCGCGCGGCATCAATTCCACTTCGGTTGCAAGTTTGCGGCGCCAACTCAGGCGGTGACGCGAAACCTCGGGTGAGACCGGGCGCAATTCAACGCCCGGACTACCCCCAAGCCCCCGAAAGAGGACTGCCAGCCGCCCCGCGACCTCGGAAAGGTCGACCGCGGCTCCAACATGCACCTGGGGTGCATCGAGGCGGCTGGCAAGGGTGTGCCACAGTTTCCCGATCGTTTCTTCGGGTTCCCATGGCTCAAAGTCGATCCTGACCATCGCCGGCCTCACCCAAAGACGGCGGTGACAAGATCGAGGAGCCCGCGTTTGATATCCTCGTCATCGGTCAGAGGTTCGATCATGGCGGCAAGGATGGCGCGGTCGGTGGACATGCCCTGCGCGATCAGCGTCGCGGCATAGACGACCAGCCGGGTGGACACGCCCTCCTCGAGGTCCTGACCCTTGAGCCCGCGCAGCTTGCCCGCCAGCCGTACCAGCGGCTTGCAGCGTTCCAGCGGCAGGCCGCTTTCCTGCGCGACCACTTCGGCTTCCATCTGAGGTGAGGGAAAGTCGAATTCCAGCGAGATGAACCGCTGCCGGGTCGAGGGTTTGAGGGTTTTCAGGATATTCTGATAGCCGGGGTTGTAGGACGCCACCAGCATGAAACCGGGCGCGGCCTCAAGCTCTTCGCCGGTGCGGTCGATCGGCAGGATGCGCCGGTCGTCGGTCAGTGGGTGCAGCACCACGGTCACGTCCTTGCGCGCCTCGACCACCTCGTCGAGATAGCAGATCGCACCTTCGCGCACCGCGCGGGTCAGAGGGCCATCGACCCAGACGGTTTCGCCGCCCTTCAGCAGATAGCGTCCGATCAGGTCGGCGGCGGCCAGATCGTCGTGGCAGGCCACTGTATAAAGCGGGCGGCCAAGTTTCACAGCCATATGGGCCACAAACCGGGTCTTGCCGCAGCCCGTCGGGCCTTTCAGCAGAACCGGCAGGTCGTTTTTGTAAGCGGCGGTGAAGACATCGCATTCATCGCCCTGGGCGAGGTAGAAGGGGGCGTTTGCCGCCCCCTCTTTCAGGTTCATGGAGCCATCCATATCCATCACTCCGCAGGGGTTTCGGCTGCGCCGGGTTCAATGACCTCTTTCCGGGGAACCCAGATCGAGTAGATGAACAGCAACGCTCCAAGGACCACGACCACACCGGAGCCAAGACGCATCCAGTAGAAGATCGCGATTTGGTCCTGCACGTCCATGAAGTAGTCGCCGACCACACGCTGCATGTGCGTCTGCACGGTTCCACCGAAGGTCAGGACGAAGGTCATGAAGACCATGCCGCTGGTCATCAGCCAGAACGAACCCATATTCAGAACCTGATTATAGGGATCACGGTTCTTGAGGATCGGCATCGCGTAGCTGAAGATAGCCAGATTGAGGCAGACATAGGCTCCGTAGAAGGCCAGGTGCCCGTGTGCCGCGGTGATCTGCGTACCGTGGGTGTAGTAGTTCACCCCGTGCAACGTGTGCAGGAAGCCCCAGACACCGGCGCCGAAGAAGGCCAGCGTGGCACAGCCCAGCGACCACAGCAGCGCGGCCTTGTTGGGGTGGTCCCGACGGCCCTTCCAGACCATGACGAAGGCAAAGGCCATCATCGCGAAGAACGGGATCACTTCGAGGCTTGAGAAGATCGACCCGATCCACTGCCAGTATGCAGGCGTACCGATCCAGTAGTAGTGGTGGCCGGTGCCGAGGATGCCCGAGAACAGCGCGGCGGCGACGATGACATAGAGCCATTTTTCGACCACCTCACGGTCAACACCGGTCAGCTTCAGCATCAGGTAGGCCAGGATCGAGGCCATGATCAGCTCCCACACACCTTCGACCCACAGGTGGACGACATACCACCAGTATTGCTTGTCCAGCGACAGGTTGCCCGGGTTGTAGAAGGCGAACAGGAACAGCAGCGCCAGACCCCAAAGGCCCAGAAGCAGGATGTTGGTAATGGCTGTCTTCTTGCCTTTCAGAACGGTCATCGACACGTTGTAAAGGAAGATCAATGCAGCCACGACGATACCGGCCTTGACCCATTTGGGCTGTTCCAGGAACTCGCGCCCCTCTTTGCCCAGCAGCCAGTTGCCTTCGAACAGGTTGAAGACATAGGTGACGACCACGCCCAACGTGCCGACAACAAGGATGATCAGTTGCAGATAGGCCAACTTGGGCGAGTGGATCTCGCGCTCGGCTTCTTCCGGGATCAGGAAGTAGGCCGCACCAAAGAAACCCAGGATCAGCCAGACGATCAGGGAGTTAGTGTGCAGCATCCGCACGATGTTGAACGGCAGAAGCTCGCTCAGGAAATTGGGGAATACATAGATGAAACCGGCCAGAAGGCCGCCGATCACCTGTATCGCGAACAACGCCATGGCTACCGCAAAGTAGGCATAGGCGATTTTTTGGGATTCGTATTTCATTGTTTCGTTCCCTTTCTCAGCCTGCCTCGTTGGGCGGCCAGCCCTGCGCGTCGATGTTGTCCGTCCAGATCAGGAAGTTGGTCAGGTCACGGAGTTCTTCGTCGCTGAGGTTGAAATTGGGCATTTGCCGACGACCGGGAATGCCGGTCGGTTGTGCTTCCATCCAGCCCTTGAGGGATTCAAAGGCTGATTCCGGGTCGTCCAGCACGCCCCAGCGGGTCATCACGTTGCCGACTTCCGGAGCAAAGTAGGCCCCTTCACCCAGAATCGAATGACAGTTCACACAGGCGTGTTTTTCCCAGACATGCTTGCCCCGGACCACACTGTCATCCAGCTTTGCGGCATTTTCGGAATTGACGATATACCAGTGGGAATGGGCCGAAAGGGCCAGAAAGATGAGAATGAAGAACAGTGACCCGCCATAAAAAATATTGCGGGCCATGCTCTTTGTCATGACGTCTCGCATTGCGCTCTCCTTTGCGCAGATTAGCTAGTGTCTGCAACATGACGGGCGGGACGCGGGAGTGCCTTAACGAAAGTCAAGACTTCTCAAGTATGCTCTGGAACGAGGTCGGATGCCTGACAAACAGCAAGAACCACGAAAAAGCCTGGGGTTCGCCTTGATATCTGAACCAATCGTGAGGAATGTCGCGTCGACATTTTAGTATGGCAGAGTTATCCAAGCGCTTGAGAGAACAAGTGTAAATTCCGTGTCAGAGAGTGATGGGTTAAAATGGCAAACTATTCCTATATCGGTTATACGCCCGGCGTAATCACGGTGAATACGATTGGGCCGGATACGGTTACATTGGATGTCAATTTTGATCCTGACACGGATCGTCGTTTGTTCAGCGTGACAGACGCAGCCGGTGGATTTATTCAAAACGGCGGCGGACCACCCACTGTCGATACTGGCGATGTTTTCAACGGTGACCGCTTCGACAACGAAGACGGCGATGATCTGACGCAGACCGGCACCATCACCACCCTTGATGGCTCGACCACCTTTCTTAGTGGCCCAATTTACCTGGAAGAATCCTATATTCTGTCCAAACCAGGCGGGGGTACGATTACAGTTTATCGTGTGGAAGTTGACGGAACTTTGGGTGGTTACATAACCTCTGAACCCCTTGTGCCCGGCACGACATACTCGATGAACATCGTGAATGTTACGCCGACCAATGCTCCTGACACAACTGATCCGACCACTATCATTGACGTGCCGTGCTTCGTAGCCGGAACGTTGATAATGACTCCAGAAGGTCCGAGGTCCATCGAGGATTTGAAGGTGGGTGACGTGGTCGTCACCGCCGACAACGGACCGCAACACATACGCTGGATTGGCACGCGACATCTGGATCAGGCGGCGCTTCGCGCCCGTCCCAGGCTGAAGCCCATCCGGATCGAGGCCGGTTCACTGGGCGATCACTTGCCCCAGCGTGATCTTTTCGTGTCACCGCAACACCGTATGCTGGTCCGGTCGCCGATTGCCGTCAGAATGTTCGACGCCGAAGAGGTTCTTGTTCCTGCTCACATTCTTGTCGGCGTGCCCGGCATTTCAATCGCTGATGACACCCGTGCTGTGACCTATGTCCATCTTTTGTTCGACCGTCACGAGATCATCTATGCGGAAGGCGCACCTTCCGAAAGCCTGCTCACCGGTGCGCAGGCCTTGTCCAGTGTTCACCCGAACGCACGGGCGGAAATTCTTGAATTGTTCCCTGAATTGGATCAGCGCAATTACGTTCCGCTGGCCGCACGACGGATACCGGAAAAAGGGAAACGCGCTCGGGCTTTGGTCCATCGTCATATCAAGAACGCGCGGCCACTGGTCGCTGAACGATAAGCGCCGCCCGAACAGGCGTCAGGGCTGTTGCACGGCGCGGGGGCCGGTCAGGGCAGGCCACATGGCAAACAGATACAGCCCCATTGCCGCGATCCAAAATCCATCCGCTGTCAGCATCGCCGTCATGTACCCTCCTGTCATGTCGGATCCCAGCCAACGCACAAGCGCTGCAACCGCCATCAAACCATAGGCAATCGCCATGGGCTTTGGCGCGACAAGGGGGCGACCGCTGTGGCCCAAGGCGGCGCGGCTCATTACGGCAAGGGTCATGCCACCAACGCAACCAATGCCCAGAACGTGGAGCGCGCCGATCTCATTTCCCATCCCGATGGCCGCCACCCCCCAGAGAATCAGACCCAGCGCCAGCATCCCCAGACCCAGATGCAGCGCGATCAGGATCGGTTGACGCAAGGCCCAGCCTGTTCTCCAACGCGCCATGCGCATCAGTTGAACACTGCCCATCACCAAAGCAACGGCCCCCGCAACAGGCCCGACATCAAGTGCAAGCACAAGCAGGGGCAGCAACAGCGCCAGAATCATCGTCGCCCTGTCCAGCCTGGCCACGGATACCGGCCACGATGCTTCGGGTTGACCCGCTCTTTTCATGGCATTGCGTGTGAAAGCCGGCGTAATCCGGCCACCCAGGATCGCGATCATCGAACACAAGGTCAAAAGCCCGGCCCGAATGCCGGTATTCAGCGTATCCACCGTGACCCCCATCCATTCCAAATGAACCATAACGTTCGAAGCCAACATCAGAACCAGAAGATACAGAAACACCATATTCTGCGGCTTGGGCCGGCGAACCAGTTGACTGGCAATCTTCAGCGCCAGAATGGGAACAAAGCTCAGGTCCACGAGTGCGACGAACAGGGGTGGCAACACTCCGGAAAACCAGACCGCCAGACGCCCGGCCATCCAGATCAATGCGACAAGCGTGATAAAGCGAGCCCGCGCCTCGGGCGTACCGGTCCAGTTCGGCACGGCGGTCAGAAAAAACCCCCCCAAGGCGGCCGTTGCATACCCGAAAATCATCTCATGCGCGTGCCACATCACCGGGGGCATCGCGTAACTCTGTTCCATGTAGGGCATCAGCCCGTCGAGCGACGCCAACCATACGCCCCACGCGACTCCTGCAAACATACCGTAAAGACCCGCCGAAAGAAAAAAGACCCGAAACCCTTCACTGAAAACACGCGCGATTACAGCTGTCATGCCTGCTCTCCATAGCTTTTCCCGCCGTTGAACAATGTGTAGTGCCCGCATGACCCGGCGCCCTTAACCAAAATCAAGACTGGGCTTAAACATGTGTGAGAAACACAAGATTTATTGGGGGTTTTGATCTGTGTTTTCTTTCCAAAGTGCTTTGTCTGCACCCTTGCCGTTGACTTTGGTCAAGGATGACATCCACGTGATGTTTCACTCTCGACACCGCCTCACCACGCATATGGAGAGTGATCATGTCACTTGGAATCAGCTACAACAAACCCGGCCGCGCCTTAGGGGTCGGATTGGCAATGTTGTTGGGCAGCGTCGCTGCTCCGACCTTCGCCGAAGAGCCAACTTTGAGCGAAGAAGCCTTTGAATCGTCTAAACAGCTCTATTTCGAACAATGCGCAGGCTGCCACGGCGTATTGCGCAAAGGGGCCACGGGTAAAAACCTGGAACCGCATTGGAAGAAGACCGCAGCCGACGGCACTGTAACCGAAGGCGGCACCTTGCAACTGGGACAGGAACGCCTTGAAAAGATTATCGCCTGGGGAACCGAAGGCGGCATGAACAACTTCTCGGACATCATGACCGAGCAGGAAATCAAGGATATGGCGACCTATATCATGATGGAGCCGCCAAAACCACCTGAAATGTCGCTGGAACAGATGATGGCGACGCGTAAGGTCTATGTCGAAGAAGAGGACTATCCGACCGAGCCGCTGCACGGCCGCAACTGGGAAAACTTCTTTGTCGTCATCGAACGTGACGTAGGCAAGGTGGCCGTGATCGACGGCGACACCAAAGAGGTGCTGACCCACATCCCCACTGGCTACGCCGTGCACGTTCTGAAAGCGTCCGAACACCACAGCCTGACCGAGCCGGAACACCCCGGTCGCTTCTGGTACACAATGGGTCGCGACGGCAAGATGACCAAGATCGACCTTTGGCAGACGCCGGACAAGATGTTGGTATCCGAAGTCAAGATTGCATATGACGCCCGTGACGTCGCCGTTTCCGGCGATGGTAAATACGTCATCGGTGGTGGCTACTGGCCGCCGCACTTTGCAATCGTTGACGCGAAGACCATGGAACCGGTCAAGGTCGTATCGACCCGCGGCGTGAACGTTGATGGTGAGTATGTGGAAGAAGCCCGTGTGGCAGCCATCTACACCACTCCGAATGAACCCACCTGGATCGTTGCCGTGAAAGAGCTGGGACAGTTGTGGCAGGTCGATTACACCGATCTGGACAACCTTCGGATCGACAAGATCGACAGCGCCAAGTTCCTGCATGACGGGTTCTTCGATCCGACAGGCCGGTATTTCCAGATCGCCGCAAACGCGTCGAACAAGATGGTGGTTGTCGATACCGAAACCCACAAGCTTGAGGCGATGATCGACACAGCCGCGCTGCCGCACCCTGGTCCGGGCGCCAACTGGGTCGACCCGAACTGTGGCCCTGTGGCGGGCACAACCCACCTTGGTGTCGGTACCGTGACCGTTTGGGGCAACGATCCTGAAAACCGTCCGGATGACGCCTGGAAAGTCTGCTACGAAGTGGAAACCGACGGCCCCGGCCTGTTCGTCCGCACCCACCCGAACTCGGATTACATCTGGGCTGACCAGACTAAGCATCCGGAACCGGAAGTGCAGCAATCCGTGCAGGTCATTTCGAAAGAAACCGGCGAAATCGTGAAGACGATCCAGATCACTGAAGACGAAGGCAGCGCCGCTGTTCACTTCGAATTCAACGCTGACGGTACCGAGGTATGGGTTTCCAAGTGGAACCTGTCGGACTCGAAGGAACCCAATGGTCAGATCGTGATCTTCGACGCCAAAACGCTGGAAGAAATCGGCCGCATCGATGGGCTTTATGCCCCGACCGGCAAGTTCAACGTCTACAACCGGTCGAACCACGTCACCTGACGAGGTCAGGACGACCACAGGAAAGGGCGGGCCCCTCGCCCGCCCTTTCCTTGTTTGAGTCATCAGCCAAACTCACCGGCCTGCCACCAAGGGCCAGACAATACAGCCAAAACGGAGCCCGGATATGACCTCCGAACCGGAAAAGAAAAAACCGATCTGGCGCCGGTATTTCCTATGGGGAATGCCTGTGGCCGGTATCGCCGGGGCCTTTGCCGCCGGCATCATCTTCTGGGGCGGGTTCAACACCGCAATGGAAGCCACGAACACCAAGGAATTCTGCATCTCATGTCACGAGATGCGAGATTTTGTTTACGAAGAATATACCGGCACGATCCATGACGTGAACCGGTCGGGTGTGGGGGCTGTTTGTTCCGACTGCCATGTTCCCAAAGACTGGACACATAAGATGATCCGTAAGATCAAGGCGTCCAAAGAGCTGTATGGCAAGATGGTCGGTACCATCAACACCCGTGAAAAGTTCGAGGCCAAACGTGTACATCTGGCCATGAACGAATGGGAGCGGATGAAGGCCACAGACTCGCGCGAATGCCGCAACTGTCACGATTTCGAATCGATGATGCCCGAATTCCAGAAACCACGCGCCCGTCAGCAGCACCTCAATGCGATGACTGTCGGACAGACCTGTATCGACTGCCACAAGGGGATTGCACACTCGGATGCACGCGACCGGGCGGACGAAGAGTATCTGGAAAAGCTTGAAGCACCGAATCCGGACTTCATCCGGCCCATCCCCCCGGAATATCTGGCCAGTCTCGAAAAGATTGAAGCCAAAGAGGCCGCTGAAGCAGAAGCAGAAAAAGCCGCCAAAAAGGCTCAGCAAGAGGCCGTTCAGGCCCAGATCGCAGCGGCTGTTGACGCTGCTTTGGATGAAGAACGCGCAAAAACCTCCGGTGAAGACGCCGCGGCGCCCTCTGGTGGAGCAAGCGACGTTGGGTCCAACATCGACTGGAACGCAGTGGCCGCGGCGGATCTGAAACTGTTTTACCCTGGTCAGGCCTCGTTTGAATGGGTCCAGAACGGCAAGTTCCATGGTGGCGCGCGCCCCCTGACCAAAGGCGGGGATCAGTGCACCACCTGTCACGCCAAGGAACTGGACACCATCGGCAACAAGATCGTTGCGGGTGGAGATCTGGAACCGACCCCGATTCCGGGCAAACGCGGTGTCATCGACGCAACCGTTCAGGCGGCGCATGACGACGAAAACCTGTACATTCGCCTGCAATGGCCGGACGCGGGTCACAACCCTGCCCCGTTCGTCGATGGCGGCAAGATGGACCCGGACAACCAGATCAAGGTTGCCATGATGATTACCGGCACTGGTATCGAGCTTGGAGATCAGGTGGGATGCTGGGCTTCGTGCCACGCCGACAACACCTATATGCCTTTTGCGCCCGAAGCGGATGCGATCGCGGCCAATGCGGATGTTGCCGGTCGCCTCAATGCCACGGACACCGTTACCAAATACATCAGCGAAAGCCGCACGGATGTTGAGGTCAAGGGTCGCCGCGGCAAAGCCCTGGGGGGCTGGGACAAGATGAAGGCCGAGGAACAGATCGAGCAGTATCTGGCCGACGGCACCTATCTTGACCTGATGCGTGTCTACGCCGACGGAAGCGCCACCAATGGCTATCTGTTGGAGCAGCGCGTGGTCAATGATGGTGAAATCGCCGCATCGGCCGAACTGTCCGGTGGCATGTGGACCGTGGTGTTTACGCGCCCCCTGAATTCGGGCGCGCCCGGTGATGTGCCATTGGAGGCAGGCAAGACCTATACCGTTGGCTTTGCCATCCACGACGATTTTACCGCAGCACGGTTCCACCACGTGACGCTGAATACCAGCCTGGCGCTGGATGATGACAGCGCGTTCATCAACGTGGTCAAACAATGACGGATCGGGGCCGGGTCAACCGGCCCCGGCCACTCTTGGAAAGGAGTCATGGACCATGAAACCCCAACGCCTTCTTCCCGCGCTGCTGCTTCTGGCCGCGCCCGCCTGGGCGGACGAAACCGCCGAAATCTGCGCCGAGGCCGAAGAGCGCTATGTGGAGTTGTTCGGTCAGCCTTCGTCGGCCGTCGAAGACGCCGAAGTGGTGCTGATGTACAAATACAATTTTTGCCCATCCGAATTGACCGTGAGGGCAGGTACAACTGTCCGATGGGTGAATGTCGACAAACGCACCAGCCATTCCGTCCTGTTGAAGGATGGCAGCCAACCTGAAAGTGATCGCCTGTTCCCCGAGGAATCTGTTGAACTGACCTTTCTCACGCCCGGCTCACAGGACTATCTGTGCGGCCCGCATTGGGAGACACAGAACATGATCGGAATGATCACCGTCGAACCCTGAAACAAGGCACAATACAGGCAGGATGAAGGAGCGCGGGCGCAAATCCCGCGCTCCTTAACTTATGTCAAGGAGGTTGGTTTTCGATTGGGCCAATCTTCCCCCATGACACGCCCGGCTCACCCAGCAACGTCTTGCAAACGCAACGGATCTGCATGGGATACCGGGTCTCGAAGACTTTCAGACCAAGCGAGTTTGCACATGAGCGGTAAGGTTTTTCTGATTGGCGCAGGCCCCGGCGACCCCGAGCTGATGACCCTGCGCGCACTGCGGATGCTGCAAGAAGCGGATGTCGTGGTTTATGACCGGCTGGTGTCCGCCGACATTCTGAACTTGCACGCGGAAAGCGCCAGGCTGATCCCTGTCGGCAAGGCCCCCAAATGCCACACCGTTCCGCAGGACCGCATCAACGAAATACTGCTTGAAGAAGCCAGCGCAGGTCACACGGTCGCCCGGCTGAAAGGCGGCGACCCCATGATCTTTGGTCGCGGTTCGGAAGAGGCTGCCTATCTGATGGCCCGCGGTGTCGCTGTCGAATACGCACCGGGCATCACGGCGGCCCAGGGGGCGTCTTGTTCGACGGGTGTGCCGCTGACCCATCGCGGGCTGGCGACCTCGGTTCAATATGTCACCGGACATCGGCAGGCCGACAAAGTGCTGGATCTGGACTGGAAACGTCTTGCCGATCCGGACTCGACACTGGTGGTCTATATGGGCGTCGCCAATATCGGTCAGATCGCCATGGGGTTGATGACCGAGAACCTGCCAGGCTCGACACCGGTTCTGGCGGTGGGCAAGGCCACGACACCTGATGAGCGTCGTCTAGTGTCACGACTTGACCAGTTGGCCACGGATGTGCGTGCAGCCGACCTGAAGGCGCCGACGCTGTTTATCATTGGCAAGGTGGTTTCGCTTTATGCCGAACGGCCTGTGGCCGAGCTTCTGGAACAGGCCCATGGCTAAGCTGGGAAGACGAGATCAGGGGACTGTCCCAACATGCACCGACAGATCGCCGGGTCGCTCGGGGTGGGCGGCGCGAACCGGTCTGACCATTACGGTTCTGGCCGCGACCTCTGCTTTCGCGGCGGATGTCATCGATCCCGATACCCTGAAAAGACTTGTGCATCAGGATTGCGGTTCCTGTCACGGCCTGTCCCTGAAGGGCGGTCTTGGTCCCGATCTGCGCAGTGAGACACTTGAACACTACGACGCGGATGTATTGACCAGCGTCATCCTTGACGGCATCCCCGACACCGCAATGCCCCCGTGGCGGCCCCTGATCAGTGAAGAAGAGGCCGAATGGATCGCCCGTTACCTGCTGGAACAGGAGGCACAATGAAACACTTCATTCTTGGCCTTGCAGCCACATTGATGATGACTACAGCGCAGGCTGAACCGACCGCGACAGGCGACCTTGGCCTGGTCATCGAACGCGCCAAGGGCTCGGTGCTTCTTGTGGATCAATCCGACCGCGCAGCTCTGGCCCGGATCGAGGGATTGGGTGATCTGTCACATGCGTCTTTGGTCTATTCGCCCGATGAACGGTTTGCCTATGTGTTTGGCCGCGACGGCGGGCTGACCAAGATCGACATCGTGACCCGCCAGATCGTGAACCGCGTCGTGCAGGCCGGCAACGCCATCGGCGGGGCGATTTCGGACGATGGCAAGCTGGTGGCCGTGTCGAATTACGAACCCGGTGGCGTGCGCGTATTCGATGCGGACACGCTTGAGATGGTCGCCGACATCCCGACCGACAGCAAAACCATCGGCCTGGTCGATGCGCCCGGTCGGCGGTTCGTTTTCACGATGTGGGATACCGGGGAAACCTGGATTGCCGATTTCGCAAAAGGCGCACCAGAGATCACCAAGATCCCGGACATGGGCAAGAACCCATATGACGCGCTGATCACTGCCAATGGCCGCACCTATATCACCGGTCTGTTTGGCGAGGACGGCCTGACCGCGCTGGATCTGTGGGCCGAAACCCCCGAACCGATCCGCGTTCTGCCCGATTACGGGCGTGGTCAGGAAGAAATGCCGGTCTACAAGATGCCTCATCTGGAAGGCTGGGCGCTGACGGGTCGCGAGTTTGTTTTGCCCGCTGTCGGCCATCACGAGGTTCTGTGGATCGACGCCGACACTCTGACCGAAACGGGGAGGACCAAAACCCACGGGCAACCGGTCTTTGCCATGGCCCGTCCCGATGGGCGGCAGGTCTGGGTGAATTTCGCCCACCCGCTGAATGACACCATTCAGGTGATCGACAGTGTCAGCAAACAGATCATCCACGAATTCAAACCCGGCCCGGCGGTATTGCACATGGAGTTCACGCCACGCGGGCATGAAGTCTGGATCAGCGTGCGCGATGCCAACAAGGTCATGGTCTACGACACGCACAGTTTTGAAAAACTGCGCGAGATCGACGCGGACAGCCCGTCCGGCATCTTCTTCACCGCCCGTGCGCACAGAACGGGGCTGTAACCGATGCGACATATCACGGACCCGATCGACCGCCGCCTGCTGGACGAATTTCAGCGCGACTTCCCGATCACCGAGAGACCGTTCCAGATGTTGGGTAACGCACTCGGGCTGGACGAAGCCGAAGTCATTCATCGCTTGTCCCGAATGCGCGCCACAGGCCGTATTACAAGGGTTGGCGCCACCATCACGCCCGGCGCGGTGACGGCCAGCACCCTGGCTGCCGTGGCGGCTCCGGAAGATCGGTTGGAGGAGGTCGCCGCCCTGATCGATGCCGAGCCCGGGGTGAACCACAATTATCAACGCGAAGACGCTTGGAACCTGTGGTTTGTCGCGACCGGACCGGACCGCGCGCATGTCAACGATACCCTGGCGCGGATCAGTCGATCCACCGGATTGCAGGTGCTGGACCTGCGGCTGGTGCGCCCTTTCAACGTGGATCTTGGTTTTCGCATGACAGGCGGAGCCAAAAACGTACCCACGGCACGAAAGGTCGATGCATCCGTCATGCGCAAGGGCGATCGTTGCCTGCTACAGTCTCTGAGTTCCGGGCTATTTTTGGTCTCAGAACCCTACGCCGCTCTGGCTCGTTCGCTGAAACGGGATGTGACAGACGTGATGGAGCGGGTCGAAGCCCTGCATGCCGCCGGAATAATCTCGCGGCTCGGCGTCATTGTGCGTCACCGGGCGCTTGGCTGGTCGGCCAATGCGATGGTGGTCTGGGACCTGCCGGCAGAACAGATTGAAACCGCGGGTCCGGCTTTGGCCGCCTTCCCGGGGGTGACCCTGTGCTATGAGCGTAATCCGGTTCCCGATGTCTGGCCATATCGCCTGTATTCCATGATCCACGCCCGCACACGCAATGAGGCTTTGGATGTTCTGGCCGGTGCGATTGCATTGCCCGAATTGGCCGGAGCACGGAACAAGGTCCTGTTCTCAACCCGCTGTTTCAAACAGACCGGCGCGCTGATTCAAGCAAAGGAGGTCGCCGCATGACGCTGGACCAAACGGATCGCGCGATCCTGAATCGTATGCAAGAGGATCTGCCGCTTACTTCACACCCTTACGCAACCGTCGCCGCAGAGCTTGGCCTGTCCGAGGCGGAATTGCTGTCGCGTCTGAGCCGCATGAAAGATGACCGCGTCATCACGCGCTTCGGTCCGTTTTTCGACGCCGCGGCCATGGGTGGGGCTTTCTGCCTTTGCGCAATGGCCGTTCCAGACGAAGAATTCGAAAGCGTCCTGACCAAAGTCAATGCATATCCCGAGATCGCACATAACTATGAACGCACGCACCGGCTGAACATGTGGTTCGTGCTGGCCACCGAAACACCCGAGGGGATCGAGGCCACCGCCGATGCCATCGAACGGGAAACGGGAGTCAATGTTCTCCGTTTCCCCAAACTTCAGGAATTTTTCATCGGCTTCCGGGTGGCGGCATGATCGACGCAACAGACAGACAGATTATCGAGTCGCTCCAA
Organism: Ruegeria sp. HKCCA0370; assembly: GCF_013033705.1. Classification (NCBI taxonomy): domain Bacteria; kingdom Pseudomonadati; phylum Pseudomonadota; class Alphaproteobacteria; order Rhodobacterales; family Roseobacteraceae; genus Ruegeria; species Ruegeria sp. HKCCA0370. The sequence goes on from NZ_WQEP01000003.1 coordinate 328,700, forward strand.
GGGGGACTGCCCCTGGTGGCCGCGCCCTATGCGCAGGTCGCTGCCGATCTGGGCCTGACCGAGGCCACCCTGCTGGACCGGCTGGCCGCGCTGAAGGCGCGCGGGGTGATCCGACGGATCGCAGCAGCCCCCAACCATTACAAGCTGGGCATGACATCGAACGGCATGACCGTCTGGGACGTGCAGGATGACCTGATCACCGAACTGGGTGCTCATATCGGGGCACTGCCTTTCGTCACCCATTGCTATGAACGGCCCCGCGCCCTGCCAGACTGGCCCTACAACCTGTTCGCCATGGTTCATGGCAGCTCGCCCGACGAGGTCGAGGACAAACGCGGCCAGATCGCCGCGATTCTGGGATCGGCCTGCCGCGGCAGCGACATCCTCTATTCCACGCGCATCCTGAAAAAGACCGGGCTGCGCCTGAAACAGAAAGGCTGAAACATGTTCCGCCTGACCGAATACATGCATCAGCTGGTCAAGCCGACACCGGTGCGCAAACGGCGCCCCGGCCCGGTAAAGCCGGTTGTGATCTGGAATCTGACGCGGCGCTGCAACCTGAAGTGCCGCCATTGCTACACCGTCTCGGCGGATGTGGCGTTCCCGGGTGAGCTCAGCCACGAGCAAGCCATGGTAACCCTTGAGGATCTGGGCCAGTTTCGCGTCCCGGCCCTGATCCTCTCGGGTGGGGAACCACTGGACCGGTTCGATTTCTTCGACATCGCAAAACGGGCCCGTGATCTGGTGCCAATGCTGGCCTTGTCGACCAACGGCACCCGGATTTACGACGAAACCGCCGATATGATTGCGGATGTGGGCTTCAACTACGTCGGCATCTCGCTGGACGGGATCGGAGCGACGAATGACTGGTTCCGTGGCGTCGAAGGGGCTTTCGCAGACGCCTTGCGCGGCGTGCGAGAATGCAAAAAGCGCGGCATCAAGGTTGGCCTGCGGTTCTGCCTGACCGAAGGCACGCAACATCACTTGCCTGACTTGCTGAGCCTTTGTGATGATGAAGGTGTCGACAAGTTCTACCTGTCGCATCTTGTCTATGCGGGGCGCGGCGACAAGAACCGGGGCGAAGATGCCGCGCATCAGCGCACGCGCAAAGGCCTGGATCTGTTGCTGGAACGCGCCTGGGAAGCCGCATCGGGCGGTCGTCCGCTGGATATCGTGACGGGGAGCAATGACGCTGATGCCGGGTATTTCCTGAACTGGATTCGCACGCATTTCGACGCCGAAAAAGCGGCACATGTGCGCGCGCACCTGGCCGCGTGGGGCGGGAACTCAAGTGGTTTGGGCGTCGCTAATATCGACAACCTTGGCCGGGTCCATCCAGACACTTACTGGTCCGATTACACGGTGGGCAACGTAAAGACCAAATCGTTTTCCGAACTCTGGACCAGCGATGATCCGATGCTTGCCATGCTCCGCACCCGCCCACGCCCGCTGAAGGGGCGCTGCGGAGCCTGCGAACTCAAGGACGTGTGCGGCGGCAATACCCGCATCCGCGCCTTGCAATTGACCGGTGATCCATGGGCCGAGGATCCGGCCTGCTACCTGTCCAACCAGGAAATCGGTGTGGATGAAGCAGGGGAACGCCTTCAGGTCACACCGTTTCGGGGGAAAAGCCATGATCCGGCGCATCAGTTCTTTTGACACCGTAAGTGCGAGGCTTTCAACCGCTGCGCCTGTGGCGCGTGCGGGAACCTCCGGCGGGAGTATTTTTGAAAAGATGAAGATTGGGGCATTATGCTCGATCCTTGGCGCGGGTGTCGCCTGGGCGGATGCGCAATCGGATTACGCTGAGCATTGCGCCTCATGCCACGGCGAAAACCGTCTGGGCGGGGTTGGCCCCGCGCTGATCCCGGAAACGCTCAAACGCATGCGCGGACCGCGGGTAGCTGCCGTGATTGCAGAAGGACGCCCGGCGACACAAATGCCGGCCTTCTCGCACGAGCTGGATGCTCTGCGAATCGAAGAGCTGGCGGGCTGGTTGAAATCGCCTTTGGAATCCGACCCCGAATGGGGCGAGGCCGAGATATTGGCCAGCCGGACGCTGGACGAGGAATATGTGCCGGTGGATGCGCCCGTCTGGGACAGCGACCCGATGAACATCACGCTGGTGGTGGAAACCGGAGATCACCATGTCAGCGTTCTGGATGGCGACACGTTCGAGGTTCTGGACCGGTTCGAAACCCCCTTCGCCGTGCATGGCGGTCCAAAATTCAGCCCGGATGGGCGGTATGTCTTCATCATGTCGCGCGACGGGTGGGTCCAGAAGTACGACATTTGGGCGCTGAAACAGGTGGGCCGTGTGCGTGCCGGCTTGAACAGCCGCAACATCGCCATGTCGGGCGATGGCAAATGGGTGGCCGTGGCGAATTACCTGCCCAACAGCCTGACGGTGTTGTCCACCGAAGACCTTTCCGTCGCAAAGGTCATCGAGGTCAAAAGCAAGACGGGCCTGCCCAGCCGCGTTTCGGCTGTCTACCAGGCCCCCCCGCGGGAAAGCTTTGTTTTGGCACTGAAGGATGTACCCGAAATTTGGGAAGTGTTCTACGGCGCCAATCCCCCGCAATCCGGGCTTGGTCATGATTTCCGCATCGAAGGTCAGTTCAAGAACCCTGATCCTTTCCCTGTGCGCAAGATCACCACGGCTGACTATCTGGACGACTTCTTTTTCGACCAGAGTTATGAATATGTCATGGGGGCGTCCCGCGATGGCAAGGGCGGGCAAGTGATTGATCTGGTGATCGGGCACAAGGTGGCCGATCTGGATTTGCCCGGAATGCCGCATCTGGGCTCGGGGATCACATGGAAACACGGCGATACGACCGTGATGGCCACGCCGCACCTGACAGACGGCGCCGTGTCGGTGATCGACATGGAAAGCTGGGAAACCGTCAAACGGATCAAGACCGAAGGGCCCGGGTTCTTCATGCGCAGCCATGAGAATTCGCCTTATGTCTGGGCGGACGTTTTCTTTGGCCCCAACAAGGACGCGATGCACGTCATCGACAAGCAAAGCCTTGAAATCGTGAAAACACTGCGCCCTGCGCCGGGCAAGACCGTGGCCCATGTCGAGTTCACAAGAGATGGCAGCCACGCGCTGGTTTCGATCTGGGAAGATGACGGCGCGGTGATCGTCTATGACGCGCAGACGCTGGAAGAAATCCGCCGCCTGCCGATGCGCAAACCTTCGGGGAAATACAATGTCTGGAACAAGATCACCTTCTCGGAAGGAACCAGCCACTGAGGGGAAATGGCCGGTTTGGAAACTGGCCATTCTGCTGTATCCGGCCACGGCGTTGACCGTTGCCATCAACCTGTTTTTGCTCGGGCTTATCCTGCACAGCGTCGGGTTCGGCGCAATTGAACCGGTGCCGGCGATCCTCTGGTCGATTCCGCTGGGCATTCCTGCGGCATGGCTGGCCGGTCGGTGGCTGCGCGGATTGATGGACGAGGCCGACGGGTAGGTGCAAATTTTCAGACACCTGACCTAAGTCAAGTCTTCGCCTGGAAGAATCCCCTAAGTTTTTGAAAAGAACGCCGAGCTGGATTCTCAATGCCTACCGTCCGCCCCCCGCATAGCCTGTTTGATCGCGTGTCCCGCGCGGTGTGCGGTTTGGTGGGTATTTTCCTGTTGCTTTTGCAGATGCTTGGCCCGGTGCTGGCGAGTCCCGGGGACAGCAAGTGGATCGAGATCTGCTCGGAGGCAGGGGCGGTCTGGGTTGAAGTGGACCTTGAGGAAGGCACTGATGACCCGACCGCGCCTTGCCCGAAATGCGCCGATTGCGCGCTGTGCGCGGTGACAACGGCAGCCCCGCTGCCGGATCTGCCGCTGCTGATGCAGTCCGAAAATGTACGGATAGTACCCGCTGCAATCGGGGATCTGTGCATTTTGTACAACTCAAGGCGACTGTGGCCCGAAACCCGAGGGCCCCCGTTCGCGACCCAAGAAGAATCTGAACGCGTCCTGCGCGCGTCCATGGCGTCCACCCTAGCAATCGGAGGTGCGCCGTGGTCGTAAGTCGCGCAATCCATTTCCTGCTGGCTTTCGCTCTGTCCTGCCTGATGGCGATCAGTGCCCATGCCGACAGCCTGGCCAGTTTCCTGCCCGACATCGACCCTGCCGATCTGGCCCCCGGCGCCGATGCCTTTGGCCCGGTGCGCGATGACGTGAAGGTCGCCCCCGTCCTGAAGGGCGGCGAGACCGTTGCCTGGGCATTCCTGACCTCGGATTTTGTTGGCACGACGGGTTATTCCGGCAAACCGATCCACGTCGTTGCCGCCATCGACAACGATGCCGTGTTGACCGGAGTGCAACTGGTCAAGCACTCGGAACCCATCGTGCTGATCGGCATCCCCAATTCCCGCATGGTTGAATTGACCGAAGGCTATGCGGGCCTTGACCTGAAGGTTGAAGCCGAAACCGGGGGTGAGGGGCACGACCTCGACATCATCTCGGGCGCGACGGTCACGATCATGGTGATCGACGACAGCCTTGTGCGTGGCGGTATCAAGGTGGCGCGCGCATTGGGTCTGGGCGGCCTGTCACCGTTGCAGGCCGACGGGCCAAGGCGCGAAGTCGATATGGCGCAGAATGCGGTCTATGACTGGTCGACCCTTTCGGGTGACGGCTCGATCCGGCGGCTGACGCTGGATGTCGGGCAGGTCAATGCCGCCTTCGAGGCCACCGGAGACCAGCGCGCGATCAAGCGCCCGGAACCGGGCGAACCGGATGACACTTTCATCGACATGCATATGGCGCTTGTCTCGGTTCCGTCGATCGGCAAGTCACTGCTGGGCGACGCCGAGTACCAGAACCTCGTGAACTGGTTGGACGAGGGCGAACAGGCCATTCTGGCGCTGGGGCGCGGTGCCTACAGCTTCAAGGGGTCAGGCTATGTGCGCGGAGGGATTTTCGATCGGATCCAGTTGATCCAGGGCGACAACTCGGTCCGTTTTTTCGACAAACAGCAAGTACGCCTTGGCAAGGTTGCAGCCCCGGATGCACCCAGTTTCACGGAGCTGGACATCTTCAAGATCCCCGCCGATGCCGAGTTCGACCCGACCGAGCCGTTCCGCCTGCAACTGCTGGTACAGCGTGCCGTGGGTGCTGTTGAGAAAACCTTTCTGACATTCGATCTGGGCTACAAACTGCCCGACCGTTACCTGCTGCCCGTCGCAGCCCCAAAGATTGTCGACGATGCGACCGGCGAAGCCGCCGCCAAGGCTGCCCTGTGGCAGCGCATCTGGAAGGATCGCACCGTCGAAATCGCCGTTCTTGGCGTCATGCTGCTGGTCCTGACCGCGACGTTCTTCTTCCAGTTCCACGCGACGATGAATGCGCGGGTCTTCTACTGGTTCCGCATCGGCTACCTGACAATGACCCTGTTTTTCATCGGCTGGTACGCCAACGCGCAGCTGAGCGTGGTGAACCTGATGGCACTGGCGGGCAGCCTGCGCACAGGATTCTCGTGGGATGCGTTCCTGCTGGACCCGCTGGTGTTCATCCAATGGTTCGCCGTCGCCGCCGCACTGTTGTTCTGGGGGCGTGGCGCCTATTGCGGCTGGTTGTGCCCGTTTGGCGCGTTGCAGGAGCTGACCAACAAGATCGCCCGCGCGCTGAAAGTACCGCAATGGACACTGCCCTGGGGACTGAACGAGCGCCTGTGGCCTGCAAAATACATGATCTTCCTCGGTCTCTTCGGTCTCAGCTTTGTCTCGATCCCGTTGGCCGAGAAATACGCCGAGGTCGAGCCGTTCAAAACGGCGATCATTCTGAAATTCATGCGCGACTGGCCCTTTGTGGTCTTTGCGCTGGCCCTGCTGGGAATCGGGCTGTTCATCGAACGGTTCTACTGCCGCTATCTCTGCCCGCTGGGTGGAGCACTGGCGATCCCTGCCCGTATCCGCATGTTCGACTGGCTGCGCCGCTACAAGGATTGCGGCACCCCCTGTCAGACCTGCGCCAACGAATGCCCCGTTCAGGCGATCCACCCCACCGGTGAGATCAATCCGAACGAGTGCGTCACCTGCCTGCATTGTCAGGTGCTCTACCAGTCCGAGGACAAATGTCCCGTCGTTATCCGCCAACTGAAACGGCGGGCCAAGACAGGATCGGTCCAGATGAAGACCCCGCTCGGACAACCACCGGCGAACCATCCGAACGCCAAACCGCAATCCGTTTCCTAAAAGGAGGAACGAACATGTCGGAACATGACAACAAACTAACCGTCACACGCCGTGGGATGCTGGGTGCAACAGCAACCGGTGCCGTGCTGGCCGGGACCGGTCTGGGCTCGACCCTGATGACCGCGAAACAGGCGAGCGCCGCGGCCAATGCCAATCTCGAACCGGGCGAACTGGACGAGTATTACGGTTTCTGGTCCTCGGGTCAGACCGGCGAGCTTCGCATCCTGGGCTTTCCGTCCATGCGCGAGCTGATGCGGGTGCCGGTGTTCAATCGCTGCTCGGCCACGGGCTGGGGTCAGACCAACGAGTCACTGAAGATCATGACCGAAGGGTTGCTGCCTGAAACCAAGGAGTTTCTCGCCAAGCGCGGCATGAAGACCTATGACAATGGCGACCTTCACCACCCGCACATGTCGTTCACCGACGGCACCTATGACGGCCGTTATCTGTTCATGAACGACAAGGCCAACACCCGCGTCGCGCGTGTGCGCTGTGACGTGATGAAATGCGACAAGATCACCGAGATCCCGAACGCCAAGGCGATCCACGGTCTGCGTCCGCAGAAATTCCCGCGCACCGGCTATGTCTTTGCCAATGGTGAAGATGAAACACCGCTGGTCAACGATGGCAGCGTGCTGGACGATCCGTCGCAATACGTGAACATCTTCACCGCGCTGGACGGCGACACCATGGAAGTGGCATGGCAGGTGATCGTGTCGGGCAACCTCGACAACACCGATTGCGACTATCAGGGCAAATACGCCTTCTCGACCTCGTACAACTCAGAAATGGGCATGAACCTGGCCGAGATGACCGAGAACGAGCTGGACCACGTCGTCGTCTTCAACATCGCCGAGATCGAAAAAGGCATCGAAGCCGGCGATTATCAGGAGTTGAAAGGCGTCAAGGTTCTGGACGGGCGCAAGGGTCAGAACAAGAAATACACCCGTTACATTCCGATCCCGAACTCTCCGCACGGCATCAACACCGCGCCAGACGGCAAGCACGTCTGCATCAACGGCAAGCTGTCGCCGACCGTCTCGATCATGGACGTCACCAAGCTGGACGCCCTGTTCGAAAGCGACGCCGACCCGCGGTCCTGCATCGTAGGTGAACCGCAGTTGGGTCTTGGCCCGCTTCACACCGCCTATGATGGTCAGGGCAACGCCTTCACCACGCTGTTCCTGGACAGCCAGATCGTGAAGTGGAACATCGACAAGGCCATCCGCGCCTACAATGGCGAGGACGTGGACCCGATCATCTCGAAGGTCGACGTGCATTATCAGCCGGGTCACAACTCCACCTCCATGGGGGAAACCAAGGAAGCCGACGGCAAGTGGCTGATTTCGATGAACAAGTTCTCGAAAGACCGGTTCCTGAACGTTGGTCCTCTGAAACCTGAGAACGAACAGCTGATCGACATTTCGTCGGATGAGATGAAAGTGGTGCATGACGGCCCGACCTTTGCCGAGCCGCACGACTCGATCATCGTTCGCAGCGACATCGTGAACCCGGTCAACGTCTGGGATCGCAACGATGTTACCTGGGAAGACGCCCGCAAACAGGCCGAAGCCGATGGCATCGATCTGGAAGAAGGTGCGGAAGAACCGATCCGGGACGGCAACAAGGTGCGGGTCTACATGACTTCGCAGGCGCCGACCTTCAGCCTTGAGAAGTTCACCGTCAAACAGGGCGACGAGGTCACGGTTTACATCACCAATCTCGATGACGTGGACGACGTGACCCACGGCTTCTGCCTGGGCAACTACGGCATCGCGATGGAAGTCGCACCGATGGCAACCGCTTCGGTCACCTTCACCGCCGACCGTCCGGGCGTGCACTGGTTCTATTGCCAATGGTTCTGCCATGCGCTGCACATGGAAATGCGCGGCCGGATGCTGGTCGAACCGCAAGGAGCCTGACCCATGCGCTGGCCCCTGCTCATACCGCTCCTGCTCGGCTCGCCCCTTTGGGCGGCGGATTGGGATGTGCCCAACCGGGCGGGGGCCATCAATGAAATACTGGCTCAGGCGGCGGACGGAGACACCCTCCGCCTGAGCCCCGGTGTTTATGCCGAACATCTGGTTCTGGACCGGCCCGTCACCATCGACGGGTTGGGACAGGCCACCATTGACGGGCAAGGCACCGGCAGCGTCATCACCGTAACCGGCCCGGGCGTGACCGTGCGCGGCCTGACAGTGATCGGCTCGGGTTCAAGCCATGACGGGATCGACAGTGGCATCCAGCTGACCAAGACGGCCCGCGCGCCGGTGGTCGAAGACAATGTGCTGCTGGGCAATCTTTACGGCATCGACATTCATGGTGCCAAGGACAGCATCGTGCGTGGCAACCGGATCGAAGGACGTCAGGACCAGCGGATGAATGACCGTGGCAATGGCGTTTATGTCTGGAATGCACCCGGTGCGCGGGTTGAGGACAATGATATCCGCTATGGGCGCGACGGAATCTTTGTGAACTCGTCCAAGAAGAATACCTTTACCGGCAACCTGTTCCGCGATCTGCGCTTTGCCGTGCATTACATGTATGCCGATAATTCGGTGGTCAGCGACAATGTCTCGATCGGCAACGATCTGGGCTATGCGGTGATGTTCACGACCAATGTGAAGGTCGCAGACAACGTCTCGATCGGTGACCGTGAACATGGCGTGATGCTGAACTATGCCAACAAGAGTCAGATCACCGGTAACGTGGTGATCGGTGCCAAGGAAAAGTGCACCTTCCTTTATAACTCCAACAAGAACGAATTCACCGACAACTGGTTCCAGGGATGCGGCATCGGCATCCACTTCACCGCCGGCAGCGAACGCAACCGCATCGTTGGCAATTCCTTCATCGGGAACCGGACACAGGTGAAATACGTCTCGACCAAATGGGTCGAGTGGTCCGAAGACGGGCGCGGCAACTACTGGTCCGATTTTGCCGCCTATGATGTGGATGGCAACGGCATTGCCGATGCCCCCTATCGCCCCAATGACTCGATGGACCATGTGCTGTGGACCCAACCCGCAGCCAAACTGCTACTCGGCTCTCCTGCCGTGCAGCTGGTGCGCTGGTCGCAATCCGCCTTTCCGGCACTGTTGCCCGGTGGCGTGATGGACAGCAATCCATTGATGCAACCCCTTGAACCCCCAGCTATGGAAAAGGTGCCTCATGACGGATAAGGCCCTGATTATTGACCATGTCAGCAAGGACCGGGGCAAGACCCGCGTTCTTGATGATATCACCCTGTCACTTGCCCCCGGTCAGCGCGTTGCGCTGCTGGGCCATAACGGCGCTGGCAAGTCGACCCTGATCAAATCCATCCTTGGCCTGACGCCGATCCAAGGCGGAGCCATCCGGATCGGAGACGCCACCCCCGGCAGCGCCAAGGCGCGGCGGGAAACGGCCTATCTGCCCGAGGCGGTATCCTTCCACCCGGCCCTGACCGGGCGCGAGCAACTGACCCTGTTTGCAAAATTGTCCGGCACCAGGGCGGATGTGGCCGGTCTGCTGGAGCGCGTAGGTCTGAGCGATGCCCTGGACCGCCGGATCGGCACCTATTCCAAAGGCATGCGGCAACGTCTGGGCCTGGCACAGGTTCTGCTGGGTCAGCCTAAAGTGGCTTTGCTGGATGAACCCACCAGTGGGTTGGACCCGATCTCGCGTCAGGATCTCTATGCCATCATCGACGAGCTGGCCGCGCAGGGCACCGCCGTGCTGATCGCCAGCCACGCGCTGACCGAGGTCGAGGCCCGCACCGACCGCATCGCAATCATGCGCAAAGGCCGGATGGTCGCCGATGACACGCTCAACAACCTGTCGGCCCTTGCAGGCCTGCCGATCCGTCTGAAAGTACGTGCAAGCGCCAACGCCGACGTGCTGGCCGCCGAACTGGGCGGCAACAGGATCAACGGCGCTTCGGTCGAGCTGCTGTGTTCCCCCGCCGACAAGATGGAGGCCCTGCGCCGGATCGCCGGATTGGGCGATGCCGTGGCGGATGTGGAAATGACCCCGCCCAAGCTGGAAGACCTCTATCGACATTATGCACAGGAGGAGAGGCCATGACCCGCTTCCTCGCCATCACCCGTACCGAAATGCTGATCCTTCGCCGCAATCGCTGGCTGCTGGTGGCGACGCTGATCATGGTGCTGTTCGCGCTGGCCCTGACCTTTGCAGGCAGCGCACCAACCGGCACACTGGGTGTCGATATGCTGACCATTTCAGTTGCCTCGATGACCACTCTGTCGGTCTATCTCGCACCGCTATTGGCGCTGATGATTTCGTTCGACGCCATCGCCGGCGACGTGGACCGGGGCAGCCTGTCACTGCTGCTGTCCTACCCCGCCGGGCGCGGAGAAATCCTGTTGGGCAAGTTCACCGCCCATCTTGCAGCGCTGGCCTTTGCCATGACGGTCGGTTTCGGTACCGCCGGCGCGGTGGCGGCCTTCTTTGGCGGTGCCGGGCCGGAAAGCCTGATGGCGTTGGTCCGTCTCATCCTCACATCCATCCTTCTGGGCGCCGTGTTTCTGGCGCTGGGATACCTGCTGTCAGCCCTGGCAAAGGGGGCCACGGCGGCGGCAGGTCTGTCGGCCGGGCTCTGGCTGGTTTTTGTCGTCCTCTATGATCTGGGCCTGTTGGGGGCCGTCGTCATGGACAAGGGCGGCACCTTTACCCAATCCGTCTTTCCATGGGTGATGGTGGCCAACCCGGCCGACGCATTCCGTCTGTGGAACATCGCCGCAACGGAAGGCGTGGCCATGGCATCCGGCATGACCGGGGCGGCACAGGCCTTGCCCATCTGGGCCGCGCCTGCATCGCTGCTGATCTGGCCGGTGATCGGCTTTGCCCTGGCGCGGCTGGCATTCCGGAGGGTCGAGCCATGAAACCCCTCGTCCTGATTGCCTTGATCGCGTTGGCGGCCTGCAAGGAAGACCTGGCCGAGGCCCCCGATCCGGTGGATCTGACCCCGGACGCGCTGAGCTATTTCTGCCAGATGAACATCGCCGAACATGGCGGCCCCAAGGGGCAGATCCATCTGGAAGGATATCCCGCACCGTTGTTTTTTGCGCAGGTGCGCGACATGGTGGCATACCTCAAAAGCCCTGAACGTGATGCCGACATCACAGCCGTCTATGTCAGCGACATGGGTATTGCGCCAAGTTGGCGGCAGCCGGGTATCTCGAACTGGATCGCCGCGGATGGCGCGACCTTTGTTGTCGGCGCCAATGTGGCAGGTGGCATGGGCGCCCGCGAAGTGGTGCCTTTTGCCGATCCTGCCGATGCTCAGGCATTCATTGAGATCTACGGCGGAACGGCACTGGGCCTGCCGGACATTCCGGACACCGAAGTGCTTGGCCCTGTCGATCTTGAACTGTCGTTGGAGACCCCCGTATGACCGCCTTGTCGCGCCGCCGATTTCTGATCATCTCAGCCGCTTGTGCTGCGGCCACACCACTTGCGGCCTCGGACGCGCGCTGGCACGGGACCGCGCTGGGTGCCGCCGCCAGCCTGCGCCTTGTGGGCCTGACGGACGCCGAAGCTGCACCCATCATGGCCGCCATGGAGACCGAGATTGCCCGGCTGGAAAACATCTTCAGCCTGTATCGTCCGCAATCGCAGCTCAGCCGGTTGAATCGCGATGGTGTGCTGACGGCGCCCGCTCCTGAATTGTTGAAGGTGCTAAGCCTCAGCTCAGCGCTGCATCAGGCATCGGGTGGCGCATTTGATCCGAGCATTCAACCCGTGTGGACGGCTTTGGCTGCGGGCACGCGCCCGGATGATCTGGTTGAAGTTCAGCAGGCGATAGGCTGGGAAAAGGTAATTTATGACGCCTCGGCCATTCGCCTTCCGGTGCCCGGAAAATCGGCGCTGACGTTGAACGGTATAGCGCAGGGCGCGATCACCGACCGGATCGCCGACCTGCTGCGTGCTCATGGTCTGCGTGATGTTCTGGTCAATATGGGAGAGGTTGCCGCCCTGGGTGCGCGTGGTGACGGTGCGCCATGGAAAGTGGGATTGGCGGCGCCGGACCAAACGGTTCTGAAGCGGATTGAATTGAACGATCGGGCAGTGGCGACATCTTCAACGCTGGCGACTCAGATCAGCCAGGGAGTCGGACACATCATTACCTTGGATGGGCCTTCAAGCCGCGACAGGACCGTTTCGGTTTCTGCCCCGAAAGCGGCCATTGCGGATGGGTTGTCCACTGCACTTTGCGCGGCATCCGCCGGCAGAGCCAAAGAGATCCTGGAGTTCTTCCCCGACGCCCGTATCGAATTGAACGTTTTATGAAGAATTACAAATCTCAGACCGAACAAAAAAAATAAAAAAAAGTATGATATAGGTCAATTCGTGCGCTGCTTAAGGCAGCTAGGAAGTAAGGACGCGAACCTATCAATCCAATTTCGAGTCGCCAGCTATGAGCCAGATGACCAGCAGACGCGCTTTTCTAAGCGCGCGTGTCCTGCGGGAGGACCCAGATGCGATCCGTCCGCCGGGTGCAGTTGCAACTGGCTTCAGCGATCTATGCATGCGTTGCGATGACTGCGCCGCGGCTTGTCCTGAAGACATCATCACATTCGACGATGCCGGTTTCCCCGTTCTGGACCTGTCCGCAGGCGGTTGCACCTTGTGTGGTGACTGCGCTGACATTTGTCCGACCCCGGCGTTGCTGTCGGAACGTGTTGCCGAATGGCCATGGCGCGCACGAATCGATGACACAAGCTGCCTGTCGACGAACGGCGTAAGCTGCCGCCTGTGTCAGGACAATTGCGAACAGGATGCCATCCGCTTTCGCCTGCAACTGGGCGGACGCGCGGAACCAGCGCTTGAAACAGAAACCTGCATCGGCTGCGGAAGTTGTTCCGCCGCCTGCCCCACTGGGGCGATCGTGATGCACCGCCCCGCCCCACTACACCCGGAGGTGAACCAATGAATATTTGTGGCTGTCTGGTCCACATCGCCCCCGATTACACCGATACCGCACGCGCGGCGATGGCCGAAACCCAGGGCGTCGAGCTTCATGCCGAAGCCGAGGACGGCCGTTTCGTAGTTGTTGTCGAGGATACGGCCGACAGGTTGGCCTCGGACACCATCATGGATCTGCACCAGATCCCAGGAGTGATCTCACTGTCACTGACTTATCACCATTTCGAAGATCTCGCGGAGACGGCTCCGCGTCCTGATGCTCCAAGCCAACCGTCCAGCAGGAGGCCCATGCAATGACCATCTCTGAATCCCGTCGTACATTTCTGAAAGCGTCCGCAGCGGCAGCCACTGCCTCGGCTGCGGGCATTCCCATGGCCACAGGTCAGGCCAACGCTCAGGTCGGCGCGCCCGATATTCGCTGGGACAAGGCTGCTTGCCGGTTCTGCGGTACAGGCTGTTCGGTTCTGGTGGGCACCAAAGAGGGTCGAGTGGTGGCCACGCAAGGTGACCCGGACGCACCGGTGAACAGGGGCTTGAACTGTATCAAGGGCTATTTCCTGTCCAAGATCATGTACGGCAAAGACCGCCTGACCACACCGCTTTTGCGCAAGACCAACGGCCAGTATGACAAGAATGGCGAGTTCGAACCGGTCAGCTGGGATGAAGCCTTTGATGTGATGGCCGCCAAATGGAAAGAGGCCCTTGCCAAGAAGGGTCCGACCAGCGTGGGGATGTTTGGTTCGGGGCAGTGGACGGTCTGGGAAGGCTATGCCGCCGCCAAGATGATGAAGGCCGGGTTCCGGTCGAACAACATTGATCCCAATGCGCGTCACTGCATGGCCTCGGCCGTGGTTGGTTTCATGCGCACTTTCGGCATTGACGAACCGATGGGGTGCTATGACGACCTTGAGCACGCCGATACCTTCGTGCTGTGGGGATCGAACATGGCCGAGATGCACCCGATACTGTGGTCGCGCCTGACCGACACCCGCCTGACGAAACCGGGTTGCGAAGTGCATGTGCTTTCGACTTTCGAGCACCGCTCGTTCGAGCTGGCCGATAATGGCATGGTCTTTGCACCGCAAACCGATCTGGCAATCCTGAACTATATCGCGAACTACATCATCCAGAATGGCGCGGTGAACGAAGAGTTCGTCAAGAACCACGTCAACATCACCAAAACCGCCACCGATATCGGTTACGGCCTGCGGGACAACAACCCCCTGCAACAAGAGGCTGAAAACCCGAACTCGGGCAAGTTGGAGCCGATCAGCTTCGAGGAATATGCCGAAGCCGTTTCGAAATACACGCTGGAATACACCTCGGAACTGTCCGGTGTTCCGGCTGACAAGCTGGAGCGTCTGGCCAAGCAATATGCCGACCCCAACCGCAAGGTGATGAGCCTGTGGACCATGGGCTTCAACCAACATACCCGCGGGTCCTGGGTGAACTCGCTGATGTACAACGTGCACCTGCTGGTGGGCAAGATTTCGGAACCCGGCAACTCGCCCTTCTCGCTGACCGGTCAGCCGTCGGCCTGCGGTACCGCGCGCGAGGTAGGCACCTTTGCGCACCGCCTGCCCGCCGACATGGTGGTGATGAACGAAAAGCACCGCGAGATCTGCGAATCCGCCTGGAACGTGCCCGCCGGCACCATTCCTGACAAGCCCGGTTTCCACGCCGTGCTGCAACACCGCAAGCTGAAGGATGGCGATCTGAACGCTTATTGGGTTCAGTGCACCAACAACATGCAGGCTGCGCCGAACATCAACGAGGAAGGCTATCCCGGCTACCGCAACCCGGAAAACTTCATCACTGTTTCAGACCCCTACCCGACGGTCACTGCGGTTTCCGCTGACCTGATCCTGCCCACCGCCATGTGGGTCGAGAAGGAAGGCGCCTATGGCAACGCCGAGCGCCGCACCCAGTTCTGGCGGCAGCAGGTCAAGGCCCCGGGCGAGGCCAAATCGGACCTGTGGCAGGTGATGGAGTTCTCGAAACGCTTCACCGTCGAAGAGGTCTGGGGCGAAGAATTGCTGGCCACCATGCCCGAGCATCGCGGCAAGACCATGTATGACGTTCTTTTTGCCAATGGCAGCGTCGACAAGTTCCCGCTGTCGGAAACCGCCAAAGGCTTTGACAACGACGAATCCGAGCATTTCGGCTTTTACGTGCAGAAAGGTCTGTTCGAAGAGTACGCCAACTTTGGGCGCGGCCATGCGCATGATCTGGCACCATTCGAAACCTACCACCAGGCCCGCGGTCTGCGCTGGCCGGTCGTGGATGGCAAGGAAACGCTCTATCGTTTCCGCGAAGGCTATGACCCCTACGTGTCCGAGGGTGCCGGCGTGGAGTTCTATGGCCACAAGGATGGCAAGGCCAAAATCATCTTTGCGCCATACGAGCCCGCAGCAGAGGAGCCGGATGCGGAATTCGATCTGTGGCTGTGCACCGGTCGCGTGCTGGAACACTGGCATTCAGGGTCGATGACACGCCGGGTGCCGGAACTGCACCGCGCCTATCCCGCTGCCGTGGTCTACATGCATCCGCAGGACGCAAAGGATCGGGGATTGCGCCGGGGTCAAGAGATTGTTCTGTCGACCCGCCGCGGCGAGGTCACCAGCCGTGTCGAAACCCGGGGTCGGAACAAGGTGCCACGCGGTTTGGTCTTTATGCCGTGGTTCGATGAGCACCAGCTGACCAACAAACTGACGCTGGACGCAACCTGCCCGCTGTCGAAAGAGACCGACTTCAAGAAGTGCGCCTGCAAGGTTGAGCGCGCGTAACCAGCAAGGATCATACGGGGCGTTCCCATGTCTCTTGTCGATAAACCCCTTTCGCCGCAGCGGCGCCGGTTCCTGCAGGACTCGGCGCGGGCGGCGGGCGGCTGCGTGGTCGCCGGATCGTTGCTGGCCTATCTGGCCCGCGACGCCCGCGCCCTGCCCGCCGATGCATTGCGCCCGCCCGGCGCATTGCCCGAGAAGGAGTTCCTGTCGGCCTGCATCCGTTGCGGTTTATGCGTGCGGGACTGCCCGTACGATACCCTGAAACTGGCCGAGCTCGGCTCGGATGCGGTGGCGACGGGAACGCCATTCTTCACCGCCCGGGATGTTCCCTGCGAAATGTGCGACGACATTCCGTGTGTCGCCGCATGTCCAACAGGGGCGCTGGACCCCGGGCTGGAGAATATCGACGATGCCGAGATGGGTGTTGCCGTTCTGGTCGATCAGGAAAACTGCCTGAATTTCCTCGGTCTGCGCTGCGACGTCTGCTATCGCGTCTGCCCCGTCATTGACGAGGCGATCACTTTGGAGACGGCGCACAATACCCGATCGGGTCATCATGCCTTGTTCATTCCAACCGTTCATGCCGAACGCTGTACCGGTTGTGGTATGTGCGAGAAAAGCTGTGTTCTGCCCGAGGCCGCGATCAAGGTTCTGCCTGCCCGGCTGGCGCGCGGCAGTTCGGCCGAGCATTACCGCAAGGGTTGGGAGGAAAAGGCAGCCAAAGGCGCGCCGGTGGTCGAGGGGATCATCGATCTGCCGGATCGTTTGCCCGGACCGGGAACCGACAATCTTGCCGCGCCCGGCGGTTTTGCCCCTGAATATGATCTGCCGGGGGTGGGACAATGAGTACTCGCACGCACATGCCCGTCGGTCAGGAGGCCGTTGAAGGCAAAGGCTGGATCGGGGCGCATCGCTTTTTGCTGATGCGCCGCGCAAGCCAGCTGTTCTTTCTGGTTCTGTTTCTGCTGGGCCCGTGGTTCGGCATCTGGATTGTCGAGGGCACTTTGGCGGGGTCACTGACGCTGGGCGTGTTGCCTTTGACTGATCCGTTCATCCTGTTGCAAAGCTTGGTTGCAGGTCATTGGCCCGAAATGACCGCGCTGATCGGTGGGCTGATCGTTCTGATGGTCTATGCCCTGATTGGTGGCCGTGTCTATTGTTCCTGGGTCTGCCCCATAAACCCGGTGACGGACGCGGCCAACTGGGTGCACCGCAAACTGGACCTGCCGAAAGGCTGGCAACCAAAGCGCGGGACCCGGCTGTGGATTCTGGCAACCGTGCTGCTGGTCTCCGGCCTGAGTGGTGTGATCGCGTGGGAGCTGGTCAACCCGATCACCATGCTGCATCGCGGGCTGGTATTCGGCATGGGCTTTGTCTGGGCCATGATCGCGGCCATCTTCGTGTTTGACGTATTCGTCTCACGTCATGGCTGGTGCGGCCATTTGTGCCCGGTGGGCGCGATCTACGGGCTGATCGGGTCGAAAAGCCTGCTGCGGGTCAGTGCGGCCAACCGCACGGCCTGTGATGACTGTATGGATTGCTATGCGGTCTGTCCTGAAAATCAGGTGATCTCACCCGCGCTGAAAGGCAAGCCGGGAAGCTCGCCCCTGATCCTGTCACCTGACTGCACAAACTGCGGACGCTGCATCGATGTCTGCGCAGTCGACGTCTTCAACTTTACTCACCGGTTCGACGACCATGTCGTTCAACCTTCCGATCCAGTTGCCGCGCCTGAGCCGCGCGCTGCCAGACCTATCTAGGGGAGTGCCAAGATGAAAAGATCAATCGTTACAGGCGGAATTGCCCTTCTACCCGTAGTGTTGCTGAGCGGATGGGCCTTTGCCCAGTCCGCTCAAGTCGAAACCCTGCGGGGCGCGGACGTAGACGAGCCGATCCCTTTGGATCAGATTCACAAAAATGTCGAAGGACGGATGCAACGTAATTATCGCCAGCAGCCACCGCTGATTCCGCATTCGATCGAGCAATATCAGATTGATGTGCGCACCAATCAGTGCCTGTCCTGCCATGACTGGTCCAAGGCAGGTGAGCGTAACGCACCGACCCTTTCAATGACACACTATCTGGATCGCGAAGGCCGCGAATTGGACCGCGTCGCCGGGACCCGTTATTTCTGCAACCAATGTCACGTTCCGCAGGCGGACGCGCCGCCGCTTGTTGAAAACGTGTTCCAGCCCTCGACCGGCAACTGATCCAACACAAGATTGAAAGGAGCACCGACATGGCAGACTCCCCCGAAAAACGCGGCTTTCTGGGTCGCCTTTGGAACGCGATCTGGACGCCGGCGGTAATGTTCAGCTCGGGCTTTCTGATCCTTGCCGGATTTCTGGCCGGTATCCTGTTCTGGGGCGGATTTCACTGGACCCTGGAACTGACCAACACCGAAGAGTTCTGCGTCTCGTGTCACACGATGGAAACGAACCTGGGTGAGTATCGCGAGACGATCCACTACAACAACCACTCCGGCGTGCGTGCGATCTGCTCAGACTGCCACGTTCCGGATGAGTGGAACCACAAGATCAAAGCCAAGATCATGGCCGTGAAGGACGTCTATCATGAACTGGTGGGCACCATCAGCACACCCGAGAAATACGAGGATCACCGCCTGGCGATGGCCTCGGCCGTCTGGAAGAAAATGAAAGCGTCTGACAGCCGCGAGTGCCGCAACTGTCACAACTTTGACTACATGGACTTCACCATTCAGGAAACCCGCGCTGCCTCGGAACACCAACGCGCCATCGACAATGGTATGACCTGTATCGATTGCCACCAGGGCATCGCCCACAGCCTGCCACCCAACTATTTGGAAACATACGAAAAGGTGACTGCTGCATTGGAAGATGAAGTTGTGCAGGAGCACGCTGCCGCGGGTGACGACATCCGCGATTTCCTGAACAACAGTTCGAATTGATGTGGGGGCAGAGATGTTAGAGTTACTTGGAACCATCGGTGGCAACGTCCTGAGCTTGCCGGGCATACTCGGTCTGGCGTTGGGCATGATGACCCGCAAGCTGTGGCTGGGCGCGGCATTGGGCGGCGCAGTCGGTGTATTCGAGACGCTGGTTTTCGCAGGCTTCCGGTTTGCGCAAGTAGAGCCACTGGAACTGATCATCGCTATTGTGGTCGGCGTCTGTGCAGGAAGCCTCGGCACTGCCATTCGCATCAAGGGCGCAACAGCCTGAAACACAGCCGGTTTCACCGTTTCGGTGGAACCGGCTAATTACGTCGGGCCGGGCAGTGTCGTCACCAAGTCAATGACTGTTTTCATGTGATTTCACGCCCGCGATCACCAATTCCGCGTCTCCGGGCAAAGACTGGAAGGCTGCGGGCAATTTGCGATCGGTGATGAGCACATCCTTTTCCGCCAACCCGGGCAGGCGCAACGCTGGGCTGGTCTGGGCCTCGTTGAATTTTGTGGAATCAACCGCCATGAAGGTCTGGTCAGCAATATCAGACATCGCCCGGGCCATATCAGCCTCGCATTGATCATAGACCATGAAGC
Source organism: Ruegeria sp. HKCCA0370 (assembly GCF_013033705.1). Lineage (NCBI taxonomy): Bacteria > Pseudomonadati > Pseudomonadota > Alphaproteobacteria > Rhodobacterales > Roseobacteraceae > Ruegeria > Ruegeria sp. HKCCA0370. Next base: position 348,134 of record NZ_WQEP01000003.1, read on the forward strand.
CCTTGCTGGGATGCACCAGTGACGCCGACAAAATGGCCGTCCGGGCCGAGAACCCTGCAATGACGTCATAGGCGGCGCGGTCGAAAGCGGCGCCGTCGTGGTTACGCAACTGCGTTCCCGCCATGAAGACCCTGTTGCCCTCTTCCATCGACAACGTGGCGGCGATGAAGGCCGAGTTTGTCACCACCGTGAGGTTTTTGCGCGTGCGAAGTGCCTGAGCAATGAAGCCCGAGGTCGAACCCGTGTCGATGGCAATGGCCGAACCGTCCGGTATCCGCCCCGCAACGGCGTCGGCAATCGCGACTTTGGCGGCACGGTTCTGCGCCATGCGGGCCAGAAACGGAGGATCCAGCACATTTTGAGTGCTGACCAATGCACCATGCACCTTGGACAGGCTGCCCTTGGCGACCATCGGCTTCACGATTCGCCTTATGGTCTGGTCCGACACTTTGAGAATGCGCGCCAGCTCAATGACCGAAATTCGCCCATGCAGGTTTACCGTGCTGAGAATGTCTTGCTCGTATTTCGACATGAAGCGCCGCGATATTTGTTGATTTCATCAGATTACTTGCAAGGTTGACGCTGTTCAAGCGACTTACTTCAACACATTTCAAACATTTTTGTTGCTTTTTGTTGTTTTGCGACTTTTGATGACGACATGTCATTTGAAATGGGTGGACGCATGACAACGCATTCGGTCAGACATCTCGTCATCGGCGGGGGCATCATCGGATGCTCCATCGCGTATCACCTCGCACGGTCCGGTGAGACGGACGTTGTTCTTCTGGAAAGGGCGTCCCTGACCGAGGGGGCCACCTGGCATGCGGCGGGGCTTGTCGGGCAGTTGCGGTCATCGCGCAACACGACGCGGATGCTGAAACGGTCCGTGGCGCTGTATGATCGTCTGGCCGAAGAAACCGGGATGGAATTCGACTGGAAGAAAGTCGGAAGCCTGCGCCTGGCGGCAAGCAAAGAGCGGCTTCTGGAAGCAAAACGCCTGGCGACAATGGCCCGCAGCTTTGATCTGGAGATGGAAATAATCTCGGCCGCCGAAGCCAAGGCGCTTTTCCCCTATGTCGACGCGAAAGGGTTAGAGGGCGCGGCTTTTATCCCGTCGGACGGTCATGTCGATCCCGCAGGCTTGTGTCAGGCAATCGCATCCGGCGCCCGGATGCACGGTGCCCGGATCCGCCAATCCGTAGAGGTCACCGATTTTGAAATCCATAACGATCGCATCACCAAAGTGATGACATCGGAAGGGGATTATGAAGCGGACACCGTCGTTCTGGCCGCCGGAATGTGGAGTCGCGAGCTGGCCGCGAAACTCGGGGTCGTTGTCCCGGCCTGCGCTGTCGAGCATCAATACATCGTAACTGAACCCCTGCCCGACGCAGATCTTGTAAAACGCCTGCCAACCCTGCGGGATCCCGAGCGGCTGGTGTATTACAAACCGGATGCAGGCGGGAGGCTTGTGATCGGCGGGTATGAGGACAACACGCTGCCATTCGGCGACAGGGGTATTCCGGGCGCGTTTGTCCGGCAGCTTTTGCCGGACAACCTGGAGCGGTTTGCCCCCCTTGCCGAACTGGCAGGTCAGGTTACGCCGGTCGTCAACACGGTTGGAATCCGGCAGGTGATCAACGGCCCCATCCCTTATTCCGCGGATGGCGATTTTGTCATGGGATGGGCGCCTGAACTGCGAAACCTGATGCTGGCGACCGGATTTCTGTACGGCATCGCGGCAGGTGGTGGCGCAGGAGAGATGATCGCGGAGTGGATTGTAGAAGGCCGCCCGAGCCTTGATCTGTGGCCTCTGGACGTGCGCCGGTTCAGCCCGCATCACGCCACGCGCGCCTTCATGTATCCTCGCGCGGTCGAGCATTACGCGCATCACTACAAGATGCAATATCCGGGGCAGGAGGCGGAAACGGCCAGAAACCTGCGCCTGTCGCCCCTGCATGAGCGGCTGAAACAACATGGCGCGGTGTTCGGGTCAAAAAATGGCTGGGAGCGACCGCTCTGGTTCGCTCCGGCCGGTGTAGAGCCGGTGGATCAGTTGGATTTCCTGTCGCCGGGTTGGAAAACCTATGCCGAACAGGAACATAAGGCCGCGCGCGACGGGGTCGTTCTGATCGATCAAACCAGTTTCTCAAAGTTCGAACTGATCGGCCCCGGCGCACTGGAAGCCCTTCAAAACCTTGCCGTTTCAAATATGGACAAGCCGGATGGCACGGTGATCTACACCCAATTGTGCAATGATCGCGGCGGGGTTGAAGCCGATATCACCGTCACCCGATTGGGGCGGGACCATTTTTACATCGTCACCGGGTCCGGATTCGGCGTGCATGACGCGGATTGGATCCGACGTCACCTGCCCCGCGATGGGCGCGCGCAGCTGATCGAAATGACGTCGGCACGCGCCGTCATCAACATTTGCGGCCCCAAGGCACGGGATGTGATGCAGGCCATCGCGGAAGAAGACGTCTCGAACCATGCGTTTCCCTTTGCAACGGCCCGAGAGATCACCTTGGGAACGGCAAAGGTTCGCGCGATCCGCATAGGTTACATCGGAGAGCTGGGATGGGAGTTACATATCCCGACCGAGTTCGCCCTGCATGTCTATGACTTGCTTTGGCAGGCCGGTCAGAGCCATGGCATCCGCGACATCGGCTACCGCACGATCGAGTCCTTGCGGCTGGAAAAAGGCTATCTCTACTGGAGCGCCGACATCACCCCCGACTATTCGCCAATCGAAGCGGGCCTTGGCGCGCGGGTCCATCTGAAATCCAAACAGGGCTTCATCGGGCGACCGGTGCTGGAGGCGCAGAAAGCGACCGGCCCCGAGCGGCAGCTCTGTACTTTCATCACCGATGAGCGGCTGCCGATCACCGGAGGGGAGACCATATTGGATTCCGGCAAAACAGTCTCGCTGGCATGCAGCGGTGGCTATGGGTTTACCGTCGGCAAGAGCATCCTCTACGGTTATCTGCCTGCGGGACTGGCTGGTGGGTCAGATTTCGAAGTGGAGGTGTTCGGCGAACGCCACGCTATCCGCCGCGTGGACGGGCCGCTTTACGACCCGGCAAACAGCCGGTTGAAAGCCTGAGGGAGAGAGTGATGCAAAACGAGCTGAAACTTGAGATCATGCAGGCCCTTCGCAACGTGGTGGGGTTTGACACCCTTGCCGAGGCGGACCTTCGCACCAACCGGCTGGGCGGGTTGACCAATCTGGTTTACCGCGTCGAGGGTGGGCCAAGGACGGTGATCGTGCGCATCCCCGGCGAGGGCACCGAAGCCTATATCGACCGCGCGGTCGAAATCCACAATGCGCAGGTGGCGGCAAAAGCCGGGGTCGGTCCCGAAGTTCTGTGGGCAGACGCGTCATCCGGCGTGATGATCAGTGATTGCGTTCCCGACATCGTTACGATGACACCCGAGATGTTTGCGACGCGCCCCGGGTCTGCCGCCCGCGCGGGAAAGGCGCTGAGGCAGCTTCACGATGCCCCCGAGCCGTTCAAGTTTCGGTTCGAGCTGTTTTCGATGATCAACGACTACATGAAGGTACTTGCAGACAAAAACGCGACCCTACCGGACGGGTACGCGGACGTCGTGGCCGAGGCGGCCCCGATCCGCGAGGTGCTGCGGGACAAACCCGGGACATTGGTCCCGAGCCATTGCGACCCTCTGTGCGAAAATTTTCTGGATGACGGCCAGCGCATGTGGATCGTGGATTACGAGTATTCAGGCATGAACGATGCCCTTTGGGATCTGGGTGATCTGTCGGTCGAAGCCGGGCTGACCGACGAACAGGAACAGGAAATGTTGACCGCCTATTTCGGAAACCCGCCGAGCGAGGCTCAGATCGGGCGCATGGTGATCTATAAAGCCGTGTGCGACCTGCTGTGGACGCTGTGGGGATTGATCCAGCATGCGAATGAAAACCCCGCCGAAGACTTCTGGGCCTATGCCACCAACCGGTTCGAGCGGTGCAAGTCCCTGATGCTGGCTCCGTCCTTTGCGGCCCATGTGAAAGCCGTGGCCGAGGAATAGGGTTTCATCCACGGCCGGATCCGCCCTGGATACCGGATGTTTTCTGCCTCGTCTCAGATCTTTGAGCCGCTTTCCATGGAGCCGGGATGCCCGAGAAGAACGGGCCGGGCAAAATACGGGATGCGCCTGGAGCTTAGATGTTTCCATTCGAAGCACATTTGCGCGCGTCGGCTCTTTGCTGGCGCCGGGGTTGAGTCTGCTTTTCTGCCCGGCACCTCATGTCGGCCACGGCACTTTAGCACCTCTGTCAGCTTTGACGTGACGTCAGCGGCAGACCGGCATATCCGGTCGTTCTGTCGCCCTAAAGCCTTGCCAATTAAGTCAACTTGAGACTTGAACCTTATGATTTTTCAGGAAAAGCGCGTGACGTCGTGGTAATTTAGACGTATATCGACCAATCAATGTAACAAGTTAACAGTGCTGCCAGTTCCTGCTATGGATTCAGCATGAATACCTCTCTACTTTTGGATTATACATATACATTATGTATATGTATTAAGGGGAAAACAGGGGGACAGTTATGGAAGGAGTCGCAAGACAATGACGCGAGTCCTTGAGGCATCACCGCGCATTTCAAAAGTCCTTCATCTGGCAGATCTGAATGACTATGCCACTCTGTTTCAGAGAGAAGGCGTAGACGACGAGATTCTGGACGAATTGACGGATCCGGAACTGCGTGATCTCGGGTTGACGGTTGGTGAAAGGAAGCGCTTTCGTAAGGCGCAGGCCAGGCTGAAATCGCAGGAAGCGTCGAAGCGGCCCGAAGTCCAGTCCAAGGCCGAGCGCCGGCAACTGACTTTGGTTTTCTGCGATCTTGTGGGGTCGACACGGCTGGCTCAGCGATATGATCCGGAAGACCTGATGCAGATCATGAACCTGTATCTGGATACGGCGATCGGCACCCTGAAACAACACGGCTGCCATCTGGCCTATCGGCAGGGCGATGGCATCATGGTGTATTTCGGTTACCCGAAGGCCATGGAAGATGATGCCGAACGGGCCGTACGAGCCGTATTGGAGACCATCGAGGCCGTTCAGAACCTTGAAAACGAGTTTGGAGAAAAGCTCGACCTACGGGCAGGCATTGCGACCGGAATGGTTGTCGTGGGCGTTGTTTCTTCGAAAAGCCTGGGGTCCCAGGACTTTCTGGTGGGTGAAACGGCGAATCTTGCATCCCGCCTGCAGGGGCTGGCCGAACCGGGTGAAGTGATCATTTCTTCAGAGACCTGGAGGCTGACCCAGGGTGCCTTTGAATTCGAACCACGTGGCAGCCACGAGCTGAAAGGCTTTGACAATCAGCGCAAAGTGTATCGCGTGGTGTCGGAAATCATGTCCACCAGCCGGTTCGACGCGCGGGTGGGTCAATCTGCGGTCGATCTTGTCGCCCGGCATGATGATCTTTCCACCCTGACCCGGCTTTGGAACGAAGCGCAGGAAGGCTCGGGCCGGCTGGCGCTTGTCGGGGGGGCTGCGGGAATCGGCAAGTCGAGGCTGATCAAGTCACTGTCTGAAACAATCGGGGTCAAACCCTTTACATTGCAGTGCATCCCGCACCTGACCAGTCTTCCGCTGCACCCGATTGTCGGAGAATTGAGGCGCGTTTCGGGCGACAAATCAAATGAAAGTATCCGGGCGGCGATTTCGGACTTCGTGCAATCGGCCTCACGGCTGAGTGACGCGGACTTGCCCGTTCTTCTGGATCTGGCAGGCATCGAGACCGGCGCCCCGTCAGAATCCGACCCGTTGAAGAAGGCGCGCAAATCTCTTGACGTGATGCTGCGCAGTCTGGGCAGCCTGTGTGACAGGCGCGGCACGTTGTTGTTGGTGGTCGAAGACGTTCATTGGGCCGATGCGACCACGTTGGATGTACTGGATGCACTTGCATCCGCCTTGAGCAACTTTCCGGTACTGGTGGTTCTGTCGCACCGACCTGAATACGAACCTCCGGAACATTTGGAAAGCCGAGCCGCGCGCATTGATCTGTCTCCGCTTGGCACTACCGAGGCATCCGAACTGGTCCGGCGCGTGGCCGAGCCGTACAGCCTGCCTGTTATCCTGATCAGGCAGATCATCGAGAAGGCGGATGGCGTGCCGCTGTATATCGAAGAAATGACAAAGGCGGTTCTGGACCAGCTGCCCCAGGATGCCCCGATCAACGCCGAGGTTCTGGATGCGCTGAGCGTCCCGGCCACCCTTCAGGACTCGCTGATGTCGCGTCTTGACCGGATGGAACATGCCAAACCAGTCGCCCAGCTCGGATCGGTCATCGGGCGCAGTTTCACCGCTCAGATGATCCACGCGGTGGCGCATGAAGACATGGATGTGGAAAGCGCCCTCATGCAGCTTATGGCGGCTGGCGTCGTGCTGATCACCAGCGATTCAGGGTCGGCCACATACACGTTCAACCACGCGCTGGTTCAGGATACGGCCTATAATTCCTTGCTGCGGGAAGACCGGCAGAAGGTTCATCTGAAAATCGCCCAAGCACTGCTGGACGGTCACAAGGCATTCGGAACCCCGGCCCCCGATACCGTCGCGCATCACTGCGATCTTGGCGGGTTGAAGGATGAGGCTGTCACGAATTGGGTCACGGCAGGTGAACTGGCGTTGTCCCGACTGGCGAACCTACCCGCGATTTCCGCTTTCCGGGCCGCCCTGCGCAACATCGGAACCATGAAGGACAACGCGGATCGCGACGGTTTCGAGCTTCGGGTTCAGATGAACATTCTGCCCGCCTATATGGCGATCTACGGATGGTCATCCGATCAGGTCGGCGAAACTGCCGCCCGGGCGATGGAACTGGCCCAGTGTTTGGGCGACGGCGAGACGCTTTTTGCCGCAACCTTCTGCCGTTGGACCCATTTCTTTGTTGCCGGTCAGATGAACCGAGCGATGGAAATGGGGCAGGCGCTGGACATGATGGCCGGCATGTCCGAAGACCCCGTCGCCAATGTGCTGGCGGCGCGGGCGCTGAGCTTTACGCATTACTTCCGCGGGGAATTTGCGGAATGCGAACAACAGCTGGAGCGCGCATTCGCCCTGATCACACCCGAGCTGGATATGGCCATGATGCCCATGACCCAGTCTTCCACGGCCGCGTCATTGCTGGCCATTCAGGGATGCCTGCTGTGGCAGCAAGGAAAGTTCGAAAAAGCCGAGGCCGCGCGTCTGGAATCCATCGAGGTCAGCAGGGCGCTGAACCACGCACCCAACCTTGTCTACGTCATGGGCGCTTGCAGCATGTTCCTGCCCTATGCGGGGGAATGGGACCGGCTTGACGTGACGATGAAAGAAGCCAGAAAAGTCGCGGATGAGGAAGGGTTTCTTTACCTTCATGCGATGCAGGACATCTATATGGGCCTCGCGCAGGCTGGAAAGGGCGACATCGCAGGTGTTCCGGAACGCATCGAGACATGCATGAACCTGATTTCCAAATCTGGTGGAAACTTTACTTTTCCTCAGAATCAGATTGTTCTGTCTGAGTTGATGATTGATCACGGAGATGTTGATCAGGCTTTGGACCGGCTGGAAACCGTCTGCATTCCCGGCTGGGAACGCGGCGAGACGTTGAACAAACCTGAATATCACCGTGTGCGAGCAAAGGCTTTTGCCGCAAAGGGGGACTTGGACGCCGCAATCAGCGAGGCGGAGCAAGCGCTTTCGCTTGCCCGGGATTGCCGTGGAGTTGTTCAGGAGCAGCGGGCCCGCGATCTGCTGGACAGATTGAAAGAAGAAAAATGAACAAGATTGATTGCCCCGCCAAATTGGGCAGCAGCACCGAGAGGGATTTGCAATGACCGATGCATTGGATTGGAATGAAGATCAGTGGAGCGCCGTGAACAAGGCCGTTCATGACGAGGCACTGCGCGCCCGGGTGGCCGCCAGTTTCCTGCCCCTGTACGGACCGCTGCCCGCTGACACGCAGTCCGTTCCGCTGAACAAGCTGGATCTGGTCGACAACTCATCTGGTGCATCCAAGCAGCGGCTTGACGTGAACGATTATGACACGCTGCGCCTTACCACCGTATCGGTGAACGTGTACCTGAAAGGCGCACAGGTGGCTGATCCGGAACTGACGGCGGCTCAGATCATGTTCCGCCGAGCGGCCGCCGTTGTGGCACGGGTAGAGGATGACATCATTTTCAACGGTCAACCCGGTACCGGACAGGCCCCCAAACACGCTGGCGGCGCGCCCGACTCATTGCCGCAGATCTATACGATCAGCGGCGGTGGCAAATATCCGGGATTGCTTGAAGCAGGCGAAGGCAAAACCAATTCCGCGACCAAAAAGAACTATAGCGGAACCGAGGTTTTCGAGGCCGTCGTCGAGGGCATCAGCAAGCTGGAAACGCATGGCTATCTGGGCCCCTATGCCTGTGTGATGGGCAATGGTCTGTTCCGTGCGGTCACGACTCCGCTGCCGAATTCGATGGTGCTGCCGCGTGACAGCATTCTTCCGTTCCTGGACGGGCCGTTGCTGCGTTCCAGCACCCTGCCCGCGAACAAGGCAGTGCTTGTGTCCCTGCTGGGTGCACCGGTTGAAATCGTCGTGCCCTCGGATATCGCCGTGAAGTACCTGCAAACCTCTGCCGAGGGCGAGCACGTCTTCCGCGTGCAGCAGAAGTTCCATCTCAGGATCAAGGAAGCTAAGGCCGTCCGCACCATAACCTGTTGACCGGAGATCGGGTCGTGCGCGAGTTTTCAGATCGGGGCGTGACGCTGCGTTGGTCCGAGGCGATCAACGCAGACGGTCTCAGTCGGGTGTTGGTGGAAGCCGGCCCATCCGTGTCGTCGCATGACACGCTACGTCTGATCTGTTCGGAAGATGGCGGCCCCGAGCGTGCCATTCGCGGGTGGCCCTTGTTGCGGGACCCGCAAACAGGGTTTCAACAATTCGCAGCCATTCTTCCGTCGGTCAAACAGGAAAAAACCTTGTCCTGGCGTCCGGTGCTGACGTCGGGAGGGCGCGAGTTTGACCCCGGGCCCGAAAAAGAAATTGAACCTGCCGCACCGGAACCGGCAAAAACCGCAGTGGCGCCGCCGGTACTGGAACATGTCGCCAAATTTGTGGTGCCGTTCGAAAGCAGCTTTCACCCCTCGGGCGAGACGCCGGACGGGATTTGGCTGCATTTCGCCATCAAAGAAGGGGGCACCGTCGAAGGCCCGCATCTGAAAGGGGTGATCGAACCGATCGGAGGAGACTGGATGCGCGTTCGGCCGGATGGTGTGGGGCTGCTTCATGCAAAGGCACTTATAAGACCGTCCATCGGACAAGCTCCGATCCTGTTCGAAGATACGGGTGTGTGTGACTTCGGCCCGGACGGATATGCGGCATTGTCCAAGGGCAATCTGCCCGCTTCGGCTCCGGTACGGCTTGCACCGCGTTACCTGACCTCGAATCCGCATTTCAGCTGGATGAATCGGGTGCAGGGTTTTGGCATTGGCGAAGCTAGCCTGTCAGACATAACCCTGCGCTTTGACGTCTATTCCGCGAAAGGAATTTCCGATGCCTGACAAGGTTGTCATTCTTGGGGGAGGCGTGGCTGGCATGAGCGCCGCGCACGAACTGATTGAACGCGGGTTCGAGGTAGAAGTCCACGAACGCCAGCTGATCCCCGGCGGCAAGGCCCGCAGCATTCCCGTGATGAAGGGTGAAGGGGATCATGGCTCGAAAGCGAAACACATCAAGGCACTGGAAAAATGGGCCGAGATGGATGGGGCCAATTATCCGCCCGGCGTGAAACGGCCCTGGCTGCCCGGTGAACATGGGTTCAGGTTCTTTCCGAACTTTTATCGGCATATCACCGACACGATGGCCCGCACGCCGTATTACGACAAGGGCACATGCTTTGACAATCTGGTCCCGACCACGCAAGTTCTGGTCAGCCAGTTCGACAAGCCCGGCATCATTGTCCCGGAACGGTTCCCCCGCACGCTCAAGGATGTTGCGGATGCCTTCAAGACCATTGCCTTCGCGCTTTCGCCGAGGGACCAGATCGCGTATGAGGATGTCGAACATTTTGTCGCCTGCATGTGGCGGATCGCGACGTCCTGCAAGGAACGCCGGTTTGACGAATATGAACGGATCGGTTGGTGGGATTTCATCGGCGCGCAGGACCGTTCGGAAGCCTATCAGAAGTTCCTTGCCATCGGCCTGACCCGTTCGTTGGTGGCCGCCAAGGCCACGACGGCAAGCACGAAGACAGTGGGGGACATTGCTGTTCAGCTTCAGCTGGGTATCGCCACGCCCGAACCCCACTGCAACAGGCTGCTGAACGGGCCCACCAATCTTGTCTGGATTCAACCGTGGCTGGATTACCTGACTAGCAAGGGGGTCGTGTACAATTTTGACTCCAAAGTCACCGGAATCGAGTGCCGGAACGGCAAGATCGTCGGCGCAACGGTCGAACAGGATGGCGAAGAAAAGCAGGTCACGGGGGATTGGTTCATCAGCGCCATGCCGATTGAACGCATGGCACCGCTTGTGACCCCGGAAATGATGGCGGTTGACCCCGCACTTGCCAAATTGCCTTTGCTGGCCGATGACGTGCAATGGATGAACGGCATTCAGTTCTATCTGACCAAGGATGTCGAGCTGACCCACGGCCACGTCATTTTCATCGACAGCCCATGGGCTTTGACGGCTGTGTCGCAAAAACAGTTCTGGCCGGGGATCAACTTCGATAACTGGGCCGAAGGAAAGACCAAAGGCCTGCTGTCAATCGATATCTCCGAATGGGACAAGCCGGGGTTGAACGGAAAAACCGCGCGCGATTGCAGCCGGGAAGAGATCGCAAAAGAGGTTTGGGAACAGCTCAAGCGCAGCATCAACGTGGATGGCCAAACCATTCTGCGGGACGAGGATATGCATTACTGGTTCCTCGATCCTGATATCGTTCAAGACCCGAACGACCCCAAGCGTCAAAGCAATGTCGAACCCTTGTTGGTCAACCGTATCAACAGCTGGCGCTTGCGCCCGGATGCGGCCACGCTCATCCCGAACTTCTTCCTTGCATCGGATTACGTCCGCACTTTTACCGACCTTGCCACGATGGAAGGGGCGAACGAGGCCGCGCGTCGGGCCGTCAACGCCATTCTTCAACGCAGTGGATCGGATGCCGAGCCCTGCCAGATCTGGGACCTGCACGAGCCCGACATCCTGAAACCGCTGCGCGCCTATGATTACGCCCGCTATCAGGCTGGCCTTCCGTGGGACAATCGGTTCGCGGTTGCGGTCGAAGCCGCGCTGAAAATGGGTCAGGACACGGCAGGAGTTGATCGTGGCGGTGATGGCCCTCTTGCCGCCATAGGGGAACCGGCGGCGGAATATTCAAAACCCGGCGGCATCACCGAGGAGCCAGCCGTTGCCGAAGCGCTTCGAATGATCTGCCCCCCGAAAGAGCTGTTCGACCTCATCGCAAATTACGAGCCCACCGCGGATCTGCCGATCCCGGGGGATGAGCTGGCGGAAGATGTCGCGTATGATCTGGGTCGGGACAGTGGTCAATCAGGTGCCTTGTCCAGGGCGTTGCCAATTTCGGATGCACCGCTTTCTGCGTTTGGCGGCGGTCCGGAACGATCCGGCGCGCGGGAAGACAAAAGTCGCGTGATCATCACCCAGAAGGGCTGAGCCTGTGAAATCCGGAACCGCGCATTTGGATCCTGCGGCAAAACAGGATTTTCTGAAAACCCTGACCTTTTACGGGGATCAGGCGCGCGAAACGCTTTTGGGCCTGTTGCCGACGGGTGAGCCTCAGGCTTATCTGTATGGCCCGATGCGCGATTACATCGAAACCTCGGGCAAGGGCTTGAGGCCCGCCCTGCTGTTGGCGACATGCGAAGCCTTCGGCGGAAACAGCGAGAATGCGAGGGTCTCGGCCGCGGTTCTAGAGCTGCTGCACAACGCTTTTCTGATCCACGACGACATCGAAGATCAAAGCGATTTCCGGCGCGGGCGCGAATGTATGCACAAGCGGCTTGGGGTTCCCCTTGCGATCAATACCGGCGACGGGATGCAATCGCTTGCCCTGCGTCTGCTGCGTCAGAACTTGGGGCCGTTGGGCCCGGAAACCGGTATGCGCGTGGTGGATGAGTTCGACCATCTGTTGCAGCAATCCATCGAAGGTCAGGCGCTGGAGCTTGGCTGGATCCGCGACAACCGTTTGAACGTCGATGCATCAGATTATCTGAGGATGTGTCTGAAAAAGACCTGCTGGTACAGTTTCATTCACCCGATGCGCATCGGGGCCCTGATTGCGCGGCCACATGATGTCGCGTCCGGCGCGCTGAATCTGGATGATTTCAACGCCTTCGGCTTTTTCCTGGGTGCGGCGTTTCAGATTCAGGACGACGTCTTGAATCTCGTCGGCTCACAGGACAGTTACGGCAAGGAAATCGGCGGCGACATCTATGAAGGCAAACGCACGCTGATGCTGGGCCAGCTTGGCCTGAAGGCGGAAGAGCCTGAACAGGCACGGTTGGCCGAGATGTTGTCAAACCCGCGCGATGCCCGGTCAACGCAAGATGTCGCCTGGGTGCTGGAGCGCATGAGCCATTACGGCAGCATCCGCTATGCGCAGGACGCGGCAAATGATCTGCTGGCCGCGGCCCGGAATGAGTTCGCGCGGGTGTTCGCGGGCACAGAAGACGGGCCGCGCGCGTTTCTGGGACAGTTCATGGACTATCTGGTGACCCGTCAGGTCTGAGCGCCCGCCACCTCGAAAATCACCACAACCGAGGTCTGGTCCGTTCCGGTACAGGCGATCCGACCGTGATATTCACCGGGTTCGGAGAGGTCGGGTATAGTCACCGCAACAGCAACATCCGTTGCTTCCCCCGGTTCAAGCTGGATTTGTGGCGGGATCACACTGATGCGGTTGGCCGGCAGAATGTCGCCGTTCGGATTGGTCAGATCGCCCGGTTCGAACTGCATCTGAACAGGGGCCGCGCCTTCCGGTGCTTCAAATGACAGCAGAATGGTGGCGGTGCTGCCGGGATGGCAGGATTTGCGACACCTGAACGGACCGTCCAGATGTTGCCGCGGGCTCCGCTCTGTTTCGAGCACGCGGCGCGCAATATCGGAAATCGGTTGATCGTCGAGCTGCGGCGCAATCGGGCTGACCGCCCGAGATGCACTAACATATGGTTTTCGTTCGAAATACGGCATGCCTAACTGTGCACGTGCCGTGCGGATCAGTAAATGGTAAATTCACGCTCTGCGATCACGGGAAACGTCTGCCTATTTCCCTTTCCAGACCGGGTCTCTTTTCTCGGCAAAGGCGCGCGCGCCTTCCAGCTGATCTTCGCTGGCATAGAGAACGTCCACGGTTCTGAGCTGACGCTTGGTGATGCGGTTCATGGCATCCTGAAACTTGGCATCTTCGGCATCGCGTACGATTTCCTTGATCGCGGCATAAACCAGGGGCGGTCCCGAGGCCAACAACCGGGCCAGTTCCCAGGCGCGGTCCATCAGTTGATCCGAGGTGACGATCTCGTTCACCAACCCCCAGCGATTGGCTTCCTCGGCGTCGAACCAACGGCCCGTAAGCAGCAACTCCATCGCGATGTGGTAAGGGATGCGCTTGGGCAGTTTGACGCTGGCCGCATCCGCGACAGTCCCCGAGCGGATTTCCGGCAGGGCGAACGTGGCGTGATCGGCGGCAAGGATCATGTCGGCTGACAGGGCCAACTCCAGCCCGCCGCCACAGGCGATGCCGTTGATGGCCGCGATCACGGGCTTGTTCAGGTCGCGCAGCTCTTGCAAGCCGCCGAACCCTCCGACGCCATAGTCCCCGTCTACCGCATCCCCGTCGGCGGCTGCTTTCAGGTCCCAGCCGGGGCAAAAGAACTTCTCTCCGCCGCCCGTCAGAATGGCCACGCGCAGCCCTGGATCGTCGCGAAACGCGGCGAACACCTCACCCATCCTGCGGCTGGTGACAAGATCGATGGCGTTGGCCTTGGGCCGGTCCAGCGTCACCTCAAGGATCGCTCCGTCGCGGCGGGTTTTGATCGGGTCCATATCTCAGGCCTTTCTTATCAGTGCATCCACGGCAACGGCCTTGTCCGGCGTGCACAGGAGCGGGTTAATCTCGACCTCGCCAAGCGTGTCGGCATTTTGCATGACATAGGCCTGAACGGCCTCGACTGCGGCGATGATTGCATCCATATCAGCCGCCCGTTGGCCGCGATAGCCTGCCAAAAGCGGGGCAATTTTTAATTTGCCGAACGCGGCACGGATGTCCTCGGGGGTGCTTGGCACCAGCACTGACGCCGTATCGCGCAGGATTTCGGTCAGCACGCCCCCCGCCCCCAATGTCAGGACGAACCCATGCGCCGGGTCACGGACGACACCGACCAGCAATTCAGCAACGGTTCCGGTGATCATCTCTTCGATCAGGATGCTATCTGTGCCAATTTCGGCTGCGACAACGGCCACATCCTCGGCCTTGATGCCCAGCCGAACAGCGCCGTGTTCGGATTTATGCGCAAGCCCAACACCTTTCACGGCAAAGGGGGTCGCCATGTCCTGCGCGGCCGAATGGGCCTCTGCCGGGCCGCAAACCGTGCGGCTTTGCGGAACTTGCAGGCCGCATTCGGCCAGCGCCCGTTTCGATTCGCCTTCGGTCAGGGTTTGGGTCGCCTCGGCCGTTGCCGGCAACCAGACAGGATGCGCGGACGGTGGCGAAATCTGACCCGCGGCGCGCGTGGCCGCCAGCGCTTCGCGCAATCCCATGAATGGAACGACACCACCGGCCATCAGGTCTTGGGCGACGTCTTCAGGCAGAAGTTCAGGCAGCGTCGCAACAATCGCAAACCGGGCGCCGGTTTCAGCACGCACTTTCAACGCAGCTCGGGTCGCGCAACTCCAGTCGGTCGGATCGGTCGTCGGATAGTCGACGATCGAGAACGTCAGGTCGATGTCGTCACCCGTCATGCCCGACCAGGCCTGTGCCATCGCCTCTTCGTCGCGCCAGATATACGTGTGATAATCCAGCGGATTATTCAACGCGACCATAGGGCCAAGCGCGTCACGCAAGCGCGCCCTTTTGTCATCGCTCAACTGCGGAAAACTCAGGCCCGTACCAACCGCCATATCCGCGATCAGGCTCGCCTCACCCCCTGAACAACTGATCGAAGCGATGCGGCCACCCGGCAGCGGCCCATAGCAATGCAACAGTTTCAGCGTCTCAAGAAAGTCCGGCAACGCGGACAGACGCGGAATGCCCAGCCGGTCCAGAAGGGCCTGCGCGCCCGCATCGCTGCCTGCAAGCGACGCAGTGTGCGAGACTGTCGCGGCCTGTGCCTGCTCCGACGCACCCACTTTCAGGGCGACCAGCGGGATGCCCTTGGAATAAGCCTTGGCGGCCAGCGCCTCCCATTCCCGGATGTCCTTGAACCCTTCGATATGCAGACCCATGGCGGTTACGCGCGGATCATCGATCAAGGCCGAGGCGATTTCGGCCTGGCTGGTCTGGGCCATGTTTCCGCATGCCATCATGTAGGCAATCGGCAACCCACGTTTCTGCATGGTCAGGTTGATCGAGATGTTCGAGCTTTGTGTCAGGATCGCCGCGCCCTTGTCCACAGGGGTGGCCCCGTGCTGGTCCGGCCACAACAGCGCCCCATCCAGCGCGTTGATGAAGCCATAGCAGTTCGGACCAAGAATGGGCATGTCACCGGCTGCGGCAATCAGTTGATCCTGCAAGTCCCCGCCGGTGTCATCTTCGGCAACGGCCTCGGAAAAGCCCGAGGCAAAGCACACCGCCCCACCTGCGCCCATACTGGACAGGACACGAACGGCCTCGATGGTGGCGTGGCGGTTGATACCGATGAAAACCGCATCCGGGGCTTCGGGCAGGTCCTCGATGTGGTCGAAAACCTTGTGGCCCTCAATTTCCGACGCTTTGGGATGCACCGGCCAGATTTGACCTGCATAGCCCATGCGTTCGGATTGCAGAACAACCTGCTGACACCACGCGCCGCCACCGATGACGGCGATGGCTTTCGGGCGCAGCAGCCGGGTCAGGTCTTTGTTCATGGTCAGGCGCCCAGGGGACGTAGAAGATCGCGGCTGATGATGTGGCGCTGAATTTCGCTGGTGCCGTCCCAGATGCGCTCGACCCGGGCATCACGCCAGAACCGTTCGATCGGGAAATCGTCCATCAAACCCATACCCCCGAATATCTGAAGTGTGGTATCCGTCACCCGCGCCAGCGTTTCCGAGGCATAGAGCTTGGCCGAGGCAATCTCGCGGTTCGATGGCAGGTTTTGATCCAGACGCCACGCGGCCGCGAGTGTCAGCCAATCGGCGGCATCGATCTCGGTGATCATGTCGGCGATCTGGAAGCCGACGCCCTGAAACTTGCCGATGGGCTGGCCGAACTGTTTGCGCTCGGCCGCATAGTTCAGCGCATAGTCAAAGCAGCGCCGCGCGCGACCGACCGAGAACGCCGCAACCGTCAGGCGGGTTGCGTAAAGCCATTCGTTCATCACGGCAAAACCGCCATCAACCTCGCCCAGGACCTGTGCGTCAGGCAGACGGCAGTTGTCGAAATACAAGATATAGTTCTTGTAGCCCTTGTGGCTGACCGAGTTGTAGCCCTCGCGCACTTCAAACCCCGGAGTACCGCGATCCACCAGGAAAGTGGTGATGCGTTTCTTCGGGCCCTTGGGAGTTTCGTCCACGCCGGTCGCGATGAAAACGATGAAGAAATCCGCATGTTCCGCGCCCGAGATGAAATGTTTCGATCCGTTGACAACCCAGTCGCCGCCATCGCGCACCGCCTGGCATTTCATACCACGCACATCCGAACCCGCATCCGGTTCGGTCATCGCCAGAGCGTCCATCTTGTCGCCACGTACGGCAGGCAAAAGATACCGTTCGCGCTGCTCGTCGTTGCAGGCCATAAGGATGTTCTGCGGGCGCCCAAAGAAATGCGTCAGCGCCATTGACCCGCGGCCAAGCTCGCGCTCGACCAAGGTGAAATCCAGATGAGACAGACCTGCGCCGCCGACTTCCTCGGGGAAGTTGCAGGCATAAAAGCCCAGATCGATACATTTCTGCTTGATCTGCTCACCCAGCTCAGGAGGCACGGTTCCCGAGCGCTCGACCGCGTCTTCATGCGGGTAGATTTCGTTTTCAACAAAGCTTCGGACCGTCGAGACGATCATGTCCTGTTCTTCTGTCAGACCAAACTGCATGGCGCGTGTTCCCTGGATCGGTGGTTGACCAACCAAACGCCATCGCTCATGGTCGCGACATGCAGAGTTGATATCAAATCATGCCAAATTCGAAAATTTTGACGCGACACTACAACATCCTGCTCTTCAACGGGTTTTCGAACCATTGCCTTGCAAACATGGTCGAACCGCTCAGGGCTGCGAACAACCTGTCGAGGCAGGTTTTGTATTCATGGCGTTTCTGTTCCATGGACGGAGACCCCGTGCAAAGTTCCAGTGGCCTTGTCGTTACACCGAATGGTTCAATCTCTGACCAGCAAGGCGACGTTCTGGTGGTCATGCCGTCTTATGGATATCGCAAGCTGGACACGCGATCGACCACACGCATCGTGCTGGCTGCGGCCCGAAAACACCGGCAAGTGGCAGGGTTGGATACCGGCAGCTGGCTGCTGGCCCGGGCCGGTTTGCTGGATGAGCACCGGGCAACCATTCACTGGGACGAACTTTCCCGGTTCGAAGAAAGCTTTCCGGCCGTGGATGCGGTGCAGGAACGTTTTGTCATCGATGGCAACAGGCTGACCTGTTCCGGGGCCATGGCCGCGTTCGATCTGGCCTCGGCCCTTATCCGCAGGGATCACGGCCCTCTTCTGTCCATGGAAGTCGGGCATCTTCTGATGAGCCGAAATGGGCAGGATCATTACCCTTTGCCTCTGAAGTCCGAAGACACTTTGGTCAATCGCGCACTGGCCGTCATGCAGGCGAACCTTGAAACACCTCTTTCGATCAGGGAACTGGCCCGCAAGATCGGGTGTTCGCAAAAGCGGATCGAAATGCGCGTTCAGGCGGAGCTCAAGACCAAGCCGCAGGCGCTGTACCGCCGAATGAGACTGAACCTTGCACGCAATCTGGCAGAAGATACCGAGCAGTCCATCGCCGAAATCGCCGGTCGATGCGGATATGAAAACGCCAGCGCTATGACGCGGGCATTCAAGGCAGAATTCGGCCAGACACCGACGGCGTTTCGCCACCGAAGCCTGTCTGACGGCTGAAACGGGTGCGCATGGCGATGCCCGCTTTTCTGGAAAACCACAGAACCCTGGGGGCTATTCCAGCGAAACCCACAGCACCTTGGCGTCTTCTTCGCTGGTCGAAATACACCCATGCCCCATTCCGCTGTCATAATAAAGCGAGTCACCGGCCTTCATTGGCAAAGGGCGGTAATGTTCAGAAACGAAGATGAGTTCACCGCTGAGCACATACATGAATTCTTCTCCGGAATGTCGGATCCACGTCTCGAACTCCGACAGGTCGCGCGCCTTGATTGTCGCGATATAGGGCAGCATTCGCTTGCTGGTCAGTTCGGGGCAAAGCAGTTCATGCAGGTAAGTGGGCGTATCCTTGAATTCTCCCTCGCCCTTCGGAGTGAAATCACGGCGGCCTGAAATGCCGGATTGACCCGACTGAAGAAACAACTGCGGGGTGCTCATATCCAGGGCCTGTGTCAGACGCCGTACAATGTCAAAGCTTGGCTTCGTCTGGTTGTTTTCGATCTTGGACAGCGTCGAGCGCCCGATACCCGCAGCGCGGCCGGCTTCTTCCAGAGTCCACCCTTTCGCGCGCCGCGCATCGCGGATGGAGCGGCCCAGAGCCTCTCCTTCATCCTGAAATTCCTGTCCGGAAACATCATTTCGGCTTTCGTCGCCCATTGAATTCCCCCTGTTTTATTAAAGGTTACATGCCTCCCAAAATATACGCAACTTCTTGAATAAGAGATTTTTGTTGCCTAAGGCGCATTATTTCCCCTATAGGAAACAAAGTTTCGCACTGAGGATTCGGGGCAAAAGGAGGAGACTATGTTCAAAACGTCGCTGATTGAGGCAGATCCCGTCATTGCTGCGTCCATTTCGCGCGAGGGTGAACGCCAGGCGGAACAGATCGAGTTGATCGCCTCGGAGAACATTGTCTCGAAGGCCGTGATCGAAGCGCAGGGTTCGGTCTTGACCAACAAATACGCCGAAGGCTATCCGGGCCGCCGCTATTATGGCGGCTGCGAATATGTTGACGAGGTCGAAGTCGAGGCGATCAAACGCCTCAAGAAGCTGTTTGGCTGTGAATATGCCAACGTTCAGCCCCATTCCGGCGCACAAGCCAACGGGGCCGTCAAGTTAGCGCTGCTGAACCCGGGCGATACCATTCTTGGCATGTCGCTGGACGCAGGTGGCCATCTGACCCACGGTGCGAAACCGGCGCAGTCCGGTAAATGGTTCCGGCCCGTGCAGTACGGCCTGACCGATGCAGGGCTGATCGATTATGATCAGGTCGCCGAATTGGCGCGGGCGGAAAAGCCCAGGCTGATCATCGCAGGTGCGTCCGCCTACTCACAAAAGATCGACTTTGCCAGATTCCGTGAAATCGCGGACGAGGTTGGCGCATGGCTGCTGGCCGATATGGCTCATATTGCCGGATTGGTGGCGACCGGCCTGCACCCCTCGCCTGTAGGACACGCACATGTCGTGACCTCGACCACGCACAAGACGCTGCGCGGCCCTCGTGGCGGCATCATCCTGACCAATGACGAGGCGCTGGCGAAAAAGATCAACTCGGCCGTATTCCCAGGCCTGCAGGGTGGCCCGCTGATGCACGTCATCGCAGGCAAGGCGGTGGCCTTTGGCGAGGCACTGAAACCCGAATTCAAGGAATACATGCAGCGCGTCGTTGACAGCGCATCGGCCTTGGCCAGCGTCATGATGGCGCGCGGATGTAACATCGTTTCTGGCGGCACCCAGAACCACCTGATGCTGGTCGATCTGCGCCCGATCGGCGTAACCGGCAAGGACGCCGAGGCGGCGCTCGAACGGGCCGGCTTTACCTGCAACAAGAACAGCGTTCCCGGAGATCCGGAAAAACCCACCATCACCAGCGGCATCCGTCTGGGCACCGCCGCCGGGTGCAGCCGTGGCTTTGGCCCGGAAGAGTTCAGGCAGATCGGCCATCTGATCGGTGATGTTCTGGAGGCGCTCGCGAAGTCTCTTGACGGTGACGAAACCGTCGAAAAGGAAACCCGCAAACAGGTTCGCGCTCTTTGCGCAAGCTACCCGATCTACTGAGAGTGCGCGAAATGAATACCTATGACCTCATCGTTATCGGGGGCGGACCGGGCGGCTATGTTGCCGCGATCCGCGCGGCTCAGCTGGGGCTGAATGTGGCCTGTGTCGAAGGGCGCGGCGCACTGGGCGGTACCTGTCTGAACGTGGGGTGCATCCCCTCCAAAGCGTTGCTGACCTCCTCGGCCAAATATGCCGAGCTTGCACATCTCTCCTCCCATGGCATTGCGGTCGAGGGGGCCAGCATCGACGTCAGTGCGATGATGGGGCGCAAGGACAAGATCGTCGGAGATCTGACCAAGGGCATCGCGTTCCTGTTCAAGAAGAACGGCGTCGATCTGATTGAAGGCTGGGCCAGCATCGCGGCCACTGGTCAGGTCAAGGTTGGCGACAGCGTATACGAAGCAAAGAACATCCTGATCGCGACAGGATCCGAGCCGACCTCACTGCCGGGGATCGAGATTGATGAGCAGGATGTGCTCAGTTCCACCGGCGCAATTGCGTTGCAGAGCGTTCCGGATCATCTGGTGGTGATCGGTGCGGGTGTCATCGGACTGGAGCTGGGTCAGGTCTGGGCACGATTGGGTGCCAAGGTCACTGTGGTCGAATATCTGGATCGCATTTTGCCCGGCATCGATGGCGAGATCGCAAAGCTGGCTCAGCGGGCGCTGTCCAAACGCGGTTTGAAGTTCCAACTGGGCCGAGCCCTCAAATCGGTTGAGAAAACCGCGGCTGGCCTGACCCTGACCGTGGACCGCCTCGGCAAGGACAAGCAAGAGGCGATCGAGGCCGACAAGGTTCTGATCGCTGTGGGCCGTCGCCCGGTGACGCGCGGGCTTGGGCTGGAAGAGCTGGGCGTGGCCGTGAACCCGCGTGGCTTCGTCGAAGTCGACAGCACATTCCAGACGTCGGTGCCCGGCATCTATGCCATTGGTGATTGTGTTCCCGGCCCGATGCTGGCCCACAAGGCCGAAGAGGACGGCGTTGCCTGTGTCGAGATGTTGGCCGGCGAAGAAGCCGGTCATGTCGATTACAACACCGTGCCGGGTGTGGTCTACACCGATCCCGAAGTGGCCTCGGTTGGTCAGACCGAAGAGGCCCTGAAAGACGCGGGCGTCGAATATGCTGTCGGCAAGTTTGCCTTCATGGCCAATTCGCGGGCGCGCTCGACGGGTGAAACAGATGGCGCGGTCAAGGTTCTGGCCGGTTCCGACGGCAAGATCCTCGGAGCCCATATCTGCGGTGCCCATGGCGGCGATCTGATCGCCGAGCTGGTACTGGCCATGACTAAAGGCGCGACGGTCGCCGAGGTTGCAGCAACCTGTCATGCGCACCCGGCGATGGGCGAGGCGGTCAAGGAAGCCTGCCTCGATGCCATGGGCCGCGCAATCCACGCGTAAGTGAGGACAGCCAGATGACCATCCAGCTTCGACCACGTCACCCGGAAAAGGCCAAGAAGGCCGACAGTGTCATCCCGCGCAAACCGAAATGGATTCGCAAGAAGAAGATCGAAAGCGCCGCGTATTACGAAACCCGGCGTCTGATGCGGGATCACGATCTGGCAACGGTCTGCGAAGAAGCGGCCTGCCCCAATATCGGCGAATGCTGGTCCAAGCGCCACGCCACCATGATGATCATGGGCGAGATCTGCACGCGGGGCTGTTCGTTCTGCAACGTGGCCACCGGCCGCCCCGATGCGCTGGACGCGTTCGAACCCGGCAGGGTTGCGGCGGCGGTCAAGAAACTGGGCCTGCGCCACGTGGTGATCACGTCGGTTGATCGCGATGATCTGGCCGACGGCGGGGCCGAGCATATCGCCCAGACAATCCGCGCCGTACGCCATCAGAACCCCGGCACCACTGTCGAGGTTCTGACCCCCGACTTCCTGGGCAAGGGCGACGCCGCAAAAATCGTCTTTGACGCAGCGCCGGACGTGTTCAACCACAACCTGGAAACCGTCCCGCACCTGTATCCGACGGTTCGCCCCGGCGCGCGCTATTATGCCTCGCTTCGGCTGTTGGACGATGCCAAACGCTCGAACCCCGAGATTATCACCAAGTCGGGTCTGATGGTCGGGCTGGGTGAAACTCTGAACGACGTGCGTCAGGTGATGGATGATCTGCGCGCGGCCAATGTCGATTTTCTGACGGTCGGGCAGTATCTGCAACCGACACCGAAACATCATCCGATTGACCGGTTCTGGTCACCCGAGGAGTTCGCCCAACTGGAACAGATCGCCCGTTCCAAGGGCTTTTTGCACGTGTCAGCCACGCCGCTGACCCGTTCGTCGTTCCATGCCGACGAAGATTTCACTGCCCTCAAGGAGGCCCGCCAGCGGGCCATCGCGACCGGGGCATAAACCAAACGCAAATGGGAGGGAAACCATGGAAGCGTTAAATTCAATCGTAGGGGCCATCAATGGCGTCGTGTGGGGGCCGCTGATGTTGGTTCTCATCCTCGGCGTTGGCTTCTTCCTGCAGGTCGGGCTGAAATTTATGCCGATCCTGCGCATTGGCACAGGCTTCAGCCTGTTGTTCGAAGGCCGTGAAGGGCAGGGCGAAGGGCAGATCAGCCCGTTCAACGCACTGATGACTTCGCTGTCGGCGACCATCGGTACAGGTAACATCGCCGGTGTGGCCACTGCTGTCTTCCTGGGCGGTCCAGGCGCCTTGTTCTGGATGTGGATGACCGCCCTGGTGGGCATGGCCACCAAATATGCAGAAGCCGTCTGCGCCGTGAAATATCGCGAGAAAGACGAACTGGGCAACTATGTCGGCGGCCCGATGTACTACATCAAGAACGGTCTTGGTGCGAAATGGGCCTGGCTGGGCGTGGCTTTTGCTCTGTTCGGCGCGGTTGCTGCCTTCGGCATCGGCAACGGTGTGCAGGCCAACGGTGTTGCTCAGGTGCTGGAAGCCAATTTTGGCCTGAACACCTCGGTCACTGGCGTTGTTCTGATGGTTTTGACCGCAGCCGTTATCCTGGGTGGTATCACCCGCATCGGTGCGGTTGCCGGTAAGTTGGTTCCCTTCATGGCCGTTGCCTATATCATCGCGGGCCTGCTGGTTCTGCTGATCAACATCGGCAACATCGGACATGCGCTGTCGCTGGTCTTTACCTATGCGTTCACCCCGTCCGCCGCCGAAGGTGGTTTCGCGGGTGCAGCCGTCTGGGCCGCCATCCGCTTCGGTGTGGCACGTGGTGTGTTTTCGAACGAGGCCGGTCTGGGTTCGGCCCCGATCGCGCACGCCGCTGCCGAAACCAAGGGTCCGGTCAACCAGGGCCTGATCGCGATGCTGGGTACGTTCATCGATACCATCATCGTCTGCTCGATCACCGGTCTGGCCATCATCGCGTCGGGTGCATGGACATCGGGTGAATCCGGTGCGGCGCTGACCAGCCACGCGTTCGAATTGTCGCTGCCAGGTATCGGCGGGTATCTGATCGCCATCGCTCTGTCGATCTTTGCCTTCACCACCATCCTCGGCTGGTCGTTCTACGGCGAGAAATGTGTCGAGTTCCTGCTGGGCGTGAAATCCCTGATGCCCTATCGCGTTCTGTGGATTGTGATGATCTACTTCGGCGCAACCGCGGATCTGGGCTTCATCTGGCTGCTGGCCGATACGCTGAACGCCATGATGGCCATCCCGAACCTGATCGCCCTGGCGCTGCTGAGCCCGATCGTCTTCAAACTGACGAAAGAGTTCTTCGCCTCGGGCGGCAAGTCCGAAGAGCCGGGCGGCACACCTGCCAAATAAGCTCGGCCCGACCAAAACGGGGGGCCATCCCGGCCCCCCGCCTTTGAAACCGAATTCAATATCTCGAGGAGAGACGTGATGGCCACGAAAATCCTGCTGCCCATTGATCACACCGACGACCGCTCGTGGAAACTGGCCCTGCCGACCGCCTTGGAACAGGCAAAATTCTACGGTGCCGAACTGCATGCGGTTGCCGTCATCCCCGAGATCATCCAGCTGCCAAACCTGCCCGCCAACTATGGTGCCGGCGCAAAAGACCACGTGCGGGGTGCGGTTCAGGCGATTCTGGATCATGCCGAGGCTTCCGACGTGCCGGTCCATGTCGAAGAAGGCAGTGTTTACCGCGAAATCCTGAAGCTTGCCTACAAGGAAGGCTTTGATCTGATCGTCATGGCATCGACCAAGGGCGATTTTCCGAACTACGAGATTGGCCCGAACCTGGCCCGTGTCGTGCGCAATGCGCATTGCACCGTCATGGTCGTCCGCGACCAGTCCCGCTGATTGAAAGGTTGA
Source organism: Ruegeria sp. HKCCA0370 (assembly GCF_013033705.1). NCBI lineage: Bacteria > Pseudomonadati > Pseudomonadota > Alphaproteobacteria > Rhodobacterales > Roseobacteraceae > Ruegeria > Ruegeria sp. HKCCA0370. The sequence continues at coordinate 372,738 of NZ_WQEP01000003.1, forward strand.
AGAAATGACCACACCGAAGCGCACGCCTCTCCACTCTTTGCACGTCGAGCTTGGCGGCAAGATGGTTGATTTTGCGGGTTG
>NZ_WQEP01000030.1:0-2170 GCF_013033705.1 Ruegeria sp. HKCCA0370
AACTGGCAGGATGTGCGCGACATCATCGGGGACGCCTTCACAGACGCTCTTGGGCGCGTTCGGTATTGCATGCCCACCACGGACTCAAACCGCGCGCGCTGGCCCTCACATGAGCTCTGGCAGCAGTTTGAGGCAGTTATCGGGAATGATCTGTTGCAGAACTGTACAGGCGTTCGGCCCAGCGACGTGATGGACGCTAATCGCGTTGCCAAAATGCGGGAACTGGATCGGCAAATTCTAGGCCTGCTTGTCTCTCGAGCAGCTGCCTCAGGTGTATGTCCAGACGAATTTTATGACTTTTTGGAAAACCATTTTGAAGCCTTGAAACGCTACTCTGTCGATCACCCGGTTCCCATCGATGAACGGTTGGGGAGGGCGGCAAGCCGATACCGGTTCAAGTAGATATCCAAGACAATAGACACTACTTTAACGTGAATTAGCTGCTTGAATGATATTTACTATTTCGCCGCCTTTCACTTCAGGAGTTCGGTAAAATTGCTCTCGCCCTCCACTAATTGGCCACTACAGGTATGAAAACTCTTGTGACGTAGATCAAAGCACATTTTTAGACCAAGGGACGCTTTATCCGCCGAAATTCCTGAGGATAACGTGCATACCAAACGTTACAGAAACAGTTATAGCCCCTATACCCGCGGCCCATTGCTTGGCTTTCCAAGTTAAATTTTGAAAAACGTAAGCAGCAGAACCTTCTTGGAATTGATAATTGTTTTCTCGGTTGTCCATAGCGATGCCGACAGAACGATACCCAAAAATGTATTGAAAATAATCCAACACGATTGTGAGCAGTCCCGCTAAACCCGCAAGCCCGACAAAGAATCCGTAGCTTTCAACGTATGAAGTTGCAAAGCCAGAAGAGGATGTGTGTACTGCAAAAATCCAAGCGACTATACCAAATCCGATATATCGAGTTGTTTCACTGATACGGCTCGTTATGTTTTGCTCTAACTCAACGCGTCGCTGCCATATCTCCTTCATTTCACTTTCAGGAGAGGGTCTATTTGAAACAGGGCCTTCAGTCATTCCTCTTCCTTCGCATTGGGCCGGGTCGATCCTCCCATGGAGGCCGTGGTCGCGGCTTGGGCTTGGGCGTGTCTTTGAATCGAAAGCCTCCACCAGACTGTCCGACCGTCTTAAAGGCCTCAACGGACAAATTAGGAGTGTTTTCTTTCAAAAGTATCGAATCCGTTGTTCCAGTGCGCAACGAACGTCCAGTAGATGTTCTACTTTTCCGATAGCCCTCTAGCAGCCTTGCCAAACTTGCGGGAACTAAGGTTCCCCTTTTTAGAAGAACTATTTGCCCCATTCGGACAGGGGACTTCACGACCTGCATCCAAGCGATCTTCGACATTTTCAATTGAAGAGAAGTAGCGTGTTGCCTTTTGCCGAAACTACGGACTGAGACCCATAAAAAGTCCTCAGAAATGCTTCCTACTTTCAGTATGTGTCGTTCCGTAAGACGCTGCAATACGACTGGGTGCCCACTTTTCTCATCAACGGGTTTCCCAATTACATTAACGACAGCTTCCCCAAATACGTTAGGCGAGCGTTTCCTTATTTTACTTCTTTTCAAAGTCTTAGATACCTACTTAGCCTCTTGGGTGTAATGCTTCTACTATGTACTATTGGCCTAAATTACAAAGTTTGCAGCATCAACCAAAATATCATCTTTAGTCACATCTTGCTGTGAATAAACTCAATAGCAAAGTATCGACTACTTCTGGATCAAGCGATTCTGTGTTTAGCAAGATGTACAGGTTTCGTCTCTTCTCAGTCAGCTACACCTGGTAGAAACACTCCTAGCTTAAACAGAGAGGAACACTGTTGATCGCAATCGTCTTCTGTTTCGAACACCAACAACATCTTACTTTTTTTGATATTTCTTGAGGAAAAACTCGGAATCGGTATGTTTTGGCCCTCCTGTGTTCCCTCCGCCACACCAATATTTCCGTCCCGTTTGCTTCCACAGTGCTTCCACGGGCTATTCCTCAAACACAAAAAGCCCCGCGAGCTGCGAGGCTAACTGTTTGTTTTCAGACGTTTTATTTTGGTTGCGGGAGCAGGATTTGAACCTGCGACCTTCAGGTTATGAGCCTGACGAGCTACCGGGCTGCTCCATCCCGCGACAGTTTTTGTGACCTAGCGCTTACGC
>NZ_WQEP01000031.1:0-1774 GCF_013033705.1 Ruegeria sp. HKCCA0370
ACTCAGATGAAGATGACGACGGAAGAGGCGTTTGTTAAGGTTTTGCAGATGCACGGGATTGAGCATGCGTTCGGGATCATTGGATCCGCGATGATGCCGATCTCGGACTTGTTCCCGAAGGCCGGGATCATGTTCTGGGACTGTGCGCATGAAGGCAGCGCGGGGATGATGGCGGATGGCTACACCCGCGCCACCGGCAAGATGTCGATGATGATCGCGCAGAACGGCCCGGGCATCACCAATTTCGTGACCGCCGTAAAAACCGCCTATTGGAACCACACGCCGCTGCTGCTGGTCACCCCGCAGGCGGCGAACAAGACCATCGGTCAGGGCGGTTTCCAGGAAGTCGAGCAGATGAAGCTGTTCGAGGACATGGTCGCCTATCAGGAAGAGGTCCGCGACCCGACCCGCGTCACCGAGGTTCTGAACCGCGTGATCATGAAAGCCAAGCGCGCCAGCGCCCCGGCCCAGATCAACATCCCGCGTGACATGTGGACCCAGGTGGTTGATGTTGATCTGCCCGCCATCGTCGATTTCGAACGCCCTGCGGGCGGCGAAACCGCCGTGGCGCAGGCGGCCGAGCTGCTGTCGACCGCCAAGAACCCGGTGATCCTGAACGGTGCGGGCGTGGTTCTGTCCAAGGGCGGGATCGAGGCCTCGAAGGCGCTGGCCGAGCGTCTGGATGCGCCGGTCTGCGTGGGTTATCAGCACAACGACGCCTTCCCCGGCAGCCACCCTCTGTTTGCCGGCCCGCTGGGCTACAACGGCTCGAAAGCCGGGATGGAACTGATCAGCGAGGCCGATGTTGTTCTGTGCCTCGGCACCCGTCTGAACCCGTTCTCGACCCTGCCGGGCTATGGCATGGAATACTGGCCGGCCGAGGCCAAGATCATCCAGGTCGACATCAACCCCGACCGGATCGGCCTGACCAAGAAGGTCACCGTGGGCATCGTGGGAGACGCGGCCAAGGTGGCGACCGGCATCCTGAACCAGCTGAGCGACACCGCGGGCGACGAGGGCCGCGACGCGCGCAAGGCGAAGATCGCCGAGAAAAAGTCCCGCTGGGCCCAGCAGCTGAGCAGCATGGACCACGAGGATGATGATCCGGGCACCACCTGGAACCAGCGCGCCCGCGCGGCCAAGCCCGACTGGATGAGCCCCCGCATGGCGTGGCGCGCCATTCAGGCGGCGCTGCCGAAAGAGGCGATCATCAGCTCGGATATCGGCAACAACTGCGCCATCGGCAACGCCTATCCGTCCTTCGAGGCGGGCCGCAAATACCTGGCGCCGGGCCTGTTCGGGCCCTGTGGCTATGGCCTGCCGGCCATCGTCGGCGCCAAGATCGGCTGCCCGGACGTGCCGGTCGTGGGCTTTGCCGGTGACGGCGCCTTCGGCATCGCGGTGAACGAACTGACCGCGATCGGCCGCGAGGAATGGCCTGCCGTGACCCAGATCGTCTTCCGCAACTATCAGTGGGGCGCGGAAAAGCGCAACTCGACCCTGTGGTTCGATGACAACTTCGTCGGCACCGAACTGGATACCAAAGTGTCCTACGCCGGTATCGCGCAGGCCTGTGGCCTGAAGGGCGTCGTGGCCCGCACCCAGGACGAGCTGACCGCAGCCCTGAACCAGGCGATCGAGGATCAGAAGAACGGCATCACCACGCTGATCGAGGCCCTGATCAACCAGGAGCTCGGCGAACCCTTCCGCCGCGACGCAATGAAAAAACCCGTCGCCGTCGCAGGAATCTCGGCCGACGACATGAAAGCTCAGG
>NZ_WQEP01000032.1:0-1505 GCF_013033705.1 Ruegeria sp. HKCCA0370
CAGAGCGTGCGCACCATCCAGAAATGGCGCGTGACGGGGTTCGGCCCGAAATTCTACAAGTCGGGTCGGTCTGTCCGCTACCGCCGCCGTGAGCTTTTGGAATGGGCAGAGGCGCGCCGCTACGGCAACACCAGCAGTTACACCGCAGCCTGAGTTTTGCCCGCGCAGGGTTGGCAGCGCTGCGCGGGATTTTGGGGCCGGAATGGCTCTGACGGGGCGCGGGCGAAACGGTCCCGCGTCCCTTTCCTCAAACATCAACAGAAAGACACTGAACCATGGCAAACCAGCCTGCACAGAAATTCAAGATTGGCTTGATCACCGCAACTATCTGGGACAATGACGGCTTCTACTCGGTCGATATGTCCCGCGCCTACAAGACCGATACCGGCGAATGGCGCAATTCAAACAGCTTCCATCATTCAGACCTGCTCAATATTGCCAAATGCGCGGAGCGCGCCGAAATCTGGATTGGCCGTCAAACCAATGCCAGGTGATGGCAGCGCCGGAGCGGCTTCGCTCCGGCCCCAAAACAAATGCTGCCCCGCCGGAGGCACTCAGGGGGCGCAAGCCCCCGCACTCTTTTCTCCACATCGCCAAACATCCCAGCGGCAGGGCATGCCGCGATAGAGGGGGGTCTTGTAACACCCCCCTCCACGAATACGAAAGCGAAGGTCAGCGCAAATGGAAGCAACAATCCTGCATTCAGGCTTCGATGGCCTGAAATTCACTATTCAGGCTGACATTCCTGGCGATCTTCGCGAAGAACTGGCATCTGCCAAGCAACATGCCAAAGAAACCTATGGCGATTGTGTCCTCGAATTTGGCTCCGTTTCGCTCAACGTGACCAACAAAGGCGCACGCGGCTTCACCGCTCATACCGGCGACCATGGGGCCGTATGGCTGTTTCAAGACCCGCAGGACCGTATTCCAAACAATCCCGGTATCACCGTCGACTTCCGTGCTTTCGGCCTCGCTACAGCCGGTCTTGAGGGGGTTGAGCAACATTTTCGCGATTGTATGGAAGCCTTCGGGGTCAAGTACGTAGAAACACAATTGAGGGTTGCACGGGCTGACTTCGCCGTAGACTTGCTGGCCCCTTGGTTTGAACCCGACCGTGAAGCCTTGGTTGTCCCGCCCGGAACCAAGGTCACGGAGTATACGGGCGTTGATGAGACCGCGACCGTATCCAGCGGAGCGCGTGTGGTTGGGCTGCGTGCCGGGGCCGTCGCCAACCGGCAATTGGCGATTTATGACAAGCGGGCCGAAGTGATTCAGCAAAACAAAATGGGCTGGCTGACCGTCTGGAATGCGGCACTGGAAGCTGCGGGCAAACCGCCCCTTGATCTGACCGACCGGACTACAAGTCAAGTTTGGCGCTTTGAGATGCGGCTTGGCTCCAAGCAACTCCGCAACCGCTTCGAAATGCGGAACTGGCAGGATGTGCGCGACATCATCGGGGACGCCTTCACAGACGCTCTTGGGCGCGTTCGGTATTGCATGCCCAC
>NZ_WQEP01000033.1:0-1446 GCF_013033705.1 Ruegeria sp. HKCCA0370
ATCGCTGTCCCAAGGTCTTCCTTTCAGCCATCGCGCTCGCAGCAACCGTCATCTACTGGTTATGAATCCTGACCCTAGGATTTATGATCGCGAACCAATTTTATGATCGTCTCGCTATGTGACAAGCCAAGTCGCGCACAAAGCGGGTCAAGTTCAGTCTGACAAAGCCATTCGTCAACCGCAACCAAAGCTGGATCTGTCAGCCAAGTGGTCCCCGGCCGAAATGGCTTAACTTCTTTTGGGCTCCAGACGACCGTTTCATATGGGAGCACGAGAGGCCCCAGAGTGACTTTTCTATCTGATGTTTCGCTCATAATAGTATCCCTATCGCTGTTGCATAAGTGAGCGCCCGGGATATTCCCATAACTCCTGAGCACAGCGCTGGATGGTGAGCTGCCAGCATGTATAATAAATCATAACTACAAAGGTTCCGATACCCGGAACAATTGCGGGGTTTCGGTAGCTTGGGCCCCTGCCCCGACGGTGATTTTAATTGGATCGCCCGGTCGTGTCAGCTTCTGTTCGGTAATCCGCTGGATCATTGTCTCCGCCGGTTAGCACTTGAATGAAGTGAAGTTCGGACGTCGAAGCCATCACTATTCTCCTTCTATTAAGAGCTCAACTTGCCTGACAGTTTTGAGTACACCCAAGTTTATACTATGACGGGGCAGTCAATTTTGGCTTGAGCGAGTTGATTATGTACCTGTCCGCTGCGATGGAGGGTGAGAACATGCGCCCTGCCCTGGCCTATGCCCTGGCTCACGAAACTGCCCATATGAGCGAAGCTGAAGTGATCGCGCTGGTCCGGAAAGCGCGTCAGAACCTGGGTATTAAATCGGATACAGCAGCGAAGGTTGAAGAGACCCCTGCCCCGCCCACCATCCAGGCGCCGACCGCACGCCCTCGGGTACGCCGTCGTGTGGAGGTGACAGTTTGATTAGGTTGGCGAGGCAGACAAACGCTGGTGGTGACCGCACGTAGGTCACCGTCCATTAGGAATGGAGGCAACAATGCCCGGCAGAGACGAAATTATTGTTACTCTCTTCGACGAGATCGAGGGGGCAAATCGCGACGCGACGAGCGAATACCTGATCGAAGCGGTGGCAGCCGTGGGCGATGTGGATCCTGGAGTGGTCGAAGACGTCGTTTGCGGATCGACTGCGTGATCAGTTGTAACCCGGCATTATTCCGGGTTTGGCCTAAATCCCACAATGTCAGCAGCTCACGCCGAATTCACTGGCTTGCATGATATCCACAATATAAGTGGCAGAAAAATGGAGCAGTAAACATGCGCACAACACACAATATCAATGGTGTCACACCAATCGCCAATTCCAATCCTGGCAGTGGTCGCGAGCTAGGGTCAGGGTGCATTGATTTTCGCTGAGCGGCGTGATTCACGGCTCCAAAAACGGAGCGATGACATGAGCGACCTTTATTGGCTGA
>NZ_WQEP01000034.1:0-1379 GCF_013033705.1 Ruegeria sp. HKCCA0370
GCGTAAGCGCTAGGTCACAAAAACTGTCGCGGGATGGAGCAGCCCGGTAGCTCGTCAGGCTCATAACCTGAAGGTCGTAGGTTCAAATCCTACTCCCGCAACCAATAATTCCTCAACTAAAGCAATGCGTTAAGGGTCTGATCAAGCGGCAATGCCGCCGCGCGACAACACCCCGTGGAAGCACTGTGGAAGCAAGCGACACACAAACCGCGTGTGGCGAACGCGCAACAAACGAAGCTTGCGCAAATTCCAACAAATGAGCCCGATGAGCCCGTAGCGGTCATTGCCAGTATAGCCGATCGATAAATCCGCTATGAGAGTGCTCCCAAAAACTGGCGATTTTGAGAAAGAAGTTGGCACAGATTAAAAAGGCACATAACTCTTAGGTAAGTAAATCTAATCCGAAGACACTGCCACCATGCCGAGTGATAGGATTAGCAAATGAAGCATCTGGTCTTAGCTACTATTTTGACTTCTAGCGCCGGGGTCGTGTCAGCCCAGAGCCTAGATGGAAACGCGCTGTGGGAAGTTTGTAGCAGTACTGTGCGCAGCGACGAAGCGTTCTGTTCCGGCTACGTTTTTGGCGTAAATGATGGTGGAATGTACACTGCGCTTGCCGCACAACAAAACGTCGAAGGGTCGAGCCTTCAAGAAACGATGAGAGCGGTCACGGATGTCCTCGGATACTGCACTCCGAACACTGTCAATTCAGTGCAGATGGTCGATGTGTTTGTAGCTTACTTGAAAGAGAACCCCGAGCTTCGCCACATACCCGCACAAATTCTGTTTACGAATGCTCTGACGGAAGCATTTCCCTGTGAATAGGAGCCGGTCCAACGGAAGTTTTTGTCCACATAGCCGCTGTCCACGGCGCAAAATCACTGCATCTTTGATTTAAAGTCCGCTTCCTGTGCATTGCCGACGTCGCTGAGACCCAGTCTTGCACTAGCAGCGAAGGGCAGCTCAGTGGCCCTTACTCAAAACAACCGATACTTCCCGCGCGCTTTGGACAACCTTTCAGGGAGCGGTGTAGAGTTTTCTTCAATCAGCCGAGCCAAAACATCCGAATGGTTCTCCAAAAAGTCGCCAAAACTGTCCGCAGACACGTCCGAAATCGCTGCGCGCGTTACAAACAGCCCTGCAAGCTGCGCGTCCAATTCCCGCATCTTCGCAGCCCGGTTAGCTTTAACTACATCGCTGGGCAGAACGCCCGCACAGTTCTGCAATAGGTCGTTGCCAACCACAGCCTCAAATTGGTGCCAAAGTTCGTGGGTGGGCCATCGGGCGCGGTTGGCGTCCGCAGTGGGCATGCAATACCGAACGCGCCCAAGAGCGTCTGTGAAGGCGTCCCCGATGATGTCGCGCACATCCTGCCAGTT
>NZ_WQEP01000035.1:0-1143 GCF_013033705.1 Ruegeria sp. HKCCA0370
GTGCATTGTCGGCCTGCGATCCATTGGTATGATGGTTTCGGGCGCTGGCGGGCGATAGCCCAGTGCACTGTGGGGCCGCTTTGTGTTGTAGTGTCTCCTCCATTGTTCGATCAGAATTTGAGCTTCGCGCAGGCTGTAGAAGATCTCACCGTTGAGCAACTCGTCCCTGAACCTGCCGTTGAAGCTTTCACAGTATCCGTTCTCCCAAGGGCTCCCAGGTTCAATGTAAGCCGTCTGCGCGCCAACTGCGGCGATCCAGTCTCGGACGGCTTGGGCGATAAATTCTGGCCCATTGTCTGAACGTATGAAGCGGGGTGCACCCCGCAGTATGAACAGATCCGTTAGGGCATCGATCACATCGACCGAGTTCAGCTTGCGCTTCACTTTAATCGCCAGGCACTCTCGGCTGTGCTCATCAAGGATATTCAGCGCCCGGAAGGCTTTGCCATCATCGGTTCGACAATGAACGAAGTCATAGCTCCATACATGATTGCGATACTCCGGCCTCAGCCGAACACACGACCCATCCACTGCCCGGCAGGGCATTGCGAAGCAATGTCCCGAGAGGGTTCAGCCCAAGCCGTCCTTTCTTCGGTTGTTTCACTGGCACTTTCAGCCCCTCTCGTCGCCAAAGCCGTTCAATTCGCCCATCGCTGACAGACCATCCAGCCTCTCGCAGTAGTGCAGCGATCCTGCGATAGCCATATCGGCCGTATTGACGGGTCAGCTCAATCATGTCGGCCACCAATCGGTCTTCGTCTGCGCGACCTTGTGGTACACGCCGTTGCGTGGACCGGTGTTGTCCAGGCACGCGGCAGGCGCGTCGCTCAGATACTTTGAGCTGGCTGCGGACATGATCGATGCAGGCACGACGACGAGCGGGGCTCAATAGTTTCCCTTGGCCGCCTCCGTGAGGATCAGTTTGTCCAACGTCAGGTCAGACACCGCGCGTCGCAGCCGCTCGTTCTCTTTCTGAAGCCGCTTCAGTTCCTTCAACTGATCCACACCCATTCCGCCGTACTTCTTTCGCCAGCGGTAGTAGGTTTGTTCAACAACGCCAATCTGTCTGATCGCATCAAGACGGGACATCCCTTCCCCATCAGAACTTCAACCTGCCGTAACTTCGAGACAATCTCTTCGGGC
>NZ_WQEP01000036.1:0-1008 GCF_013033705.1 Ruegeria sp. HKCCA0370
CGGATTTTTCACCCAGTCCCTTTCTGATCGTGATCCCGAGCTTTTTGGCTCGATCAGGTCGGAACTGGGTCGTCAGCGCGACGAGATCGAGCTGATCGCGTCCGAGAATATCGTCTCTGTCGCCGTGATGGAGGCGCAGGGCTCGGTGATGACCAACAAATACGCCGAAGGCTATCCCGGCCGCCGCTATTATGGCGGCTGCCAGTTCGTCGACATCGCCGAAAACCTGGCCATCGACCGCGCCAAACAGCTGTTCGGCTGTGAATTTGCCAACGTGCAGCCCAATTCCGGCTCTCAGGCCAACCAGGGCGTGTTTCAGGCGCTGATCAAGCCCGGCGACACCATTCTGGGCATGAGCCTGGATGCCGGTGGCCACCTGACCCACGGCGCCCGCCCGAACCAGTCGGGCAAGTGGTTCAACGCGGTGCAGTACGGCGTACGCCAGCAGGACAACATGCTGGATTACGATCAGGTCGAAGCGCTGGCGAAGGAACACCAGCCCAAGCTGATCATCGCCGGCGGTTCGGCCATTCCGCGCCAGATCGACTTTGCCCGCATGCGTCAGATCGCCGACATGGTCGGTGCCTATCTGCACGTGGACATGGCGCATTTCGCCGGTCTGGTCGCGGCCGGCGAGCATCCCAGCCCGTTCCCGCATGCGCATGTGGCCACCACCACCACGCACAAGACCCTGCGCGGCCCGCGCGGCGGCATGATCCTGACCAATGATGAAGATATCGCCAAGAAAGTGAACTCGGCCATCTTCCCCGGCATTCAAGGCGGCCCGCTGATGCATGTGATCGCGGCCAAGGCCGTGGCCTTCGGCGAGGCGCTGCGGCCCGAGTTCAAGGACTATGTCAAGCAGGTGATCACCAACGCCCAGGCGCTGTCGGATCAGCTGATCAAGGGCGGTCTGGACACGGTGACCCACGGCACCGACACCCATGTGGTGCTGGTCGACCTGCGCCCCAAAGGCGTCAAGGGCAACGCCACCGAGAAAGCCTTGGG
>NZ_WQEP01000004.1:0-353364 GCF_013033705.1 Ruegeria sp. HKCCA0370
ATCCCGAACGCATGCTCAATCCCGTGCATCTGCAAAACCTTAACAAACGCCTCTTCCGTCGTCATCTTCATCTGAGTTCTTCCTTGTCTTTTCAGGGCGCTGAAGCCCCTGTGAGTTACAGTATTTCGTCTTTGAGGTAGTAGCCGACATACGCCATACGCTGTCCCAGTCGGCGGAAAGGCGTCAGGATGCCATGGCTCGGCAATGGGGAGGTGAAGATCGGCAGTTCAAACGCCTTGTCCTTCTGGCCGGCAACCAACTGCGCCATGCGTCGTCCGGCCTGGGCCGAATACATGACGCCATTGCCGCCGTAGCCCATGGCATAGAACACGCTCTGATCTGGATCGGGCCGAAAAATGCGCGGCATCATGTCGTGGCTGACATCAACCCAGCCCCACCAGGAGTAGTCGAGGTTGATATCCTCGAGCGCCGGGAACTTGCGGGCAAGTCCCTTCTTCAGCAAGTCCAGATGTTTGCCGTTCTCGGCATCACGCCCTGTCACGGCGCTGCGGCTGCCGATCTGCATCCGATTGTCCGGCAACAGGCGGTAATAGTGGCGCAGCGTGCGCGTGTCGGTCAGGGGGGATCTGGTCTGAATACCGCATTCGTCCAACTCGGCCCGGGTCAGAGGCCGTGTCACCATCGAATTTGACAGGATTGGCATCAGGCGGTGCCTGGTGCGGTTGTTGAGACCCGGCGGGGTATAGCCCGCCGTTGCCAAGGCCACCGATTTCGCGCGCACAATACCACCCGGCGTCCGCAAGTGATGTATTCCGCCTTTGGTTTGCCACCCCATGACCGGGCTGCCCGTATGGATTTTCACACCCAGCCTGCGCGCCATCTTGACATAACCGAAGGCCAGCTTGCCGGCGTGGATGCAGGTTCCGTCCGGCTCCCACATCGCGCCTGCGGCTTCCATGTCCCGCACGTGTTTTTCATGCAGCTCGTCTCGGGACAGGATACGCGAACCATAGCCGAACACATCGTTCAACAATTTGCTCTCTTTCTTGAGCGACGGCATGACTTTTTCGCGGTGCGCGATGTAGTAATGGCCGCCCGGCTGCGGATCACAGTCGATGTCATCCGACGCGATGAGATCGTTGAACAACTCGAAAGCTTCAGTGACTTCGGCATGCATGCCTTTGGCCACGTCCGTACCCCAGCGCTGAATCCATTGCGACCGTTTCAGCCGCCCGGATGAGATCTGGGCCTGCCCACCATTGCGGGTCGAACATCCCCAGGCCACGGTATTCGCTTCAAGAACAACCGCCTGGATACCGTGTTCCTTGGCAAGGTGAATGGCGGTGGACAGGCCGGTATAACCCGACCCGATCACCACCACATCGGCATCCATATCGCTGGACACGGGGCCATCATCGGCCGGGGGCGTACCGGCCGTTCCGATCCAGTATGTGGGCGCGTGGTCGCGATTGTGACCGGGACCCGCATCGATGATGGGGTCATATTTCGGGTCATAGCTGGCCTTGGGCCAATGACGCGGGATGCTGTTGTCCACCATTCTTGTTTTCTCCGAAGCTGCGCGCGGTGCGGCGGATCAGGCTTTGAACATGGGGCGCGTTTTGCGAAGCGCCTGTTTTACGACGATTTTCCCGTCACGCAGGGTGAACAGATCCGCACCTTCCGCTTCGATCCGCATGCCGTCTGCATCGGTTCCCGAAAACGTCCATTCCGACACGGCGCGATCACCGTGGACAAAGTGGCCGTGGTGATCCCAATGGGCGTCTTTCATGCCTGCCCAAACGCCTGAAAACGCGGCGGCGATGGCTTCGGACCCTTCAATCTTGTTGCCGTATTTCTCGTCGCCGGCCACGGTGTAGAACACGCAGTCGTCGGCGAAGTGGGTCATCACGCCGTCGATGTCGTGGCGGTTGAACGCGTCAAACGTGTCCGCCAGGTCCTGCGCGGTCAGGGTTTTGCTCATTTTGTACGTCCTTGTCAGTGGGGTTGTTACGTTTCGTCCGGGTTCGGGACGATCAGTGTCGGGATCTTGGAGCGTCGCAGAACACGCTTTGCGACGGTGCCCAGAAACGTGTGCGAAAAGCCGTGATCATGCGCGCCCAGCACGATCAGATCGCAGCCCAGTTCGACCGAGCGGCGCAGGATCACTTCGGCCGGGTGGCCATCGGTGACTTCGACCGAAGTGACCTGTTCGCGAATTCTCTCATCGTCACCATCGAACTGAGCCCAGAACTTGGCTTGCCGCTCGGCCAGAACCTTGCGCACCATCTCGTGACGACGCGCAGCGGCGGTTTTGCGGGTCTCTTCATTCAGGATGAAGATCTCCATCGTGATCTTGGCATCGTCCGACAGTGGCTCATTCACATGCAGCACGTGAATTTCAGCCCCCGTGGCCTGCGCGATGCTGGCGGCATGGCGCATGGCGTGACCCGAGTTTTCGGACAGGTCAGTGGCAAAGAGGATGTTTGTGACCAGTTGTTTCATGTCGTCATCCTTTCGGGTCAGTAGCCGAACAGCCGTGGAAGCCACAGCGACAGTTCAGGGAAGAAGGCGATGATGAAGATCGCCACCGTGTTGGCTGCGGCAAAAGGCAGAGCGCGCAACGAGATCTGTTCGATGGTGATGTTCGAGATACCCGACGCGATGAACAGGTTTTCGCCCAGCGGCGGCGTCTGGAAACCGATGCCAAGCGTACAGACCATCACCACGCCAAAGTGGATCGGGTCGATACCCACCGAGTAGGCCACCGGCAGCATCACCGGAACCAGGATCAGGATGGTGGCCAGCGTCTCCATGAACATGCCAACGAACAGCAGGAAGAAGATGATCAGCGCCCAGATCACATACAGGTTGTCGGTAAAGCTGAGCATCGAGTCCGCGATGATCGCCGGGATCTGGTTTTCCACCAGCAGGCGGCCAAACACGGTCGCGGTGAACAGGATCAGCAGAACACGCCCAGTCAGCCATGTGGTGGCCTCGAGCGACTGGAACAGCGACTGCCAGGTCAGTTCGCGGTAGATAACCACGCCCACGAACAGGGTGTAGAAGATTGCTACGATTGCCGCCTCGGTCGGGGTGAAGAACCCGGTATAGATACCGCCCAGGATCACCAGCGGCGCCATCAGCGACCAGAATCCGCGATACATTTCGCAACCCACGTGACGGATCGACCAACCTTCGGAAACGCCTTTGTAGCCGCGCTTTTTCGACATGAAGAAGTTCAGGATCAGCAGGCTGGTAGCGATCAGGAAGGCCGGGACGAATCCGGCGATGAACAGTTTCGAGATTGAAACCGACTGGAACGTACCGAACTTTTCCACGGCTTCCGGCGGCGGCGCCATACCGAGCGCGGCAATGCCGAAGATCACCATCGGGATAGAGGGAGGAATGATAATCCCAAGGCCGCCAGAGGACGCAGTGATCGCCGAGGCATAGCCGCGCTCATAGCCGCGGTCGATCATCGCAGGGATCATCAGCATCCCAACGGCCGCGGTTGTTGCCGGGCCCGAGCCCGAAATGGCGCCGAAGAACAGACATGCCATGACCGTCGCAGCCGAAATACCGCCGGTGAAAGGACCAGCCAGGCTTTCAGCAACATTGATCAGGCGTTTCGAGATACCGGCGGCCTCCATCAGGGCCCCGGCAAGAATGAAGGCAGGTAACGCCATCAGGGGGAAAGCACCCACCGAGGTAAAGGCGATTTGCACGAATTTGATCGGGTTCTCGTCCAGGTAAAGGAATGAGACCAGCGACGCCACACCCAGCGCCACCGTGATCGGCGCGCCAATGAGCAGCAGAAACAGGAAAGACCCAAACAGGATTGTGACGATTTCGGATTCCATGGTTTATCCCCCTGCCCTTAGGATTTCTTTGCTGCTTCAGTCGCAGCTTTGATTTCGTCGAGGTCGATCTGATCAGGATCGTGAATATCCTCGCCCTTGATAAGGCGGCGGTAATTCACCTGAATGATGCGGACGGTCATCAGCGCAAACGCGATGGGCAGCACCATGTAGATGTACTTCATCTCGATACCCAGGGTCTGGGACTTCCAGAACTTGTTCATCTTGTTGAAGACAAAATCCGTCGCCAGATACAGGAAGTAGACATTGAAGAAGAGCCAGAAGAGATCGGCGAAGGCTTCGATGTATTTGATCGAGCCATCGGGCAGGAACTTGAACTGGAATGTCACGCGGTTATGCGCACCTTTCAGAGCGGCGTAACTTGCGCCGAAATAGACGAACCAGACGAACATGTAGACCGAAAGCTCCTCGATCCAGCTGATCGAAAAGCCGAAGACTTCGCGCGCGATGATCTGCACGAACAAAAGGCAGACGAAGCCGGATAAGAGGATCCGGCAGATGACACTTTCTATGTTGTCCAGAAATTTCCAGAACATGTGGTTTCACTCCTCCCTGAAATGAGAAGAGCGCCGCAGCGCTCTTCCCGGTATCGCCGTGCGACGATTATTGCTGGACCGGCTCGCGGCCGATGGCTTCGAGAACTGCATTCAGTTTCTCGACACCACCAATGGACTCGTAGAATTGCGGCCATACAGCTTCGGTCGCCAGTTGGATGAACTCGGCTTCGTCGTTCTCGGGGTCGATGATTTCCATCCCCTTGGCCGTCAGCTCTTCCTTGATGGCTGCTTCCGAGTCCCGCAGGAACTGGGCCGAGACCTGAGTGGCTTCCTGCCCTGCTTCCAGGATCATTTGCTGTTCCTCTTCGGACAGGTCCTGGAACACGGCTTCCGAGATGATCAGCGGTTCGATCGAGAAGATGTAACGCAGGTTGGTGACGTGGTCCTGAACCTCGTAGAACTTCATCGCATTGATCGTCAGGTAAGGGTTGTCCTGACCGTCAACCACTTTGGTCTGCAGGCCGGTGAAGGTTTCCGACCAGGCCATCGGGGTCGGGTTGACGCCCCATGCCTTGTAGGTTTCGATCATGATTTCGTTTTTGGGAACGCGAATGATCAGGTCCTGCAAATCCGCAACCGATTTGACCGGCTTCTTCGAGTTCGTCAGACGGCGGAAACCGGTATACGTCCAGCCGATGATGCGGACGCCGGCATCACGGATGGTGTTTTCGATCAGTTCCTGACCGATTGGACCCTGGGTCAATTTTTCGGCATCTTCCAGGCTGAGAATAACATAGGGCAGAGTGAAAACCCCGACCGAGGGCGAGAATGGCGTGATGTTGTTGATTGCCAGCAGAGACATATCGAGCGTGCCGATGGCGGCCTCGTTCACGGTGTCCTGCTCGGAACCGAGCTGACCGTTCAGGAACAGTGTCGCGGTGTGCTCACCACCTGATTTTTCTTCGAGCGCTTTCACGAAAGCGAGCCCCAGCGCCTCTTGTGCGCTGCCCGCGCTGTCGCCGACGGCGATCTTGAAATTCTTCGCCTCGGCCGTGCCTGCAACCATCAGTGCGGCAACGGAAACGGCTGCGCTGAAAGTGCCAAGCTTTTTGATAAATGACATGGATTTCCTCCCATTTGTCGTGTTTCGAGGTGCGCGCTGACCTGGGGAGAAATAGGCCAGTCCGATTCTACCTCGGCGACACGAAGCTAACTTGCCAAAATGGTTTCGTCGTTGTTAATATTTGCGCGAAAGGTTTCATTAATCTCAAACATACGATATGAGTCGGAACAAACTTGATACACGGATCGGCGACACGGACATTCGTCTGCTGCGCGTGTTCAAAACCGTCGCAGAAAGTGGTGGTATCACGGCCGCCGAGATCGAGCTGAACATTGGAAAATCGACGATCTCGAAACACTTGTCTGATCTGGAACTGAGGCTTGGCCTGAAGCTGTGCAACCGGGGGCCATCAGGGTTTTCACTGACGGAAGACGGCGAGAAGGTGCTGGCCGCAGCGGAAGACCTGCTTATTTCCGTGGCGCAGTTCAGAACCGAGGTCAACGAAGTCAAACAACAACTGGCCGGCAGTATTCGCGTGGCTCTGTTCGATCAATGTACAACCAACCCCGAAGCCCAACTTGCTCGCACCATTCACAAGTTCAATGAGGCCGCACCGGCGGTTCACATCGAGCTGTCGCTGGAACCCCCAAACGTGATTGAGACAATGGTCATCACCGGGCATCTGGATGTTGGCATCATCGCTTTGCACCGACCATCGGCAAGCCTGGATTACACACCGCTCTATGGGGAAAACATGTTCTTGTACTGTGGGCAGGAACACCCCCTGTTTGACCGGTCGGATCCAGAATTGAAACTGAGTGTTCTTCGCAAGTTCAACTATGCCGGCCTGAATGTGAACTCACCAAATCTCATCGTTGGTCAACAACTGGGGTTTCGACGTGCGGCCAAAGTGCAGAACGAACAAGCCCTTGTCATTCTAATACTGTCAGGTCGCTACCTTGGGTTTCTTCCCGATCATCTGGCGCAGGAATTCGTCGAACAGGGGCTTATGAAACAGGTCCTGCCCAAAGAGATCAAATACAGAACCCGTTTCGCGGCCGTGGCCAGAAAACAACCTGCGCCAACACGCGTGGCCAAGCTGTTTCTGGAAACTCTGGTAAAGGTGCATTCTCAGGTACAGAAGGAACGCGGACAGGGCGTCTTGTTTCCCAGGCCCAAACCCGCCCGTACCTGAAATTAGCACACGGCGCGAGGCCGCGCGGATCAATCGCAGGCTGCGGTAACGATCATTTCGACCTTCAGAACATCACGAGCCAGTTTCGCCTCGCCACAGGCACGGGCCGGGGCGTGGCCCTCTGGCACCCAGGCATCCCAGACCGCGTTCATTTCGGCAAAGTCGGCCATGTCCGACAGCCAGATCACACATTGTAGGATGCGCGTCTTGTCGCTGCCGGCCTTGGCCAGAAGGTCCTCGATCTTGGCAAGGATGTCACGGGTTTGATCCGCAACGGTTGCAGCATCGGAAACCTGACCGCACAGATAGGCGGTTCCGTTATGTTTGACGATGCGGCTCATGCGTTTGCCGGTCTCGATCCGAGTGATGGTCACGACTGCTGTCTCCTGTCACGATGGGTATGTTCCGGTTGGGCGATAGAGCGAAACGACGCCAACCGCCAGCCCGGACCTTCAATCATCGAATAATTGCCAGCCTGCTGCGCGAGGGCTTTCAGCCTAATAGCACGCTTATGTCCGGTGCTCGGAGACGTGATAAGCGGTTGCCAGCGCCTTGCGGACAGGACGTTTTCACCGATGCTTTTTCTTTCCTGTCTTGCACTCTTCGGCCAACACATTTGGTGAAACATCGCGGCCCTGGTTCACAAGGCGTTTTACGGAGATTTCCCAGTCTGCTTTCAATCGGCCAAGAGCTCCTCCGCTCGCCCCAATATCGGAGCGCCATATGCCACCCGGCACTGCCGAAACGCTGCTTTTTTGCATGTCCGATGCAGGACAGCGAAGTTGGTCGACTGACGAAAATGGTTTCAAAAAAGGACGGGTGGTCACGCGATGTGCTGCTGCTACCCTATCAGCTGAAACATCTGACGCTGAAGAACAGGATCAAGACGACCAGTCATGAACCCGCCTACCCCGAAGACGGTATGCCGAAAGAGCGTTACCGTGCCTATCATGAGATGCGCGCAAAAGCTGGGGTGGCGATGACCATGACGGCGGGCTCTGCCACCGTCAGTCGCGACAGCCCTCCGGTGTTCAACAACGTCCTTGCCTACAAGGACGAAGTGGTGCGCTGGATGGCTGAATTGACGGATGCCTGCCATGCTCATGGTTGCGCGGTCATGATCCAGTTGACCCATCTGGGGCGGCGCACGGGTTGGAACAAGGGCGATTGGCTGCCGTCGGTCTCTTCTTCGCATTATCGTGAACCGGCCCACCGGGCCTTTGCAAAGAAGATGGAAGACCATGATATCGAACGAATCGTGAGCGATTACGCCGATGCAGCCGAGCGTATGAAGGCCGCGGGTCTCGACGGAATCGAATTGCAAGCCTATGGCCACCTGATCGATCAGTTCTGGTCACCGCTGACCAATAAGATGGATGCGCCCTATGGCGGCAGTTTCGACAATCGGTTGCGGTTCGGCTTCATGGTTCTGGATGCGATCCGCGACCGTGTCGGGCAGGATTTCATCGGCGGCGTCCGCTATACCACAGATGAGGTTGAAAAAGGCGCCATCACCGAAGAAGACGGGTTGGAAATCGCCCGGCGGCTGCGCGACAGCGGTCAGGTCGGTTTCCTGAAAGTCATTCGCGGGGGCATTCATACGGATCCGGCCATGACGGATGTGATTCCCGCGGCCAATTCCCGCCGCCGGACGGTCGTCGTCGGCGCCGGGCCCGGAGGGCTTGAAGCGGCGCGGGTCGCGCATGATGTTGCCGTTTTGGAAGCGGCCCCTGAACCTGGCGGTCAGGTGCGTCTGGCCGCGCAATCCCGGCACCGGGCCGAGAAGGACGGGATCATCGACTGGCACATGGCGCAATATGCTGCGCGTGACGTCAGGTTCCAGTTCAACACGTTTGCAGAGGCCGAGAACGTAACAGCCCTTTCCCCTGATATGGTCGTGATCGCAACCGGAGGCTTGCCCGAGAAGACAATATTGGAAACCGGCAAAGGTCTGGCGATTTCGGCGTGGGACATCCTGTCCGCAGACGTGCCCCCCCGCGAAATTGTCCTGATCTACGATGATGCGGGCGACCACCCGGCCCTGATGGCGGCAGAAATCATCGCCGAATCCGGTGCGCAGGTTGAGATCATGACCCGCGACCGCAGCTTTGTGCCCGAGATCATGGGCATGACTCTGGTGCCATATATGCGGGCGCTGCAAAAAACGGGGGCGGTGTTCACCGTAACCCGGACGCTGAAATCGCTGGTACGTTCAGGCAATCAACTGGAAGCGGCGATTGGAACGGATTACTCGGATCTTGTTGAAAAGCGCATGTATGATCAGGTGATTGTCAATCAGGGCACCTTGCCTCTGGATGATCTCTATTTCCAACTCAAGCCGCTTTCGCGAAATCGTGGCCGTGTGGATCACGACGCTTTGGTCGCCAATTCGGGTGACGTGTTTCCGCAGGTGGACCCGAATGCCGGTTTTGATCTTTGCCGGATCGGAGACGCCGTTTTTTCACGCAACATACACGCGGCAGTCTATGACGCGCAGCGCCTTGGCCTTCGGTGGTGACGCCACCGGAGTACGAGTTGAAGACGATCGCGACGTTGATGGGCACGGACGACCGGTGGCGCGAGGACGTCCACTTTTGCAGCGGATGCCTGGCCAACGACAATTTCTGGTGGGTTTCGATCATAAAACTGTATAACGCCATGCCACCTGACCCAGAGATTGTCGGCGCGGACCGCTGGCTTGACATGTGGCGCGAGCGGTTGGCAGGCGCCGCGTTTTGGCCGTCACCGAATATCACCAACACGTCCCTGTGGCTGATTCAGCAGACGCTTGAGGCAGACGCCGTTTCCGCAGCAGAGCTTGCGATTTGCTCGCCGCCAAGCTTCGGGGCGGCCGCAGGCGATATGTGCTCTTTCGCCATTCCCGGAGACATGGCGGCAGATTGCCGGATCGACGCCGCCGGCGCGTTGCAGTTCAAAGCGGCGCCACTTGAAGACGCACTTGATATCCTGGGGCAACCGTCGGTCGATCTGAAAGTGTCAGCAGATCAGGCTCAGGGCTTTGTCGTTGCATTGTTGGTGGACGAAGCCCCGAACGGTGCGCAGACGATGATTGCACGGGGATTCTGCAACCTCAACCACCGCATCAGCGATATAGAACCCACACCGATCACACCCGGCGAGGAGATGGCTGTAACCGTCCCGATGTATGGAACAGGATATCGGGTTCCGCCGGGTCATCGCATCGTTTTGCAGATCGCTTCGGCGTATTGGCCCGTACTCTGGCCCGCCCCCGAACCTGTGACGCTCACGATCCGTCCGGGTCAATCTCAGTAGCATTTGCCCATCCGCAACCCAGGCGTTGACACAACGGAACCCCGCCCGCTGCCGGAACCGGCAGCGTCCGGTGAGGCCGCAAGAAAGACCAAGGTGCGCTCGGGCTCGATGGAACGCTCGGTCCACACGGACCTGACCAATGGCAAGGTGACACACAAGTTTTTTCTGGATGGGGGCGTTTTCGGGCCGGCGGGAGATTTCCGCCTGGACGATATTGGGACGGTGCTCAGCGACGTGTCGGATCGAAGATATACAATCCTTCCGGGTGATCCGCTTTCGGCTGTTGCCACGATGGAGCAGACCGCCGGTTTCGACCGAGAAGACTGGTCGGCCAGGATCTGGACCTATTCCGAACAACAGGCAACGGCCACCGAGTTTCATTTGATCTCGCGCCTGAAGGCATGGTCAGGAGAGGAGCTGATCTTTGAAGAAGAGAAAGCGCATGTCATTCCGCGCAATGGAATGTAGTTGAAAACACCTTGGAACAGCGGCGCTGAGACCCGTGGCGGGACTTGCCTTTGCAGTCCTGTCAACCCAACCGAATGGTCCAGACCTGCGCGGACAAGTCTGGACGGGTCTGTCGTTGCACCATGTGCCGGTCAGAACCCCAAAGCACTGCCGGATTTGATGGTATCCATGGAAACGAAGGTTCTGAACTTTCGGATATTTCCGTTTTCAAAGAACATCCTGCGGGTGAAATCTTCGTAATCCGCCATGCTTTCGACGACCACGACAATCATGAAATCAACCTCTCCAGTCACGTAAAAGCATTGCTGGACTTCCGGAGCATTCAGCAGGGTTTTCTTGACGGCATCAATCTCGTCCGGGGTTTCGCTGACCAGTTCAAGTTCAACGAAGATGGTAAGCTGAAGACCAACGGCCGCCGGGTCAACGACGGCCACATTGGCTCGTATCACGCCCTCGGCCTCCATCCGGCGGATACGGCGCTGCACCGAGGGTGCGGACAGATTTACGGCCTCGCCAATCTTGTGTTGCGTGGTTCTGTTGTCTTGTTGCAAAATCCGCAGGATCGCGCGGTCAAAGTCATCCAATTGCGTCATGTGAAAGAAACTTGCATGGCTTGCCACCAACTAGAGCCCTTTTTTCAGGTCTCTTGCAATAAACTTGTTTCGCACATTTGAAGCAACACGTCGAAGGGGAAGTTTTGCCGTGACAGCATTGACAGAACGCCTGCGTGCGTTGCGCCACGAGTTTCATCGCAACCCCGAGCTTGGATTTCAGGAAGTTCGGACCAAGGCCCGGATTGCCGAGCATCTGCGCAACCTGGGCATCGAGGTGTTTGAAGGGGTCGGTGTCGTGGGCGTGTTGAAGGCGGGCAACGGCAATCGCGCCATCGGGCTGCGCGCGGATTTCGACGCGCTGCCGATCACCGAGGTCAACACGTTTGCGCACACGTCGCAGAACGAAGGTGTCATGCATGCCTGTGGCCATGATGGCCACACGGTGATGCTGCTTGGGGCCGCCGAATTGCTGGCCAAGGATCCGGCGTTTGACGGCAAGGTTGTCTTCCTGTTCCAGCCCAACGAAGAGCATGGGCTTGGGGCAAGGGCGATGATCGATGAAGGGGTTTTGCAGACCTTCCCGATTGAAGAGGTTTACGGCGCGCACAATCTTCCGGGCGAGCCTGTCGGGCGGGTTTCCACCCGCGCCGGTGTCATCTGTTGCAGTGAAAGCCTGTTTGAAATCACGCTTTCCGGTCAAGGCGGTCATGCCTCGATGCCGCATGTCGGGCGCGAAACGATCACGCCTGCCGCGGAACTGGTATTGGCCCTGCAAACCATCGTTTCACGCAAACTTGCACCTTCATCCGGCGCCGTGGTGTCGGTGACCGAGTTCATCACCGACGGGCAGCGCAATGTGCTTCCGGGGCGCACTGTTCTGAAAGGGGACGCACGGGCCATGTCACCGGAAGACCGCAAGTTGATCGAGCGCAGCATGCGCCAGATCGCAGCCGGTGTGGCCGAAAGCCATGGCGTCGAGGAGAGTGTGGATTTCCGCACCGCATTCATCGAGGCAAACAATGATGCCGATGCCGCATCGCATGTCGTTGCAGCGGCTTCGGCCATGGGTCTTGAGGTGGACGGAGACCGCTCTGCCATGTCTTTCTCGGAAGATTTTGCCGAATTTGCCGCCGTTGTGCCCGGGTGTTTCCTGCTTATCGGCAACGGAACCGAAGGATCAAATGGCCGACCGCTGCACTCGGCTGATTACGATTTCAACGACGAACTGCTCCCGCTGGGTGCAGAATTCTGGGCAGAGCTGGTGCGGCAGCGCCTGCCACTGAAACCCTGACAGGACACACGACCATGACGGAAAACATCGCCCATCAGGCAGGCAGGCCGAGCTTCGGCCCCGCTGCCGAAACCGTTTTGACACGACGGGATTTCGATCGCGCAGCAAGGGAAATCACCCAATGGGAGGGGTATGCGCCCACGCCGTTGCATTCCTTGCCCGCGTTGGCAGCCGAGATCGGCGTCGCGGAGGTCCACTACAAGGATGAAGGTCCCCGGTTTGGGCTTGGCAGTTTCAAGGCATTGGGGGGGGCCTTTGCAGCCTTGCGTGTTCTGCAACGTGAAATATCGCGCCGCACCGGTCAGGATGTGTCATTGGAAGATATCCGTACTGGCCGCTGCGCCGACATGGTTGCCAGTATCACGCTTGTTTCGGCGACCGATGGCAACCACGGTCGGTCCCTCGCGTGGGGGTGCAAGCGGTTCGGCGCGCCTTGCCGGATTTACATTCACGCCGAAGTCAGTGAAGGCCGCGCGCAGGCCATGCGCGATCTGGGGGCCGACGTCGTGCGCATCGATGGAGACTATGACGCTTCGGTGGATCAGTGTCGGCGGGAAGCCGACGAGAACGGCTGGTTCGTGGTTTCGGACACATCCTGGCCAGGCTACACCGACCCGCCGCGCGACGTGATGTCGGGCTATGGCGTCATGATCAAGGAAGTCGTGGATGCAATGGACACGGCACCGACGCATGTCTTTCTGCAAGGTGGAGTTGGAGGGCTTGCCGCGGCAGTTGCGGCAGCTTTGCGTCAGGCCTGGGGTGATGCCGCGCCGCGCGTCGTGGTCGTGGAACCGCATCTGGCGGCGTGTTTGTTCGAAAGCGCAAGGCAGGGGCAAGCCGCGTCCGTAGATATCGACGAGGAAACCATCATGGCGGGTTTGTCCTGCGGGGTGCCGTCTCCGATGGCGTGGGAGGTTTTGCACAGCGAAGCCTCGGACTTTCTGACAATCGACGATCAGCTGATACCGCCCACCGTCCGTCGTCTGGCGCGTCCGCATGGCAGTGATCCGGCGATCGAAGCCGGTGAGAGCGGCGTTGCCGGATTGGCTGCATTGATCGAAGCAGCCAACAACCCCGAGCTTTTCCAGAAGCTTGGATTGACGCCGCAGTCTCGGGTTTTGACGATCGGTTCCGAAGGCGTGACGGATCCCGATATCTATGCCCGGATCATGCAAGGCAACGTGTAGCTCAGCTGCAATTCCTGAGGGCACAGAGGCCAATCAGCTCAGCCCAAAGCCCAGTTGCAATGGGCCCTGGGACGGTTGAATCCGACATGGTGGCCTGCAACGGAGAAGTTCCATCAAACGACATCCCGATGTCGTAGGAATTGTATACAGGCCAGACCCGCATCAGTAGCGGTTGGCCATGATACGCGCGTTAAACGAAAACTGGGCACTGTTCCTGGGGATGTTCATGCTGATGGTTGCCAACGGTCTGTTGGCGACGCTGCTGACGATCCGGGGGGCCAGTCTGGGCTTTAGTGACTTCACGATTTCCGTCATGCAGGCGAGCTATCCTTTAGGCGCGCTTGCGGGGACGGCACTTGCCCCGAGGCTGGTCGAAAATGTCGGGCATATTCGGGCATTTTCGGCCCTCGCCTCGCTGGTTTCGATTGCGGCCATCGTGCATCTGCTGACCAGCGACGCGATCAGCTGGAGCGTGATGCGTCTGTTGGGCGGGTTTTGTTACCCGGGGCTTTACGTCATCACCGAAAGCTGGCTGAACGCGAAATCCGAGAACAACATGCGCGCTCAGGTTCTGTCGCTATACTTCATTATACAGCTTGCCGGCCCGGCGCTTGGCACCGCCATAGTCGGCTTTCCCGACCCTACCGGGAACCTGCTGTTCGGGCTTGTTTCCATCCTGATTTCGCTTTCGATCGTGCCGCTTCTTCTGTCGGGCAACAAGGCGCCGGAGTATGCCGCGCCGGAACGCATGTCGGTTCCTGTGCTTTACAAGGTTTCGCCCATCGCAGTCATCGGAATCGTTCTGGTTAGCATCGGTGTCGCCGCGTCCTATATCTCGTTGCCGCTTTATGCGTTGCAAAACGGCTTTACGACGGCGCAGGCGTCAGGGGCGCTGGTGGCGGCGCTGATCGCCGGTGCGGTGGTGCAATACCCCGTAGGCTGGCTGTCGGATCACACCGACAGACGCTATGTCGTCATCGGGCTGGGTGTCGTTACGACCTTGTCCAGTCTTTGGATGGCCATCGATACGTCGCCGTCTCATATCGTCTATGGTTTTGTACTGATCGCAATCGGGCTGTATCCCGCGTATTCGATCCTGACGGCGCATGCCAATGATCAGCTCAAGCTGTCTCAGATCGTTCCCGCCAGTGGCACGATGGTGCTGCTGCTGAATGTCGGCCTGCTGGTGGGAACCATGCTGGGGCCGAACTCTATCTCATTGTTCGGCGGGCGCGGTCTTCCGTTTCTTCTGGCGGCTATCGGTATTGCGGTCGCCCTTTTCGCATTGATCCGGCGCGTTCAGGTGGCCGCGCCCACCGACACCGGCGATGTGCAGGTCGTGGGGATTATCGGCACCGGGCAACCCGGGGTCTTGCAGGCCGAAACCTGGGTTCAAGAGGAAGAATCCCGGACAAACCCGGACTCATCCCAAGGGTTCAAAGCATAGGCTTTTTCATTCGTGTCCGGCGCGACGGACGTCGTGCCGATGCCGCGATCAAACCGAGATCGAAGCCGCCTTTGAAGCACCGGACCATTCTGCACCGCAGGACCCCGTCAGAAATCCGTCGCTCAATCGAATATCAGGATCAGCGCCACGCAGGGCGCGCTCCACTTCTCCTTGGGGAAGATCACCGTCGATACGTTTTCGATACAGTTCGCACAGCTGACGGAAACCGCCAGATTGCGGCGACAGACGCAACGCCGAGATGCCAGCCTGTTTCAGCAGGTCGATCTGATGGTCCGCACAGGCATGGCTGTCTGACAGGGTCTGCACACCGTTCATGGCCAAAAAAGGCTTGCCGTCGCCGGTCAGAACGTCCAACCCGTCCGGATCGTCTTCGCAGGCAAACTGGCAATTGTCCTTGCTGCGCCCATGCAATCGCGCGTGGTAACAGCGCCCGGAAATAGCCAGTGGCAACCTGCCATGCCCCCATATTTCGATCGCGACGCCCAAGTCCGAGGCAGCTTGCGCCAGCGTTTTGACCGAAGCGATGGGCAATTCCAGCGGAAGACAAACCCGGCGCGCACCCCGAGCAGCCAACCATCTCAAAGTGCCTTCGTTGTAGACATTTACCAACGGGCCAATGGCAAACGTGCAGGTGCCGGGCAAATGTGCCAGCGCGGTCAGATCGTTGATCTCGACCATGACGCCCATTTCTGCAAGCTCAGCGGTGAGTTTGCGCTCGCGTTTCAGGGTCACAAGGGCCAGGCTTGTCAGCGCAACCTCTTTGCCCGCCTCCACCAGCCGGGAAATCGCTGCGGGGATACGATCCTGGTAAAACGGCAAGCGCTTGGAACAGACCAGTTCCCCAAGCACGACGCGGTCGACGGGCGATCGGGCCAGATCATCGTAAAATGCAGCCCAGGTTTCGGCGGGCCAGAAGAACTGGTTCGGGCCTACTGTCAGTTCCATCGGATCACCTCCACGTCTTTTTGTAGGCGCCGGTCGTCATGGCCTGCCCTTCCGACAGTCGCGCAAGCATACCTTCGGGCATCGGCTGGCCTGACTCCAGCGCATCGACCGCGGCGCGAAAATTCCGAACGACCTGTGCGACATAGGATTTTGACCGCTGGCGCCCTTCGATCTTCAAGGCTGTGACACCTGCCTTTTGCAATTGCGGGATCAGCCGTTCTGCGTTCAGACTGACGGGATCCTCGAACAGGTGCCCGGTATTGTAACCTGCGGAAAAACACCCTTTGCACAAAGTCGGATAAGGTGCGGGCTCATCCCGTTCGACCCGGTGGATCAGGTACCCGCCAAGGCGCGCGTTCAACGCGCCCTGTTCTTCTTGATACTGCACATGGCTGGCAGGAGAACAGACACCGTTCATGTTTGGAGACAACCCGGTGGCATAAGAGGACAGCGAGCATCGCCCCTCGGCCATGACGCAAAGACCGCCGAACACGAAGACTTCGGTTTCGACGTCGGTTTCAGAGTTGATCGCGGCAATTTCCGGCACGGACAAAACGCGCGGCAAGACCACCCGCTTCACACCGAAAGTTTCAGCATAGAAATTGATCACGTCAGCATTGGCCGCCGCGGCCTGCACGGACAGATGTCTGCGCAGCTTGGGATGATGTCGCGCCGCGTAGTCCAGCAAGCCCAGATCGGCGAGAATGACAGCATCTGCACCGCAGATTTCGGCATCCGCCACGGCTTGTTTCCAGATCCCTTCGTTGCCCGCCTGCGGGAAGGTATTGATTGCAATCAACACCTTCGATCCGTGACCATGGGCAAAGGAAATTCCGGCCCGCATTTCAGCGCGGTCAAAGTTGAGCCCCGGAAAGTTCCGCGCATTGGTTTCGTCATTGAAGCCACAATAGACCGTGTGAGCCCCGGCCTTGACGGCTGCATGCAGGGCCGCGGGCGTTCCCGCCGGGCAAACGATTTCCATTACCATAGGATCGCGTCCTCGGGTCGGGTCAGGCACAGACCGGTCCGACGCTCTGCAAAGGCGATGATCTGCTTCAGCGGGCGTGCAAGCGGGCCGGAAAGGGCTGCGGCCTCGTGCGCGAGGTCCAGCTCTGCGTCGTCAATTGCGTTGCGCAGCGCCAGTGCCGCGGCTGTGTCGCCCTCGATCACCAGATCGCGCGAAAAGAACAGGGCGTCACCGTCAAACGCACCATGCACCAGCCCCAACAGCGCGGCCAGTGGGCCGGAAATTCGCGCGGCCCCTTCCACGCGCCTTCGGCTAAGTCCTATTCTCGGTGCGCCGTCATTCGGTTCAAGCAGAAGGACAACGGGCAGATCCGTGGGATCAAGCACAAAGGCTGCCCGGCTGTATTCACCGAGCCGGTTGAGCAAGTCGGGGTGTTTCTTGGTTATTTTGCGGGAAAACGCCGTCAGTGACAGCGACAAAGGTGCAAGCGGAACAAACCGCAGGGCCGCGGCCAAAGCGGCAGGGCATCGCGGTATCGGGTTTCGGGGATCGGACAAACAGACCTCCTGCTGTCTCAACAAAGTGAACCGGTGCGGCCTTCCTAAAGCCGCCCCGGCACCCGGGACTTGACGGTTGTCAATTCGACCGGCCTCTTTCGCTGCTAGAGGGTGGGCACCACCGCCGGAGCAAACTCATTCGCACTCTGCCGCCATATCCCAGCCTTCGACATTTTCTGAAATGGTGTGAAGAAACAGGGCAGTTCAGGCGCATCGCCGAACCGGTTTCCGTGCGCCATCAAATGACCGCTGTCCACCGCGCCGTGTTAGAGGCCAATGGGCCCGTGTTGCAATTCGACACACCGACGGGCGTGCCCTCGGGGCAGTGCGACATACCGGTTGTGGTGAACCTGTTCGGAACTTCGGAACGCGTCGCCGCCGGACTGGGCGTTTCTTCCGATGGGCTGGACGATCTGGGCGCGTTTCTGGCCGCGCTTCGGGCCCCGACACCGCCGGGCGGGTTGCGGGATGCGCTGTCCCGGTGGCCGATGCTGAAGGCCGCATTGTCCACACGGCCGAAGCAGGTCAAAGCCGCCGCTGTACAGCAGGTTTGCAACTGCGAAGCCGATGTTGATCTTTCAGCGCTGCCGATCCAGACACACTGGCCCCGGGACGCGGGGCCTCTGATCACCTGGCCTGTGGTCATCACCCGGCCCCGTGGCAGCGAACCCGACGCAGCACAGACCTACAATGCCGGCGTCTATCGCGTTCAGGTGCTGGACCGGAACCGTCTGATCATGCGCTGGTTGCCACATCGTGGCGGGGCCGCTCATCATCGCAGTTGGGCGCAGCATGGCGAAACGATGCCGGTCGCAATTGTTCTGGGCGCAAACCCCGCGACCTTGTTGTCGGCGGCTCTGCCCCTGCCCGAAATGGTGTCTGAGCTGACATTTGCCGGGGCCCTGAACCAGAACCGGCCGCGGTTGGTTCCGGCCAAATCCGTCCCTCTGCTTGTACCGGCAGATGCCGAGATCGTCCTGGAAGGCTGGGTGTCGCCAAGCGAGACAGCACCCGAAGGGCCGTTTGGGGATCACACCGGGTACTACAATCCCGCCGAGCCGTTTCCGGTGATGCATGTCACGGCCGTGACCCATTGCGAGGCGCCGTTGTATCTGTCGACCTATACCGGACGCCCGCCTGACGAACCTGCCATCATTGGCGAAGTGTTCAATCGCCTTGCCTTGCCGACCATTCGCGCTCAGATCCCCGAGATACACGACCTTTGGCTGCCGCCTGCCGCCTGTTCCTATCGCATCGCCATCGTCGCCATCGACAAGCGATATCCGGGCCAGGCCCGGCGTGTGATGATGGCGCTTTGGGGGATGCTGCCGCAATTCAGCTATACGAAGATGATCGTTGCGGTCGACGCCGATATCGACCCCCGAAACTGGGACGATATCGCCTGGGCACTTGCCACGCGAATGGACCCGGGCCGTGATGTGATGATCCTGGACAGGACACCCATGGATTATCTGGATTTCGCCTCACCCGAACCTGGTCTGGCCGGAAAGCTGGGCATCGACGCCACGACAAAAACAGGCAGTGAAACAGGGCGGGAATGGGGGACGGTCATGCGCACCGACAAGGTTGATCACGCATTTGCGGAAGACCTGATAGACAGATTGATGCCAGAGCTGAGAATATGACGAAAACCCGAGTAGTCTTAGGCGTGTCAGGCGCTTCCGGTGCGGTTTTGAGCCTTGCGGTCGCACGGTATCTGACATCGGCGGATATCGAAATCGACCTTGTCGTCAGCCCCGCCGCCCGTCTGACGCTTGCGCAGGAATGCGGCCCGGATGCCCTGAAGGAATTGCGGCAGTCGGCAACCCGTCATCACGCGCCCGCAGATATCGGGGCTAGTATAGCGTCCGGTTCGGTGCCGGTATCCGGGATGATCGTCGCGCCCTGTTCCATGCGCTCACTGGGTGCGATCGCGCATGGCCTGGACGACAACCTGCTGACACGCGCGGCGGGCGTGCAGCTCAAGGAACGACACCCACTGGTACTGCTGACACGAGAAGCGCCGCTGACACTTGCTCATTTGCGCAATATGACGGCCGCCGCAGAAATGGGAGCCATCATCCTGCCCCCTGTGCCAGCCTTCTATTTGAACCCCGTCAACATAACCGAAATCGCGGATCAGATCGCAGCGCGCGCGGTTGATTGTCTGAAGGTTTGCGCACCGGCCGCAAAACAATGGCATCCCGAAACCGAGGCGAACCCTGTCGAACGGTTCGAAAGCAAATTGCACATCCCATAGCCACAGATCGCGGATGAGATCTGTGGCTATGGGATGACCTTGATCGGGCGGGCCGGTTGTTTCAGCCGCGCAGCCTGCCGCCCAAAGGATCGAACGGCGCCTCTGCCAGCACCCGAGCCTTATGCGGTTTGCCAATCACATGGATCACCACTTCATCCCCTGGCTGCGCCACCTCGGGGTTGCGGAAACCCAAAGCCAGAGATTTCCCGACTGAATACCCGTACGCCCCCGAAGTGACACGGCCGACAGGCACACCATCGGGTGTAAAGATCGGCTCACTGCCGGTGGCGTCGGCATCCTCGGTCACGTCCAGTTCAAAGATGGACAGGACCTCGCGCGGAGCTTTATCCTTGATGGACAGATAGGCGTCTTTGTGCAGGAAATCCTTGTCCAGCTTGATCAGGCCCGTCAGCCCGACCTCTTGCGGCCAGTATTCCTGGGAATATTCCCGCCCCCAGGATCCATAACCCTTTTCGATGCGCAGCGACCCAAGCGCCCGTCCACCCACGGGGCCGCCACCGCAGTCTTCGGCGGCTTCGAGCAATGCAGAGTAAAGCGCGACCTGATCGGTTTCGGCGCAGTGCAGTTCCCAACCCAGATCGCCGGTAAAGCTGACCCGGATGGCCACGCAATCAACACCTGCAACGGTGATCTTCCGGGACCGCATGAAGCGGAACGCTTCGTTGGAAAGGTCTGCATTGGTCAGGCGCGCCAATGCCTCGCGTGATTTTGGGCCGGCGATGTTGAACCCGGCGATGCGGTCCGTTGCGACGTCAAGAGTTGTGCCCTGAGGCATTTCCACCATTTGAAAGAAGCGCTGATGATAGCGTTCAGCCATGCCGGAGCCAATCATCATATATTCGTCTTCCGCCAGCTTGGTGATGGTGAAATCCCCCGCCACGCCACCGCGGACCGAGATCAGCGGCGTCAGGCAGCTGCGCCCAATTTCGGTCGGCACGCGATTGGCCACCAGGCGGTCCAGCCAGTCATAGGCGCCAGGCCCCTTGATCACGTAATTGGCGAAGTTCGAGATATCGATCACGCCCACGCTGTCGCGCAGCATCTGAACCTCGCGCCCGACCGGATCGAACCAGTTCTGGCGGGTGAAACCAGTGGTCTCTTCGGTGCCGGGTTCATCGGCAAACCACAACGGGTGTTCCCAACCACAGTTGAGACCAAAGACACAGCCCATCTGTTTCTGCATCTCGTAGGCGGGGCGCACACGGGCCGGGCGGCCTGCACTGCGTTCTTCATTCGGGAAGTGGATTTTGAACCGATGCGTATATGCGTCTTCGACCCGGGCCTTGGTGAATTTTTTGTCGGCCCAGTCGCCAAAGCGGGCGAGATCCCAGGCGAACATGTCATATTGCGGCTCACCCTCGATCATCCATTGCGCCGCCAGCAGCCCCAGCCCGCCGGATTGCGAGAAGCCGGGGATCAGACCGCCGCAGAGGAAATAGTTCTTCAGTTCGGGCACCGGCCCCCACAGCATGTTGGCATCGGGCGACCAGATCATCGGGCCGTTGATCACCCGTTTAACCCCGGCTGTGGCGGCAACGGGCACGCGTTCGGTGGCGCGGATCACGTTTTCCATGATCCGGTCCAGATCGTCGGGGAACAGATCATGCGCAAAGTCGAGCGGCGTGCCGTCTTCGGCCCAGAACTTCATGTCTTTCTCATAGGCCCCGATCAGCAGGCCGTTACCCTCTTGTCGGAAATAATACTCGCCGTCCCGGTCGGCGATAGACGGCAGACGACGGCCCAGACTGGCCACTTCGTCGATGCTCTCGGTCACGAAATACTGATGTTCGGTCGGTTGCAGAGGCAGGGTCAGACCCGCCAGCGCCGCCACCTCGCGGCCCCAGAGACCCGCCGCGTTGACCACCCATTGGGCATGAATGTCACCCTTGGGCGTACGGACGATCCAACTGCCATCGGATTGCTGTTCCGTGGCGATCACCGGGCAGAACCGTTCGATGGTGGCCCCCATCGCACGGGCCCCGGCGGCATAGGCATGCGGTACGCCGGACGGGTCCACATTTCCGCCATCGGGTTCGTACATGATGCAGCGGATGTCATCGAACTGCGCCAGCGGGTGCAGCTCTTTGGCCTCTTCCCGGCTGACCTCGTGGAAATTCAGCCCATAAAACCGGGCCTTCGCCTCTTGCAGGCGCAACTGCTGCTCGCGCTCTTCGGTCTGGGCCAGATAGAGCGATCCGGGCTGGAACACCCCGCAGCTTTGGCCGGTTTCCTTCTCTAGCTCTTTGTACAGGTTCATCGTATAGTGCTGGATGCGGGTGATATTGTTGTTGTCATGCAGACCGTGGATGTTGGCCGCCGCATGCCAGGTCGATCCGCTGGTCAACTCGTCGCGTTCCAGCAGGATCGAATCCGTCCAGCCAAGCTTGGCAAGGTGATACAGGATCGACGTACCGGCAAGGCCGCCGCCGATGACAACAGCTTGTGCATGGGTTTTCATGAGATATGTCCTTGGATATGGCGCGGCTCAGGCGGCGATTTCTTTCATGACGGCAAGGAATTTGGCGACTTCGCCGATCGAGTTGTAGTGACACATCGAGACCCGCACACAGGCATCATAGCCAAGGGGTGTCAGGATATTGCCGGAATAGTGATCCGCCTTGCGCAGATGCGTGCGGATATCGTGTTCGTTCAGCCGTTTGACGACCTCGGACGAGGCCACGCCTTCGACACGCAGCGATACCAGACCTTCTCGCGCCGGGTTGTCGGCCCCGCCCAGAATGGTGACTTTTTCCATCTCGGCCAGGCCGCTCAGGTTGCCGGTGCCGTGGATCATCGCGTCGGTCAGCGCCTTTTCCTGCGCATGGATCGCATCACCCGCCGCCAGAAACTTGCCGCGCCGGTCTTCGGCATCGCTGACCTGACTGCCCAGCCATTCGAAATAGGATACGACGTCGGACATCGTGGCATAAGCTCCGGTGTCGCGCGTGCCCATTTCCCAGTTGTCCGCGGGGCCATCCAGCAAGGCGTTGTGCTCCAGCGCGGTCAAGCGATCAGAGATCCACGCCACGCCGTAGCCATGACGCGAAAACACCTTGTAGGGCGAAATCACATAACCATCGACGTCATAGGCGGTCAGATCGATCCGGCCATGCGCTGCGTGCTGAATGCCATCGACGATGATGAAACAATCCGGAGCCACGGCGCGGATGGCCTGAGAAACGGCAGCGACGTCAACGCCCATTCCCGTCACCGGCGAGGTATGCAGGATCGTCGCCACTTTGGTATCCGGTGTCACGGCCACGGCATAGGCTTCGGCCGAGACGGTACCGGTGGCGTCATCATGGGGCACCAAAACGTGGGTTTGCCCGGAAATGCGGGCCCAACGATCACAGGCCGAACGCGTCGCCGGGTGTTCCAATGTTGATCCCAGCACAACGCCCGGACCCGTTCCCAGACATGCGTTCATGATCAGCCGGAACAACAGCTCTGTACCGCTTTCACCCACAAAGAACTGCCCGCCGGGTGCGTTCATGAAATCCCGCATATCCGCCTTGGCCGCGTTGATCGTGGCGACCAGCGCATGGGATCCCGGATTGTCGCGCCCCTGGTTGTCCGGGATGGCGGCGTAACGAACCGAACTTTCCAACACTGAATTCAATGTCAGTGCGCCTCCGGCATTCTCGAAAAAGATCCGCTCACCCTGTTCGGGGCAATGATCGATCTGGGCAAAGCGGCTGCGGATTTGTTTCAGCAGGCTCTCTGAAATTTGGCTCATGGTCAGTGGTTCTTGTTTCGTTGTGAATGCAAGGCAATGCTTTGCCGACCCTAGGACGGTTCTTGCCGCAAGACATGCAAAAAAAACTGTGGCAAAGCGGTTGAATATTCTGTGCAAGTCGCGCGGGTGCCAGCCCAAAGCTTGTCACGACGGATACCACCCGTCGCCAGGCCCGGGAACTCGTGCCTGCGGCGGCGGATGGCATATCTTCTTGATTTCCGAACCGTCTGTGGCTGGTCGACTACTCGGGCAAGTACTTTGCCGACCAGCTTTCGGCGGCCGATCCAGCAGAGATCATCGCGTCGATATCCTCATCTGCATAACCGACGTTTCGCAGAATGCTGCGTGTATCCGCGCCGTATTTCGGCATCGGTCCGGGAATGACGATCCGGGCGCGTTCGGGTCGCACGGCATTTGGGGCAACCAGATCGCACCACCGGCCCATAGGATGCATGTCATGCCGAATGACGCTGAACGTTCCCCGCGTCAGGTCGATATTCCCGGCACTTTCCGGCTGCAACACGGCGTCGCGCGTGCCATGCAACGATCCCAGAGGCATGACGGTGCTGGCGGAACCGGAAAACGCCTTTTGCCAGTATTCAACAGGTTGCCTTGCAAAATGATCCGCAAGCGCATTCGGCAATTCTTTCTCCGGTGTATCGGCCACGCTGGCGAGGTCCGAGACACGGCGCAGGGCTTCGCGTTTTTCGGTGGGTGCGGCAAAGAACATCCACCCGTCAGCCGCGCGGTAACAATGGTAGAATGGTCCCCAGCCCATAGCTGCGCGCCCGGCTGGTTCGTCAAAGGGCGCGCGGCCTTCGAAATCATACATCAATTGCGCCTGAATGAGGTTGCCGGCCGCCGCCAACGCCGCCCGCGCAATCCCGCCTTTGCCGGTTTTCTGCAATCTCAGCAGGGCCGCACCAAGCGCAACACATGCGCAATAGCCGGTCAGAACGTCAATGGTACCGAAATGCGCATGTTCTTCGGGCGTGGCCATGCCACCGCCAAAACGCACCATGACCCCTGTCGCCGCCTGCGCCAGATCGTCATACCCCAGATGGTCCGATTTGGGTCCGCGCGCAGGACCGCCAAAGGCATCGAGTTGCACCAGTATGAGGCGGGGGTTGATCGCCGCCAGCTCTTCCGCGCTCAACCCCAGGGCATCGCGCTGCTCATCCGTGCCGTTCATGGTGATGACATCCGAGGAGTCGATGAGCCGTCGCAACGCCCGCTTCCCGTCATCCGAGCTCAGGTTTAGCAAAACGCTTTGTTTTCCACGATGTGCGTGCAGACCGAAAACCACGGTGTTCCACGGATCGACTGATGGCTCGGCCGGCTGAACGGATGTCACCTGAGCGCCAAATCGCGCCAGCGTGGACCCGATCGTCGGACCGGCGATCACGTTGGTCAGGTCCAGCACCTTCAGCCCCTCCAGCCAGCCCTGGCCGCTCGCGGCTGGCGGTCCGCTGCGCGGCGGTTCGGAAAGGATCGCTGAAACGGGTGCGTCATCGGGAACGGGGCCCGGTTTTTTGACCAGCGCAGCGCCATCATCCGCAAGCCACGCAACATTTCCCATCTGCTTCATCTTCCCATGACGCGGGTCCTCTACCTCCAACACCAGACCCGAGGCCAAAGCGTGCGGATCGGCCAGCCATTCCTTGCTGAACCGTTGCGCCGTTCCGGGCGCCTTGGCAGACCCGAAAAGGGCTTCCCACTCATGAGAGGGCCTTGTCAGAAAGGCCTTTTTCATCGCGTTGGACACACGCGCGCGATCCCTTGCTCCGACGGGGTAGTTGCGCAGCGACCATTCATCCGGCCAGTCTGCGGTATCGAGATAGGCGTCGAAGTCCGGCAATTGATCGGCAAGGTTTTTGAGGCCAAGCGTCTCCAACACCCGCCGGGGATGTGTTTTCACACTGCCCGCCACCACATAAAACCCACGCCCGTCGGCGCAGGTATAAGTTCGATAGAAAGGGTCCAGGAACTCTTCCAGTTCCGCAAAGCTCAGATCCGTTGGCAAGCCTTCGGCTGCGCGCCTGTCAAGTTCCACTTCGCGAGGGGACTTGTAGCGTTCGGGATAGTCCTCAATCTGCTCACAGTTATACACCAACCCTTCCAGCAAGGCCGAAGCCAGAGGCACCTCGATGTGATCGCCTCCGGTCCGGTCACGTGCAGCCAAAGCGAACTGCAAGGCCATCGCGCCGAACGAAGCGCCATAGGCGGATGCCAGCGTCAAAGGTGAAAAGGATGGGTTGATGCCCATCAGGCGCCGGTTCAGCCCCATATCCGTGAATTGCCCGGTGCGGGCCGCGATCACGGCTTCCCACGCCGGAAGATCAGCCAGTGCGGGATCGGTTGAGGCAAACCCCGGCAATGACAATGACACGATGCGCGGATTTATGTCGCGCAGAGCTTTCGGACCCAGGCCCAGCCTCTCCATCACGCCGGGCCGGAAGTTCTCGATCACCACGTCAGCCCGCGCCACAAATTCGCACGCGACCTGCAAACCCCCTTCGGATTTGAGGTCGATCGTCACGGCGGTTTTGCCGCGTGACAGCATGTCTGTGGCCGGTTCTTTCAATCGCGGGCCACCGGGCGGGTCGATGCGGATCACCTCTGCCCCCAAATCAGCAAGCATCATGCCAACCAGTGGACCAGCCAGGTACTGGCCAAAATCGAGGACACGAATATGATCGAGCGGCCTTGCAGTCATTCGTTGTGACCCTCCCGGGGTGTTTGGTGTGTTTGTTGCGAAGCCGCTTGCTGGCAAGAGGTCACAACGCCCTTCCCTGAACAGGCTGAGTTTTCAGGCTTGGGACATAACGCGATCAATGCAACACCTGCCCTTGTTCAACACGCGACAAGGCGGCCACGACCGAGCTTCACAGCCTTCTCCGGCGACCGCTGGGCGTACCATGCAGCCGAGCTATGCCAAGAAGTTGTTCGATTTGACCAAGCCATGTCGCAAACGAGAAACATCGCTCAAAATTCCGCGTGTGACGCATACTTGGAAGCGCTCCGAGGCCCGGATGGAAGCGGATCAGTCGCCTTGCAAGATCACCGGACTGTTGCGCCCGGCAGTCAGAAAACAAGTTATTGGAATCGCTTAAGAACGTGGAGCTTCCCAAGTGTCGGGCGCCACAAGACAAAAGGTCACGGCGCAATCGGCCAAGGGCCACGTCGGCACGTGGCAGGACCTGTCGCGACACATGGCCGGCAATTGCGCTTCCGATAAAATATCTCATTTTCCGCCAATATGACGGCCACATACATCAATTCGTCAAATTGGCACCTATGAATTGTCGTGGCCGCGCGTCACGCTTGGAACAGGATGGGAAACAGCGGAGATCTTTATGTCCTGGAATGTGTGCGTTGTCGGCGCTGGAAAGATCGGGCAGATGATTGCAACCCTGTTGAAAGGGTCGCCGAATTACTCTGTGACGGTCGCTGATCATGATCTGAAAGCGCTTGGTGATATCTCGAAGATGGGCATTGGAACCAGACAGATCGATGCCAATGACGCGGACGGGCTGGCCCGGGAACTGACCGGTTTCGACGCAGTCATCTCGGCAGCGCCGTTCTTCTTGACCCCTTCGATCGCCAAAGCGTCCAAAGCGGCGGGCGCGCATTATTTCGACCTGACCGAAGATGTTGCGGCCACGAATGCGGTACGTGAACTGGCCGGGGACAGCGCAACTGCGTTTATGCCGCAATGCGGTCTGGCGCCAGGTTTTGTCGGCATCGCCGGAGCTTCGCTGGCGGCGGAGTTTGACGAGATTGACAGCCTGCACATGCGGGTGGGGGCATTGCCGCTTTATCCGACCAACGCGCTGAAATACAACCTGACCTGGTCCACCGACGGGTTGATCAACGAATATTGCAACCCATGCGATGCCATCGTGAACGGCAAGCTGGTCAAGACCGCGCCGTTGGAGAGCTACGAGATTCTAGGCCATGACGGCGTGGAATACGAATGCTTCAATACGTCGGGCGGTCTGGGCACGTTGCCGGAAACGCTGGAGGGCAAGGCGCGGGATGTGTCCTATCGCTCGATCCGCTATCCGGGTCATTGCGATATCCTGAAGCTGCTTTTGAACGATCTGGGACTGGAACGCCGCCGCGACCTGCTGAAAGAGATATTCGAGGCCGCCCTGCCCCGCACCGATCAGGACGTGGTACTGGTATATTGCACCGCAAAAGGCGTCATTGATGGCGTGCTGCGCGAAAAGTCCCTGATCAACAAATCCTTTGCCCGCACCATCAATGGACAGGTCTGGAGCGCCATTCAGGTCACGACCGCCGCAGGCGTGCTGGGGGTGGTCGATCTGATGCGGATCGGAGCGCTGCCCTCGAAAGGCTTTGTCCGGCAGGAACAGGTCAAGCTGGACGATTTCCTCAACACTGAATTTGGCCAGCTGTATCGCGCTGGCGACGTCACCGAACAGAACAAGGCGGCCTGAGATATGAAAGACATCGTAATGACAGCCCAAACCACGCTTGCAAACCTGGATCTGACCGAGGCCCAACTCAAAGGCGGCACGCTCAAGGTCACGTCGCCGATTGACGGAAGCCTGCTGGCCGAAGTGCACGAGACGCCGATCTCGGACATGGACGCCATCTTTTCCCGTGCAAAGGCCGCGTTCAGGGAATGGCGCGTGGTCCCCGCCCCGCGCCGGGGTGAACTGATCCGCCTGTTGGGTGAAGAGCTGCGCGCGGCCAAGGATGATCTGGGTGCTCTGGTCAGTTGGGAAGCAGGCAAGATCACCTCGGAAGGTCTGGGCGAAGTGCAGGAGATGATCGACATCTGTGACTTTGCCGTCGGCCTGTCGCGTCAGCTTTATGGTCTGACCATCGCGTCCGAACGTCCAGGCCACCGGATGATGGAAACCTGGCATCCTGCTGGCCCGGTTGGTGTGATTTCCGCGTTCAATTTCCCTGTCGCGGTTTGGTCGTGGAATGCTGCTCTGGCCCTCGTATGCGGTGATCCGGTGATCTGGAAACCGTCCGAAAAAACCCCGCTGACGGCGCTGGCCTGTCAAAAGGTTTTCGAACGCGCCCTGGCCCGGTTTGGCGATGCGCCGGACGGTCTTCTGCAAACGCTTATCGGTGGCGCCGATCTGGGAGAAAGACTGGTGGCCAGTGAAGATGTTCCGGTGATCTCGGCCACGGGATCGACCCGCATGGGCCGTGCTGTCGCCCCCATCGTCGCACAGCGCTTTGGCAAGTGCATTCTGGAACTGGGTGGCAACAACGCAATGATCGTCGGCCCTTCGGCTGATTTGGAGATGGCTGTGCGCGCGATTGTCTTTTCGGCAGTTGGTACCGCCGGTCAACGCTGCACCACGCTGCGTCGCCTGATCGTGCACAACTCGATCCGCGAAGAACTGGTGAGCCGTCTGAAAAAAGCCTATTCGGGTCTGCCCATTGGCAATCCTCTGACAGACGGCACGTTGGTAGGACCGCTTGTGGACGAAGCGGCGGGCGCGGCGATGACCGCTGCTTTGAAAGCGGCCGAAGCGGAAGGCGGTTCGGTGTTCGGCGGCAACCGCGTTACCGAAGGCGTTCCGGCAGGCGTATACATGGAACCTGCGATTGTCGAAATGCCGGGTCAGACCGCGTCCGTGAAAACCGAAACCTTTGCGCCGATCCTATACGTCATGGGCTATGACGATTTCGACGACGCGGTAGAGCTTCAGAATGACGTACCGCAAGGCCTTTCATCCTGCGTGTTTACCCTGAACATGCGCGAGGCCGAGCAGTTCCTGTCCGCAGCCGGATCCGATTGCGGAATTGCCAACGTCAATATCGGGCCCTCAGGGGCAGAGATCGGTGGCGCCTTTGGCGGAGAGAAGGAAACCGGCGGCGGGCGCGAAAGCGGTTCGGACGCGTGGAAAGCCTATATGCGCCGACAGACCAACACCGTGAATTACTCGGCCGAGCTTCCACTGGCCCAGGGCGTCAAATTCGACATCTGAGTGTCGCTGGATAGTTGTCGGGCAAAAACTTGAAAAGCCCGCAAAAACACCACCCGGGACGACCAGTCCCGGGTGTTTGTTTTTACCTATATGTAGAAGCCGTGTTCAGGCTGCGGGTTTCGATGTAGACGCTGCGGCGGTCATTTCGATGCAGATGGGTTGTCGTGAATGTCGCCAGGGCGGCGGCAACGCGCGTATCGTTTCCATGATGGCCATCCGACGCGTTTCGGTAGGAGACCCTCCATGGCTTTGCGCCACCTCATAGATCGGGGAATGTCCCTGTTCGATGCGCGTGCGCCATTCACCTCAAACGTGACCGATGTGCTAGAACCGTATCGCAATGGGCGCCTGAAGGCGGAAATGGACGGCGATCTGGTGGTTCTTGACGAAAACCTTGCTGTACGGCATGTGATGGCCGGGGGGGGGGAGCAGCATGTCCGCGAAGGCCAAATAGCCCGACGTGGCATGCATGAACAGTTCAAAGCGTCCGCGCGGTCCCCGGTGACTGCCCGCTTCAGCACCGGAAGGTAGTTAACACATGTGCCCTGCACCCATTGATGCAGAGACCCCACGCGGGTTCATTATCCCGATCGGGGGCGGCGAAGATCGCGTCAAGGAAATGCAGATCCATCGCAAGTTCGTTGAGCTTTCCGGCGGCAGCGATGCCGACATCGTCGTGATCCCGACAGCCTCGATGCTGGAAGAAACCGGGCCCGATTATAACCGTATCTTTTCCGAACTGGGTGCGGGCAAAGTAGAGTTCCTGCCTATCTCGCGCAGGGCGGATTGCGACAACCCCGAGTATGTCGAGATGCTTGATCGAGCGACCGGAGTTTTCATGACAGGTGGAAACCAGTTGCGCCTGTCAGCGATTCTTGGGGGAACTCTGGTCGCCCAAAAAATCCGCCGGCGGAATGCAGCCGGTGTTCCGGTTGCCGGAACTTCGGCGGGTGCTTCGATCATGTCTGAACACATGGTTGCCGGTGGCAGCAGCAACTCGGCTCCGGCGGAAGGCAACATTACACTTGCACCAGGTATGGGCCTGACCAATGCCGTCATCATCGATCAACATTTCACCCAGCGTAACCGTCTGGGTCGCCTGCTAACGGCTTCATCTTTCAACCCATTTTTGATTGGTTTGGGAATTGACGAAGATACGGCCGCCTTCATTGGGCCCGACAATGTCTTTGAAGTCATCGGCAGCGGCTCGGTTACTGTCGTGGATGCCAGCCAGTTGACTCATTCATCAATGTGGGATGCCCGGCGGGGCGAAGCGCTTAGCCTTCTGGGACTTCGGCTTGACGTTCTGGG
The DNA here is from genome assembly GCF_013033705.1 of Ruegeria sp. HKCCA0370. Classification (NCBI taxonomy): domain Bacteria; kingdom Pseudomonadati; phylum Pseudomonadota; class Alphaproteobacteria; order Rhodobacterales; family Roseobacteraceae; genus Ruegeria; species Ruegeria sp. HKCCA0370. The sequence goes on from NZ_WQEP01000004.1 coordinate 30,632, forward strand.
TGAAGGGTGCCGTTATGACCTGACGGCTCGCCAGGCTTTTCCGCCGGATGAGCATTTGGCGTTCTGCACCTTGCCGGATTTGTCCGGGGAAGAGGCCGCCAACGGGGGGGAATAAAAGCTAACCAACGGGGAGCCTCATGAAAATAATCTCGACCAATGTCTTTGTCGGCCCGAATGTCTGGGCAAGTTTCCCCGTTATTCGCCACGTCATCGACCTGGGTATTCTGGAAGAGTGGCCATCGGCAAAAATTGGTTCCGAGTTTATCGACGCGCTGATCGAAGCGCTTCCTGGCCTTGCGGAGCATGGCTGTTCCTACCGCGAACCCGGAGGTTTCATCCGCCGTCTGCGTGAAGACGAAGGCACGTGGCTGGGTCACGTTCTGGAACATTGTGCCATCGAGGTTCAGAACGTAGCGGGCACTGACGTGACCTTTGGCCGGACACGCGGCACAGGTGAGCCGGGCCAGTACAACATGGTGTATGAATACCGTCAGCGCGACGTTGGGCTGGACGCAGGGAAGCTGGCAATGCGGTTGCTGATGAATCTGTTGCCTCAATCCCTGAAAGATCTGGTGGATTACGATTTCGACCCGGACTTTAACTGGGACGACGAACTGCGCAGCTTTGTTCTGCGCGCACAGCGCAAGGAATTCGGCCCGTCGACCGGGTCGCTGGTCAAGGCGGCGCAAGAACGCGACATTCCCTGGATCAGACTCAACTCTGGCTCGCTGGTGCAATTCGGGCACGGCAAATACCAGAAACGCATTCAGGCGACGATTACATCCGAGACCAAACATATCTCGGTCGAGATTTCCTGCGATAAGGAAGATACCCACAACCTGCTGAACGATCTTGGCCTGCCGGTTCCACAGCAGCGCATGGTCTATTCCGCACGCGAAGCTGTGCGCGCTGCGGCGCGCATTGGCCATCCGGTGGTCGTCAAACCATTGAACGCCAATCATGGGCGGGGCGTTTCGATCAATTTGAATTCGGATGAAGAGGTCGAGGCTGGCTTCGCCGAAGCAAAGGAACATTCCCGCAGCCGCGCCATTCTGGTAGAGAGCTTTGTCACCGGGTTCGATCACCGGATGCTTGTGGTGGACAACAAGCTTGTTGCGGTGGCAAAACGGGTTCCAGGCCATGTGGTCGGTGATGGTACGCACACGATTGCCGAGTTGGTCGATATCGTGAACGAAGACCCGCGTCGGGGCATCGGGCATGAAAAAGTGCTGACCATGCTCGAGATCGATACTCAGGCCAGGCGCCTTATGGATGCCGCAGGCGTAACCGAAGAGACCGTCTTGCCGGACGGTGAAGTTTTCTATCTGCGTTCTACGGCAAACCTTTCGACCGGCGGCACTGCGATTGACCTGACAGATGTGGTCCATCCCGACAACCGCGACATGGCGGAACGAGCCATAATGGCGGTTGGGCTGGATGTTGGCGGCGTCGATTTCCTGATCGATGACATCACCAAATCCTACAAGGACATCGGCGGTGCCATTGTCGAAGTGAACGCAGCACCCGGTTTCCGCATGCATGTGGCGCCATCCGAAGGACAACCGCGCGATGTAGCCGGCAAAGTGATCGACATGCTGTTTCCAGCCAATGAGGAAACCCGCATTCCGATCGCCGCGATCACCGGCACCAACGGCAAGACGACGACGTCCCGAATGCTGGGCCATATTATGAAGACCAGCGGCAAAACCGTTGGCATGACCTCGACCGACGGGGTCTATGTCGATGGTAAGCTGAGCGTCAAGGGTGACATGACCGGGCCAAAATCCGCGCAGATCGTCTTGCGCGACCCGATGGTTGATTTTGCCGTGATGGAAACCGCGCGCGGCGGGCTTGTGCGGTCTGGTCTGGGATACCAGCGCTCGAACGTGGCGGCATGCCTTAACGTTTCGGCCGACCATCTTGGCCTTGGCGGCATAAACACAGTCGAGGAACTGGCCGTGGTGAAACGCGTGGTGGTGGAAAGCGCGACGGATACTGCGGTTCTGAATGCTGATGACATCAATTGTCTGAAAATGGCTGACTACGCCGGGGCGGATCAGATTTTCTACGTCACGACCAATCCCGGCCACAGCTTGGTCAAGGAACATATCAAGGCGGGCGGAAAGGCCATTGTTCTGGAAAAAGGCATGAACGGAGACATGCTGACGATCTATGACAACGGGCTTCACATTCCGGTCCTCTGGTCGCATCTGATCCCCGCTGCACTGGAAGGCAAAGCGATCTTCAACGTTCAAAACGCCATGTTTGCTGCCGCCATGGCCTACAGCTTCGGGGTCGATCTGGACAACATCCGGCATGGGTTACGCACCTTCGATACCAGCTATTTCCAGGCGCCGGGGCGTATGAACGTCTATGACGAACATCCGTTCAAGGTCATCCTGGATTACGGCCACAACCCCGCCGCTCTCAACGCGATGGCCGCGTTGGCGGATCAATTGGAGATCAAAGGTCGCCGATTGTGTGTCGTTGCCATGCCCGGCGACCGGCGCGATGAAGATATCATCGACGGAGCTGCCGCGCTGGCCGGGCATTTTGACCATTTCATCTGCAAGGCCGATGACCGCCGCAGAGGCCGAGGACATGATGAAGTACCGCGGATGATGCGTCAGGCACTGATTGACAATGGCGTTGACGACGCATCCATTTCGGTTATCCCGGATGAGGTCGAGGCCGTAAATGCCGGGCTGCAACAAGCGGCACCGGGGGATCTGTTGGTAATTTTCGGCGACGACACTACGCGCTGCTGGAAACAGATCATCTATTTCAGCTCTGACGGTGCAACCCCAGATGCCGAGGTTGCACCAAAGACCACGGCCGTCGACACATCCTTCGAGGACATGTTCGAAAACGATCAGAATTTGATCAGGGACGAGCGCGGTGTGCGCCTGGCGCGTGAAATCAGCGAAGACGCGGACTGAGCGAGGGCACCGGAATGGACCGGATTGAAGAGCTTGAAACCGCGCTGACAATAATAAGCGCGACCGCTGATCATATTCAGGCCGACGACGCCCGGCGTCTGACGGGGCCTGGCCTGTTATGGAACAAACCCGGCGCGGTGATGGATGTATTTTTCACCGGAATTGATCCATCCACGGTCTCGGCCCTGTGGGAAAAAAACGCCCGGCGAGTGCTGGACGCGCTGGGATGGACGGATCAGGATTTGACCCATCGCACATTCACTGGCGGTGTAAATCTGGCGATTTCCGCACCAATGGATCAGCTGTATTCGGCGATCTTCGCGGTGCAGACGGCGTGGCACTTCTGTGCCGCCGAGTTGTTGGATGCAACTCCCGGTGACTTTGATCAAATGGTGGCCGATGTCAAAGCTGTTATGGCCAAAGAAGCCAATCCCCGCCTGATCGACCTGATCGCTGCGGCCGAGGCGCATGGCGTGGATATTCTGTGCGACGACGATGAGGTTTCAATCGGGCACGGTACAGGTAGTCAGGTCTGGCCGGTTGATGCCCTGCCCGTCCCTGGTGATGTGGACTGGTCCAGCCTTCACAACATTCCAGTTGCGTTCATCACCGGCACCAATGGCAAGACCACGACGACCCGGTTGCTTGAGGCGATCGCGCGGGCATCTGGCAAAGTTGCAGGGCTGACCTCGACCGAGTTTGTGCGGGTCGGCAACGACATTCTTGACCGAGGCGATTACTCGGGCCCGGGTGGCGGCCGGATGCTGCTGCGCGACAAGCGCCTTGAGATCGCCTGCCTTGAAGTGGCCCGCGGGGGTATTCTGCGCCGTGGTCTGCCAACGCGTGCGGCCTCGGCGGCCGCTGTCACAAATGTTGCGAATGACCATTTGGGTCAGTACGGCGTCAATACCGTGCCGGAACTGGCACAGGCGAAGTTCGCCGTGCATCGCACACTTACCGATGGTGGCGTGCTGGTTCTGAACGCTGATGATGCGTATGTCCGTGCCGAGGCAAAAAACACGTCGGCAAATATCTGGTGGTTTTCCTTGGATGCACAAGCGGATCTGATCCGTGAGGCGCGCGATTCCAACAAATGCTGCGCCTATGTGCAGCAGGAAAATATCGTGTTTTTCGATGGCACTTCCGAAAAGACGGTGATTGCCGTGTCAAACGTGCCCGTGACCATGGGCGGGGCGGCGAAATACAACACCCTGAACGCCTTGGCCGCCATGTGCCTTGCTCTGGCGCTGGACCTACCCCTTCAGGCAGTGCGAGATGGATTGGCCGGTTTCAAACCCGATGCAAAGGACAATCCGGGGCGCTGCAACGAGTTCAACTATCATGACGCCCGTGTTTTTGTAGATTTCGCACATAACCCGCACTCGATCTCTGCCGTGTGCGAAGCGCTGTCAGGACTTCCGGCAAAACGTCGCTTTATCATGCTCAGCCATGCGGGCGACAGATCGGATCAGGACATTCGGGACGTCACCGCGACGGCTTTGAAATTCCAACCTGACGTAATCGTTGCAGCCGAACTGGAAGGCTATCTGAGAGGCCGGGCGTTGGGAGAAATCCCGGACCTGATCGAATGGACGGCCTTGAAGCACGGATACAACGCTGATCAGATCCAAAGGGCCCCATCCCCTTCTCAGGCCGCGGCCAGGATTCTTAATCAACTTGAGCCGGGCGATCTTGCTTTGTTGCTTGTCCTGTCAGAACGCGACGCCGTTCTTGAGATGCTGGGCGCTTAGGTACGACACCTATTGGCGTACCCCGGCGATCTATTGGAAAACAAACAAACCCCGCATTGGATTTGCGGCATCTAAGAAATCACGGCCACGAATGACTGTCGGCCTGATCATGGGTTTTCTATATTTGTGAGGACGTAATCCACCGTTCAATCTCGCCTGGGGAAACTGAGCGAAACCAATCGCCCGAGTTGTCAGGTCACGGTCGATCTCGGCAGGCATTCGGCGATCACGAAGCTTTGGAACACAGTCCGGGCCTAACAACACAACCCTGATGTTTTTCGATTGCCGATTATCCCGGTGCCCCACTTACTCGCTCAACAGCTGCGACAGTTTTTCTGCACCCCGGCGCAAAGTGTCGAGAAATGACTTCAGACTGCCGACATCATGCCGTTGCGTCGGGGCATGAACTGAAAGCGTGGCAACCAGCCTGCCCTGCGCGTCCTGCACCGGTACGGCAATCGCCACCATGCCCGCCATGAATTCTTCGTCGTCGGTGGAAAATCCCCGCTCGGCGGTGATCTTGATTTCGCTCAGCAGAGCCGTCGGCTCTGTCAAAGAACGGGCGGTCTGCTCTTTCAGCTTTCCGGCTGACAGAAACCCGTTCAGAGTTTTGGGACGCAAGGTGGAAAGGTACATCTTGCCACTGGCCGTGCAGTGGAACGGCACCTGGGTTCCGATCGGCAATTGAATCCGCAACGGCCATTTTGTTTCCACTCGGTCAAGATAGATCATGCCTTCGCGATCCGGGATGGCCAGATTGCATGTTTCGCCCACTTCGTCGGCTACGCCGCGCAGGATGGCGAGACGCGCGGTCCGCAAATGCTCGGCGGACATGGTATTCACGGACAGCAGCCGCAGTCTTCTGCCCGGACCATAGGACCGTCCGTCAAGATCGCGTTGCAAGAACCCTTCTGCCTCAGCCGTTTGCAGCAAACGATGGATGGTGGGTTTGGCCAATCCCAATGCATCGATCAGATCCGAGGGTTTGACCGCAACGCCGCGCCGTGCCACCTCTTCCAGGATCAGCAACAGGCGCAGGTTGGTGGGAATCTGAGTTTCTCTGTCTTTAGTATCAGTCTCGGCCATCCTTCAACATTCTAGTTATTTGGTAGAAGGATCAAGGCCAGTTCGGGGACCAGCGACACCAATATCCAGACGGATAGCAGGGCCGCCAAGTAAGGTACCGTATAGCGCAGCAACCGGAAATACGGCACGCCTGTCACGCCTGAAGCGACATACAGGTTAAGCCCGTATGGTGGTGTGATAAACCCGATGGACGCCCCGACCAGGAAGATGACCGAGAAATGGATTGGATCAATTCCAACCGAGGCTGCGATTGGCGCAAGGATCGGGGCCAGGATGATGGTGACCGGAAGGCTTTCCAGCACCATGCCCGAAAAGAAGACGATCACCATCGATGTGAACAGAACCGCATGGTACCCCCCCATGGAGGTCACGAAGTTTCCGATTGTTTCCTGTGCGCCAAGCAGGGACAGGATCTGCTGCATCACCACCGAAATTGCGATCAACGGGGCCAGGATACCCGTAATCTGGGCAGACCTGATAACGATTGAGGGGATCTCTGGGATCGTGAACCCCTCGACCACGAACATTTCAGCGAAGCTCTTCTCGGTTGGCGGTATATCGTTCCGGGCACCCATGATGCGGTTAATGGGGTAGCTGACCAGCCCTGCGATGACACAAAAGCCCACGGTCACGCCGGCGGCCTCTGTCGGAGAGAACTTGCCGGTATAAATGCCCCAGAGCACAAGGCCGATGGCGAAAAAGCCGAGCCAGGCACCAAAGGCGGTTTTCAGCACCCGGTTCAATTGCAGTGGGATCAGATAGCCCCACCCGTTCATGCGGCAGATGACCCAGCATGCCAGTTGCATCCCGATGACCATCAGCGCACCGGGCAGAATACCGGCCACGAACAATTCGGAAATCGGCAGGTTCATCAGAAAGCCATAGACGATGAAGATGATCGAAGGGGGAATGATGATACCGACAGTACCGCCCGCAGCAGCGGTCGCGGCGCTGAACCGTTCGTCATAGCCGCCCTTTACCATCTCGGGATGCAGCATCGACCCGATGGTCGCCGTCGTGGCCGAGTTCGACCCCGAAATCGCCGCAAACAGCCCGCAGGCACCCAGCGACGCCATTGCCAGCCCGCCGCGTATCCAGCCCAAACAGGCATAGGCAAAATCACTGAGCCGTCGCGCGATACCGGATTTGTTGATCAGGTCTCCGGTCAGGATGAACAGCGGCATTGCCAACAGGGCGAAGCCCTTGTTGAAGACGTTCAGCAGTTCGGCCCCCATATTGTCCAGCGTCAGACCAAGGACAAAGGAACATCCAATGACCCAGTAACCGATGACCAGCAGCACCGGCACGCCCAGCATGAACAGAAAGGTGACCCCCAGCGAGATCAGTGTAACAAGTGTTCCGTCTGTCATCAGTCTGCCCCGATCACGGCCTGCTTGATCAGCGGCTCGCCTGTTTTCCAGTTGTGCAAATCATCGGCGAGGTTCTGAAACACGCGACCGACCATCAAGAAGAATGACAATGGTGCAGCCAGCAGGAACCACCACTGCATGATATTGTCCGTGCCCAGAACGATCTGAAAGTTCGAGGCCGAAAGCGCCACCAGTCGCGAGGTGGTCACGATAACGATCACCGCAAAGATGAACCACAGTACCGCGTCAAGAAACAGGCAGGCCAATTGCCCGCCGCGAGGCATGGCGGTGCGGAATTCACTGAAACTCAGATGCGTGCGCAAACGTACGTTGTAGGACGCACCAAACCAGGCCATTACCATGAAAAGAAGCGGAGGAATGGTCGTGGACCAGGGTTCCTGATCATTGAAGACAAACCGGTCGATCACGCCCCAGAAAATGATCAGCGCGATGGCAAGATAAGAATACACCATGACCGACCGTTCCAGATGACGTTCGATCAACGGCACCTTGCGATAGATCAGCATGACCAGCAAACCCCCGATCGCGGCGACGACCGCACCAACGATCCAAGCGGCGTCGGATTCCAGAGCAAGTTGAATCTCGAAAGAATCCTGGCTGAGAAAAGCGCTGAATATTGCGCCAATGTCTGCCCAAAGTGACATGAAGCCCGTCCTCCCAGTGGGTATTGATTGAACCGGCCCATTCGGGCCGGTTCTGGCAGTCTAATCAGGCCTCGCCCTTCCACCAGCGGCGCGGCTCGACATTTTCCGGCAGCGTGTCTGCGGGGATCTCGCGCGCGATGTCGTAGATCTCCTGGTATGTGTCGATGCCACCGGCCCATTTGTTCAGCCGCTCGCGCCACTGCGCCCACGGCTCGGGGTTGTAGTTCGGAGCACACATTTCTTCGGCCAGTTTGATCTGGTCCTCCGGCAGGAAGGCAGGGCGCACACCGTTTTCCGCAAAAATGGTTTGCGGCAATTGCGGATCCGAGAATCCGACAGTGTTCAGCAGTGCCGCCTCGTTCGCTCCCTGAATCAGAGCCTGGGTGAAGTAGGACGACTCCATCACGGCATCCTGCAATTCACCGCCCAGCCCATCGAATACTTTGGCAGACATCGAAGTGTGTTCGGTACCGCAGAAGAACTTCAGGTTCACCGATTGCGAGACCACAGGTGCCATGTTCGCATAAGCCACCGCCGAGGCCCAGGTTTCCGCACCATCGATCAGACCGGTCTTGAGCGCATCCAGCGTTTCTTCCCATGCCACTGGAACAGGGTTCAGATTCAGCAGTTGCATCGCGATCCGACCCAGCTGCGTGCCCGTCACGCGGTTCTTGGTCCCGAACAACTCTTCCAGCTTGGTAACGGTCGGCTTGTCGGCAAAGGTCGAGCCCATTTGCAGACCGCGCAGTTCACAATGGGTGAACAGGAATTTCAGCCCGTGACGCTTTTCAAGCGGGTCGCGCAGGATACGTTGGCTGGCGGGGCTGTAGAAGAAATGATACTGCGCCGCCCGGCTGGGGAACATGTAGGCATAGTCCAGGACGTTCAGATAAGGCGCACCGCCGGCCGAATTCTGGGTCGAGGCTGCGTAGATATCGACGATTCCCTGCTGGGTTTTTTCAACACAGCTGAGTTGTCCGCAGATCTGGTTGTCGCCGATGAACTCGATCCGAATCTCGCCATCCGTGCGCTCTTCGAGATCGCGTGCAAACTCGATGGCGCCGGCGCGCTCGATCAGCAGGTTGCGGGTGTTGAAGCCCGACGCACCAAATTTCAACGTGTGCTTCGGTTCTTTCGAAAAGCGTTTTTCATACGTGGATTCCGCCGCTTGCGCCAGATTGGCCAAGCTCATTGCCCCGCCAAACCCTCCTGCTGCAAGCAGCGTCGAGCTCATGCCATAGCGCCCTGCCACCCGAAAAAAATCCCGCCGAGAAATACCACTCAGTTTCCGACCAATCTCCATTGCTTACCTCCCTGTTCGCAATTATTGAGACGTTTTGTATCAAAAAAGGCTAGTATATTTCTTGCATCTTGCATAGAGTTTTTTTCAACGACGTTGGGAGGAGGCGGTCATGGAAGTGGATTATGCGGTAGTTGGCGCGGGGTCTTCGGGCTGTGTCATCGCCAATCGGCTCAGCGCCGACCCCAACACGACCGTCGCGTTGTTGGAGGCTGGCGGCCGCGACACCAACCCCTGGATCCACATCCCGGTTGGCTATTTCAAAACCATGCACAACCCTTCGGTGGACTGGTGTTACAGGACCGAGCCCGATCCGGGCCTGAACGGGCGCTCGATCGACTGGCCACGCGGCAAGGTGCTGGGCGGCTCATCCTCACTGAACGGTCTGCTCTATGTGCGCGGCCAAAAAGAAGATTATGACCGCTGGCGCCAGATGGGGAATGTCGGCTGGGGCTGGGAAGACGTGCTGCCTCTGTTCAAACGCAGCGAAGACCAAGAGCGTGGCGAAGACCCGTATCACGGTGTCGGTGGGCCGCTGTCGGTGTCGAACATGCGCATTCAGCGACCGATCTGCGACGCATGGGTCGCGGCAGCGCAAGCCGCCGGATACCCGTTCAATCCGGATTACAACGGCGCAGATCAGGAAGGCGTAGGGTATTTTCAGCTGACCACCCGCAATGGGCGCAGGTGCAGCTCGGCCGTGGCGTATCTGAAACCCATTCGAAACCGACAAAACCTGAACATCATCACGAACGCATTGGTGACACGCATAACGCTGGATGGGAAACAGGCGACCGGACTTGTCTATCGGGATCGCGCAGGCAATGAGAAAACCCTGAAGGTACGACGCGAAATCATCCTGTCCGGCGGCGCAATCAACTCTCCTCAGATCCTGATGCTGTCGGGTATCGGCGACCCGGACCACCTGAAGAAAAACGGCATCGATCCGGTCCATGCCTTGCCCAATGTCGGCAAAAGACTACAGGATCACTTGCAGGCCCGTCTCGTTTTCAAATGCAATGAGCCCACATTGAATGACGAGGTGCGCAGCCTGATCAATCAGGCCCGTATCGCGCTCAAATATGCTTTGTTCCGCGCCGGTCCGATGACCATGGCGGCCAGCCTTGCGACCGGATTCATGAAAACGCGCCCGGACGTGGAAACACCCGACATTCAATTCCATGTACAGCCTTGGTCCGCCGACAGCCCCGGCGAAGGCGTGCACCCGTTTTCCGCCTTTACCATGTCCGTGTGCCAGCTGCGGCCGGAAAGCAGGGGTGAACTGCATCTGAACGGCCCGGACCCATCACAGCATGTAAAGATCATTCCGAACTATCTATCGACGGAAACGGATTGCCGAACCATCGTCGACGGCGTGAACATCGCCCGCAGAATCGCACAGCACAATCCGCTGGCATCGAAGATTTCCGAAGAGTTCCGCCCGACGTCACAACTTTCGACCGAAGATTACGAGGGCACGCTGGACTGGGTCAGGTCGAATTCCGTTTCGATCTATCACCCAACGGGGACCTGTGCGATGGGTACGAATGAAACCGCAGTCGTAGATCCTGCGCTAAAGGTGCGCGGCATCGGAAACCTGCGGGTCGCGGATTGTTCGATCATGCCCGAAATCGTCAGCGGCAACACAAACGCTCCCGCGATCATGATCGGAGAAAAAGCGAGTGACTTGCTTGCCGCCGGAACATAGCGCGGCACGCTGCGTATCCGAATGCCCAGGAAAACGGGGCAATTCGGCTTGCATTTCTTCGGGATATTCCGGTGATGCGGTCCCTGCCCTGACCTAGCGCAGAGGCGGCGTCAGCCATTGCGCGGACATCCCATAATTGGAATTCTTCAACTCCTGTTTGGCAATAGCCTGAAGATGGACCTCATCCGGCCCATCCGCATAGCGCAACGCCCTGGCCCAGGTGTAACTGTCGGCCAATGGCGTGTCGGGCGTCATGCCCATTGCGCCAAAAACCTGCATTGCACGGTCCGTAACCTTTGCATGCACCTGCGGCGCCACAACCTTGATCAGGGATATTTCGCGGAACGCCTTTTTCGCGCCCACCTGATCTATCTTCCAGGCCGCCTTCAGGGTCAACAGCCGGGCCTGTTCGATCTCCAACCGGGATTTCGCGATCCATTCACGGATCACGCCTTGTTCCGAAAGCTGCTTGCCAAATGTCTTCCGTTCCTGGGCACGTTCCACCATCAGGTTCAGTGCCATTTCCGCCGCCCCGATCGAACGCATGCAATGATGAATACGCCCCGGCCCAAGCCGCGCCTGAGCCAGTGCAAAGCCGCTGCCCTCTTCACCCAGCAGATTGCCGGCCGGGACGCGCACGTCCCTGAACACCAGTTCAGCATGGCCTTCGGGATCGTGCATGTTCAGGATCGTCGGATTGCGCACGATCTCCAAACCGGGCGTATTCCTTGGAACGATGAGCATGCTTTGCTGTTTATGGCGATCGGCGTTCGGGTCGGTTTTGCCCATGACGATGAACAGTTTGGTATTGGGGTGGCACGCATTGGTGATGAACCACTTGCGGCCATTGACGACGTATTCGTCACCCTCGCGCCGGATGGATGTCGTTATGTTGGTCGCGTCCGAACTGGCCACGTCGGGTTCGGTCATGGCAAAGGCCGAGCGGATCTTGCCGTTCAACAGCGGCACCAACCAGTCTTCGCGCTGCTCGGGCGTGGCGAACATGTGCAACAATTCCATGTTTCCGGTATCCGGCGCGTTGCAGTTGAAGACTTCAGAAGACCAGCTTACCTGGCCCATCAGCTCGGCCAGGGGTGCGTAATCAAGATTGCTGAGCCGCGTTCCGGGCTCATCATCCCGCAAAGAGGGCAGGAACATGTTCCAAAGCCCTTCGGCGCGGGCCAGCGACTTAAGGTCTTCCATGAACGAAACGGGGAAATTGCCGGCTTCTATTTCCTCTTTGTGGTCGCGAATGCGCGGATAGATATGCGCCTGCATGAAGGCTTTCAGCCGGTCGTGCATTTCCGTGGCGCGTGGCGATGGAGCAAAATCCATTGTGATCCTCTTCAGTGCGTTGCAGCAGCGATTTCGTCGAGCGCCATTTGCGCCAGAGGGGCCACCAGACCCTTGAACGCCATTGCGTTCTCGTTCGATGCGTTTCCCGCCAGCGCACGGCTGTAAACACCCTGTGCAATCGCAGCCATCCGGAAAAAGGAAAACGCCAGATAGAAAGTCCAGTTTTCAATCTCCGGCAGGTCACGCAGCGAACAATACCGCTCGATCATCTCAGCTTCGGAAGGGATGTTCAAAGCAGCGCGATCCAGCCCTTGCAGCCCCTGGATCAGACCGGTGGGCGGCAATCTGAGACACACACAGAAATAGCCCAGATCAGCCATCGGGTGGCCCAGCGTCGAAAGTTCCCAATCCAGAACCGCGGTGATCTGCGGGGCATCCGAAGCGAAGATAAAATTGTCTATGCGAAAGTCACCGTGGATCAGACTGACCGAACCGTCACCATCGGGCAGGTTGCGGGACAGCCAGCCCATAAGCTGTTCCATCTCGGGAAGATTACTTGTTTCTGCGGCGCGATACTGTTTCGTCCAGCGGCTGTACTGGCGTTGGAAATAGTTTCCCGGCTTGCCGAAGTCCGACAGACCGACAGCGCCTGTATCAACCGAATGCAGCGCGGCCAGAACCCGGATCATTTCATCGAACACCGGATGATGGTCGGCCACGTCCAACTCGGGCAGCGCCGGGTTCCAGAAGATACGGCCTTCCTGGAAGCTCATGACATAGAACATGGAACCGATGACATCCGTGTCCTCACACAGCACGTAAGGTTTGGCGACTGGAACCGCAGTGCCATGAAGTGCCTTCAGAACACGATATTCCCGATCCACCGCATGGGCCGAAGGTAACAGGTCACCTGGCGGTTTGCGGCGCAGCACGTATTTCGAACCACCGGCCTTCAGCAGATAGGTTGGGTTCGACTGCCCGCCCGAAAACTTTTGATAGGACAATGGGCCGGCGAAGCCTTCGATATGGCGCCCCAAATATGTCGAAAGCCGCTCGGTATCGAGTTCGAGGCCGGATGAGGTCATGCATGAAACTCCGTATTCCGCCAGGATACGATTCAGCTTACCGCCCCCAATGACATTTGTGAAATTTACTTGCATGATCGCCGGCATAAATCTGGTGAATGACATGACGACCAAGCTCAACAAGATCGACCTGAACCTTTTTGTTATTTTTGACGCCATCTATACCGAACGAAATCTGACCCGCGTTGCCGAACGGCTGTCGATCACGCAACCGGCCGTCAGCAACGCCCTGACCCGGTTGCGCAAGACACTGAACGACCCGCTTTTCGTGAAGACTAGCACGGGGATGCAGCCCACGGCCCTGGCAGAGAGCATTTCGGACAGGATCTCAGCCGCTCTTCACCAGTTGCAAGCCGCATCGGCACAGGGTGAACGGTTCGACCCGTTCACCAGCAAACGGCTGTTCCGGGTCAGTTTGGTCGATCTTCACAGCCTCATCATCCTGCCCGGGCTTTTGTCCGGGTTTCAGCGCACGGCACCCCAGGTCGAACTCAGCCTCGTGCGTATTCCCCGCCGGGATACGCGCAAGGCGTTGCAGCAGGGCACGATCGACATCGCGTCAGACATTCCGATGCCGGACAGTTCGGATCTGATCAGCCGGACCATCATGAAGGACCGCTATGTCTGTGCTATGCGACCCGACCACCCGCTGGGTTCGGTCCCATTGACGCTGGAGCGATATCTTCAGCTGACACATCTGCATGTTTCCTCACGGCCTCAGGGGGCGAGTCCGGTCGACATCGTCCTGCGCAAACTGGGCGCACGGCGCAAACTCGGGCTTCAGATGCAAAGTTATCTGAACATCCGGGATATTCTGCACAAGACAGATATGGTTGCCACGCTGACCGAATGCAGCGCGCGTGAAATGGGGCTGCGCATGTTGAGGCTGCCGGTTGAAGTGCCTCCGATCGAACTTCGCCTTTATCGGCATATCCGGTCCGACGGCGACGAAGCCGTACAATGGATGTTCGACCAAATTGCAGGTCGCACCGTCAGAGCGAACGATACGGAACAGCATCATAGGGTCGATCAGAATTGATACGGAACCTCGGGCAACATGTGTCGTCAGGATATCGGAGGCGCCAACCGTCAGGTCCGCGAAACCTCAAGGTCGGAAACATCACGTATTGATCTGACTTTCAGACTTCTTGGGTAACGCGTCATAGGTCGCCTGAAGATAGGCAAAGCCATATCTTCGGTCAGGCTCCAGATTCGTCCCCTCTGCCCACTCGTTCCACGCATTTATGAAAACGATTTTTTCGTCGGCACTGTATTTTTCCTGCGCAAGAACCTGGCGGCACAAATGTTCCGTCCAGCGCTTGTAGGCATCAATCGTGAACCGCCCCATAATCCGAGGGGCATCCTGATTGCGCGCGGTATTGTCCCACGAGAGCGTAGAGGACCGAAACAGCTTGTACCGGGGTTCCGGCTTTTGAAGCTCTGCCTCGACCACGGCCTGGTAATCCAAAACGGCTCCTGTGAACTCTGGATTGTAGATCCCCATCTCATCCGTGATGTCGGTGCGCTTTACCTGATGCGGCGGGAACTCCATAGCAGCGTCAAAACCCAGTTTCTCTGGGTCGCCGATATCGAAAGTCTGGGCAGCTATGAGATACAGGTCCGGGTCGCCCCAGCTTTGTGCCTCTTTTCGCCAAGCCGCGGTTGTTTCCTCGATATTCGGTATGGTGTTCGCTCGGTACACGATGAAAACCGGTTTCCCATCTATCCGAATATAACGCGGATCATCAAAATATTTGCGTATGTGACGCAAAAGGTTCAGGGAATCCTCGATCGAATGGTTCTGCGCGATAAGAACGTCGTGCGCCCGCCCGTCCCAGCGGCGCGTCCAGTTTTCGTTTGCCCATGTCAGGCAAAAAGGCATGTCGACTTCCGGATTGCCCAACATTTGTTCGAGCGGGTGCTCCATCAAGGTCTTTCCGCCGAACCAGTAGTAGTAATAGGAGAACCCTCCTATCCCGTAAGACTTCGCGATCCGCGCCTGTTCGACCATGATTTCTGGCAACCGCAAGTCGTAGTAACCCAGATGAATCGGACAATGAGGTTGGTAATGGCCCGGATAATTCGGGACGGCCTTTCCGACATTGGACCATTCGGTAAAGCCTTTGCCCCACCATTCATCATTCTCTTTGAAGGGATGAAATTGCGGCAGGTAATGCGCAATCGCCCGCACTGCTGGTTCAGCTTTAGCAGGCGGGTCGAAGGGTTTGAATTCGTCGGCCCGACCGATGGCTTCAAAACCCTGCCTGTTGGATTGCCCCGGTTTGTCCCAACCCCTTTCGGGTCTCTTTTCTTGGCTGAATTTTTGAACCGCCTTGCCGTACGTGGCGACAAAGGTGGGCTGAGTTTCGACGCCGCAGTCAGCAAACAGTGTCTGACATCAGCACCTGTAGGCCTGATTGTAGGATTTGCATAACGGAAGGTTTCTGGCTCATCTGAACCGTTTAGAAGTGAAGATGAGACGGAAAGCTGGAACCGACAAAACTACAGCTGAACAGGTCGTCAAGGACATTCGCCGCAAGACACGCAAGCACCATTCTGCGGAGGAGAAGATCCGCATTGTACTGGAGGGTTTGCGCGGCGAGGAGAGCATCGCCGCGCTCTGCCGTCACGAGGGGATTGCCGCGAGCCTGTACTATTCCAGGCCGAAAGAGTTCCTGGAGGCCGGAAAGAAGCGGCTGGCAGGCGACACAGCCAGGCAAGCGACGAGCCCCGAAGTGAAGGAACTGCGGGCCGAGGCGTCGGCCCTGAAGGAGGCCATTGCCGACCTCACCCTGGAAAACCGCCTACTCAAAAAAAGTATGCTCGCTGATGGGGACGACGACATATGAGATACCTCGCAACGGAGAAGCTCGAGATCATCCGACTTGTCGAGCAGTCCCACTTGCCAACGAAGAGGACGCTGTCGAGGCTGAGCATTCCGACAACCACGTTCTACCGCTGGTGTGCCCGCTATGAGGCGTTTGGTGAAGCCGGGCTTGAAGATCGCCGTCCACACGCCGGCCGGGTCTGGTACCGCATCCCTGACGAGATCCGGAAGGCCATCGTTGACCTCGCTATTGATGAGCCGAAACTATCGCCCCGCGAGCTGGCATTCCGCTTTACAGACACGAAAAAGTACTTTGTGTTAGAGCCTTCGGTCTATCGTATCCTCAAGGAGCAGGATCTGATTACTGGGCCGGCGTTCAACGTGATCAAGGCCGACGACGAGTTCCATGACAAGACTACGAGACCGAACCAACTTTGGCAGACCGACTTCACCTACCAAAAGGTGACTGGCTGGGGTTGGTTTTTCTCGACGATCCTGGGCGACTTCAACCGTTACATCGTGGCATGAAAGCTTTGCACAACGATGAAGGCCGACGATGTTACCGACACTCTGGAACTGGCGTTGGAGGCATCAGGCTGTTCGTCGGCGACCGTCCGACAAAAACCGAGGCTGCTCAGCGACAACGGCTCATCATACATCTCTGGTGACCTGGCGGATTGGCTCCAAGATCAAGGAATGGACCACGTTCGAGGGGCATCAAATCATCCGCAGACCCAGGGCAAGATCGAGCGGTGGCGCCAAACGCTCAAGAACCGCATCCTGTTGGAGAACTATTACCTACCGGGCGCACTCGAGGAAGCGATCAGAGCCTTCGTCGACCACTACAATCACCGCCGCTATCAAGAGAGTCTCGGCAATCTGACACCGGCCGATGTCTACTTCGGTCGCAGCGACGGCATTCTGAAGGAAAGGAGAACCATCAAGGAAAGAACACTGAAACAGCGACGCTTGCTCAACCTCGGGAGCGCCGCGTAAGATCGCAATCAATGAGCCAGGCCGTCCTAAACGCCGTCGGCTCAATCGGAATACTTCATTCGATGACGGACAATCTTGCCGCTCCGATCAAAAAAGGCTTTGCATCCCCTAACGCGGCTTTGCCATTTGGCTGCGCTTGATGATCGGTTTCTTGCCTTCGCTTCACCGGTGAAAAACCAATTCAATCGTTTCTCAGATTGGCGTCGCTGAATGCAAAAGATCACAGACCTTATTCAGCAGCCCGGATCCGTCGTACTGGAACCGGGGTTGACCCTAACTGTGTTTGCGAGGAAATAACGATCATGCCCATTCCACAGGTACGGCAGGCAGGATTGTCACAGATTACGATCATAAGCGTTTGTTACTACAGCAGTGGTGTACTGCCGAAGATGCTGAATTCCATCCCAGAGGGCGTGCCGACAATTTTGGTCGACAATGGCTCGGACGAAATAGAAGCGGTTCGGCAAATGGCCGAGACACATGGCGCAACTCTGATCGAAAGCCAAGACAACATCGGGTTTGGCCGCGCACGCAACCTTGGTGCCGCCAAGGCAACAACGGAACTGCTTTTATTTCTGAACCCGGATTCCCACTTGCTGCCCGGAGCATTGGACGCGTTGAAAGAGGGGGCCGACAATCATCCGGATGCGTCAGCCTTCAACCCTTCAATTCTGGACCGGAAGGGGGCACCTCGTTTCATGCGATACAGTGTAATCATTCCCCGAAATGAAACACTGCCCAGGAAAACAGC
This sequence comes from Ruegeria sp. HKCCA0370, assembly GCF_013033705.1. Lineage (NCBI taxonomy): Bacteria > Pseudomonadati > Pseudomonadota > Alphaproteobacteria > Rhodobacterales > Roseobacteraceae > Ruegeria > Ruegeria sp. HKCCA0370. Next base: position 48,406 of record NZ_WQEP01000004.1, read on the forward strand.
CGATTCCGGCTTTGAATTGCCGGTCCTCGTCGGCGTCGCCTTCCTGGTCCGCCGCGAAGCGTTCGAAGCGGTCGGCGGGTTTGATCCCGAAATCTTTCTGATTCATGAGGACGATGATCTGAGCCTGCGGCTCAAAGCCGTTTGCAGGCCACTATACTATGTTCACAACTCTCAGATGCGCCATGCCAGAGGCAAATCCTCGCCAGGAAGCCCAGCCATCGCTGGCCTGAAGGGCTGGTATAGGGGGCAATCGCGCGTTTACGTCGCCCGCAAGCATGAAGTCCCGATGGCCTCTGGTCGTGCCCTGGCATCGGCGCTACTGCAAATGATGTCTCCGGCTATGTTGTTTTCAGCGAGAAAACGCGCCAAACAATGGGCCTTCTTGCGTGGCGTTTTGGCATGACCGGAATGCCCGCCCAGCCCCGTTCAGACCTTGATCACAAAGCGTGAAGCAGCTTACAGCCCACGCAAATTCCAGCCTAAACACGCAACCATGAGACAGTTCGCGGCCTAGCTCAGAAGCCCTTTAAGATAGGTGCCGTACGTGGACTTGGCGAATAGGCGCGCGCGCATATCAAGAGCCTCGTCGTCGATCCAGCCATTTGCCCATGCGATTTCATCCAGGCTGCCGGTCTGCATACCCTGACGTTCCGTGATCGTTCGCACGAAGTTTCCCGCATCCAGCAAAGACCCGTGCGTGCCGGTATCCAGCCAGGCAAGACCGCGCCCCATGGTCTGCACATCCAGCAAACCTTCGTCCAGATACATTTCCAGCAGTGACGTGATTTCCAGCTCGCCGCGATCTGACGGTTTGACCTCATGCGCGCGGGCCGGAGCGTCGCCATCCAGAAAATAAAGACCCGTCACCGCGTAATTCGACGGAGGCACCTTGGGTTTTTCGACGATCGCGCGGGCTTTGTTCCCTTCGAAATCCACAACTCCGTAGCGTTCTGGGTCAGCGACCCGGTACGCAAAAACCGTACCGCCGCGCTTCAGTTGATCCGCCTCGAGCAGCAGGTCCGGAAGGCCATGTCCGAAGAAAATGTTATCACCCAGAATCAACGCTGACGGGGCACCGTCCAGAAAATCCTCGGCCAGTGTATAAGCCTGCGCCAGACCGTCAGGAGACGGTTGCACGATCCATGTCAAGGACAACCCGTATTGACTGCCATCTCCCAACAGGCGCTGAAATTGATCCTGATCTTGGGGGGTGGTGATGATCGCGATCTCGCGGATCTGCGACAGCATCAAAACACTCAGCGGGTAAAAGATCATCGGCTTGTCGTAGATCGGCAGCAATTGCTTCGATATCGCCATGGTGATCGGGTAAAGCCGGGTTCCGGACCCACCGGCAAGAATAATGCCTTTGCGCTGCATAATCTGTCCTTTCAAGGTTCAGCTGGTCGCTGACTTCAACTCGCTCAATATCTCGGCCAATCCGGCTTTCCAGTCGGGTCTCTGGATTCCGAACACATTATCCAGCCGCGAACAGTCCATACGTGAGTTCAGCGGCCTGGGTGCCGGCGTTGGGTAAGCCTCGGTTGGAATATCCTCGATTTCGACCGACAAGCCGGATTGAGAAACAACTTCACGGGCGAAATCCGCCCAGCTGGCATCAGGTGCACCGGAATAGTGAAACACCCCCCCTTTGGCTTCGAGGCCAGCCTTGGCCATTTTCAGCAAGGTTTCGGCGATGTCTGCAGCAGGTGTTGGCCCGCCGATCTGATCTGCGACGATGGTCAGCTTGTCACGGGTTTCTGCCAGTCGGAGAATGGTCTTTGCAAAGTTCTTTCCGTGGGCCGAAAACACCCAGCTTGTCCGCAAAATGGCATAGTGGCCGCCAGCCTCTGCGATCTGGTGTTCGCCGTCCAGCTTGGTTCGACCATAGGCCCCCAAGGGCCCGGTCGGGTCATCGGTGTTCCAGGGGGTCGTACCAGAGCCGTCAAAAACGTAATCCGTGGAAATATGCAGAAAGGGCAGGCCTCGGACAGCGGCGGCACGCGCCATTGCTCCGGGTGAATCTCCGTTGATCCGTTGCGCCAGGTCGCTTTCTTCTTCGGCCTGGTCAACGGCAGTATAGGCGGCCGCATTGATGATCACGTCCGCATCCGTGTTCCGAATGGCGTCTGCACAGTGCGACGGGTCAGACAGGTCCGCCGCGGCGCGATCCAAGGATTCAACCAAGACACCATGCACCTGTCCGCGACGTCGCAACTCGGTTGCTACCTGCCCCCCGTGGCCGAATACCAGCGCCTTCATTTGGCAACACCCAGCCGCTCACCCACGCCACTGCGGGCCTGCAAGGCGTTCAGCCATGCGCTGTTGTCCAGATACCACTGAACCGTCTGTTCCAGCCCGGTTTCGGGCGTATAGGAAGGGCGCCAGTTCAGTTCGGTCCGAATCCGGGTCGGATCGATGGCATAACGCTGATCGTGACCCGGGCGGTCAGCGACGAACGTGATCAAATCCGCATAGGGCGTTTCACCCGGCTTGAGGCGATCCAGGATCGAACACAGCATTCTGACAAGATCAAGATTGGTCATCTCATTCTCGCCACCGATATTGTAGCTGCGGCCCAGTTCACCCTTTTCGAGCACCAGCAACAGGGCTTCGGCATGGTCATCGACATGCAGCCAGTCGCGAATGTTGTCGCCTTTCCCGTAAATCGGGATCGGTTTGCCCGCCAGCGCGCTGAGGATGACAACGGGGATCAGCTTTTCCGGAAACTGGTAAGGGCCGTAGTTGTTGGAGCAATTGGTAAGAACCACTGGCAGGCCGTATGTTTCACGCCACGCCCGCACGAGATGATCCGATCCCGCTTTCGAGGCCGAATAGGGTGAGTTCGGCTGGTATGGGCTGTCTTCGGTGAAAAACCCGGTTTTACCCAAGGACCCAAAGACCTCGTCGGTTGATATGTGATGAAACCGGAAATGCTCGGGCCGGCCGGCACCCACCCAATAGGCGCGTGCGGCTTCCAGCAATACATAAGTACCGGTCAGGTTCGTGTCGATGAACGCGGCCGGGCCATCGATCGAACGGTCAACATGGCTTTCAGCGGCCAGATGCATGATCGCGTCTGGCTGGTGCTTGTCCAGTATCGCCGACATGGCGGCGGCATCCCGGATGTCCGCATGTTCAAAAACGTATCCCGGCGCATCCGCGACAGAGGCAACATTGTCCAGACAGGCCGCATAGGTCAGGGCATCGACATTGACGACCGAATGCCCATCGGCAATCGCGCGACGGATAACGGCAGATCCGATAAAGCCCGCCCCGCCCGTAACCAGAATTTTCATTGTGTGTCCTCGAATACGAAAGGAGATTCAATTTCGCGCAGAAGTGGTGCGATCCGATCTTTCTCGGACAGCTGGGGTTCTGAATTGCTCTGTGGCCATTCAATGCCGATATCGGGATCGTCCCAACGAACCGCGCCTTCAGTTTCCGGCGCGTAGGTATCAGAACACTTGTAGACGATCTCGGTCTCCGGCTCCAACGTCACGAACCCATGCGCGAACCCCGCAGGAACCAACAGCATCCGCCCGTTTTCGAAACTCAGTTCTTCACCGACCCAGCGACCATAGGTGGGCGAGCCTTTGCGGATATCGACCGCGACATCAAACAGCCGCCCACGACCGCAGCGCACCAGCTTGGCCTGCGCCCTTGGCGGAGCCTGAAAATGCAATCCGCGTACCGTGTTCACCGTGCTCGAAAGGGAATGATTGTCCTGAACGAATTGCGTATGAATTCCTTGTGCCGCAAAACTGTCGCCATTGTAGGTTTCCTCAAAAAACCCGCGATGATCGCCAAAACGCTTCGGGGTGATCAGTTTCACTTCCGGAATGGAAAGCGCCAATATTTCCATTGTTACTAATTTTCATCTATGTGTTGATGTCTCGGCCTGCTATGTCACATTTGCTCCACCGACGCCAAGACCTATGTTGTCTGATCAGCAATTTGAGCGGCTTATCGGTTCCGAAGGTCGGGCGATTATCGCAGGCAAGTTGCGATTCTGGTAGAATTCATTGAAATTATTGGACCATCTCTGCATGAAAACACAGGGATGTAACAGATAGTGAAGCCGCAGGCGCGCCAACGCTTGGGTCGAAACCAAAAGCACCGCGACATGGGGCGGTATTCGAGCGCTGAGGCTGGGACGTGTCAATTTGGCCGCAAAAGCCGATCCACACCTTACTGCTTAAAAAGGTACAAGCCTGCTTTGGCCGAGATATCTTTCGGCGCTCAGGCCGCTTCGAGATTTCCCAACAGGATGGAGGTCATGTCCACGTTGATGACCCCATCCACCGCCACGACGTCGACACCTGTCTGATAGGTTACATTGTCCCTGGTAATCCCTGAAAGGTCCGCGTTCTCATCCAGAAATACCCATTCAGGGTCATGGGCCGTGGACTGCCCAACGGCGACTTGCAAAATTGCAAGCGCATCCAGGGCGTTCACAGTGCCATCCCTGTTGACGTCTGCGGCTATCAGGTTTTCCGCGGTCGCGGGACCCCATGTCGGGTCGAGACCAACCGAGATGCGCAACACTTGCAAGGCGTCCAGCGCGTCAATCTTTCCGCTCGCCGTGGAATAGTGTTTGGTGATGTCCAGCACTCCGGGAAAGGTGCCATCGGGCAATTCCAGATCGAACCGCCCCTGATCATCTGCGGTGCCGGATACCGTGCCCCCGCCGTCCGGCGTGAACCGGATTTCCGCATCCGTCAGCCCCGGATTCGCAGCCTCGCTGTCCACCGTAATCTGCCCGACCAATCCACCAGAGCTGCCCGGTGTCTGCCCGCCCAGGTCCCCGAAATCTACCGGGATGTGATCCGGTCCGGCGAAGCCTGCGCCAAAGATATCCGTGCTTGTCAAAGCGCCGCCCGAGGCGGATTGGACCTGCACGACCTCGCCACGATATTCGATCTGAGCCCCGTTTGCCGTGCTGGTAAAGGTCAGTTGCTGAGGCGACCGCAACAGCGGGTAGTCGAACATATCCAGACGATCCACGCCCGCCTGAAAATCGGTTATTGTGGTCAGACCACTACCGGACTGCATCACGAAGATGTCGGCCCCTGCACCACCCGACATCGTCGTCGCACCCTTCCCCGCGATGAGAATGTCGTCTCCGGCGCCCCCCAGAAGGGTCGTGTCCAGAATACCGCCGCTGAGGATATCGTCCGACGCGCTCCCGTTCACGGTACCAAACCCCTTGCGCACCACACCCAGATCATCGACCGGGACCGTCAGGACGTTCACCCCGGCATCCTGTTGTGACGTCACGAGAATTTGCAGCTCGTCGCCCACATGTGCAACCGCCAGCGATTCGACATTCTGCAATCCACTGGCCAGCGTATCCTCGAAACTGTCCATATGAACAAGTTGACCTTCGGGTGTCAAAGTGAACAGAGACAGGCCATCATCGCCGCCGCCTGCAACCACAAAGACCCGACCGTTCACGTCTATGACCTCCAGATCCTGAACCGATTCAAACCGCGTATGAAGCGTATCAAGCACATGGTCCGTCGCCTTCAAACTACCATCGCTGTTCAATTGAAGAACACTGAGAGAGTTGCTGCCGGACCCCGCCACCACGACCCAGGATTTACCGTATGCCTCTACGGTCTCGACATCCGTTGGAGTAGAAACACCAAGGGTTCCGAGCGCCGAATCATTGTTGATCTCGGTTAAAGTGCCGGTGCCGGAATCGATGCGATATGTCGAGACAGAGTTTGTTGCCGCGTCACTTGAGATCAGAAAATGTTCCGAACCCGACCGCAACGTCTGCATGGCATCCGCTGTGCCGGCAATCAAACCCGCAAGACTGAGCGTCCCGTTCGCGTTCACATGGTAGGTTCTGATATTGCCTGTATCCTCATGCGCCATCGCAAGGACACCCGAAGACCCAAGTGAAAACTGTACGATGGCTGAGATATCTCCGCCTCCGTTGAGCACACCCGTTTCCTTCAGGTTACCGATCGTTCCGTCCGCGTTCACGTCATACCCGACCAGGCCCGTGGCAGTGTTGATGTCGAGCGCAATCTGCTCGGTTCCCGCCAGCGTTATCGACGTGGCACTGCGCCCCACCTGGAAGGTGATCGAACCGCTGTAATACTCGGTATCAACCAGCTGCGGCAGGGCACCGTCGACCAGCCGCCAGACCGCGACGCCGCCACCCGGGCCGGTCACCGTGTAGAGATACGTATTCCCGTTAAGCGTTTTTAAAGCCGTATCGCCGATACCTGAATCGAGCGCCGCGCTCCCCGTTGCCACTACACTTTCGAACTGAAGCATCACAGCCATCACCTCCCGCGCCACCCCTGGCAGTTACGGCAAGATGACCAGATGAGCAGACCGAAACCGAAGCAGAATTGTGGTGAAAACGAGAAGTTCGGTTTCAGTTTAACTCAATTTTTTCAGGTCCGATCGCTACGGCAACAAATGGGAAAGACAGATGAGCAAAACGCCAAACAGCACATCCTTTCCTGTTGCGATGATCGCGGACACCACATGCGAGGGCAAGATGACCAAAGCACCTGAGGCCAACAATCGTCCGGCGGCTGACTCGACGGACGGAGATCGCAAATCTCAAGTTCAACAATGGATCAATGGTAAGCTTGGTCGTTGGGCGGGTCGCGGCGCGGCTGGCGGCCTCATGTCCACATTGATGGCCTTGCCTGCCTTGTCACAAGCAACCATCGAAGAGCTTTACGCCTTCCAGTTCGCAGAGACAATTCCGGGTGTACGCTCCGCCAAGTTGCTGAAAAACGGCGATGTTCTTCTGAAAATGGCGGACGGTCGGACGATGATCGTGGCGGCGGAAAACGTGCAGGTCCTGGACAGCGGCGCAATCATGATCGCGGAAGAGGCGGTTGCTGAAATCGCCCAGTTCAGCGCAGCTGAAGCCGGCGCAGCAGCTGGCGGAATCAGCGGCGCCGGGGCTGCATTGGGCGGCCTCGGGCTGGCCGGCGCAGCTGCCGCTGCGGGCGGAGGCGGTGGCGGCAGCGGCGATTCCCCGGAACCTGTCGCGCCAGCGCCTAAACCCCAACCCCAACCGGAACCGAGCTATACCAGCCTGAACCTGGCCGAACTTCAGGCAACGGCATTGAACAGTGCCATTACCAATGCCGCCGCACCCGAAGGAACATCGACAGTCGAGGTCACGATAGGTTCGCTGGTCAAAACCGTAACACCCAACGATGACGGCAGTTGGAGCATTTCTCTCACTGCGGCCGAAGCAAATGCGCTTCCGCAAGGCGTCTCTACGGTGACAGTCAGACATCTGGACGATTCAGGCACGGAACTGTCCAGCGAATCCGTCAAGTTCGATATTGATACAATTCCTCCAACCCTGTCGATCACCGGGTTTTCCGATGGCGCTGTTTTGAATTCGATCGAACAGGCAACGGATCTGACGGTCACCGGAACAACCGATACAGAAGACGGGCAGACCGTTACCGTCTCAATGAACGGGCAAAACTATTCGGGCACGGTATCCAATGGACAATGGAGCGTCACCGTTCCGGCGGCAGACCTCTCGGCCCTTCCTGATGGCGCGACGATTGCCGTTACCGCGGATGTTGCTGACGCGGCGGGAAATCCCGCACCACAGGCGAGCGGGAGCTTCGATACTGATTTCACTGCACCAACTGTTTCTCTGGATCCTGTGGCTGGCGGCTCGATAGAACTGATCGACGTAGCCGGCGACCTGGCCTTGACCGGTTCCACCTCGGCAGAGGATGGTCAGACCATCATCGTTACGTTCAACGGACAAGTGCACACAGGCACCGCTTCTGGCGGAAGCTGGAGTGTAACGATCCCCAATTCCGATCTGAGCAGTCTTTCCACCGGAATACCTGCATCTGTTCTGGTAGCCGTCGAGGACGTGTCGGGCAATCCGGCAGTACCGCTTCTTGTATCGGTTCCCGTGGACCTGACCGGCCCTTCCATTTCGATAACACCCCTTCCTGTTGGTTCCGTACTGAACGCAACCGAAGCCGGATCCGACTTGACCATCAGCGGGCTGACGTCAAACGTTGAGGAAGGTCAGCAAGTTACCGTAACCCTCGATGGTCAAACATATTCCGGAACAGTATCCGGCGGGGCCTGGAACGTGACTGTGCCAGCTGGGGATCTGGCGTCCTTGTCGGATGGAGGCAACTTCTCTGTTACCGCAGATGTCGACGACGCCAGTGGCGTGACGGCACCGCAGGCCGGAGTGACATTTTCCAAGGATGTGACCGCGCCGACGCTCAGCATCGACAGTTTCTCGGACGGAGCTGTCATGAATGCAGCCGAGCGGGCCACGGATCTTTCCATCTCTGGCAGTACGACAGCTGAAGACGGACAAATCGTAACCGTCAGTCTGAACGGGCAGTCCCATAGCGCAATGGTTTCTGGCGGCAATTGGAGCGTAACTGTACCTGCTACGGATCTGACAGGTCTATCTGACGCGTCGACGGTCACCGTAACTGCGGATGTCTCGGACGCTGCCGGGAATCCGGCTCTGCAAGCGAACAACAGCTTTACCACCGATTTCACGCCACCGACGATCGGAATTTCAACCGTATCCGACGGGGCCGTCATGAACGCCGTTGAACAAGGAACCGACCTGACGGTGTCAGGAACTTCCGATGCGCCGGACGGAACAGTTGTTACCGTCGAAATCACGCGCGCTGACGGCACTACGGACGTCACCGGAACGGCAACGGTAACCGGGGGCACTTGGACCTATACGGCAACCGTGACAGATTTGTCTGCCCTGCAAGACAACGAGACTTACAATATCAATGCGTCGATCTCGGACGCGGCGGGAAACAACAATCAAACCACGACAAGCTTTGCCACTGACTTTACAGCACCTTCGATAACCATAAACAGTCTGCCTGTGGGTGCCGTGTTGGACGTGACCGAGAGGGGCGTGGATCTTGCAATCTCAGGCACAACCACGGCTGAAGATGGCCAGACCGTTTCGGTCACATTCGGCGGGCAAACCTATACAGGCGTTGCATCAAATGGTTCGTGGGCAGTTACCGTTCCAGCAAGTGATCTTGGAATGCTCTCTGACGGAACGAGCTATTCCATTTCCGCCACTGTTGACGATCTGGCAGGAAACAACTCAGCCGCGGCGAACAGCTCACTTTCCACAGATTTTCGCCCCCTGTTGACGTTGAACGATGTCGGGGCCAACAATTCGATTGGTCTTGCCGATGCCAAAGCTTCCGGAATTACTCTCGGCGGGTCATCGACCGGATTGTCAATCGGCCAGTCGGTGGATGTCACGTTAAACGGCAGTTCGGTCGGATCTGCAACGGTGGCCGCAGACGGATTCTGGTCGCTGGCTGTCGCGGCGCCCAACTTTTCGGCAGTGGAGGCAGGTGATGACCTTGTCTTTTCCGCGCAGGCGACAGTTGCGGGTGGACCAGATCCGCTGCCGGTTTCCGAGCAGGCCGTTGCGCATGAACCCGCCGCCTATGTGATCTCTGAAGTTGGGCGCTCGGGATCTACGGTGACATTCGCAATCTATGCCGAAGCCGACCGCGATATCTCTGGCGGTCTGGCTTTGACGGCAGAGCTTGGATTTGACCCTTCGGTTGTCACATTCAACACGGCGTCGGTTTCGGAAAACAACGCCTTCGATTTGTTCTTGGCCAGCCCGGGCGCCGGGGGCGCGATGAATTTTGCCGGCGCCGCGACAACCTTTACAGATCTTTCTCAGCCGCTTGTCACCTTCACGATGACGATCCAGGACTCCAGCCAGCCTATTGAGCTGACAATCAAAACGTCTGATGGCGGACCGACGACAGTGCAGTTTGGCACCAATGGTGATGACACGCTCACCGCTGCGAATACGGACACCATCACGCGCGGCGGTGACGGCGACGATACCATTGATGTTTCTGCAGCAGGGCGAGACATCGTCGTCTTCGAGGCCGACCCGGCCAGCAATGGTACAGACGCTGTGACTGGCTTTACGATTGGCCCGGCTGCGGATGTAACCGACGCACTGATGTTCCACGGGCTGGACACCAATACGCTTCGCGGTGATGGCACCGGATTCGAATTGCTTTCAACCGGAGACACGTTGGGCACGAACACCGGATTTGTCGGCCTCAGCACGGTACTCACCGACCTCAACCTCAGCACAATCGAAGCCGCTGTCGAGAGTCTTGCCGGAGTCATGGCGGGCGATGAGCTTTACGTGATGGCAACCGACGGAACAGACAGTGTTCTGGTCAAGGTAGATTTCCAGGCGGCGAACGATGCCAGCGTTGAAACCGTGGCCACGTTCCAAGACCTGAGCGATCTGAGCGGCCTGACCGCAGATAACATCCTGCACACCGACCCGACCGGGGCAACGGCCTGATCCAGACCGGCGCACATACAGACGTAATTCAACATCATGAGGCGGTTATGGCACAGAATGGCTTAACTCCGGTCAGTCTTGGAAGACATGGTCATCGGTTCTGGAGGCGGTTCACCTCGTTCGATTTCGCACGGACTATGGCAGATTGCCCTGTGGTCGAAGCAGAAATTCTTCAGGCCGCCGCCACATTTCCAATCACTTTTCGGAAATCTGAACACGGGTTTTATCCAGTGGCTGTATTGTCCATGCAATCAGACCAGCCTACGCCATTTGTGTCAGCACATGGCAAATGGCTCGCGACTTATGTGCCAAGCGTCTTGCGCTGTGCTCCGTTCCGGCCACGACTGATTGAACCGGATGGTGACGGCCGTGACGAATTGCTTGTCGACGAAACGGCGGGGCTTATCACTGACAATCTGGAGGACGAAACATTCTTCGACAAATCAGGTCAACTTGCGCCGGAGCTGAAAAAAGTCGCAGCTTTCTTTCGCGCCCTGAAAGAGTCGATGAAATACACAACTCATCTGTGTCGTGTTCTTGCGGACATGGGATTGTTTGGTCCGCTCACCACTTTTCAGGGAGTTGAGTTTCCGAGCGGGCATTTTGGCGTCACGCAGAACGCCCTGGAGAAAATTCCCCGCGCGCACTTGTCACTGCTTACTTCGAATGGGGGTTTGCGACTGATTCACGCTCATCAGATTTCGGTGACCCACAGTATCTGGCTGACACATGCACATGCCCGCGCGCATCGGGAAGCTGATGGTTCTCTTACACAACAGACCACCGGTGTTTCAGGGTTCTTGGACGCGTTGGTTGCGGCGCAACAGAAAGAAGAAGCCATGGACCATTGCAGGCAGGAGGGTCATCATGCGTTCCTGTAAAGCAGTTTTGTCCTGGGTTGCGTTCGCTCTGCTCGCAATACCGTTGTCCGCCTGCACGCCGCTTCCTGATTTGACTCTAGTGGCAGTGTCTTTTGCACCCGGGACCACCGGTGCCGGGGCAGCAAAGCCATCGGCAAAGCTCAGCAGTAGTGCATTCGGGCAACGCGTGCGCCAGGCCGTAGAGACAAGCCCGACACTGGCGCAAAGCAATACCAGGATGGATATCGCATCAGCCAATAAAGATGCGGCGGAAGGCGCCTTCCTTCCGCAGATCTCGTTGGGAATAAATGCACGGTCCGAACGGGTCGAATCGGACATTGCAGATGTTTCACCCTATCTGAGAATTTCACAATTGGTTTATGACGGTGGGGCTGCCTCGGGGGATCTGACGGCAGCCCGGGCACGTGTTCTGGAAACACGGGGCGATCAAATTCAGACGGCATCGGCCACGGCGCTGGCCGCCATCGAGACCTATGTGCTTGTCATTGATCAAAGAACGTTGCTCCGCATCGCGGCTGACAATGTTTCGGTTCATGAAGAACTGGTGCGTCAGATTTCGGACCGCACAGCGGGTGGCGCCGGTTCAAATGCTGATGTTCTGACCGCGCAGTCCAGGATGGCAGATGCACGCACAAGACTGGCTGACGCACGATCACGAACTGATCGGGCCGAAGCGCGGTTTCGAGAAGTGTTCGGAACTTTCCCCGGCTCATTGCCCCCTCCTGTACCAGCTCCACCGCTGAACAGAAGTGATGCCCAGATCGTGATGAACAGCCCTCAGATCCGCAGGGCGGATGCCGGCTTGCTGGCAGCCAAAGCCGAATGGTCGGCCGCTCAGGCACGGCGCAAACCGAACGTTCGGGTCGCCGCATTTGCCAACCAGGATGACACTCGGGACGCAAATTTTGGCGTGGATCTTTCTTTCAACTACGAGCTTGACAGCACCGGCCAACGCCGCGCCGCCATCGCAGCAGCAGAAGCCAAAGTAAAAGAAGCGGAGTTCGCGAGAGAGCAATTGGTTCGCGAAATCATGCGGGAGCTGGGCTTTATTCGATCCGATCAAAAAGCAGGCGCAGAACGGCTGCGCGCGGCCCGTATTGCGGCAACTGCCAATGCCGACAGTGTTACTGCATCCCGCGCACAGTTCTCGATTGGGCGTCGCAGCCTGATCGAAATTCTGGACGCTCAACGCGATTACGTAAATGCGCAAGAACGCCTGATTCTGGCCGAACAGAGTTATTTTCTGACCAACTACGCGGCACTGAGCCTTACCGGAGACATTCTGGACCTGCTCGGACTTTCGCTTGGCAATTGGAACGAGGTGAAATGAGCACGTTGAAATCAATGCAGGATCGCGCTCGTTTGACATGCTACGAAGCCTGCATTCTGAATATCGCCGCGACGCTTGAACGCCCTCTGACCCTTGCAACGATCCAGGCGTCGCAGACCGGTTCGGACGGGGATCTGACTGTTCGTGACATCCTCTCGGTGGCGGAAAACACAGGTCTACAGGCGGGCTATGGCGAGCGCCGCATCGCGAGTTTTGACGAAGCATTGGCTCCGGCCTTGTTGCTGATGACCGAAAACAAGGCGGTTGTGTACCACGGTCGCGCAAAAAACGGTGCCTTGCTGGTCTATGATCCGGAACTTGGTGAAGGAATCGGTGAAGTTTCTGAAGAACAGCTGGCCAAATCATACACCGGTTTCGCGGTCTTGTTTCGGCGAAATCATACAGGGGAATTGGACACCGGTCACGCGGCTTACCGAGGTCATTGGTTTCGCGCGGCGCTGTCCGCCAATCGATGGACTTACATACAAGTTGCTCTCGCTGCGGCACTGGCAAACCTTCTTGGCTTGTCGACCTCAGTTTTTATCATGGTTGTCTATGATCGCGTGTTGCCCAATGAGGCAACCGAATCGCTCATTGCCTTGACGGCGGGCGTGGCCTTGGCGCTGCTATTTGACTTCGCGCTAAAATTGCTGCGAGCAGCGTTCATCGACAAGGCCGGGCAAAAAGCCGACTTGCTCATGGGGCGGCGAATTTTCGACCACGTTCTGAACATCCAGATGAAGTCACGCGCGGGTTCCACCGGCGCTATGACCAGTACCATCCGTGAGTTCGAGACCCTGCGTGAGTTCTTCACGTCCGCAACGCTTGTTGCCGTCGTGGATCTGCCGTTCATCTGGTTGTTCGTGTTTGTGATTTACCTGGTCGGCGGACAACTGGCATTGGTCCCGGCTCTGGCCGTGCCTGTGGTTCTGCTGACAGGTTTGGCCGTACAGCCGCTTCTGTCCCGCATGGCAGAAAAGAGCCTGTCTGACGGGCAATCCAAACAATCGGTCCTCGTAGAAGCTATCTCGGGCCTTGAAACTATAAAGACAACGGCCGCGGGCCGGCAAATGCGTTCCCGATGGGAGCAGGCGATAGAACGGCAATCCTCGCACGGTGCTCAGAGCCGGGCCGTTACACAATTTGCTCTTAACCTCACCGGTTTTACGCAACAAGCGGCACAGGTGTTGATCGTATTTTATGGTGTTTTTCTGATCACAGACGGTCAGACCAGCATGGGCGCTTTGGTTGCCTCGGTGATGCTGACAGGGCGGGCACTGGCACCTTTGGGGCAGTTGGCGCAAACGTTGACAAGGCTTAACCAAGCCCGAAGCGCATACCGAAACCTCAACGCGCTGATGATGGCGGAAAGCGAACGCCCACAAGGCCGAACATGGGTGAACCGGCCCCATTTCAAAGGGGCGATCGCCTTCAACAACGTGTATTTTTCCTACCCTGATCAGGGGGAAGATACCCTGCAAGGCGTTTCATTCACGATCAAACCGGGTGAAAAAGTGGCGATCTTGGGTCAGATTGGCTGCGGGAAAAGCACCATCGCACGTCTGATGCTGGGATTGTACGCGCCGCGTGTTGGATCTGTCACATTCGACGGCCTTGATATCCGCCAGATCGATCCTGGCGATCTGCGACGCAATATCGGATCCGTCCTGCAGGACATATGGCTCTTTTCCGGATCAGTCCGGGACAATATCGCGAGTGGCGCAGTCCGGCCAAAAGATCACGAACTGATCGAAGCAGGCCGCGCCGCCGGGGTTGAGGATTTCGTGGCTAACCATCCCGGGGGTTACGATCTTCAACTCGCGGAACGCGGCGAAGGCCTCTCTGGCGGACAGCGGCAAGCCATTGCCCTGGCAAGGGCACTCATAGGCCGTCCGCCGGTTCTCCTGCTGGATGAACCAACAAGCGCGATGGATGTCAAAACCGAAGCCCAGGTAATCCAACGTCTGAAAGAATGCACGGCAGAGTCCACCATGGTTGTCATTACACACAGAACCAGCCTGTTGGAGCTTGTTGACAGAGTCATCATCCTTGAACACGGGAAAATCGCGGCGGATGGCCCCAAAAGCATGCTGACGCAACATGTTCGTCGGACAGGGAGGCACCTGAATGTCGCAGCATCCTGATCTGGCCACCCTGGCGCGCGAGATGCAGGGACGCTCTCCTGTTCGGAGTTCCTTGCTGCTTTTGGTGATTCTGCTCTGCCTGATCGCCGCGCTATTGTGGGCGCATCTGACCGAACTGGACGATGTCACGCGCGTGGACGGCCGGATCGTGCCTTCCGGAGACATCCAGCTGATCGAAGCCACCGAGCCCGGCGTATTGCAGTCATTGCACGTGCGCGAAGGCCAACTGGTCGAAAAAGGTTCACTGCTGATGGAACTGGAAACAACCCATATTGACAGTCAGCTCAGTCAGGAACAGCAACGCGCGTTTGGGCTGATGGCGCGCATCCAACGTCTTCGGTCCGAAATTGATGGGACACAACTGGATTTCGATGTTCAACTGATCAACGGCGCGCCTACCGTCGTGCAATCCGAAACTGCACTGTACCAAGGCCGGCAGACTGAGTTGGAGGCAGAAATAGCCATCCTGGAGCGTCAGCGTCAGCAAAAACAGCGAGAGTTTGAGGAAGGCCTGGTCGATCAAGTGACGGCAGAAGAAACCCTGGTGGTCCTGGCCGAAGAGAGGGCCATCATGGCGCCGCTGGTCGAGCGTCAAATGGAGCCTGCAACAACATTGCTTGCGTTGCGGCGGAGTGAAGCCGAATGGCGCGGTCGCAAGGTGCGGGCAGAAGCTGTGACCAACAGGTTGCAAACGGGCTTGGACGAAATCGATGATCGGATTCAAGCGGTGCGAAGCCGGTTTCGCAGCGCCGCGCTGACGGATCTGGCGCTTGCTACTGCCGAGCTGGCTGCCTTGCAACCCGCCCTGCCCGCTTTGCGCGACCGGGCGTCAAGGGCACAGGTTCGGTCTCCGGTACGCGGCATTGTAAACCGGATTCATCGCTCCACCATCGGCGGTCTCGCCCGCAGTGGAGAGGACCTTGTTGAAATCGTGCCGCTGGACGACACATTGCTGGTTGAAGCCTATGTAAAGCCTGAGGATATCGCGTTTTTGCACGCTGGTCAGCCTGTGAAGGTCAAAATCACGGCTTATGACTTCGCACGATACGGGGCGCTGGATGGTGAAATCATCCGCATCGGTGCAGACACGGTCACACGATCAGAGCGGAATGACGAAGAGGTCTTTGTGGTCGAGATCCGAACCAAAAGCACCATGCTTGATGGGAATGGCATAGCGGTCGAAATCATACCTGGAATGATTGCCGAAGTGGACATTCTGTCTGGCCGCAAAACAGTGCTGGATTATATTCTGCAACCGGTTGTGAAGATAAAGGATCAGGCATTGCGCGAATGAGCGATAGGGTAATTGGGGACAGACGTGTCACTTCCGATACGGAAATCACGGTGTCAGCAGCTTCAGCACGGAAGGCTCGAAAGGGTTGAACAGGCATGGAAAACAACTCATCTGACCAAGTCTCGGCCGGTTGGATCTGCGTCTACTTCCAACCGACATCACCCAAAAATATATACCCCGCCCCGTAGATCGTCTTGATCAACCGCGGGTTCTTGGGGTCCTCTCCCAGCTTGGTACGCAACCTGGAAATCCGAACATCCATCGCCCTGTCAAAACTGTCTCCGGCTGCGCCGCCCAGGGACTCCTGCATTTGTCCCCTGCTGATCAGCCGCTTGGGGCTTTCCAGAAACAGCCGCAGGACTTCCCCCTCTGCATGGCTGAACGGCGTTTCGTCACCTGATTCACTTTCAAGCACGTATCGGTCAAAATGTGCGGTCCAGCCGTTGAATTCCGCCGTATCCGAATGAGAGGTCTGAGTGCGGGGTGTTCTTAATCTTGCCCTGATCCGCGCCACGACTTCCGCAGGGTCAAACGGTTTTGTAATATAATCGTCTGCCCCAAGTTCCAGCCCCGTAACACGGTCCTGCACCTGCGCGCGCCCCGAAATGATGATCACGGCCGCGCCTTGTTCCAACGCCAGACGATGAACCAACGCCAGCCCATCCGTATCCGGCAATGACAGGTCGACCAGACAGACATCGGGCGTCACACGGTTGAGCGCAGCCTCGAATTCTCGCGCGCGGGAAAAACTCTGCGTACGGAAACCGGCATCCTCCAGAGCGTCCGTTAGGATGCGCCGGATTTCGGGTTCGTCATCGAGGATGGTAACCAGCGGTTGCGTCATCAGGCGGCCTCGGTTTGGATCAGGGCTGACAATTGAGCCTGCGAAAACGGTTTACGCAACACCGGGGCCAACGCAAGGGCGCGCTGGTACAACGGGTCCGAACTGGGCAGCGATGTCATAAGGATACATGGCAATCCCGGCTTCACCTGCCGCAAAATGTCCAGACCGGTACCACTTCCTTCGAGACGGATATCGGACAGGACCAGAGAAATGTCTTCAACGCTGTTTATCAACGCCAGTGCCTCATCTACCGAATTGGCCTCGATGACGGCGAAGCCCAGCTCTACCAGCATATCCCGAAACTGCCCCCGCAAATCTTCGCTGTCTTCGACCAGAAGTACCAGACCGTCTTGCACGGGTGGAGCTGGCCGATAGGGCAACCGCAAAACGACGGATGCGCCTGATGGCGTGTTCTTGAGGTTCAGATCGCCCCCGGCCAGCTTGACAGTGTCATACACCATGGGCAGTCCAAGCCCCGACCCGTCGCTTCCCTTGGTGGTAAAGAACGGGTTCAGCGCCTTTTCCAGCGCCTCTGGTGTAAAGCCCGGGCCAGTGTCCGATACGGTGATTTCAACCCAAATTTCTCCGATGGTATGCGCGCTGATTGTAATCTGGCCCGAACTGCCGCAGGCATCCCGCGCATTCAACACCAGGTTCAGCAACGCATCCTGCACCATTCCCGGGTCCAGCATCAAAGCCCGGTCGGGCAAAGTGTTGACCACAGACAAACCGACGCCGCGCGGCAAGGAAGGCGAGGCCAATATTCTCAGGTCTTCCAACAGCGCCTTCATGTCCGTGGCCTGAGGATGTGGCGTTCGGTTCCCGGTCATGTCCGCAATCCGGTTGAGCAATTGCCCACCCCGACGCGCCGTTTGCTGTGTCGCGGCAACCAGCTCATGTGCTTCATCCGACAGGTCCATTTTGTTCAGTTTGGACTGCATCCCAAGGATGATCGTCAGCAAGTTGGAGAAGTCATGAGCCAACCCACTGGTCATCTGGGCGGCCATAGCTCGGCGGCGCGTTTGCTGCAAAACGACGCGCGCCTGCGTTTCTTCGGTGATATCAACCGACATTACATATACGCCACCGGCGTCATCCGGCGTGAATGAAACGCGGATACGGCGGGAATCCTGATCCTCGTTGAACTCGAATACGGAGGTTTCTCCGTCATAGGCTTTTGCCAGATGCGCTTTGACCCGCCGATACGCGGCGGCACCAAGCGCTTCGGATATGTGAAGCCCAAGAATCTCCGACGGACGTCCGGGCAGGACCGCGCTCAAACGGCGGTTGGAGTAGTCATATCGACCAGTGCTATCCAAATGCGCGATATGAGCCGGCATCATTTCGGTCATCATGCGTGTGCGGGCTTCGATTTCGGTCAGCTCGCGTTTGGCCTCTTCCAATGCCTTGATCGTGGCTGCAAGCTTTCGGTTGGTTGCAGACAGTTCTTCGGCGTGGCCGAGCAATTGTTCCGACAATTCTTCTGATCGCGCCCGCAGCAGGTTTTCTGCTCGCCGGGTGCCGGTAATGTCAGTGTAGACCGCAACCCATCCGCCCTGTGGCAACGGCGCGCCTTCAATCGAGATAACCTGCCCGTTGGGCCTTACGCGCTCCATGTAATGGGGCTCGAAAGCCAAAGCCTGCTCGACGCGCAGGTTCACCATTTCTTCCACACTTTCTTCGTCACCGTATTCGCCACGGCTGGCGAGAAAATGGATGGTATCCCGAAACAAAGCTCCGCGTTCGACCAGCTCGTCCGGCAGGTCGAACATTTCCTTGAACCGACGATTGCTCAGCACCAGTTTCAGGTTGCTGTCATAGATCGAAAGCGCCTGACCGATGAGATTCAGTCCGGCAGTCGTCATCGCCTTTATGCGCTGTTCGGTGATGTCCAGGTTCGTCTTCTCCACGCCCCATGGGTACCATCAGAATTGATGCGCCGGTAGTGGAATTGATGAACGACAAAACGTCTCATGCAACTTCCATGATCCAACTGAAAAGAGCGCGAAAGCGTGCAGTGATCCTAATATCTGGAACGGGACTTCGCGCCTTCGGAAGTAATGGAGTGCAACGACAAGGTATGATCCATGTTTCGCATCCGATGGCGCAGCATCTGTCTGCCCAACCGGGCAAGATCAGCCGCAAACGCAGGGTTTTCCGCAAGGTTTTCGAATTCTCCCTGTCCCTGATGATCAAACAGGATCGGCGGCAGGTCAGCTGCAAATTCGATCAACGTGAATCGTTCGTCCCGCAATATTCCCAGACAGGAATCACTGTTGCCCGTTCCCAAGCGCCGTTGCCAGAGGGTCGGTTCTTCGGGTTCCGAGAAATCCAGCTCGCTGAAAGAATAGCTGCGCCAGTCATCGGGAACGTCGCCGTGCAACAAGGGCAGCAAAGACCTGCCATCCATGGCGTTTGGAACAGTCTGCCCAATCCAATCAAGGATAGTCGGCGTGACATCAATCGACTCGGTAGGAACGGTCACTTTCGCGCCGGCCATGGCCTCGTTCCCCGGAAGGCGTATCATCAACGGTGTGTGATAGGCAGCGTCGTACACAGTCATTTTGCCCCAGCTGTGCCTGTCGCCCAGCATTTCGCCATGATCAGCCGTAATGACCAGCATGGTATCGTCGTATTGCCCGCTGTCCTTGAGATACTGAACGACGCGCCCGATATGGTGATCGACCTCGGTCGCCAATCCCAGATAAACGGCACGCAAAGTGCGGATATTTTCATCCGTTGGCTCAACGTCAGCAAAGCCATGAACGAACTTTTCTGCCGTGTAGGCGTCCAGCTTTGGCCCGAAAAACGGATGCAGCGCCTTTTCAGCGGCTTCGCTCGGCAGGCGTTTCGGCAGAGGGATTTCCGCCGGATCGTACATGTCGTTATACGGGGCAGGCGCAACCAAAGGTGGATGAGGACGGATGTAAGTCAGATGAGCAAACCATCCCTCGCCTTGATGAGGTGCAATCCCGTCCAGAAACGCATCGGTCAGGAAGGCTGTGTCGCTGTGTTCTGCCCGATACACGGCCGGGTCGTTCAGCTTGGGCGTTTGACCATCCGGTGAGACAGGCTTGTAAACATCCCAATATGTATCGAACGTATAGCCATTTTTCATCAAATATGATCGCCAGGGGTATGATTCTTCCAGGCGCATTTCGACAACTTCAAGGAACCCGTTCATCGATTGCTCGTAAGATTTGAGCACGGGGTCGTTGGGATCATGGACTCGGGGATCGGCAGACGTATCGGTGTACCCGAACAGCATCGGCATATAACCGGCCTTTCGCATTTCCGTGGCGATGTTCGGCGTGTCATGACGCAGCGGAGTTCCATTTCGCACGGAACGGTGGTTCATCGCGTATTGGCCGGTCAAAATTGATGCGCGGGATGGCCCACAGGGGTTGGTGACAGAGAAGTGGCGCGTAAAACTTACCGCCTCGTCCATGAAAGCCCGAAGGTTCGGTAGCTGCACGTGCTCGGCCAGAGCGCCGTTCAGGCAATCTGCCCTCAATTGATCGATGATGATGAACAGAACGTTCTTGGCGTGATGCATACCGACTTCTCCGAATTCCGCACCCAGGGTTCCGCAGCGGAATGTGTCCCGCTTCCGTTTTTCGCGCAACCGATTAGTCGAACAGCCCTGCGTTTTCTTTTCCGGCCTGACTTGAGCCGCGAAAAGTAACGGAAATGTCTCTAGTTATGCTAGCTCCTGCTCATGGTCCGGCGTGACGCCAAGGCCATCCTTTGCGGCAAAAACCGGGTCAAAGGGCACAAAGTCATTGCAGGCATTGAATGTTTTACTTCACATGGCACCATGACGCAGCCAACGATCACATCAGAGCGCGACGCCAGCGGCAATCAAGTGCGCATTTCTGGTGAGTTGCTCACACAATCCCTGCAAACCGTGGAGCATGATTTTGCTGCGGTCCAACCTTGTGGGGGCAAGGTCGTTTTTGATCTGTCCGGCATAGAAGCACTGGATACGGGCGGGGCCTGGCTGGTTGCGGACCTAGGCCGGAGGTTCACGTCAATCGGTGCCACGCTGGAGTTTCAAGGCGTGAAACCCGCACATGCGACACTGATAGACACGGTGACACGCAGCATCCCGGACAAACCCGGCAAGCTTGAGGAGCCTCGCGGTTTTCTGGACTGGGTCGCTCATGTGGGTCAGGGCACATTCGGGGCCTGGAAGGATACCCTGTCGATCCTCGAATTTCTGGGCCTTACCCTGCACCGCTTGTTTCGGACCCTGGTCATGCCGTGGCGCCTGCGCAAAGCGGCCCTTGTCACACATATGGAGGAAACCGGGGTCAAAGCCCTTCCCATCGTGGCCCTGATGGGTTTTCTGATCGGTGTCGTGCTGGCATTTCAGGGTGCGACACAATTGAAACAGTTCGGGGCCGAGATCTTTGTGGTCGAACTGATTTCGATCTCGATTCTGCGAGAGCTGGGAATTTTGCTGACCGCGATTATTGTTGCCGGCCGCTCGGGTTCGGCATTCACGGCCTCGATCGGTTCGATGAAAGTACAGGAAGAGATCGACGCCATGCGGACGCTGGGCCTTGACCCGATCGAGGTTCTTGTCATTCCACGTGTTTTGGCGTTGCTGATCATGCTGCCCATTCTTGGTTTTGTCGCAGATATGGCCGGCCTGTTCGGCGGCGCACTGATGAGCTGGATCGATCTGGGCGTAAGCCCGGGCATGTTTGTCACCCGTTTGAAGGAAAACACCGACGTCTGGCAACTTGCGGTTGGGTTGATCAAGGCACCGTTCTTTGCGCTGGTCATCGGGGTCATCGCATGCTGGCAGGCCTTGCAGGTCAAAGGGTCGGCCCAGAGTGTGGGGCAGCGTACAACCGCATCGGTTGTGCAATCCATTTTCATGGTGATTGCAATCGACGCATTGTTTTCGATTTTCTTTTCCGAAATCGGAATCTGACATGAACGACGGCACGCAACACGAAACGGAACAGATCGCATCGCAGCGTGACGCCGTGATCCGCGTTCGCGGTCTCAGGAACCAATTCGGAACGCAGGTGGTTCATGACGATCTGAACCTTGATGTCTGGCGTGGCGAGGTTCTGGGCATCGTTGGCGGGTCCGGAACCGGAAAATCCGTTTTGCTTCGTACGATTGTGGGTCTGAACAAACCAGCCGCCGGCAGTATCGAAGTGCTGGGCGTGGATGTCTTAAACGGCCCTGAAGAAGATCGCCGCAGGATCGAACGCCACTGGGGCGTGGCCTTTCAGGACGGCGCGCTGTTTTCATCGCTGACCGTATTGCAAAACGTGATGGCCCCACTTCGAGAACATACGGGCATCAGTGAAAAACTGATGGAATCGCTGGGTGCGTTGAAGATCAGCCTTGTGGGTCTGCCCCAGCTGAGTTGCGGCAAGTTTCCATCGGAACTGTCGGGCGGCATGCGAAAGCGCGCCGCGCTGGCACGGGCATTGGCGCTTGATCCCGAAATCGTTTTTCTGGATGAGCCGACCGCAGGATTGGACCCGATTGGCGCGGCTGCATATGATGAACTGATCGGCGAATTGCAGCAGGCCCTCGGGTTGACTGTTTTCATGGTCACCCATGATCTGGACAGCCTTTACGCCATCTGTGACCGAATTGCAGTGCTTGCAGAAAAACGCGTGCTGGTTGAAGGTCCGATTGAGGATATGACCAAAGTGGATCATCCTTGGGTACAGGAATACTTCACAGGCCCCCGCGCCCGCGCGGCGCAACAGAAGGGTCAGGACAGGTAAAGGCGATGGAAACCAGAGCAAATTACATCCTGATCGGCGCGTTCACCCTTGCGGGGCTGTTGGGCGTATTCGGCTTTTTCCTGTGGTTGGCGAAATTCGAAGTGACCCGCCAATACGCTTATTACGATGTATTGTTCGATAATGTCTCGGGGCTTTCGGCGGCGGGCGGGGTGAATTTCAACGGCCTTCCTGTTGGGCAGGTGATCTCTCTGAACCTGGACGAGGACGATCCCTCCAAGGTTCGCGTGCGAATAGAAGTGGATGCAGATATTCCGATCACCGAAGAAACGATCGCCCAGCTTCAATCGCTGGGTGTTACCGGCGTCGGTTACGTTGAACTTACCGGCGGGTCACCGACTGCCAAAAGGCTGCCGCAAGACAGCGTGATCAAAAGCAAGCGCAGCACCATCCAGTCATTGTTTGAAGGCGCACCAAAAGTGCTGGACGAGGCCGTTACACTTCTGGAAAGCCTGAACAAGGTCGTCGACGACAAGAACCGGCAAGCCGTGAGCAGCATTCTGGACAACCTTGCCTCTGCGACCGGCCGGCTGGACAAAACATTGACAAGCTTTGAATCCGTGGCCAGCGACATTGGCAGTGCAGCCAAGGATATTGGTGAATTTTCAAAACGTCTGGACCCTTTGATCGAAACGGCGGATACGACCCTCAAGACCGGCACGGACACGCTCAATTCGGTCAAGTCCGCGTCCGAGTCAGCCAGGGCTGCGCTGGACGAAGTGAAAACGACGATCGAAACGGCAGACCGCATCTTGCAGCAGGACGTTCGACCTTTCATCGAACGCGGGTCGCAACTGGCCGAACGGTTGACCCTCTTGTCGGATGAAGGCAGCGTCACTTTGGGGATCGTGAACGAGACCGTGTTGAACGCCAACACGACACTTGGTTCGATCACATCTGCAATGGACACGGCCAAAGGTGCGCTGTCTTCGGCGGAAACGGCCTTTGAATCAGCCAACCGCGTTATGGAAGAAGACGTGGCGCCCGTTGCGGAAGATATCCGGAAGGCGGCCAACCAGGTCACCGAAACAGTCTCGAACATCACCGGTAAGATCGATCAGATTTCAGACGATGTCCTGAGCGCTTCGAACTCTGCCTCAGAGCTGCTGGGGACAATTGACGGCATCGTTCAGACCAACCGCCGGCAGGTGTCAGACTTCCTGCGCGTGGGTCTGCCGCAATTTATCCGCTTCGTCGAAGAATCCCAACGCCTGGTAATCAGCCTCGACCGTCTGGTGGACAAGGTCGAACGTGATCCTGCGCGGTTTCTGCTGGGCACCCAAGCATCGGAGTTCCGTCAATGATCAAGCCTGCACTTGCAATTCTGACGTTTGCATTGGTCGGTGGATGTGCCGGGTTGGGCACTTTGAAACAAGCCGCGAAACCCAACGATCTGTATCTATTGACACCCAAAAGCACGTTTTCGTCAGCGCTGCCGAGAATACAGAAACAGATCGTTGTTGAAGAACCAACGGCAACCGCCGCGGTGAACACGGATCAGATCGCCATTCAGCCCACCCCGTTTCAGGTTCAGTATTTGCCACGGGCGCGATGGGTGGATCGCGCACCCCTGATCGTTCAGACGCTGTTGATCGAAAGCTTTGAGAACTCTGGCAAAGTCGCTGCCGTCGGCCGTTCAACGGTTGGTCTGCGCGCTGATTACGTGATCGCACCGGACCTGCGCGAGTTTCAGGGCATCGTTGTCGCGGATCCCGAGAACGGAGACAAAATCCGTATCGAAGTGCGCATGAACATCAAGGTCATCGATGAATACGACGACAAGATTATCGCTTCGAATTCGTTTCAGGAAAATGTCGTTGCCGCAAGCGACCAGACATCAGATCTGATCAAAGCGTTTGATTTGGCCTTGGGGCGCGCAATGCGGGATTCTGTTGAATGGAGCATTCGCAGGATCAACACGCATGTGGCCAACAATCCCAGATCGAACCCCAGTTGAGTTAAGCCAAGTGTCAAAACGGTGAGCGCGGGCGCAGTTCGCCCTCGCCTGTTCTGGGTGAACGGCTGTTAACGGATCGGGTCTCAGAAACGAGATGCCGAAGCGCGCTCCCAATCCGCCGCGAATTCCTCGGGAACCACATCTGCCAGCAGCGCACCATCCTCCAGATAGGTGTAAAGCTCGCCATAGGTGCGCTCATGCTCGTCCGCCGTGCGCCGCAAAATGTCGCGTGGATGCAGCTCGGAAACTTTTTCCTTTCCCATCGCACCCAAGAGTTCGCGGAAACTTTCCAGTGTTGCGTCGTGATACCGGTGAACGCGCCGCCGCTTTTGCGGGATGTTCACCGCGCGCCCGCGAACTGGATCCTGGGTGGCGACCCCGGACGGGCAACGGTTAGTGTTGCAATGCAAGGCCTGAATGCAGCCCACCGCAAACATCATCGCCCGTGCCGCATTGCACATATCCGCACCAAGCGCGAATTTCTCGACCATGTCGTATCCGGTCGCCACTTTGCCCGCACAAATGATCCGGATCTTGTCGCGCAGCCCTACACCACGCAGGCAATTGTTTACAAAAATAAGCGCCTCGTTCAGGGGCATGCCCAGACGGTTGGTGAACTCGACCGGGGCCGCGCCGGTACCCCCTTCTGATCCGTCAATGGTGATGAAGTCCGGCAAAATCCCTGTCTCGAGCATGGCCTTGCAGATCGACATGAACTCGGACGGGTTGCCAATACACAATTTGAAGCCGACAGGTTTGCCGCCGGACATTTCGCGCAGATGCTGAACAAAATGCATCAACCCCGAAGGCCCTTCAAAGGCACTGTGAGTTGGGGGGGAAATCACATCCTGATGCTCGGGCACCCCGCGGATTTCGGCAATTTCGGCATCGACCTTGGCAGCGGGAAGAACGCCCCCATGCGCAGGTTTGGCACCTTGGGACAATTTGATTTCGATTGCCTTGACCACATCCTTTGTGGCCCTTTCGGCAAACTTGTCCTTGTCAAACCCGCCTTCCGGCGTTCGACATCCAAAATAGCCCGTCCCAATCTGCCAGATGATGTCGCCGCCTTCGACCAGATGGTGAGGAGACAACCCGCCTTCACCGGTATTATGGGCAAAGCCTCCGTCCTTTGCCCCGCCGTTCAGCGCGCGGATGGCGTTGGCGCTCAGCGCGCCGAAGCTCATGGCAGAAACATTGAGACGCGAGGCGCTGTACGGCTTCGTGCATTGTGGCCCGCCCAACATGACGCGATCTTCGCTTTTGTCCACATGTTTGGGCGCAAGCGAATGATTTGCGCGGTGATATCCAACCTCGTTTATGTCGTATTGCGTTCCGAAGGCCTGCGTATCCATCTGGCCCTTGGCGCGGGAATAGACCAGCCCGCGTACGATCCGGTTGTAAGGTCGGCCGCTTTCGTTGGTTTCAACGAAATACTGTCGAATTTCCGGGCTGACGAATTCAAGCATGTACCGGAAATGCCCCAGAACCGGATAGTTGTTCAGAACATTGTGCTTGGTAGTCAAAACATCATAAAGGCCGATGACCGCGTAGGGCACCAAGATGACCAAAAGCCAATGTACGGGCGGCCAGAAGAACCCCAACAGCAACACGAGCGGCAGGCAGACATAGCTCAGAAAATAGTAGATCCTGCGTACAATCATGTTCCTGTCTCCTCGTGTTTCCGACCGGCAGTTGCGGGTTCCAACAGCACTCAACGTGAAACAGATTGATTTTTAATTGCAAGCTTTCGCGGGAATTTATCCGCCCGAAGACGAAAACGTGAAAACGCGTTACGTTGGCTCAACAGTTGAACAGGGTGTCGCCAGTGGATATGCCACGCATACCAGAAGACGACAGGCATTCACTTGACAAAGACGCATTCCCAACACCGGCGCGACCGAAAGAGCCTTATGTTTCTCGCCGTCTTTGCCGGAGGGGCGCTGGGATCGTTGTTGCGCGAAGTTTTCGCGCTGGAAATCCCCGGCCTCAGTTTCCTCACGTCGACCTTCGGCATCAACGTGGCGGCCTGTTTCGTCTTGGGGTGGCTGTATTCAATACGCCACAAGGTGCACGCGCATGTGCTGCATCTGGGCGCGGTCGGATTTTGTGGTGGGTTGTCCACCTTTTCGTCTTTTGTAGCTGATCTGGAACGTATTGCCGAAAGTGATCTTTGGGCCGTGCCGCTTGCTGTCGGGTTGGAAATCGCTTTCGGCATTGGCGCTGCGCTGGTCGGAGAGAAGCTGGGCAACCGTTTTCATTCCGAGAGGTCACCGTCATGAATGACCTCTATCTGCATGCGATGTTCGGACTGGGCGGAGGCCTGGGGGCGGTCCTGCGTCATTGGCTGGCTTTGAAAGTGCGGCACGATTTGCCCTTTTCAACGTTGATCGTAAATGTACTGGGCAGCCTGCTGCTGGGGATCTGGATCGGCTATCTGGGCGGCCCTGTCGACATCCCCGAGGATCAAAGACGGCTGGTCTTTGGATTCTGCGGCGGGTTCACCACGTTTTCCAGCTTTGCCTATCAGTCTCTTGAACTTCGGCGCGAGCGGACTCTGGTTCTGGCAGCTGGCAATATCCTGATCAGCCTGGCGCTGTGCTGGTTTGCCCTGTGGCTTGGGCTGACCTTGACGCGCTAATGCACATGAGCGGCAACATGTGACCCGGGCTTCGGAGCGCGACAAAAGAAAAGCAATGGAATAGTGGCCAAGGCAAGCAGACCCAGATTGTTGAATACGGTCAAATAGGAAATCATCTCGGCCTGCTTCATGATTTCCTGGCCCAGAATGGCAGCACCTTCAGCGCTGTCTGGCGCAAGGCCAAGCGGGCTCAGATACGCCTGGGCCGCGGGGTTGTACGGCGTCACATTCTGGCTGAGCACTGCCGTATTGGTCTGCAACCCGCGTACAACCCAGGTGCCGACCAGCGAGATGCCAACCGACGATCCCAATTGCCTTGTCACGTTGAACAGACCAGAGGCTTCGTCCTGCCGGCCTTTACTGATGCTCTCGAAAGCCAGTATCGACATGGGCACGAACACAAGACCCATCCCGAGACCGCTGATGGCCCCCGGCCAAGCGAGCTCCCAAAAACCGGCATTGAGGTTGATGGCCCCCATCATGAAATTCCCGACCGCCGTCAGCAACAGACCGATGCCCGCCAGCAAGCGCGGATCAAAGCGGTTTACCAGAACTGCGCCGGTCAGAACCATGGACAGCCCGGCGGTCAGGCCACGCGGAATGAACAGATGGCCCGACGCGATGACTGGGAAATCCAGCAGACTTTGAACAAGCGTCGGCAAAATCGCGATGCCCCCGAACAGAGACACGGCAAAACCCGCGATGATCAGATTGCACAGGGCAAAGTTTCGATCTGCGAACAGACGCAGGTCCACAACCGAATTGCGAGAGGTCAACGCGTGAAAAATGAAACCAAACGCCCCGATAACTGCTGCGATCACGGCCACCTGGATGACGCGGGACGACATCCAGTCCAGTGTCTCGCCTTGATCCAGAACGAATTGAAGGCACCCGATTCCAAGAGCCAGCAGAGCAAGGCCTTTCCAATCGATCTGAACCTCCTCGGTTTTGTCTTCCGGCAATTCTCCGGCCAGCAGAAGTAGTGCAAGGGCCGCCACGGGAACGTTGACAAAGAAGACCATCCGCCAGGAAAAATATTCGGTCAGGATCGCACCGACCGTTGGCCCCAGAACCGGCGCCACCACGACGCCCAGACCGAAGATGGCCATTGCCTGTCCGCGCTTTTCCCGCGGGAAGGCATCGAACAGAATGGACTGGGACAAAGGGATCAGGAAAGCGCCGAACATGCCCTGAGCCAGCCGAAAGGCAACGATGACCTCAAGGCTCCAGGACATGCCGCACATCATCGACATGACGGCAAAACCAGTCACCGCCGTCAGGATCAACCGTCGTCGGCCCACGCGTCGGGCGACGAACCCTGTCAACGGCATGATGACCACCGCGGAAACGATATAGCTGGTCAGAATCCATGTCGCCTGATCGGTCGTCGCCCCGAATGCGGCCTGGATATGCGGCAACGCCACATTGACAATCGTACTGTCCAAGACTTCCAGAATGGCGCTGAGAACAACGGCGATCACGATCACCATGTTCACATGGCCGGACGCCGCAGGGGTCATTTGCCGTCCACCGGACCTGTTGTATCTATGACAACTTTGCTGCTGCCTCCGACACGCAAGGGCGCATCGGTCGGGTCAAGCTCGATCCGAACCGGAAATCGCCGGGTGACCTTGACCCAATTCCCGCTCGCGTTTTCCGAGGGCAACAAGGAAAACGTGTCCCCGGACCCTCGCCCGATTGACGCCACCTTACCTGTAAGCGTCGTCCCAGGGAGCATATCGACACGTATCGTGACTGGCTGCCCCGGACGAATGCGCGTCAATGCGGTTTCTTTGAAGTTCGCGTCCACCCACCAATCGGACGATTCGACAATCGAAAATTGCGGGGCATTGGCGGACACCGAGGATCCGGGGCGAAGGGTCAGATTGGCGATCCATCCGTCGGCCGCGGCATGGATCTTGGTCCAGGCAAGGTTGGTTTCCGCTATTTCAAGCTGTGCACGCGCAGACAGGATATCATCCTGTTTCGCCTGCAACCCACTTTTCAGTGCCAAAAGGCTGGACTGGCTCGTCGTCAACCTAGCAGAGGCTTGGGCGAAATCCGAGGCCGTCTGATCCAGCGATGCCTGTGCGACATCGCCTGATGCAAACAGGGCTTTCGCACGTTCAAAACTCTTCAATGCAGTATCGTAGGCCGATTGGGCGCTGTCCACCGAAGCCTCTGCCGCCGCAATCTGTGTGGAATAGGATTTGGCCTGTTGTATCGCACTGTCCAGATTGGCTTTAGCTGCATCCACCGAAGCCTTGAATTGAGTGTCGTCGATCGTGAAAAGCAGATCGCCGTTTTTCACGGGCTGGTTTTCTATCACATGTACATCGGCCACCTGCCCTGTCACCTGCGCAGCGACATAAATGATGTTCGCGCCCAGATATGCATCCTGAGTGGACGGGTAGCGCTCTTCGTGCCTCCAGAACAGAACAAGACCGACTGTAATTGCTGCAAGTATCAAAGCCACGGCTGCGATTTTGAGTGGCTTCATTTTCGTATCCCTTTCTGCACACGACCCATGAGCATCACATCACATGCATGTGCATTCGTATTGCCAGATTGCCCAGCACCCAGACCGTTCCAAAAATCATGATCAACAGAACCATCGTGGAAAACAGAACCAGATGCAGGTCTTCACGACTGCTGCGCCGGCGATCGATGTGCAGGAAATAAACAAGTTGCAGAACAAGTTGGGCCAGACCCAGCAATCCAATTGTCAGGTAAACACCGGGGGTTTCGATCCCAAACAGATGGGCCACGCCGAAGGTCGCAAAAGTCAACAGCAGCGAACCACCGTATCCGATCACATAGCGCCGACGCTCGCGACGGTGCATTTCAGAGCGCTTATCCATAGGTCAGACCTCCGAAATAAACGATGGTGATGATCCCGATCCAGATCAGGTCCAGAAAATGCCAGAACAGTGCCAACCGCACCACACGCGAGATAATGACGTCCGTCATCCCTTTCACGCGCAGCTGAATACCCAGAACGATCAGCCACAGGCACCCTGCGGCGACGTGCAGACCATGCAGCGGAACAAGTCCGAAGAAGGCCGACAAGAAACCGCTGCGCTGCGGAATGCCACCTTGTTCCGCCATGGCCATGAAATCACGCACCTCCAGCACCAGGAAGCTGATGCCCAGAAAAAGCGTGACGCCAAACCACAAGACAATGCGAGCGCGCGACAGATTGTATTTCAGCGCCAGCATGGCAAGGCCAACCGTCAGGCTGCTTGTCAACAGGATGAGCGTCTGCGCAAAGACGCTTTTGAGATCAAACAGCTCGTGCGGGCCGGGACCACCGGCCTGTGCATCGATCATCGTGATGTAAATCGCAAACATCAGGCCGAAATAGACCAGGTCGCTCATCAAAAAGACCCAGAACCCGAAGGTGACGACCTCGGTCGCCTTGTGAGCACTCGCGTGACGTTCCCCCAGGTTGATACCCGGATAGCTGTGGGTGGGCGCGCGCTTCATGTCACCGCCTCCAGATCGGGGCGGGCGAGGCCGCGATTTTCCGGAGACGTCTCGAAATCGCGATCCACCGCCTTTTCACCGTGAACCAGTGCGAGCCAGGCTTCGTGATCCTTGCGCACTTCTTCCGCCGGTATGGTCAGCTCGGTACTGTCGTCGAACGTCCATACGATCACCGCCAGGATCATCAGAACCGTCATCAATGCAGCTAACCACCAGATCCACCAGACCAGCGCGAACATCCAGATACCACTCATGACACACAGAACGAAACCAATGCCTGTATTGCGCGGCAAATCGATATCTTCATAGGCGTCGGGCGTTGGGTAGGCTGCCCCCTTTTCCTTTGCTGCCGCAAAATCATCCCGGTCCGTAACGGTTGGGATGATCGCAAAGTTGTACGGCGGCGGCGGCGACGGGATAGACCATTCCAACGTCCGCCCATCCCATGGATCTCCAACGGGAACGCAGGTCTTTTCGCGGTCGCGGATGCTGACCCAAAGTTGGATCAGAACCGAGAGCAACGCGCAGGTAATCACCAGCGCCCCGACGATCGCCACCATCATGAAGGGATGGAAAGATGGGTCATCATAGCTGAAAGAACGGCGCGGCATCCCCATCAGCCCGACGAAATAAAGCGGCATGAAGGTCAGCAAAAACCCTATGTTCCAGAGGGCGACAGTCACGCGGCCCCAGAATTCGTTCAGGCGAAATCCGAATGCCTTGGGGAACCAGTAGTTATAGGCGGCCAAAAGTCCAAACAGCACACCCGGCAACAGTACGTTGTGAAAGTGGGCCACCAGGAACAATGTATTGTGTACCTGATAATCCACGGTCGGATTGGCCAGGATCACCCCGCTCAAGCCACCAATCACGAACAACATCAAAAATGCCAATCCATACAGCATCGGCACCGAGAATCGGATGCGCCCCCGCCACAAAGTCGCCATCCAGTCATAGACTTTTACACCGGTGGGGATGGCGATCAGCATGGTTGCGATGCCAAAAACGGCGTTGATCAGGGCGCTCTGCCCCATGGTGAAGAAGTGGTGCAGCCAGACGGTAAACGACAGAACCGCGATCGACATCGTAGCGATGACGAGCGAGTTGTAGCCGTAGAGCCTCTTGGCCGAAAAAGTCGCAAAAACTTCGGAGTAGATGCCGTAAGCGGGCAGAACCAGCAGGTAAACCTCGGGGTGGCCGAACAGCCAGAACAGATTGGCGTAGTTCATCATATTGCCGCCGAGGTCATTGGTGAAAAAGTGGAAGT
This sequence comes from Ruegeria sp. HKCCA0370, assembly GCF_013033705.1. NCBI lineage: Bacteria > Pseudomonadati > Pseudomonadota > Alphaproteobacteria > Rhodobacterales > Roseobacteraceae > Ruegeria > Ruegeria sp. HKCCA0370. The sequence goes on from NZ_WQEP01000004.1 coordinate 80,387, forward strand.
CCAAATAGCGGTCCGCAGCCAGCAAAAGCGCCGCGACGCCCAACGGCGGCATGGCAAAGACGATCAGGATCGAACTGCATATGATGGTCCAGCAATACATCGGCAGCCGCATGAAGGTCATGCCCGGCGCGCGCATCTTGTAGATCGTAACGGCAAAATTGATACCGGTAAGCGTCGTGCCGACGCCCGAAACAACGATCGCCCAGATCCAGTAGTCCGGCCCAACGCCGGGATTGAAGGCGGCCCCGGTATAAGGTGGGTACGCCGTCCAGCCGCCGGTCGAGAACCGCCCCACGACCAGCGAAACCATAAGCATCATGCCGGAGGACACCGTCAGGCCCAGACTGATCTGGTTCAAGCGTGGGAACGCCACATCCCGCGCCCCGATCATCAGCGGGACGACATAGTTCGCGATGCCAAAGACAAAGGGCACCGCGACAAAGAAAATCATGATCGTGCCATGGGTACTGAACAGCTCGGCGAAATGTTCGGCTTCCAGGAATCCGTCGCCCGGGCCGGCAGCCTGCTGCGCGCGCATGACAACGCCTTCCAACACGCCGCGCGCCAGCATGACGATGGCAAAGACGACATACATGATCCCTATCTTCTTGTGATCAACACTGGTCAGCCAATCGCGCCAGAGGGGCGTCCACAACCGAAACCAGCTGAGCAGGCTGACCACGACGACAACGCCAACCAAGACGATTGCGGCCGCGGCGTTGGCAACGATCTCATTCGCGTTCGGGTTCTGGATCAACCCTGTGATCGGAAGCGCATCCCAGTTGAGGCGGCCGAGGAATCCTGAATAGGACGGCGTCATTGCTGCACCTCCTGCCCGAAGGATGCCGTTCCCGGCTGTTGATCCACCGGCAGTGCTTTGCCGCTGTGATAGCGGTGCAGGATCGTTTGAAACAAATCTTGTTCCATCGTGAAGTACAGCGCGTCCTTTGGCATCTTGTCGGTGCCCAGCGCCGCCTGCACCTCATCCCTGTCTGTCCGCATCGCGAGCATCTGATACGTTTCCGGGTCCAGTCGGATACCATTTTCGCGGACTTTCTGGGCCCAGCTTTCAAATTCATCACTGTGCATGGCAACGGTACGAAATTTCTGTTTGGTAAAACCCCGCCCGTTGTACTGCGTGTTCTCGCCTTGCATGACCTCGGGGACGTCCGCGACCAGATGCAGTTGCGTGGTCATTCCCGGCATCGCGTAAATCTGGCCTGCCAGCGCAGGGATCACGAAGGATTGCATGACGGTATCGGTGGTCAGAGTCATGGCCACTTGCCTTTTGGTGGGAATGCCGAACTCGCCCACACTGGCGATACCAAGATCGGGATAGATGAACAGCCACTTCCAATCCAGCCCGACAACCTGCACGCGCAAGGCCGGATCTTCACCAAACGCCGACGCGTACGGATCAAGCCGATGGGTGGCCTTCCAAAGGTAGAACGACAGGAGCGCCACAATCACAACGGGCACACCCCACATGAGGAATTCCAGTTTCGCGGAAAAATCCCAATCCGGTCGGTAAGCTGCGTGGCTGTTCCTTCGGCGGCGATAACGAAACGCGATCAACGGCACCAGTATCAGCACAGGGATAACAGCCACCATGATCAAAGCGGTCGCCCGCAGCAGATGCGTTTTCTGGATGGCGGCAATAGGTCCTTGCGGATCCATAAAACTGTCGCTGGCGGCAACCATTTGCGGCATCGACACAAACAGGATCAACGCCATCGCGAGCCGAGGGACTGGATTGGGCATTTTTACTTGTGCCACAACTGACTGCCCTTTCCTCAAACAAAATATCATTCGACTATCGACAAGTGCGTGAATTTTCTCAAGAGTTTTTCAAACCACAAATTGCTCAAGTCTAACCCGATTCAACTTCGGGTATATAGAACCAAGGATGCGCGGTATCTTCCCATTGACTTGCAATCCCAACCGGGACAGACAAAATGAAGATGCGTATTCTGGTATTCTCTTTCGGGTTGATCCTGCTCTTTCAGCCCTCGTTGGCGCAGGATCGTGCGGCGATCGAACGCCAGTTTCAGTCGTGGTTGCAGGAAACCGTTTGGCCCCGGGCAAAGGCCAAAGGTGTGACACGCGAGACGTTGCAACAAGCCTTCTCTGACGTGACCCTTGACTGGAAATTGCCGGATCTGGTGCCACCGGGAAGCGCGCGCATAACTCCCAAGGTCCAGAAACAGGCCGAGTTTGGCTCACCCGGTCGTTATTTCAATCCGGGGTCGGTGCAAGGCGCAACATCGGCAGGACGTAGAATGGCACGGCGCCATGCCGCAACTCTGGCGGCGGTCGAAGCCGAAACCGGCGTTCCTGCCCGCATTATTCTGGCGGTCTGGGGAAGAGAGAGCGGATACGGACAGGTTCCGATCCGGCATGATGCTTTCAGGGTACTGTCGACCAAGGCCTTCATGAGCACCCGTGCAGACTATTTCACAACCGAACTTGTTGCCGCCCTGCAAATCGCAGAGGCAGGGCACCAGCCCGCCCGGCAAATGAAAAGCAGTTGGGCTGGCGCTTTGGGTCAGCCTCAATTCATGCCGTCCAACTACTTGTCTTATGCTGTCGACGGCAACGGCGACGGGGCGGCTGATATATGGGGGTCACCCGAAGATACGATTGCTTCAATCGGAAACTACCTCATGAAGCACGGTTGGGTCACCGCACGGGACTGGGGGTTCGAGGTTGTCGTACCCCAAAATGTCTCTTGCGCTTTGGAAGGCCCCGATCAGGGGCGACCTATTCAGGACTGGGTTGAGATGGGTGTACGTCGCGTCTCGGGCAACCCCTTTCCGGCCCATGAGCTGCGTGGTGACGGGTATCTGATGATGCCGGCAGGACGATATGGTCCAGCTTTTCTGGTTACGCCAAACTTCTACGTTCTGAAGGAATACAACAAAAGCGACCTGTATGCCTTGTTTGTCGGCCATGTTGGCGACCGTATTCAATACGGAATCGGCGATTTCAATGGCGCTTGGGGAAAGGTCGGCGGGCTGTACAGATCCGATATTGCCAAGATGCAGCAGGCGTTGGAACAAAAAGGGCATGATGTCGGAGGGGTCGATGGGCTGCCGGGGTTCAAAACGCGTCGTTCGATAGGTCGATGGCAAGAGACCGTGGGCATCGAACAGACCTGCTTTCCGGATGCGCTGATGAAAACAAGCCTGGCCCCGTGAGGCAAACCAAGGTGTCCAGCCGACTCTGACATCCGGCCTGCTCATCGATCCAATGTGCAACAATCAGGCGTTCCCAGAACCTATCTATGGAACCGCGTGACAATTGTTGCTCATTCGAGAACAGAATTTGAAAGGGCAAATCAAAAACTCGGATGCGTTGATCAAGGCGGTCAGCCGGCCTTTTGCCAAGGAAGATACTCTGTCCGTCTGCACCCTTTGACGCGGCTTGTCCTTCAAGCCGTTTGCTTCCGAAAAGAGGGTTGTGGGCGACTTTGGGCGGGTTGCGGTTTTCCGCGTCGGAAAACCACGCAAAAATAACATGATAAGCGGCGCGGCAAGATAGTCGGGTCGGTTCTGAGAAAGCCGTGAGCTGCGAGACACGCCGCGAAGAACAAGCCTATGAGTTTTTCGTGATGGACCGGCGGTGATGTGTCCCGCTCTACGCCTTGCAGTCAGCCAATGATCCAAACACCTTGTGCACAAGTATTGTATTGATACCGCATCAGACCGGGCTTTTGACTCCTCCTTGGCAAGGTGGCACGATTTGACTGATAGCAGCCTGATCCATCAGGCATCATTGATTGACAGGGTATTGCAGCCTATGAGGACATTCCGGACATTTTCTGCTCTGCTGGCAAAACTTGATAATTGAGAGGCACCATGACACGCAAAGTTACCAAAGCGGTTTTTCCAGTAGCGGGCATGGGAACGCGTTTTTTGCCAGCAACCAAATCCGTTCCGAAAGAAATCATGACGCTGGTGGATCGTCCGCTGGTGCAATATGCGATTGACGAGGCCCGTGCAGCCGGGATCAAGGAGTTCATTTTTGTAACATCACGCGGGAAATCCGCGCTGGAAGATTATTTCGACCACAACCTGGTGCTGGAGCAGGAGTTGAAAGCCAAAGGCAAAAACAAGCTTCTGGACGTGCTGAACAAAACGAATATGGAAAGCGGCGCGATCGCTTATATCCGCCAGCACAAAGCTCTGGGGCTGGGACACGCGGTCTGGTGCGCCCGGCGGCTGATCGGCGACGAACCATTTGCCGTCATGCTGCCTGACGATGTCATCGCCGCCGACAAACCCTGTCTGCAACAGATGATCGAGGCCTACGAAGACACCGGTGGCAATATGGTCGCAGCGATGGAAGTTCCGAAGGAAAAGACGAGCTCTTACGGCGTGCTCGATGTTGGCGACAATATCGGGTCTGTCGTCCCCACCAGAGGCATGGTTGAAAAGCCTGACCCATCGGAAGCACCATCCAATCTGGCGGTCATCGGTCGATACGTGCTTCGGCCGTCCGTTTTGAACAACCTCAACGCAAAAAAAGCCGGAAGCGGCGGCGAAATCCAGCTGACCGACGCCATCGCCCAGGACATTGCCGCCGGAGTGCCGGCCTACGGTTATAAATTCGACGGTCAGCGTTTTGATTGCGGTTCAAAATCAGGCTTTCTGCAAGCCACCGTTGCTTTTGCTCTTGCCCGCGAAGACCTGCGCGATGATCTGAGCCAATATCTGAATGACATTGTCGCCACGGGGAAAGCTGCTCAGTAGCCACAGATTGTTTTACTTGACTAAAAACAAGGCACGTGCGTGACCAGTACAGTCTAACCCGTCATTCTTTGCGGAGGCTCGGGAGCACGTTTGTGGCCCCTGTCACGCAAAAGCTATCCCAAGCAATTCGTTCCTCTGGTCGGCGAAACAAGCCTGTTGCAGAATTGCGCGGAACGGATGCTCGGTCCTTCTCAGGCACCGTAAGCAAAGCCACTTGTTCTGACCAACGAGGCTTTTCGCTTTATTGTCCCGGAACAATTGATGGCCGTCGGAATTGACCCCGGGCCAATTCTGATCGAGCCCGAAGGTCGAAACACCGCCCCCGCTGTTCTTGCCGCAGCCTTGTATCTGGCGGCGCGAGATTCCGATGGCATCATGCTGGTGGCGCCGTCTGATCACGTGGTTCCGGACATGGACGCCTTTCATCAAGCCGTTGCCGAAGGCGTACGGGCAATAAGTGAACGGCGCGATCTGGTTACCTTTGGCATCACTCCGACGCACCCGGAAACCGGATACGGCTATCTCAAACTCCGCCATCCGCCGGATACGACCCATGAGGCTGTCCCATTGGATCGTTTTGTGGAAAAACCTGACCGCAAAACGGCCGAGGCGATGCTGTCGGATGGCAGCTATCTTTGGAACTCGGGGATCTTCCTGTTTGCAGTTCGCGATATCCTGGCAGCCTTTGGACAGCACGAGAGCGAACTGATCCCGCCGGTTCAAAAGGCCGTTTCCGAGGCAAAAACGGATTTGGGATTTCTTCGACTGGACCCAGCGGCATGGGCGGGTGTGGAAGACATTTCAATAGACTACGCAGTGATGGAAAAGGCCCTGAACCTGAGCGTGGTGCCTTATTCCGCTGGCTGGTCCGATGTCGGAAGCTGGACCGCGGTTCAAGAGCTGTCGAACCCCGATGAAGACGGTGTGGCGACCAACGGAGAAGTAACGGCAATCGACTGCCGCAATGCACTGATACGGTCCGAGTCGCCGGCGCAGGAAGTCGTGGCAATGGGTTTGGAAAACGTAATTGCCATTGCGATGCCCGATGCGGTTCTGGTCGCGAGCATGGACAACGCCCAGGACGTGAAACAGGCCGTTGCAGCGCTGAAGGCCAAAGGGGCGAAGCAGGCAGAATCCCTGCCGTTGGATCATCGTCCGTGGGGCTGGTTCGAAAGCCTTGTGATCGGAGACAGGTTTCAGGTCAAACGCATCCATGTGCATCCCGGTGCGTCGCTCAGCCTGCAATCTCACCATCATCGTTCCGAGCATTGGATCGTGGTTGAAGGCACGGCCAAGGTCACCATCGGTGATCAAGAGCGTTTGGTGACCGAAAACCAATCCGTCTATATCCCGCTGGGAGCGACACACCGAATGGAAAACCCCGGGAAAGTTCCCATGGTTTTGATCGAGGTTCAGACTGGCACCTATTTGGGTGAAGACGACATCATCCGATACGACGACATCTACGCCCGAGATTGATTCTCGGGCATTGCTCTGCACGGGAACACCCATCGGCGGGTTCTTCGCAGACACCAGAATCTTACCAAAATCTTCCCTGGGCGGTCGGCCCGGTCAGACAGGATTGACGCGCTTTGCGGCAGGGTAGCGCGCAACCGAAGCTTCGGACCGACGCCACAGGAGGACCCCCGTGTCACAAACATCCCCCCGATTGAACCTGCCTTTGCTGCAACCGGCACAGGCGCAAAAACACGTTACCCACAACGAAGCCCTGAGACGGCTCGATCTGGTCGTGCAACTCTCGGTACGGTCAACAGATTCCGGGACACCTCCTGTTGTTCCCGCGCAAGGCGAAGTTCATGCTCTTGGAGCCAACCCGACCGGGGACTGGGCAGGGCATGCCGGTGAACTTGCCGCCTGGCTGGACAACGCCTGGCATTTCGTTACCCCCGACATTGGCTGGCGCGCCTGGGATGAAGCGGCCGGAGATCTGAAATTCTGGACAGGAACAGCCTGGGCCCCCCTGCCTGTCAGCACTCAGAACCTGGACGGAGTCGGGGTTGCGACCAATTCAGACAGTACGAACCGTTTGTCCGTTCGCAGCCCGGCGACCTTGCTGAGCCACGAAGGCGGCGGGCATCAGCTGAAGATCAACAAAGCCAGCGCAGGTGATACCGCGTCGCTGTTGTTCCAATCGAACTGGACGGGTCACGCGGAAATGGGACTGTCTGGCTCAACCGAATTTTCCATCAAAGTGTCTCCTGACGGAGGCAACTGGACTGAAGCGATGACCTTTGATCCCGTAGCCGGAACCGTGTCGGGGGCAGCTGTTCAGGCCGATGCCAGCGATACGACTTCGGGCCGACTGATGCGCGCCGACTACGGATACGGCCCTGGAAACCTTCTTGGAACAGTGGCGGAAAACGCAGGTGTTCCGACCGGCGCTGTCATTGAGCGCGGCAGCAACGCCAACGGAGATTATGTGCGGTTTGCCGACGGCACTCAGATCTGTACGGCCACGCTTGCGCCCGTGGCGTGTACGACTGCTGAGGGTGCTCTTTTCAAAAGCGGCCCAATAACCTGGGATTTTCCGGCTGACTTTTCGACGCCCCCGAACCTGAGCGGCACCGGAGGCGTTGCAACCCGATTTACCGGGTTTGATACACCTTCGTCGTCCCAATCGACATTCATTGTCTTCTCGGCGATCTCGGATGCGGCAGCCTTGGCGCCATCCGTCACAGCAATTGGTCGCTGGTTCTGACAGGCAGGGCCGCCTGGATACCGGAACAGGCGGCCAATCCGACCGCAGATCGGTTGAGACCCGTTCCGCGTTTACCCGCGCCACCGGGTTTGCAGCCCTTCATCACGCCGAAAAGCAGGATGGTTGCTGGAACCCCTGCTCGCGAAACGCGGCAAACAACGCCTAAAAAAGGTTTGCACACACCTAACATGCACGCCCCCCCGACTGACGTCTCGTACCAAGTCGAATCCCAAAACAGTATTCGTTTTCAATCAATCAGAACCGGTAGGTCGCCCCGATCACCGGCCCGGACTGATGGAACTCGAAATCATTGCCGCCGATCTCATGGTCGAAGGCGATATAGCGATATCCGCCGCGGATCACCCATCTGTCATTGATGGCATAATCCGCCGTCAAAAGAACCTGCCACGTTTCGCTGTCACTGCGGAAGCCGCCATAATCAACGAACCCGGTTCCCGTCCATTTGTCGGAAAAAACGTAACGTATTCTTGCGCCAATGACCGGGTCTACCCAATCGTCGTCAACAACGGTCGTGCGCCCAGGTGCCGAAGCGGACGTTAGTGTGAAATTGGTTTCGGTACTGAACCATCTGAAACCACCGGCAATGTCCAGTTGAACGGAAGGATCTTCATAGACCCGATAGGCCACGTACCCACTTAGGAACTGGGTGGTGAATGATGTGTCGAGAGTGGATCCAGACGGACCGGCACCACTGTTGCTGAAGGATAGATTTGTATAATTGTAGTCAGCAAGCAGGCTCCAACGCCCATTGGATGCCGCAAACGCGCCCATAAAGGCGAAATCCAGGTTGCTCAGAGCGTCAGAAAAACTCAACGTGCCGTCCAATGTCCCTGACGGGGTTTCGATAGACGTTTCCGTTTCAGGCATGAAAAGGTAAATCGTCGCTTCATAGGACCAATCGCTTTGCTGCGCGGAAGCGGTTGTGCCAAACGCCGCAACCAAGGCCAAACCCGCGCCTCTTATTGCCAATTCTGTTTTCATCTCGTCCCTCCAATATTTCAGATGTAATTCAGCTTTTTGGTGATCCAGAACAGGATTTCCGCCAACACACTGATTGCGCCCGCCTTGTCCGTAATTACCAGCGCCGTGCCGGAAGTCCCGAATGGAAAATCTTCGATATTGATCTGGTCCGGAACTTCGATCAGCACCGGATAGCTGGACACGCCAGCCAGATCGCGCAGTGAAGGAAGGCCCGTGCGCGAGTCAACAACGCCCTCTGCCGTTCCTACGGGCAACGATATGACGGTCCCAGGTATTTCGCCGCCCGGCTGGATTCGCAGCGCAAGGCGGATCTGGTCGCCGACGGAAACGTTCATGCGACTTGATTGGGGCAAACTTGCGATCAGATGGCGGTCATCGGGGACAACAAAAGAGATCGCCCCCTGTGCGATAGATACACGATTTCCGGGACGCAGAGAAACGGCGGTGACAAAGCCGTCTTCCGGCGCGCGCACGACTGTTTGCTCCAAATTCCAAAGCGCCTGCGCCAAAGCCTGCTCAGCCTCGACCACGCCGGCATCAATGCCGTCGATCTTGGCGGCAATCCGCCGCTCCAGACCGGCTTTGCGCGCCTCGGCCGCGCGCAGGCTTGCGGACAATTGATCGATGGCAGACACGGCTTCCTGCAACTGGAAGGTCGTCGATGCCCCCCGCTTCTCAAGATCGACAATGTCGTCACGGCGCTGGACGCCAAAGGTCAATTGCGCGGTGAGGGATTCAATGTCGGCTTCCGCCGCTGCCAGGTCGGACTGTAACTGATCTGCCGCAGAACGCGCAGTTTCAAGACTGGCTGTCAGCCGGGCGACTTCGATCCGAAAGGGTGTATCGTCAATCCGGAACAGCGGATCCCCTTTCGCAACCCGCTCGTTGGGGCGAACCGAAACGTCAACAACGGTACCTGACACATTGGGGGCAATGTTGGTGGCAACACCCTGCACCGAAACAGGCCCTGTCGGTGTGGTGTGGTTGAGGGCACCGATTACAACCAGAGCAATGATTGCGGCACCCCCATAGACGACAGATTTCCAGAACCGGTTCCATGGAAGCAGCCCCAGCTTGGAAAACACCACCCAGATCACTCCGAAATAGAGACCTAAGACAATAAGCATATGTTTACTCCATTGCGCAGAGCTGCTGATACCAGCGGGGCGCAATATTTGTTTCGGATGCGGCTAAGAAGTACGCCAACGCTTGCCCTATTTGCGTGTCGATTTCGCGGCCGCGCATTTCTGTTGACGCGCGCGGCCTTGTTTCATTGTTGCGCCGAAGATCGTTTGACCATGAAAGCCTCGACTGCCTGTTGCGTTTCCGGCCGCAGGTTTTCGATTCCTTCATACGGCATTCCTGTGGCCGGGCCAGTATCGGGGAACAGCTCTTTTCTCGCCATGTGGCGTCCCAGAATGCGGACGAACTCCTGCCCGCCCCAAGCACCAACTTCGGTCGAAACCGGGTACTTTTCGTGCGTGTCGCGCATCACATCAAAGAAATCTGCAATGATCGCGTTTTGACCCGGCCCGGGCAGGTTGAGCTTCAGCTTGTCCTTGACGACCGCCTTTGGGGTACTCACCGAATAGATGATCACGTGATCACGCCGACCTTTGCTTTCATCTTGAAACAGGATCGAGGCAGATTGATCCACGCCATCAATCAACCGGTCTCGGGGAATATGCTGAACCGCGCCGCCGAATCTAGCCAGCGTCGTATAAAGATCAGACACATGAATAATGTTGTTGATCATGCTGTCTGGTTCAATCAGACCCGGCCACCTTATGAAAGCGTCCACGCGAACCCCGCCCTCGGTCGTATCGCCTTTGCCTCCGCGAAAGACCATTGGCGTAAAACCAGATGCCGGTGAATACTTGGTGAAGTGGCCGTTGTCGCCCATCAACACGACAATCGTATTATCCGCCACGCCAAGCTCGTCCATGCGCGTGAAGATTTCGCCCAAATACGTGTCCAGCTCTTGCAGTTTGTCGGCGTACAGACCTCCATTGACGCTTTCCGGTCCGTCACGCCCGGCCCGCGTGTTGTCCAGCGGGATCATCGGCCAATACTGTAGGAAGAAAGGCTCAGTACCGCCGGCCAAGCGTTCCAGTTCACTCAGGGTTTTGTCCTGAAATGCTTGGTTCATCTCATCATATTTGGCTGCGTTCCAACGCTCACCCGGCTCCATTCGGATCTCACGAACAGGTCCGCCGGCATTTCCTTCGATCACCGTGGCCATGGCCGATGCATCGGGGCGGAACCAGTCGTCGATCGTGTAATCGTCGACAAAATCTGCGATACCAACCGAAACCTGCTCGCGGATTGCATCGTCATTGAAAATCGTCAACTGGCCCTGTTGATGAACGGCGTGCTGCGCATAGTCGAACCCCTGGTTCATTGCCCAGCTCTCGGCAATGTCACCCATGTGCCACTTCCCGACATGCGAGGTTGCATATCCTTCGGCCTTCAATACCTCAGCAAGCGTTACTTCCTCTCCGGGCAGACCGAAACCGGCGATGTCGACGGTCGTATCACCCATTCCGATCCGAACCGGCAGACGACCGGTCGTCTGGGCCACACGTGTCGGGGTGCAGGATGGCTCTGTATACATGCGCACCATGCGCATCGCTTCGTCAGAAAAATCGTTGATGTTTGGGGTACTGATGCCGCGTACCGCGTTCAATTCCGGGATACCCATATCCCCAAAACCGATGTCATCGACCAGAATACTGATGATGTTCGGGGGGTTGCCACCGTTCTCGTCTCGAAATGCCGCGAGAGCCTGATCAACGGCTGTATCGTCCTGCTCCCAGGCATCCTTGTTCTGGGCCTGAAGAATATAGAATTCGGAATCATGCGCAATGGGTGCATCCTGCGCGTAGGCAGGCGCGCTGATCGCCAGAGAACCCAGCAAAAACAACTTGAGATCCATTTCTTTAGGTTTCCTTTTTCCTTGGGTTTTCTTCTCGGTCCAGACCCTGTGCGATAAGATCGTGGGCGACACTGGAAAGCGTCTGACCGGTTAAATCCGCAAGACGAGTGAGTTTGTGGCGCTGTGAGGGTGTAAGAAGGGTCACGATCCGTTCCGACCGCACTTCTGCTTTCGGAAGCGGAGGGCGACCACGTTTGGGCGCGGCAAGCGGATCGGGCAATTTCATTTGAACATATTCCTATGTTTCGACTAAGCTTTTCATGCAAACTACAGGGGAGATATTTTGCACCGCATCAAAAAATCGACAAAACTAGACTTGGCCCCGCCCGAAGCACCCCGGTTTTTTGCGGCCACTTTCAGTGATCCGAACCAGATCGCCGCAATATCCAAATGGGATATGGATTTCCGTCAGATCGAAGACGGCGAAATGCAGGCTGATTTCAAGGTCAGATCCGGCCCGCTTATTTCCGTTATGAAGTTTGGTTTCTCGCGGCGTGTGCACCAGATCGGCGCGTCTCCGAAGGGGCACATCACATTTGGCATCCCTACCCATTCAAGACTGACGGACTGGAACGGTACCAGCATCGAAACGCCACCGTTTCTGTCCTTCGGTAGCGGCGATGAGTTCGACTGTATCAGCGACAGCGGGTTCGGCGGATATACGATGACCGTTGAATCTGAGAATGCGATGAAAATAGGCGAGAAGCTGGGGATCGCAGTCTCTGATACAGAATTCGGGGCATTTTTGTTGCCTGCAACGCCACCTGATCGCTCGGCTGCGCTTTTGAACGACATTCAGACTTTGTTGGCGAACCCAAATTCGTCAGAACAGGGCGAAACCCATTTGATCGAAGAGATACTGCGGATCGCTTTGGGGGGCGGGGCGGATCGCAGGGAACCGCGGATAAACCGAAAAGCTCTGGCACTTGCTGCGGCCATTGATCGGATGACGGCGACCCCGGACGAAAACGTCCCCATCAGCGAGATCTGCGGGGATATCAGTGTGTCATTGCGCACATTGGAACGCGCGTTCAACGAAAAATTCGGTATCGGCCCAAAGGCCTATTACACAAGGCTCCGCCTAAACAGGGTTCGCAGCCTGCTTGCAGAACAAGGCAAAGATCTGTCAATTTCTGACGCCGCAAACCGATATGGCTTTTGGCATATCGGGCAGTTCTCACAAGATTACAAAAAGTGTTTCGGCGAATTGCCATCGGCCACTGTCGATTGAAAACACTTGGCTTTGTGCTGTTTATGACCATGGCCTTTTATCGAAGCAAATCCGAAACCGCGCAAAAGCTCAGCAGGTCAGGCTCGGGCCGCATTCTATTTCAGGCACATGCGCCGTCATGATCCACAAAATCTTGCTCAACTCTCGCGACTTCGCCGCGGTTCAAAAACCGCTTATGCGTTCTATCAGCCAGTACATTGACACTGAGCCGATCCCATACGCGGTCAAGACCGTGGCATGTTTGCCAACCGGACGCGCGATCAGCCGCCAGGTCGCCATCAGAAGTGCCAAGGCAGCAATAAAACTCAGCTGCCCGGCTTCGACACCGAGGTTGAAGGCCAGCAATGCCGCGGGAATATCGTCAGGGGGCAACCCGATATCAGCCAATGCCCCTGCAAAACCAAGGCCGTGCAAAAACCCGAACCCGAAGCAAACGATCCAGGGTTTCTGTTTTGAAAGCCGGAACCGTCCTTCGCCACCTTTGACGATCTCCACCGCTAGAAAAACGATGGACAGTGCGATAACGGCCTCGACCGGTGGTCCGGGAACATTCAAAACGCCCATCGTTGCCAGCGCCAGGGTTATTGAATGCGCAAGTGTGAACGCTGTTACTGCTCCGACAAGTTTCCATGGATCGCGGACCAGAACAAACAGCGCGAAGACAAACAGAAGGTGATCCCAACCTTCCAATATGTGTTCAAACCCCAACCGGGAATATGCGGCAAACACTGACCATGTCGACTGTTCAGAAGGTATGATTTGGACATTGATATCCGGTGTAAAACGAAGCGTAGTAGGTTGAGCATCAACGGGATGCATACGCGCCAGCACGTCGTTTCTCTGAGTCTCAAGGCCCTCAATGGCAATGGGTTGGCCCGCGATACCCGCCTGGCATTCGACGACCCAGGACGAAACCCACCCTCGACCGTCGGAAATGGGATCCGGGCCACGCGCCGGAGTGCAGCCATCTGGCAAAATTGCGTCAATCGCCATCGGTTGGCCATTCACGTCGGGCTTTCGCCAATGAACGCTCCAGGTGTCAGAGGCAATTTGACGAATTTCCAGATATCCAGGATCAAGCGCGTGCGCAGCAGCGAAATTTGCAGGCCACACAAACAGCAGCGCAAACAGGAAGCAGATCAAGGTTCTCATTTGGCCGAGCCAGAAAGATCGGGGGCCACAATCTCGTATTTTTCGGCCAAAGACTGATATTGCGCTTGCGCCAGATCTTCACTCATCGCGCGGCGCCAGTCCCGCAGCACCGTATTGTGAATTTCAGCAAGTGGCGGTGTTCGGCTGGGCTCGACAGCAACGACCTCGACAAGGTGGATACCGTAACCTGACCGGATCGGACCCGTCCACTGACCTGTTTCGACCTCTGTGATGCTTTTCGAAAACCCTCCTCCAAAGACCGACTCGACAACCCGCGTCGCGGACAAAGGCATTGACGCCGGCAGCAAGGTCGAACCGCCCAGATCGGAAATGTCCTGCTTGGCGCGCAGGCTGGCCAGGGCTTTCTCGATTTCGGCCTCTCCGGGCTCCTCTCCAAGAAAGACCTGATTAAAGGCCACCATGACAGGCGTTGCATAGCGTTCCGCGTTTTCCTGAAGAAAAACCTCCAGATCTTCGTCATTCGGAACGATGGAAGTGGCAATGGCTTCGGTCAGATAATCCATTTTTTGGCTCAGCCGGGTCCTTATCAAGGGATCTCCGCGATCCAGACCAAGTTGTCTAGCCTCCCGGACCAGAACCTCTTCACGAATGGATGCGTCGACCAAAGCCTTCAGTTCCGCATCGCTTGGAGGGCGTTTCCACTGCGCTTCGAAACGAGCGGACAAAAGCGCAACGTCATTCTCGTCGAGTGTTATTTTCTCAAAATCTTCAACGCTCTCGCTTTCCGGTGCTACAATATGGAACCAAACAAAAATTGCCGCCCCAATCAAAAAAAAATGGAGCAAAGGTTCTTTCAGTACTCGCATCAAGCCTCCTGCGTGAAACGTGGCCAGATTGTTTGTTCAAATGTTGGCGTCATCGGGTCGGGTTTTGCGTGACGATGCCCTCCGCGTGTTACAGTAACGCGGAGGACGCACCGAGGTAAGGTCATTGACTCGGCTTGTGTTCCAATCGCAGAACGGATCACTCTGCCGGGGTGTACCAGATCGGGGACGAATAGGCGCGTTCCTGATGCGTAAGCACTGCATCCTCGGGCAATTCGATACCGTATCTCAACTTGTCGTACAGGATCCAACGCGGCGTTGGAATTTCGATGGCGCGGACGTAGTAAAACGCACGCGCATTCGGATCGAAATCCGGGTCTGACCATACGGTGACAAGTTCGGCCGTTCCGATTGTGTTGGTCCAGCTGGCAGTCCCCACGTCCACCGTGTTTCCAACCGCAGGGACTTTGCCGTTTTGATCGACCTCGCGGTTATCCGACCATGCGACGTCGTAGACCTTCTCCTGCAAGGCACCTTCAGAATCGAGCCATCCCTTTATCACTTGAACACGGTCCAGATTGGCACCAACCGAGTCGCGCAGAGCGGCGATCAGGAAGCTTGGCGCAGCCTCACCCTCGCGCGGGCGCAGGTCCGAACCCATTGGCACCCCTTTGGTATAACCAACATTGGCCAAGAAACGGGTTTCAACATCTGCTTCACTGAAATCCCATCCGCCAAAGAACCGCAGACCAATCCTTGGCCCCGTCGTTGCATAGGTTTCGCGGCGCTTGAACGCGTCAAAGATCGCCGCGCGTGTATTCTCGGTAGCCCAGACGGCCGTGTATCCGGAGGCGACAAGCAAATCGCCGGGAATTTCACCAAGGTCATTGGCTATGAACGGATGCTTGATACGCGAGGCTGAGGGTTCGACGCTGACGGATTTTCCAAAGAAGTTATCTTCTTCGGCCGTGGCCAGAGAGGTATGGCTGTCCGTCGCACCCCCCATGCCGAATTTATAGGGGTTCACACCAAACTTTTCTTCCAGCATCAAGCCGCGTTTCAATGCCTCTCGGGCGTATTCTCCGGCCAGCATGTCATCGGTTTTCAACTCGGTTATGTCCAGATTGCCGACGTCCCAGTTCTCGTAATCGGCAAATTCGTCATCCGGGCTCAGGAAAGGATGCGCTTCACCGTCGCCCTTTATCTGGGTGACTTCGTAATGGGGCTCCCATTTTGCGCGGGCCGCGACATATTCCTCGTCAACCTTGCCGCCGTGATACGTGTCTTCGGTTGGGAACATCCACCCATTCGACAGGTTCCCGTTATGGGCAAAGGCAACTGCACGCCCCCCCGTTTTTTCCTGATACTCTTCAAGCCAGGCATAAAGCGCCTTTGGATCCGTATCACCGTAGGGCGGTTGCGTGACCGGCGGCACCATTTGAAGCGCCCTGATCGGCCCATCGCGCAGCATGACATTGCGGTGCAAGTTGAACCCTTTCGGTACCGAGGTCCATTCAAAACCGATGAAAGCGGTAAAGGTGCCGGGGTCATTGTGCCGCTCTGCCGCCAGAACGATGCTTTCCCAGGTAAAGGCAAACGCATCGGCACCGGGGCTGTAGGATTCCAGCAGGATTTCCGGCAGTGTCATTTGCGAAAAATTGGTGATGATGTCGAAAGCCGCTTTACCGGCTTCTTCCCCGCCGGCCTTGTACCCCTCGTACCACTCCAGTCCTTTGGGATCAGAAAGAACGCCCGGCTTGCCAGCCTGCAAATCCGGCGCGAACCCCATCAGGTCCGTGTGATCCGTGAGAACCATCCAATCCAATGGTCGTGACAGTCTTACAGGCTGACCTGTTGAAGAAATGACCTGCTCACCCTTGGCGAAACGCCACGCCTCATCCGGCAGCAAGGTGTTCCCGAAAGCACCCGCATCCAGCGAAAGCCCGGTGTGAAGGTGAGTGTCTCCCCATAATGGGCGTTCAGGAAATGTGCGTTGGGCGTAAGGGGAATAGGGCTGATCAGAAAACAATCCCTCGGCAGCATCTTCGCTGGGTACGGCGTCGGCACCAACAACAGCAGGGACCAATACGAGTGAGATTATGCAAGCAGATTTCCGAAACAAAGTGACCTCCCAGTTCAGGAATACTTAGCTGTGAGGGCGAATTTCATCGCGCCATTATTATATTCCCATTTTCTTATATCACATTCTATTGGCCAAAGGGGTTTTTAATCTGAGAGCTGCAAACCCGCGCAATCAGGGAATTCGGCGAAAGCCCTTAGGGAGATCGCTAATCGTGTTCACCTGACAAGACCCGTCGGATCATCTTATCTGATAGTAAAATGAAAGCTTCCGGCTGACGCCCCCCGGCGGGCGCGGGAAAGGTGCGGCGGTTCGAACCTGTTCTTTGGCTGCGCGCTCTATTTCCGGCGAGCCAGAGCTTTCGACGACATCAACCCAAGCCAATGAACCATCCGGGTCAATCTGAAAAAACACCCGCGCATAGCCACGACCGGCAACGTAAACGATTGGCGCCCTGTTCAGATGAACAAGAACCTGACCCGCATAGTTCGTGGTGTCCGAATTTCCCGGCCCCCGCCCGCCTGAACGGGTGCCGCCCCGGTTTTGTCGGAAGGCGTCGACACCCTCTCTTTGATACGTCGCCAGCGGTGATTCAATCGTCTGTTCTGGAAATCTCAAAGCGTCAAAGTTACTTGACGGATCCAACGCACCCCGCAGGGTGGGTTGCGGGCGTCGGTCTGGAAGGCGAGGCCGCAATGACGTGGCTACGGCCTGTTCGGATCCGTCCACGCTTACATCGGGTACGGTCAGTTCGGCGTCGTCATCCAGAGGTTCCGACGCTTCTTCTGGTATTACAGGTTCAAGTGGGGACGTGTTTTCCGGAACAATAGGAGCCACCTCGACCGGTAACGCGGCGATCTGTTGCTGTTCCTCGGACACCGGTTCTTCGGCAGAAGAAGGCTCAACCGGAGCAACCGCCTCTTCAATCGGCACCTCAGGTGTTTCGGCCAACGCTTCGGGCCTTGCCGACGCAGCGCCTTCAGCTTCGGCGGCTTCGCCTTCGTCCTCCAGGTTCTGGTCTACAGGGTCCACGACAACCTCATCCGGCGCCCTCGGCTGGATTATCGTTGATTTCCCCGTATCGGGCGTGAACGTCTCTTGCGGATTCGGCGAGGCCACGCGGGCATCACTTGTCGGAACTTCTGCCTCCTGCGGCTGGGTTGGCGGTTCCACCGGAGGGGTTGGCGGTTCATCCGGCGCAGGCGGTACGGGTTCGATCGTGGTATCGGCCAACTCTTCGAACGCGTTGCTGAGTTCGATCGTGTCGGTACCGGTTTCCCCGGAAGCCGGGTCTGACAAATCTGGTACCGTGACAATCAGGCCGATCAGATGCACCAGTACGGAAATCGAAATTGCAATGATTGCAACAAAAACGGACCGCCTGATCATTCGAGGGCCTGTTCGGTCACCAGAAAAACGGTTGGCGCACCCAACCGGCGCAAACTGCTGGTGATCTCCATCAATCGAGAGGCCGACGCATTCCTGTCTGGAACGATCCGCACGGGCCCCGAGTCATGCGCGACCATGAAAGCTTCTGCCTCGATCGGATTGCCGCGAAAACTCAATGTCCCGTCCCTATGAAGAACAAGCGCATCCGGCGGCTCGCGACCGTCAATATCCGCAGTATTCACCAGATCCAGATCGGGATCCAATGGCGGTGCAATCGTACCCGTAATCAGAAAAAAGATCAGGATCAGAAAGACGACGTTGATCAGCGGAATTGTGGAATCGCGATTTCGACCGGGTCGGATGTAACGGATCATTGCCTCACTCCAACACCCTGACTGTCAAACCTTCGCGCCCGCGCAAAGGGACAAGCAGGTCCACAAGACGTTGCGCGGTTGTCCCGGGATCAAGGCTTACCAGCACCTGACCGGCCTGGACCTGATCGAACAATTCCTCAAGCGACAGGGGTTGGCCGTTCAGGACAACACGTGTGGGGCCAAGTTGCACGAAAAGGCGTTCGGGCGGCGTAGCGTCGGCATTCCCGCCTGTGGCGGCGCTGCTCAACTCGATCTCGCTGAACCGCGAAAACGTTGAGGACAGCATAAAAAACAGCAAAAGCAGAAAGATCACGTCGATAAGGGGTGTCATCGACATGCGCCGCCGCACAAAAGGCGCAGTGTTACGCATGCTCTGGGGCGACCGGGACCTGTGCCGCCGCCTCTGTGCGTTGGATGGAATGACCGGGAACCAGAACCGTACGCAAAGCCTTGTCCGCAAAAACACGCTCGCGTGCGGTTCGGCTTTCAAGCCAGGACAAAACCATCGACGTCGGCATCGCAACGGCCAGACCCACAGCCGTGGTGATCAGGGCCACCCAGATCCCGCCGGCCAAAAGTGACGGATCAACCGATGATCCAGCGGTTTGCAAGCTTTGGAATGCACTGATCATACCCAGAACCGTACCAAAAAGACCCAGCAAAGGCGCCAACTGCGCCACGGTGTCCAGCAAACGAAAACCACGTTCCAGCCCGGCAAGCGCCAAACCCGCTTCGGCATCCAGCCGGTCATCGGCCCCCGGAACACCAGATGCGTTCATCGCCGCGCCCACAATAGGGGCAAGATAGCTGCTGCTGTCCGCCAGCCTTGCGCGCGCGGCACTGTGATCTCCTGCGTCCCAGGCTGCCAGAGCTTCAGACAGCACCTTGTGCCGCCCGACACCGCAGGCTGCAAATTGCCAGAGTTTGTAGAGGGTGACAGCCAGCGTCAAAACCGACATGGCGATCAATATCGCCACCACCGGCCCGCCGAGGTCAAAAATCTCACGAAGTGCGGCTATAGGACTCATCCCAACAACTCCATTTCCACCCTGCTGCTCAGCGTGAGGGTGCTGTCGCATATGTCACTTTCGGTACCATCCACGACGCAGGAGTTCGCGCCGTTGATCAAGGCTTGTCCAACTGTGTCACATGTTCTGTTGGGAAGGTCGAACTGGCGCACCCGGGGCCGGTCGGCGGGCAGATCGCGAAAATCGAACAGAGAAAGGTTCAACACACCACCTTCGGTGTCGAAAATGACGGTTTCGAACACGGCACCGTCGATCGGCTGCCCGGTTTCATTCTTGACCAGAAACGTCAACCTGCACGCGCTGGCGACATCCTCGGCCGAGTTCAGCTCCACAAAGAGCCGTGCAGCGGAATCGGATTGTGCAGACGCTGTGGACAGCAAACAGCCAGAAAACATGGCCGCGACCATAATGCGACGAAACAGCATGAACAGACTCCGTGTTGCAGCGCTGGAACAATCGGGCAGCGACCGTCAGCTTGCCCATCTGCGTTTCTACCCGAGGGACATGTCACATTAAAGAGCCGCGAAGGGTGGCAAAGTAAAAGGGTCGTCAGCGCGTGTTGATATACGTACGTTCACGGCAAGACATACGGTGCGCAATCAGAATTTCAACTGCGCACAAAGCTGCTCCGCGCATCTGGACAACCAGCAAGTTGATGTCGGATCTAATTTGAAAAGTCGCACTTTTTCCAAACAGGTGCTTAAGCCGCAACAAAAAGCGTGAAACTGCGCTCGATCCAGTCTTCACTGAAAATCACTCAAAGCGGTTTTTGAACGTCGTTTTCACTTAATTCTTGCTAAAAGCGCGAAAAATAATGCATATTTGTCTACATTTTTAATGCATATGAATAATAATAACGTGTTTTTTAAGAGGCAAGCGTCGAGCACAGCGCGGTTTCCGTGCTTTAAAGCCCATTGGGGGAAGGGGTTCGAGTTTGTCGTTGTTAAAGATTGTAATGGTTCTTTGCGTTGTCGTGGCTATACCGTCGCAGACCATCGCCAACATCGGAAAAATTATTAGCGTCAAACAAGGCGCCCAAGTTGTTCGCGCGGGAAAAGCACAACCCGTTTATTCAGGAATGGAGGTTGCGTCCGGCGACGCGCTCAGCACTGATCAGACTGGCGTAATCCAAATCGTTTTTGTGGATGACACCAAGATTGCCATTGGCCCCAACGCACGCATGGTTCTGGATGTGTCCATGTTGCGAAATAACCGCAAAGCCAAGAGCTTTGCCGTTCAGGCTTTGGGTGGCAGTTTTCGGTTTATTTCCGGAAAAAGCCGAAAGAGAGCCTACTCGATCAGGACTCCCTCGGCGACAATGGCCGTGCGCGGCACCACCTTCGACATGTGGATCGTGTCGGAAAAACAAAGCGCGATGCTTGTCCTGCAAGGTACGGTCCGCATGTGCGGCAGTCAGGGCGCGTGCAGGTCTTCGGGGCGTCAATGCAGCATGTTCGCAACAAGCGGAGATGGAGGAGTAGGACGGCCTGCCGATCAGGCGCAATACGAACAAGCACTGAAAAGCGGGTTTCCATTCGTTCAGTCCCAGGAAGGGCTGCTGCCCCCTTTGCAGGTACGCGTTGAAGGGTGCTCAGGTGATGGAGCGCCTATACGGCGCATCGAGACAGACCGGTCGGAAGCCCGTAGGGACCCTCCTCAGCAACGCGAAGCGCAGAATACGGTCACTGGCCCTTCGCCTTCCGCGAACAATGAACCGGCAAGAGAAGAACCGGACCATGCAGAACCCGAACGCGAAGAACCAGAGCAGGAAGAGCCCGACAGAGAAGAACCGGAGCAGGAAGAACCTGAACCGGAAGAACCTGAACATGAGGAACCCGAACGGGAAGAACCGGAACCTGAGGAGCCCGAACGGGACGAACCAGAGCGGGAAGAAACTGATCCGTAATTGCTCGGGAATTGCTGTTGAACACGCAGTTCCAGTTCCATTTGTCTGGAGGATGGTTTGAGCGACAAGCTGCGGAAATCCAGGAACGGGCGATGGGCCTTCCGCCTCGTGGGGCTGGGTCTGATCCTTTTGGGTTGCTTAATCCGGGCGTGGGATCCGTACCCGGTTCGAATGACGCGCCTGATCTATTTCGACGTTTTGCAAAGATTATCCCCGCGGGAGTTCAATCCCGAACTCCCCGTGCGCGTCGTGGATATCGATGAGGTCTCGCTTGCCAGCTTTGGACAATGGCCCTGGCCCCGCACTTTGGTTGCGCAGTTGGTTCAAAATCTGGGTGACTACGGCGCCGCGACGATTGCGTTCGACATGCTGTTTGCTGAACCTGACCGGTATTCGCCGTCTCGCCTTCTGAATGATCCATCGCTGGCGGGCGTACTGACTGTGGAACGCCATGCCGAAAAGCTGGACAACGATGTCTTGCTTGGGATGGAAATGGCCTACTGGCCCGTGGTGCTGGGCGTGGCCGCGCGATTGTCGGCCAAAGGTGAGCCCATTGCGGCCAAGGCCGGAATCATTGAATTCGGGGAAAGCCCCACCGAGGGGCTGATCTCGGTTCCGCATTGGACGCCGATCGCGCCACCATTGGATCGGGCGGCGGCGGGTGTCGGCGGGGTCAATGTCTCGCCCATCGGAGGAACCGGCATCGTAAGACGGGCGCCGGTTCTTTGGAACGGTCCGGACGGTCCGCTGCCAAGCCTTGCCGTCGAGGCCCTCAGGGTCGCCCTGGGTGAGACCAGCATTTTCGTGGAAGGCGCGCCTGAAGAGGCTGGCATCATGCTGGCCGTCGAAATCGCCGGATACCGTTTACCGACAACCGAGAATGGCGAACTTTGGCTGAAGTACCGGCGGGACAGCCCCGACCTTTACATTTCAGCCAAGGATGTCCTGGAAGGTACTGAAGACCACGGGCTGCGATCCGAAATTGAAGGAAGAATAATCCTGATCGGAACCTCAGCTGCCGGTTTGTTCGATATTCACCAGACGGCGCTTGGCGAAAGCGTCCCCGGTGTTTCTATTCATGCCCAGATGATCGAACAGATTCTGACCGGTGATATGCTCAGCCGGTCTGACGTGACCGCAGCACAGGAACTGCTTGCCTTTGCGTTTCTGGGGCTTGTGGTGATTGCGGTCATGTCCAGCTTTGGCGCCATCGCATCCTTCATCGCCGGTGGCATAGCCGCCGCAGCCGTTCTTGCCATCAGCTGGCTGGTTTTTCAAAACCAATCCATCCTGTTCGATGCCACCTTCCCCCTGATTGGAGGCATCGCAAATTTTGGTCTGCTGGCGGGGTATCTTTTTGTTTCGACCGAGCGTGAAAAGCGCCAGATTCGAAAAGTCTTTTCGCATTACGTGGCCCCGGAAATCCTTGATGAAATGGAGAATTCGGGCCACCAGCTGCAATTGGGCGGAGAAAGTCAGGCAATCACCGTGATGTTTTCGGATATCCGGGGATTTACCGCTCTGTCCGAGTCCGCGTCGGCAACGGAACTTGTATCCTTGCTGAACGCGCTGTTTTCCAAGCTTGGAGATCAGATCCTGCATGAGCGTGGTACGATCGACAAGTTCATCGGTGACGCCATCATGGCCTTCTGGAACGCGCCTTTACCTGTTGCGGACCATCCATGCCGCGCAGGGCTTGCCGCGCTCAGGATGCGGCGTGCCCTGGCACAGTTCAATGCATCCGAGATCATGCGGAACCGAAAGCCGATAGCGCTGGCAACCGGAATCGCCACGGGACAGGCCTGCGTCGGCAACATCGGATCGCAAAAACGGTTCAACTATACGGTTATCGGAGATGTCGTGAATGTTTCGGCACGGATCGAACAATGTTGTCGAACGGTCGAGTATGACATTGTCGTCTCTGACGCGGTGTATCAAGCCGGGCGCGATGACCTGGCGTTTTTGCAGGCAGGCCATGTTGACCTGAAAGGCAAAGCCAACCCAGAGCCCGTTTTTGTTCTGGTTGGAGATTCAGCTTTGCGAAAGACGGACGCGTTCCAGGAACTCGTTGCACGGCACGGTAAGTTGATCGCAGCATTGAGAACCCGAAAACCGCAGGGCGACATCCTGCGCATGTGTCAGCATTGCGAAGAACTTGCCTTAGAAATCGAACCCGGATTGCGCCAGTTCTATCGCGCTTTGGCAGGTCGCGCGGCCGATTTTCGCGCGGTCTCATCATCCGGGCCTGTCATGTTCACCCGAAACACCAGAATTGCCGGTGGTGTTTAGGCGGCGCTGCATGGAAAGTCGGCTGACTACGGCCCCCAAAGCCCTGCGTCAGTGCGTGTCACGCGAGACGCGCACCCTGGGCGTCGAAGCGATAGACCCTGCCTGGGGAATACCCAAATCGGATGCTCTGACCGGCTTCAACCTGATGCTGCCCGAACAGGCGCGCGGTGATCTGGTGATCCTGCATCATGGCAATCACGTTGGTGTCACCGCCCAAATGCTCGACATGGGTGACGTTTGCGACCACCGGACCGTCGTCAGACAAAAACAGGTCTTCCGGCCGGATACCCGTTGTAATGTCTGCGCTTTCGCCGATCATGCTGGCAGGAAAGAAATTCATCGACGGCGCCCCAAGAAAACCGGCCACGAACTGGTTGGCGGGATTGTTGTAAAGCTCCATCGGGCTGCCGACCTGTTCCACACGCCCGTCGCGCAGAACGACGATTTTATCGGCAAGAGTCATTGCCTCGGTCTGGTCATGGGTCACGTAGATCATCGAAGCGTCAAGCTGCCGGTGCAGGTTCGCAATTTCCAACCGTGTATTCATACGCAGGGCCGCATCGAGATTGGACAGCGGTTCGTCGAACAGAAACAGCTTTGGTTCCCGGACGATGGCACGACCGATGGCGACGCGCTGGCGCTGACCACCGGACAGTTCGGAAGGATACCGGTCAAGGTAAGGTTCAAGGTTCAGCATCTTGCTTGCCCTTTCGACACGCTCGTCGATGACCTGCCTGCTCTGGCCCTCCTGTTTCAGCGCCAATGACATGTTCTTGCGCACGTTCAAATGGGGATAGAGAGCGTAACTCTGGAACACCATCGCGATACCGCGTTTCGAAGGCGGGGTGAGATTCATGAGCTCTCCGCCGATGCGCACTTCGCCCGACGTCACATCCTCGAGCCCCGCGATGACACGCAGAAGGGTGGATTTGCCACAGCCCGAGGGGCCGACGAAGACGACGAATTCACCCTCGTCAACGTCGATGTTGATATCCTTTAAGACCTCGACGGTGCCGAAGGATTTGTTCACGTTTTGCAGCGTCAGGGCGGTCATGTGCGTGCCTCTTTCAGCGATATGGGTTGGCCGGTACGGATGCTTTCATCAGCGGCCAGGCAGATGGCCAGCGATTGCACGGCATCGTTCATGTGGCGGGTCAGATCGATATCTTCGGCCATGGCGCGCAGCATATAGGCTTGCTCGGCATCGCAGAGTTGCTGATGGCCGGGCTCATCCGGCATCTCGATTATCCGGTCGCCATCAGGGCGGTGGACCAGAAGGCCGCCAACCTTGGTGTGGCCGTCGATATCCGCGGATGCGCCCTTGTTGCCATCCGTGATTGAAACCGATCCATTGGGTGACACGATATCTTTCACGAAAAAGGCGGTCTCGGACATCATCGGGCCCCAGCCGGCCTCGTACCAGCCGACCGAGCCGTCTTGGAAGATCACCTGAAACTGGCCGTAGTTATACATGTCTTCGGCAATCTCATCGCTAAGCCGCAGGCCCATGCCATGCACGCGGACGGGATCGGAATCGGTGATCTGGCACATCACATCGACGTAATGCACGCCGCAATCGACGATAGGCGATGTCGTCTGCATCAAGGCCTTGTGGGTTTCCCATTCGGCCCCGCTGCTTTGCTGGTTCAAGTTCAGACGGAAGACATACGGCCCGCCGAGATCACGCGCCTCCGAGATCAGTCGCATCCATGACGGGTGGTGCCGCAGAATATATCCGATCACCAGTTTCCGGCCGGTTTCCACTGCTTTTGCGACCACGCGTCTGGCGTCCGCAACGGTCGTGGCCAGTGGTTTTTCAACAAAGACATGCGCACCTGCTTCCATTGCGGAGCAGGCAAAGTCTGCGTGGCTGTCGGAATAGGTTGCGATGACCACCAGATCGGGGTTTGTCTCGGCCAGTGCAGCCTGAAAATCCGAATAGACCGGATAGCCTGACAGGTCGGGATGGTCTACGTGACCTGTGCGGTTGACCAGCCCCACGATCCGTGCGTCGGGGTGGCGATGATGGGCCAAGGCATGGCTCAGGCCCATGTTGCCAAGACCAGCGATCAGTACCCGGGTCATTTGACAGCCCCTGAGGTGATACCGCGGATCAGCTGGCGCGAGAAGATGACGTAGAGCACCAGAACCGGCAGGATTGCCATGCTGAGCGCGGACAGAACCGCGTTCCAGTCGGTCACAAACTGGCCGATGAAGACCTGGCTGCCCAACGTCAGGGTTTTGGTCTCTTCAGCGGGTGCCAGGATCAAGGGGAACCAGAGATCGTTCCAGATCGGGATCATGTTGAACACGGCGACGGTTGCCATGGCAGGCCGGACCAGAGGCAGCACTAACCGGAAAAAGATCGTGTATTCCGAAAGCCCATCGATGCGCCCCGCATTCTTCAGGTCCTCACTGACCTGGCGCATGAACTCGGACAGGATGAACACCGCCAGCGGCAAACCCTGTGCCGTGTAGACGAAGATCAGGGCCCAAAGCGTGTTCACAAGCCCTGTGGCGACCATCATCTCCAGGATCGCCACGGTGCCGATGCGGATCGGAATCATGATCCCAAGCGCCAGATAAAGCCCCATCAACATGTTGCCCTTGAACCGGTATTCGCTGAGGGCAAAGGCGGCCATGGCGCCGAACAGCAGGATAAAGGCCAGTGATACCACGGTGACGATCAGCGAGTTCTGAAAGTAGAGAAAGAAATCCCCCTGCTTCATCACGGTCTGGTAGCCGATCAAGGAAAAGCTTTCGGCATCAGGCAAGGCAAGCGGCTCGCGAAAGATGGCACGGCGCGTTTTGAAGCTGTTGATGATGATCACGAAAACCGGAAACAGGGCGATCAGAGTGTAAAGGATCAGCGCACCATGCATTGCGACGGTGTTCAGTGGATTCGAGCGTGCCTTGTTCATTGCAGAGCCCTCACAGCTGATACCGGCGCATCCGGGTCTGGATGCCGAAAAGGTAAATGCAAACACCCACAAGGATGATGGCGAACATGGCGCCGGCAATGGCGGACCCCATATACGGATCACCCAGTTGCAGCTGGAAGCCAAAGAACGTGCGGTACATGAAAGTGCCCAGGATGTCGGTCGAAAAATCCGGCCCCGCCAGCGCGCCCTGAGAGACATAGATCAGGTCAAACGCGTTGAAATTGCCCACGAATGTGAGGATCGAGATGATCCCGATCGAGGGCAGGATCAGCGGCAGTTTTATTTTCCAGAAAGCCGAAGCTCCTGTGATCCCGTCGATCTCTCCGGCTTCAAGAATTTCTTCGGGGATCGACAGAAGGGCCGCATAGATCAGCATCATCGGGATGCCGACAAATTGCCAGACCGAGACAAGCGCCAGAGTTGTCAGCGCGTATTCTTCCTTGCCCAGCCAAGGCGCGAACAGGGATTTCAAGCCAACCGCGTCCAACATCGAGGGCGCAATCCCCCAAAGCGGAGACAGGATCAGTTTCCAGGCAAAACCCACGATCACGAAGCTCAGGATCGTCGGAATGAAAATGGCCGACCGGTACAGTGCGGCAAAGCGCAGCCTCGGGTGTGACAGGATCGCGGCCAGAGCGATTCCGATGGGGTTCTGCACCAGCATGTGGATCAGGAAGAACCAGAAGTTGTTGCCCAGCGCATTCCAGAATTGCGCGGACCAGAGCGGATCAAGAAACAAGGTTCGGAAATTCTCCAACCCCACATACACACGCGCCTGATCGACTTCGGTAAACAGCGCAAGGCGGAGCGTGTTGAACAAGGGCAGGATCATCACCGCCGTGTAAACCAGCACCGCAGGTGCAAGAAAAACGGCGATGTGCCAGCGTATGCGGCGGGTCTGCATGGGGATCTCCGGGGAAAAGGTGCCGGACGCGACGGGCCGCGTCCGGTGAGAGTGGTTCAGGTCTTACTGATGCGGTGCGTACCAGCTGGCCAGCCCGTCTTGCAGTTTCTTGCCCAATGCCTCGGGGCTTTCGGTGCCCTTGATGGCTGCAACGGATGCACCCCAGGTCTCGTTTTCGAGGTTTGGCGTGCCACGTGACAGGATCTGATAGGTCGAACGGATGGTGCTCTCGCACTCATCCCGCCATCCGACGATTTCCTTGGCAAGGGGATCTTCCAGTTCAACCGGAGTATTGGACAAAGGGAAGAAACCGGGAACCGCATTGCCGAAGATACTGGCGAATTCCGGGCTTGCGACCCAGGCCAGGAACGTGCGGGCAGCCTCCTGGTTTTCACTGGCAGCGTTCAGACCGATGCCGATATCTGTATGGTCGGAGATATAGCAGGTGTCACTGGCATTTTGGACCGGCGGCTTGAAGGCGCCCATCTCAAAATCTGCCTGCGTGTTGAAACCTGCAATCTCCCAGCTGCCCGCCGGGTAAATTGCAGCGCGGCCCAAAGTGAACAGGTTCTGGCTGTCGGGATAGGTCTGCGCCTCATATCCGTCACCCAGATAATCGGCCCATTTCGCCAAAGTGGCAAAGGGCGCGACCCACTGAGGGTCGGTCAGTTTCTGCTCGCCCCGGATCAATGCCAGACGGCCTTCTTCACCTTTCCAGTAGTTCGGGCCGATATTGTTATAGCCCATCGTTGCGGCTTCCCACTGGTCATTGGTGCCCATTGCCATCGGAATATAGGTGCCGTCTTCCTTGATCTTGTCCAACACTTCAAAGAATTCTGCCTCGGTGGTCGGAACCTCCAGACCCAGTTCGTTGAACGCATCCTTGTTGTAGATGAAACCGTGGATCACCGATGCCATCGGAACACAAAAACTGGCCGACCCATCGTCAGTCTGCCACGCCGATTTGGCTACGTCCGAGAAATTGTCCATCGCATCCAGATCGGACAGGTCGGTCAGATGGCCCGCTTCGTACAGCGCCAGAGAAGCATCGAACGGGCGGCAGGTGATCAGATCACCGGCGGATCCGGCTTCCAGTTTGGAGTTCAGAACCGCGTTGTACTCCGCCGGGGCCGAAGGCGAGAAAACAACTTTGATACCTGGATTGGCCGCCTCGAATGCAGGGATGATCTTTTCCTGCCAGAGAGCGAGATCATCGTTGCGCCAGCTTTCGATCGTCAGCGTGGCGTCTTGCGCATAGGCGCTTGTGACCAGCGCCGTGCTCATCAGAGCCAGGCTCAGAACTTTGCGTTTCATTTGGTTTCTCCCAGGTTGCTATGTTCGTTATCTTCATTCAGCCGGTTCATCGCATGACGCAGACGGCCATTCGTTTCAGCCAGTCGCTTTTGTGCATCCTCTGCCGATACGGCACCTGCGGCGACAAGTGCCGCGCATTTCAGGTTCCCATTCGCGGCCCTCAGGGCATCATCAGCACGTTCAGGTGATACGCCGGTAAGCTGGCACACGATTCCGTTGGCGCGTGCGCGCAGTTTGTCATTGTCCGCCCGCAGATTGATCATCATGCCGTCCTGAATATGCCCAAGCTCGATGGCCATCAGCGTCGACAACGTGTTGAGGGCTATTTTCTGCGCAGTGCCCGCCCCCATCCGGGTTGAGCCAGAGATCAATTCCGGAGGGGTCGCAAGCAGAACCGCATGGTCCGCCAATTGCAACAATTGCGAGCCCGCGTTGTTTGCAATCCCGATCACGGGCGTCCCCCGGTCGCGCGCCAGTTTTGCGGCAGCGACGGTATAAGGTGTGGTGCCGCTGGCCGAGACCGCGATGAGCGTATCGTTGGCAACCATATCCGACACCTCTTGCGCCAGCCCATCAACAGCGTCCTCTACATCCCCCGGCATGTCTGCCGTGGTCGGCATTCCACCCGCCATATGAATGCGGATCTGCTGCGACGGGATGGAAAAGGTTCCGCCAAGCTCCAGCGCGTCCGAGGCCGCCATGAGGCCGGAAGACCCCGCCGCAAGATACCGAAGCTTGCTGCCCGACCGGATCGTCTGGGCCATGGCGGTCGCCCCGCTACAAATCGGACCAAGCGCATCAAGCACTGCCGTTGCCGCTGACACCTGCGACCGCGCCAGCAGGCCGGCCACTTCGGCCAGCGGACGGGTATCAAGCCCATGCGCATCCTGATGCAATTGCTCTGTTGCAGGCGTAATCAAGTGATTCTCCCCCAAGAACTCTCGATATCATACCTTTTAAATACCATTAGTCTACCATTTATTTTTTTCTATAATTTTGGCCAAAATAGCATGAAATTCGCCGCTTTGGTCACAATTAGGACTTCAAAACACGCAAAAGGTATTATAAAGGTCTGTATATGGTAAAGTCATCAAAACCCATGCTCCTGGCCGCCGACGGAGGTGGAACGCGCTGCCGCGTCGCCGCTTTTGTTGATGGCAAGACACACAGGGTCGAAGTCGGCGCGGCAAACGTGTCCACGGATTTCGAGGCCGCCTGCATCGAGCTGCGGCGCGGTCTGGAAGCTCTGGCCGTTCAGACGGGCCGTTCGCCCGAGGAACTTGCGCAAGCGCCCGCCTATCTGGGCCTGGCCGGGATAACAGGTGACGCGATTGCCCGGAAACTTGCGACGGCATTGCCATTTCGGTACGTCCGGATCGAAGATGATCGCGCAGCAGCTTTGCGCGGCGCATTGGGGGCCAGGGACGGGTTTGTCGCACATTGCGGTACCGGTTCTTTTGTCGCAATGCAAAGGGGTGGCACGATGAAATTTGCCGGCGGATGGGGCCCTGTTCTGGGCGATCAGGCTTCCGCGCAATGGGTTGGCAAACGGGCGCTGGCGAAGACGCTGGAGCAAACGGACGGCACGACCGGCCCTTCGGCATTGGCGCAGGATCTGCTGTCTCGATTTGGCGATGCCGCAGGAATTGTACGGGCCGCCGCTGACATGACGCCATCGGACTTTGGCGCCCTTGCCCCGCTTGTGACCGAGCTTTCCAATCGCGGGGACGACTTGGCCAGATCCATCCTGCAGGACGGTGCGGGCTATCTGATCGAGGTGATGAAGAAAATGGGCTGGAATGTTGACCTGCCCGTTTGTCTGACCGGCGGAATTGGCCCTCTTTACGCGCCGTACCTGCCCGCGGACATGCAATCTGCTCTGGTCGAGCCCGCAGGCGATCCACTGTCCGGCGCACTTGCATTGGCACAGGCGTATCTGGAGGAAATCGAACATGAACATAGCTGATTTCCTGCGGCCCGAAGGATGGTTGGGGCACAGCTCGGGCCCGCGCTATGTACAGCTCCGTCAACGCCTTGAACAAGGGATCAAGGACGGCATCCTGCCTCCCAACAGCTCGCTGCCCCCTGAAAGAGAAATCGCCGAGATCACCGACCTGTCCCGTGTGACCGTGCGCAAGGCCATTCATGAACTGGTGCGCAAAGGTGCAATCGAGCAACGGCAGGGGTCTGGGTCCTTTGTTCGCGAACCCGTAGCGAAGGTTGAACAATCGCTGTCCCATCTGACATCGTTCACCGAAGACATGGAGCGGCGCGGGCTCAAGACGACCTCGACATGGCTGGAGCGCGGGATTTTCCTGCCATCCCCGGAAGAAATGATGGCATTGGGCTTGTCGGCAAATGAACAGGTCGCGCGTATCTACCGCCTGCGAGAGGCAGGAGGACGCCCGATGGCGTTGGAAAAAGCGGCCCTTCCGCTCGATATCCTGCCGAACCCCACCGAAGTGACGGGGTCGCTTTACTCTGTTCTTGAACAATCTGGTCTGCGACCGGTGCGCGCGATCCAGAAAATCTCGGCCATCAACCTCGAACCGCCCGAGGCAGAGCTTCTGGATGTTGCGGAAGGTACGGCCGGGCTTCGGATTCAACGCACTTCATATCTGCAAAGCGGGCGGGTCGCTGAATTGACCCGCTCGATCTACCGCGGTGACGCCTATGACTTTGTGGCCGAGCTGCGCCTGTCAAATTGAAAGCCTGGGAAAATGCCTGACACAACCACTCAGATGCGGCGCGAGATCGATGAGATTCCCGACGCCGTAGACCGCCTTCTGACCGAAGGTGCAGATTTGATCGCGCAAACCGCCGACGAGATCCGGGCCCGCGACCCGCGGTTCCTGATCTCGGTGGCGCGCGGATCCTCGGATCATGCGTGCAGTTTTCTGAAATACGCCTCGGAACTGTTGCTTGGTTTGCCGATGGCTTCGGTCGGACCGTCGGTGAAATCCATCTACGGGGTCGACATGCGTTGCGAGGATGCAATCTGCATCTCAGTCTCACAATCCGGTCAGAGCCCGGATATCGTGCAGCTCACGCAGTCGCTCACATCCGGCGGGGCTTACTCGGTCGCGATCACGAACAACCCTGCCTCTGCCCTGGCCGAGGCGGCTGCGGCAACACTGCCCATTCACGCGGGCCCCGAACTGAGCGTGGCGGCGACAAAGACATTCGTGACGTCTCTGGTCGCCGGGCTGTGGCTGATTGCGCAGGTGAAGCGCGATGATCACCTGCTACGCGCAATCCATGGGCTGCCGGACAGTTTGTCGACCGCAATCGCCTGCGACTGGAGCGCCGGGGCGGACGCGGTGGACGGTCGGTCTTTGTTTACCTTGGGTCGGGGCCTGTCTTTGGCAATCTCCAACGAAGCCGCGTTGAAATTCAAGGAAACCTGCCAGATCCACGCAGAAAGCTATTCGGCGGCCGAGGTTCTGCACGGCCCGGTTTCCATCGTGGATCAGGGCTTTCCCGTGCTTGCCCTGTCGTCCGGGGATGCAGCAGAGGACAATCTGGCCGAAGTTGCGGACGCACTGGCGTCCAAAGGCGCTGTGGTTTTCGCCACAACCGGCCGTGTGAAACACGCCACAGAACTGCCCCATGTCCGGACGTCGCATTGGATGACGGACCCGATACCGACAATCGCTGCGTTTTATGGAATGGTGGAAAAGGTGGCCACACAACGCGGGATCGACCCGGACACACCACGCCATCTGAAAAAAGTGACGGAAACGGTATGACCAGCTCTACTGTTACTTTTGCGGGCGGCCCGATCTTCGATGGCACTGAATTGCGTGAAGGACACGCCGCACGGTTCAGAAACGGCGTGCTGGATGCGTTGCTACCTGAGGCCCAGATCACACAGGATGACCAGATCGAGGATCTGCATGGCGACATCCTCAGCCCCGGCTATGCGGACTTGCAGGTCAACGGCGGCGGGGGCGTGATGTTCAACGACGATCCATCGGTTCACACGCTGACCCAAATCGCCAGCGCTCATCGCGCGCTGGGTGCCACTCGCATCCTGCCAACCCTGATCACGGACACGGCCGAGAAAACCCGGGCCGCGATTGATGCCGCCATCAAGGCCGTTCAGACGGGTGTTTCGGGCATTGCGGGCCTGCATCTGGAAGGTCCGCACCTGTCTGTGCGACGCAAGGGTGCACATGATGCCGCCCTGATCCGCCCGATGCAGCAAACCGATCTGGAGATTCTGATCGACGCTGCAAAACACCTGCCTGCATTGATGGTCACGCTGGCGCCCGAAAGCACAACTCTGCAACAGGTTGAAGCATTGAAGCGCGCGGGGGTCATCGTTTCTCTGGGGCATACGGACGCGCCTTTTGAAACCTGCCTGGCGTTTTCAAGGGCCGGGGCGCAGTGCGCAACGCATCTGTTCAATGCAATGAGCCAGCTTGGCAGCCGTGAACCGGGACTGGTCGGCGCGGCTCTATCCTGCGGGTCGTTATCGGCGGGCTTGATCGCGGATGGCATCCACGTTCATCCCGATACGATGCGGATTGCCTGGGCCGCCAAACGCGGACCAGGGCGGATTTTCCTTGTCAGCGATGCGATGGCAGTCGCCGGAACGTCACTGAGCAAGTTTCAGTTGGAAGGACGCCGCATCCGGCGGGAAAACGGCAGGCTGACTTTGGAGGATGGCACTCTGGCCGGGGCAGACTTGTGCCTGACAAAGGCGGTGCGGGTTCTGACGGAACAAGCAGAGATCCCCGTTCAGGATGCACTCGCCGCAGCGACAAGCGTTCCGCTTGGGATGATTTCCGGTAAAAGCACAGGACTGAAACCTGACCTGTCGCAGATGATACGGATTGCCCCGGATCTGTCCGGGGTCAGACCGGTGCAACCCTGACCCAATCCTCGTTGATCCGACCGGCTGCGCAGCGCGCGCGATGCCAATGCTGCATGCGTTTGTTGGCGGCCGAATTCTGATTTTTCAAATCTTCACGAATAGAGCTGTCAACTTTTTGCGGGTGGCCCACACCGATCCTTCGGCGCATATTTCAGGCATATGACATTTTTCAGGAGCATGCATGACCGCCAAGTATTATTCTCCACACGGTGGGCACCCTGGTCAGGAGCAATTGCTGACTGACCGCGCCGTATTTACTGACGCTTATGCAGTGATCCCAAAGGGAACGATGCGGGATATCGTGACCAGTTTTCTGCCGTTTTGGGACGACACCCGCTTATGGGTGATATCACGCCCGCTAAGCGGCTTTGCTGAAACCTTTTCGCAATACATCATGGAGGTTCAGCCCGGCGGTGGCTCTGACCGGCCCGAGACCGACCCCGAAGCCGAAGGCGTATTGTTCGTGGTCGAAGGCACAGCGACCTTGACGGCCGACGGCACGACCCATGAGCTGACGCCCGGCGGCTATGCCTACCTGCCTGCTGAATGCAACTGGACCTTACGAAACCGAGGCGGTGAGACCCTGCGCTTCCATTGGATTCGAAAGGCTTATGAAGCGGTGGAAGGGCTTGACCGCCCGGACGTTCTGGTTCTCAACGAAAATGAGATCACGCCGACGCCGATGCCCGGAACCGACGGCAAATGGGCCACGACGCGCTTTGTCGATCCAAGTGACCTGCGGCACGATATGCACGTGACCGTGGTGACTTTCGAGCCCGGCGCCGTCATTCCTTTCCTTGAAACACATGTGATGGAACATGGTCTGTATGTTCTTGAGGGAAAGGCCGTCTACAGGCTGAACAATGATTGGGTAGAGGTCGAGGCCGGCGATTACATGTGGTTGCGCGCGTTCTGCCCGCAGGCCTGCTATGCAGGCGGGCCGGGTAAGTTCCGTTACCTGCTGTACAAAGACGTGAACCGTCATATGGCATTGCGGCCGGGGCCAGCAGCTTATCCGCAGCACCGGCGTCTCAGGACAGCGGCGCAGAAATAGTCCCGCCGATGGCCAGAGTTAACTGACGCGCCGCCTCGATGACGGGGCGGCTTAGGCGTGCGATTTCGGCTTCGCTGACGCGGCTTGTCGGTCCGGATACCGAAATCCCGGCTACAGCCTCTCGGTTGATGTCGAAGACCGGCGCAGCGATACATCGCATACCCATATTTTTTTCTTCGTTGTCTATCGAGAAGCCCTGTGCCCTGACCATGGCAAGATCTTCTTTCAGCGCGGCCGGGCTGGTAATCGACCGGTCCGTGAAGGCCCGCAGTTCCGTCTTGGCCAACAGCCGGTCCAGCCGATCTTCATCCATATATGCCAACAAAGCTTTCCCGATGCCCGATGCGTGCATCGGAGACAGCGTGCCCGGAGGGAAAAACGCCCGGATGCTGGCATGGGTTTCCACCTGGCTCAGGAACAACACCATTCCTTCTTTCTCGACCCCAAGGTTTGCGGTCTCGCCGGTGGCCTCCATCAGCTTTCGCATCACGGGTCGGGCCCGGTCCACAAGGCTGGTGCGACGCAGGAAGCGCGAGCCGATTACGAACGCGCGAGGACCGATGTGCCAGACCTGCTCGTCATGATCGAACTCGACAAGTCCCCTGCCCTCAAGCGTAACGAGAATTCGGTAAACCGTGGCGGGCGACTGGCCCATTTCGTCGGACAGCGCGGTTAACGCCTTGCCCTGCGCTTCACTCAAATACTCAAAAACTTCCATCGCACGGTCGAGAGATTTGATCGTGTTTTGCGCTGTCTTGTCGTCCCATCCCCGTGGTCTTCCACGGGCTTTTCTGCGGACTTCGCGAGTATTGTCTTGAGAATCCATAAAAACCCTTTGATCATTCGTGAAAGACTAATTCATCATATGAAAAATATAAGACACTGACAATTATAAATTAAATTCAAAACGTGGTGTTTCGAAAGTCTTTTTCAAAAATATATCGGGCAGAGCGGCTAGAACTTATTGTGTGGTCAACGACGGAAGGAGACCACCCATGAGCTTTCAAAATCCCGTTTTCATTCCGGGCCCGACCAATATCCCCGAAAGCCTTCGCAAGGCTTGCGACATGCCCACGATCGATCACCGTTCGCCGCTGTTCGGGCAGATTCTGCACCCAGCACGCGCGGGTGTGCAAAAAATTCTGAAAAGCAACAGCGCCGAAATCTTCATCTTCCCGTCGACCGGAACAGGAGGCTGGGAGACCGCGCTGACCAACACCCTGTCGGCCGGTGACAAGGTTCTGGCGGCACGCAACGGCATGTTCAGCCATCGCTGGATCGATATGTGCCAGCGCCACGGTCTGAACGTCGAGATCGTCGAAACCCCTTGGGGCGAAGGTTTGCCAGCCGATCGTTACGAAGAGATCCTGACCGCCGACACAAGCCACGAAATCAAGGCTGTTCTTGCCACGCATAACGAAACGGCGACCGGTGTGAAATCGGATATTGCCGCTGTACGCAAGGCTCTGAATGCTGCCGGGCACCCCGCAATGCTGTTCGTCGATGGTGTTTCATCGATCGGATCCATGGATTTCCGTTTTGACGAATGGGGTGTTGATGTGGCCGTCACGGGTTCGCAGAAAGGGTTCATGTTGCCTGCGGGCCTTGCCATCGTCGGGTTCAGCCAGCGGGCAATGGACGCGACCAGCACAGGGACCCTGCCCCGCACCTTCTTTGACGTGCACGACATGGCGAAAGGCTATGCCAACAGCGCATACCCCTACACACCTGCGGTTGGCTTGATGAACGGCCTCAATCAGGCTTGTGACATGCTGCTGGGTGAAGGTTTGGAAAACGTCTTTGCCCGGCATAACCGTATTGCTGAAGGTGTTCGCGCGGCAGTAGGCGCCTGGGGACTGGACCTGTGCGCGGCGAACCCTTCGGTATATTCTGACACCGTCAGCGCGATCCGTACGCCAAACGGTCTCAACGCCACCGATATTGTCACGCACGCGGCCGAAAAATACGGCGTTGCCTTCGGTGTCGGCCTTGGCGAAGTCGCGGGCAAGGTATTCCGCATCGGGCATCTGGGAAGCCTGACGGATGTCATGGCCCTGTCCGGGATTGCCACTGCTGAAATGTGCATGGTCGACCTGGGCCTGAACATCCAGTTGGGCTCGGGCGTGGCGGCTGCGCAGGAATATTATCGCGGTCATTCGGGCGCCGTTCAAAAGGACGCCGCATGATGAAGGACTGCAACATGTATATCCCGACCTACGAGGACGTGCTGGCGGCACATGATCGGATTGAACCTTTCATCCGCCGCACACCGATACGTACTTCGGACTTTCTGAACGAGCTGAGCGGTGCACAGCTGTTCTTCAAATGTGAAAACTTTCAGGAACCGGGCGCCTTCAAGGTTCGCGGCGCTGCAAACGCCGTGTTTGGCCTTGATGACGATCAGGCCAAGAAAGGCGTTGCAACCCATTCTTCGGGCAACCACGCCTCGTGCCTGTCCTATGCGGCAATGAAGCGGGGCATACCGTGCAACGTCGTCATGCCACGCACAGCGCCACAGGCCAAGAAAGACACGGTGCGGCGCTATGGTGGGAAGATCACGGAATGTGAGCCCTCCACCTCGTCGCGCGAAGCAACCTTTGCCGAGGTTCAGGCGGCCACGGGCGGCGATTTCGTCCATCCCTACAACGATCCGCGGGTGATTGCCGGGCAAGGCACCTGTTCGCGCGAGTTCATCGAGCAGACCGACGGTCTGGATGCAGTTGTCGCACCTATCGGCGGCGGTGGCATGGTGTCCGGCACCTGTCTGACACTATCGACGCTCGCCCCGGAAACCGCGATCATCGCGGCGGAACCGGAACAGGCCGACGATGCCTATCGCAGCTTCAAAGCCGGCCACATCATCGCGGATGACGCACCCAAGACGATTGCCGACGGGCTGCTGGTTCCACTGAAAGAGCTGACCTGGCATTTCGTGTCGAACCATGTCTCTGAAATCTACACGGCCTCAGAGCAAGAGATCATCGATGCGATGAAGCTGACGTGGAAACACCTTCGGATCGTGATGGAGCCATCTTCGGCCGTTCCGCTGGCCACGATCCTGAAGAACCCGGACGCATTCAAAGGCAAGCGTGTCGGCCTGATCATAACCGGGGGCAATGTCGATCTGGACAGGCTGCCCTGGCTGAACGCGTGACATCAATCCCGACATAGGAATACGGAAATGAAAGATATGACCAATCTCGACGAATTCGAAGTAGGCTTTGACATTCCGGCCAAGCCCGGAATGGACGAAGCAGATATCCAGACCCCCTCTCTTGTGCTCGATCTCGACGCGCTTGAACGCAACATCAAGAAGATGGGCGACTATGCCAAGGCGCACGGCATGCGCCACCGCGTGCATGGAAAAATGCACAAATCGGTAGACGTGGCCAAGTTGCAGGAGAAGATCGGAGGCGCTGTTGGCGTCTGCTGCCAGAAAGTTTCAGAGGCCGAAGTGTTCGTGCGCGGCGGTATCAAGGACGTTCTGGTCTCGAACCAGGTGCGTGACCCCGCCAAGATCGACCGTCTTGCCAGCCTGCCAAAGTTGGGCAGCCGCATCATCGTCTGCGTCGATGATCTGGACAATGTCGCGGATCTTTCAGGCGCGGCGGTGGATCACGGAACACAGTTGGAGGTCTTCGTTGAAATCGACTGCGGCGCTGGCCGGTGCGGTGTGACGACAACACCTGACGTGATCGAAATCGCCAAGGCCGTCGAAGCAGCCGAGAACCTGAAATTCACCGGCATTCAGGCCTATCAGGGCGCAATGCAGCACCTCGACAGCTATGAGGCGCGCAAGGAAAAGCTCGACACCGCAATTGCGATGGTAAAGGACGCGGTTAAAGGCCTCAAAGCCGAAGGCATCGAATGCGAATTGGTCTCGGGCGGCGGCACCGGCTCATATTACTTCGAATCCAACTCGGGCGTGTACAACGAACTGCAATGCGGGTCCTACGCCTTCATGGACGCCGATTATGGCCGGATCCTGGACAAGGACGGCAACCGGATCGATCAAGGCGAGTGGGAAAACGCATTCTTCATCCTGACCAGCGTCATGAGCCACGCCAAGGCGGACAAGGCGATCGTCGATGCGGGCCTCAAGGCGCAATCGGTGGACAGCGGCCTGCCCGTTATCTTCGGCCGAGATGATGTCGAGTACATCAAATGTTCAGACGAACACGGCGTCGTCAGGGACCCGAACGGCGTGCTGAAGGTCAACGACAAGCTCAGGCTGGTTCCGGGGCACTGCGACCCAACCGCAAATGTACATGATTGGTATGTCGGCGTTCGCAACGGCAAGGTCGAGACCGTCTGGCCCGTATCCGCCCGCGGACGCGCTTATTGATCCGAACTTGCTCTGTTTGGGAGGGCTGGCTCGGAAGCAGCCAGACAGCCGCCCGCGTGTATGCTCTCCTTCCGGCAGTGGCACGCGGGCGCACGAATGTTTGATTGGAGAATGAAATGCTGATCGTACCCGAGCGTGAGATCGCTGACCTTATGACCCGACAAGCGGCTTTTGACGCGGTCGAACAGGTCTTTGCCGCAATGGCGTCCGGCGACGCCTACAACTTCCCTGTCGTGCGTGAAGCCATCGGGCACGAAGATGCACTATACGGCTTCAAAGGGGGGTTTGACCGCGCCGGCCTGACGCTGGGACTGAAGGCGGGCGGCTATTGGCCGAACAATCTGGAAAAACGCGGGCTGATCAACCACCAGTCCACCGTTTTTCTTTTCGACCCCGACACGGGCAAGCCATCTGCGATGGTCGGCGGCAACCTTCTCACGGCCCTTCGAACGGCGGCAGCATCATCGGTATCGATCAAGCATCTCGCACGCAGGGACGCCAAGGTCATAGGCATGATAGGCGCTGGCCACCAGGCAGCCTTTCAGCTTCGCGCGGCACTGGAGCAGCGCGCCTTTGAAAAGGTCATTGGCTGGAACTACCACCCTGAAATGCTGCCGAATATCGAGAAGGTCGCCAATGAAGCCGGCGTTCCGTTCCAGGCGGTCGAGCTTGACGAAATGACTGAGGCGGATGTGATCATTTCGA
This sequence comes from Ruegeria sp. HKCCA0370, assembly GCF_013033705.1. Taxonomy (NCBI): domain Bacteria; kingdom Pseudomonadati; phylum Pseudomonadota; class Alphaproteobacteria; order Rhodobacterales; family Roseobacteraceae; genus Ruegeria; species Ruegeria sp. HKCCA0370. The sequence continues at coordinate 120,171 of NZ_WQEP01000004.1, forward strand.
TCACTTCGGCCTTTGCGCCATCGCTGATGGCGAACCATGTCAGCGCCGGAGCTCATATCGCCTGCATGGGCACGGACACTAAAGGAAAACAGGAAGTCGAAGCCGCCCTTCTGGCCAAGGCAAGCGTGTTCACGGACGAAGTCGCGCAATCCGTCAGCATCGGTGAAGCGCAGCACGCGGTGGCCGAAGGCCTGATCCAAGAAAGCGATGTGGCGCAGCTTGGCGCGGTCATCAACGGCACCGATCCGGGCCGGATATCGGACAATCAGATCACGCTGTTCGATGGCACGGGGGTTGGCCTTCAAGATCTTGCGGTCGCTGCGTCCGTGGTTGACCTCGCCGTTCGGAAAGGGATCGCGATCGAGGTCGATTTCTGAAGCCAGACGGCGACACCTTGTTGGGCATTGTCTCGGCGGTCCTTTTGGGCAGAGAGCTTTTGACAGCAGATCTCCATTAAATGGTGACCAAAAAATGAAACGCGGCGCGCCAAGGCGCGCCGCTTCATGTTTTTTCCAGGAAGATCAGTGTATCAGGCCGAACGCATCAGACGTGGTCGTCTTGCTCGATGGACCCAAGACCATGTCCGGCCATGCCGCCCGAGACCTCTTCCGTCGCTTCGTCGGAAAGTTCTTCGGGAAGCACCAGATTCAATACAATGGCGATGACGGCGGCGGGCAGGATTCCTGATGTCGCCAGAACCTTCAATGTGCCGGGCAAGTATTGCAACGCGTTGGGTTCCAGCTGCAAACCCAGCCCAAGGCTCAGGGCGATTGCAAAAATCACCATGTTGCGCCGGTTCCAGTTCACGTCCGACAGCATCGAGACCCCTGCGGCAACAACCATGCCGAACATCACGATCACGCCGCCGCCAAGAACCTCGATCGGAATGGACGAGATTATCGCCCCGATCTTGGGGATAAGCCCACAAACGATCAGGAAAACCGCGCCGATGGTCACGACCATGCGGCTCATGACTCCGGTCATGGCAATCAACCCGACATTCTGGCTGAACGACGTGTTGGGCAGCGCCCCAAACAGGCCAGAGATCGCAGTACCAAGACCATCTGCATAGGTCGCGCCCTGTATTTCCTTGTCGGTGGCTTCTCGGCCAGCGCCCCCTTTGGTGATACCGGATACGTCCCCAACGGTTTCAACGGCGGAAACAAAAGACATTGCACAGAAACCGATGATGGCCGCGACCGAGAATTCAAGACCAAAATGCAAGGGGTTCGGCAGAGCAAAGGATGCCGCGTTGCCGACGTTGCCCAGATTCACTTGGCCAAGCAGGAAGGCCACGGCGTATCCGACCAGCAGTCCGATCAGAACCGCCGACACCGACAACATGCCCCGGGCAAAGAATTTCAGGCCAAGCGTGACCACGATTACGGTTCCGGCCATGAACCAGTTCAGACCCGAGCCATATTCCTCGGTACCTATGGCGGGCACACCGCCGGCGGCATATTGGATGCCGACTTTGACAAGTGCCAGGCCGATCATGGTCACCACAAGGCCCGTAACCAGCGGCGGAAGAGCAAAGCGAATACGTCCAATGAACAACCCGAGGAATGCGTGGAACAATCCACCAACAACGATACCGCCCATCAGAACGGCAATGGCGTCGACGCCCTTTCCAACCACCAGCGGGATCATGATCGGGATGAAGGCAAACGAAGTCCCCTGCACGATGGGCAGCCGGGCACCGACCGGGCCTATGCCAACAGATTGAAACAACGTGGCGACGCCCGCGAAGAACATCGACATCTGGATCATGTAGATCATCTGCGGAAAATCGGGGCTGTTCGAGCCAAAGCCGAAACCGGCCGCGCCGCAAACGATAATGGCTGGCGTGACGTTGGACACGAACATCGCCAGCACATGCTGAATTCCAAGCGGCACCGCCTTCAACAGCGGCGGAGTATAATTCGGATCGCGGAGTTGTTCCGGCGATCCGATGGATGCATCTGACATTTGGTCTTTCCTCCCTTGAGGTTCGCAGCCGGCTCCTCTTCCGGCAACGCGCCTCATTCTGTGATTTCAATCGCCTCGTCGAACCAATGCTCTTCGAGGTTGGGCCCGGCTCCAATTCGGTCGACCACCGCAAAAAGTCCGGGCGCATGAAGCGGGGTCAGAACGCCATGCCAGGTATTGCGATGATAATTCACTCCCTGTCCGGGCGCTGTTTTGAAGGCGATGGGCCGCCCGGGTGTTCCGTTTTCATCCGGGGCCACAACCACGACAAATGGCTTGTCCGACAAAGGCAAAAAGGCTTGGCTGCCATCCGGATGGCGTTCAACCATTTCCAACTTGATCGGCAGGCTGAAGGCTTCGGACTGAAACACGCTGATACCCGCGCGCCCATCGTGGAAATCCAACACGGCCCGGTCGTGATAGCGGGCGCATTTACCCTGATTAATAAGCTTGTCCACCTGGCCAGCCGCTTCGATGACATCGCCGAAAGGTGCAAATGCCTCTGACGTCAAGGGGCGGAGTTTCAAGGCAGCCGTCATTGCGCGAACTTCTCGATCAGGCGCAATTCGGCAATGCGCTCGACCTGATGGCAGGCTTCGGCAAATTCGCTGTCGCGGTCATTGTCGATGCGACGGCGAAAGGCTTCCAGAATGCTGGCTTTGGTGTTGTCTTTGACGGCAATGATGAAAGGAAAGCCGAACTTGGTCGTGTAGGCTTCGTTCAACGCCGTGAACGTTGCGCGTTCTTCATCGGTCAGCATGTCCAGACCCGCACCGGCCTGTTCCGCGGTGCTTTCCTTGGTCAGGCGGCCGGCGGCGGCCAGCTTGCCCGCCAGGTCCGGGTGGGCTGTCAGTACGCCAAGGCGCTGCTCGGGCGAGGCGGAACGGAACACACGCGCCAGCGCGTTGTGGACACCAGCGGCATTGTCATGCGTCGGGCCCAGTTCCAGTTCATACGCACCTTCGGCAATCCACGGGCTATGCTCGAACACGCCGCCGAATTCCAACACGAAGGTTGGTCGATCCATTTCGGACGGGGTCAGCCGTTGCACCGGTGGGTGTTCCCTGGCCCAGTGGTCGGCAATCTGCTCGCGCGTTGCGAACCAGACACCGTCGTGGTTTCTGAAATAATCAAGTGCGCGTTTCAGCGCCATGGCGCGACCCGGGCGACCGATCAGACGGCAGTGCAAACCAATCGAGAGCATCTTGGGCGCGCCCGCCTCACCCTCGGCATAGAGCATGTCAAAGCTGTCTTTCAGATAGCTTTCGAATTGTTCCCCATTGGTGAACCCAGCCTGGATTGCAAAGCGCATATCGTTGCAGTCCAGTGTATAGGGCATGATCAGTTGATCCTTGCCCCCTGCCTTGATCCAGTATGGCAGATCGTCGGCGTAGCTGTCGGCGATATAGGCAAAGTCGCCTTCCCTGGCGGCCAGTTCGACCGTATTCACCGAACAGCGGCCGGTATACCAACCACGGGGCGGCTGACCTGTAACCTCTGTGTGCAGGCGGATTGCTTCGCGGATCTGGGAACGTTCTTCTTCTGCGCCCATGTCCTTGTGTTCAATCCACTTCAAACCGTGGCTGGCGATCTCCCAACTGGCATGCTTCATCGCCGCAACTTGAGCAGGTGCACGCGCCAAAGCAGTTGCAACACCGTAGACGGTAACAGGCAGATCCTGCAAAAGGCGATGCACGCGCCAGAACCCCGCGCGGCTGCCGTATTCATAGATCGATTCCATGTTCCAATGCCGTTGCCCCGGCCAAGGGGCGGCTCCGGTGATCTCGGACAGAAACGCTTCGGATGCGGCATCGCCGTGCAGAACGTTGTTTTCACCGCCCTCTTCGTAATTCAGCACGATCTGAATGGCGATTTTGGCGTCGTTCGGCCAGTTTGCTTTGGGAACTTGCCCACCGTAACCGGTCATGTCTCGTGGATAAGGCTTCACATCGGTTTCCTTCTTCTTGAATTGATCAATACCCCAGATAATCAAAGATGTTTTTCAAAAAATGCAGAAAGCAGCTTCCCACAGACTGCCTTTGCTCCTGGATGCGAAATCAGACTAGTAACTGTATAACTTGAGGAGTAGCGCAAATGACCGGTTACCTTACAACACATGTTCTGGATACGGCCCGGGGGTGCCCCGCCGAAGGATTGAAAATCGAACTGTTCCGCATTGAAGGTGCAGACCGCCAGTTGCTGAAAACTCTGGTCACCAATGACGACGGCCGGACCGACGAACAAATTCTGCCCGAAGCAGAGTTTTCAACAGGTGACTACGAACTTGTCTTCCATGCCGGGGATTACCTTGATGCCTGCGGCACACCACCTGAAAACCCGCGCTTTCTGAACGTCATCCCGATCCGGTTTGGAATGTCCGAACATTCGCATTACCACGTGCCTCTGCTGCTTTCGCCCTTCGGGTACTCGACCTATCGCGGCAGCTGAGCGACCTACCGGGCCTTATTTGCCGCCGCAATCGACGACCCGATGCGTTCGATTATGAATTCCATGAAAAGCCGCGTTTTGGGGTCCTGCATACGGCGGTGCGTAAACAGACATGCCATCTGAATCGGTTCTGGCGGCGTCTTTTCCGCCACCGGAACCAGTGTCCCGGCCTTGAGATGTTGAGCGATCTCAAAAATCGGCTTCAACGCGATACCATGTCCGCCAAGGGCCCAGTCTGTCAGCACGTCGCCATCGTCTGACTCGTAGCGCCCGGAAACCCGGAACCGTTTTGGCCCCGTATCGGTCCTCAAGAGCCATTGAAACTCGGTCGCGCCCGGGAACCGCAAATTGAGACATTCGTGCTCATCAGCGATCAACGCGTCCCCGCTTTCGGGCATCCCGCGCTTTTTGATGTATTTCGGGGATGCACAAAGCACTCTTTCGACATCCGCGATCTTGCGAATACGCAGGTTGCTGTCCTCTGGCTGACCAAGAAAAAATGCCAAGTCCAGACCTTCGGTTGTCAGATCTACCTTTCGGTCGGTAAGCCTTAACCGAACGTTCACCTCGGGGTACTCGGCAAGAAATTTCGGGACCTGCGGCGCAATCAACCGACGCCCGACCCCCAAAGGCGCCGCGACATAGAGTGACCCTTTCAGGTTTTCGGTAAGATTGACGATCTGGGCTTCGGCACTTTCGACTGCTTCTAGGATCTCTGCCGCGCCACGATAGAAAGATTTTCCCTGCTCGGTGGGGGTCAGGCTGCGTGTTGTGCGTTGGAACAAACGCACGCCAAGATGCTCTTCCAATTGCGATATACGCGCCGACGTGACGGCTGGCGAAACCCTCAGATCACGGCCCGCGGCGGACATGCTGCCCAATTCATAGACCCGGACAAAGGTTCTGATGTTATCAAGGTAGGACATTTTTTTGCATTTTTTGATACTGCTTGGTCTTTACCAGCAATACCAGAACAAAACACACTCGCATAGAGTAACCGGAAGCAAAGAATCTTAGGAGCAAAGCCATGTATGACTTGGCCGTAATGTGGGAGTGGATCGCCTTTTCCGTCCGCTGGTTGCATGTGATCACCGCGATGGCGTGGATTGGGGCGTCATTCTACTTTATCGCGCTGGACCTCATGCTCAAGCCGAACCCAGCCCTGCCGGACGGGGCCTACGGCGAAGAATGGGAAGTACATGGCGGCGGCTTCTACCACACCGTCAAATATCTGGTTGCGCCCTCACGCATGCCTGAGCACCTGACCTGGCACAAATGGCAGAGTTACACGACCTGGCTGTCAGGTGCGGCGTTGCTCATGATCATATACTGGGTCGGTGGCGAGTTGTTCCTGCTTGATCCAACCAAAGTGGACCTGGCGCTGTGGCAGGGGATTCTGATTTCTGGCGGATCGCTGACCATTGGTTGGCTGCTCTACGACCAGATGTGCAAATCCAAGCTGAGCGATCACCCGACCGTTCTGATGCTGCTGTTGTTCGTGATCCTGGTGATCATGTCCTGGGGTTACAACCAGATCTTCACCGGTCGTGCTGCGCTTTTGCATCTTGGCGCCTTCACTGCGACGATCATGACGGCCAACGTGTTCTTTCAGATCATGCCGAACCAACGGATCGTGGTCGAAGACCTCAAGGCCGGTCGGACACCTGATGCCAAATACGGCAAGATCGCCAAGGTACGATCCACGCACAACAACTATCTGACTTTGCCGGTCGTGTTCCTGATGTTGTCGAACCACTATCCGCTTGCTTTCGGCACCGAGTATTCCTGGATCATCGCCAGCCTGATCTTTCTGACGGGCGTCACCATCCGTCACTATTTCAACACGATGCACGCAACCGGGAAAGGCCCGCACTGGACCTGGGGCGTGACGGTTCTGCTAATGGTCGTGATCGCCTGGCTGTCGTCGGTGAGAAACACCGAGACATGGGAGGACGCCGAGGCGCGCGACCTGACGCCATACGAGCAGAAATATGCGTCCGCCGCGGGCTTCGAAGACGCCTATGACACGGTCTTGGGCAATTGCTCGATGTGCCACGCCCGCGAGCCGGTGTACGGCACCATGAAATGGGCCCCGAAGAAAGTTTACCTTGAGACACCCGGCGATGTCGCCCGACATGCTGACCAGATCTATCTGCAAGCCGGGATCAGCCACGCAATGCCGCCACCATCAGCAGTGCAAATGGATGAAGAGGCACGCCAAACCCTCATCGCATGGGTGCGTGAAGTCAGAAACAAATAGTCGCCTGCGTGCGAAACCATGACAGCGAACCGGGCCGTGATGCCCGGTTTTCTTTATGCGAAAAAGCGTTTGCTGTGTTGCGCGATATGTTCGACAAACAGGCGCACCTTGGGATCTTGCAGCTTTTTGTGCGGATAAAGACACCCGAAAATCGTTGGCAAGGGGGGCGTCTCGGGCAGGACCTCGACCAGCCGCCCATCCTCGAGAAACTCCCGCACGTCAAAGCGCGGCTTGTTGACGATCCCACGACCGGCCAAGGCCCAGCCCGTCAGCACATCACCATCATCCGCGTCGTATTTGCCGCCAACTTCAAGCTTTCGCGGCCCCATGTCAGTGCGGAGCGTCCAGTAGTATTCCGGAGACCTTGGATAGCGCAGCAACAGACAGTTGTGAGGCATGTGCAACAAATCATCCGGTGTTTTGGGCGTCCCAAACTGCGACAGGTAATCGGGCGAAGCGCACAGAACACGATCACAATCCACGAACTTCCGCAGTTTCATGGTTGAATCACCGGGCTCACCAATGAAAAAGGCGATGTCCAGACCGTCGGCCAGAATGTCCACCTTGCGATCAGACAAACGCATGCGAATCTCTGTTTCCGGGTAGCGGTCAGAGAATTCCGGCACCAGAGGCGCAACGATTCTGCGCCCGACACCCAAAGGCGCGGTGATGCGGATCGCCCCCCGAGGCGCGTCGGAAAAGCTGGCGACACGCGCTTCGGCGTGATCAAGCGCCAGCAGGACCGCCTTGGCTTCATCGTAGAAAACCGTCCCCACTTCGGTTGGTGTCATCGACCGGGTCGTTCTGTTGAACAGCCGTACACCCAAATGGTTTTCAAGCTCTTTCAACCGTTTGCTAGCCACCGCCGGGGTCAGCCGAAGATCACGCCCGCCAGAGGTGATGCTGCCCAGCTCCATCACTCGGACAAAAACACGCAGACTTTCGATGTAAGACATTGGAACCTCCCGGCAGCGAAAGAATGCGCCATAGCCCCACCTTTTTCAACGATCTGTTGAAAGTATTTGCCGTTTGCGGCGATTTTCCACCTCAATCTTTGCTCCTATGGTTCCACTGACCACCCTCCGGAAGGCAGGGGCAGAGGGAGAATTCCATGACGCATCGCACCCACATCCAATTTGTCCTCAATGGCAAGGATGTCTCCGTCCCAGACGTATCGGCAGGCCAGACACTTCTTGATTTCCTGCGCCTGGAACGTCGACTGACAGGAACGAAAGAGGGCTGTGCCGAAGGCGACTGCGGCGCGTGCACCGTGCTTGTCGGACGGCTTGGGCGCACGGGCCTGCGCTATGCTCCGGTCAATGCCTGCATCCGGTTTCTTGCCTCTGTCGACGGCTGTCATGTCGTGACGGTTGAACATTTGTCCGGACCTCAAGGCCGGCTGCACCCGGTGCAACAAGCCATGGTCGATCACCATGGCAGCCAGTGCGGGTTCTGCACACCGGGCTTCGTCATGGCCCTCTATGCGCTTTGGATGCAAACTCCGGAACCGACCGAGGTTCAGGTTGAAACCGCATTGCAGGGGAATCTGTGCCGCTGCACAGGGTATGAGCCGATCATCCGAGCGGCCATTGCCGTCAGCCGCTACGGCACCCCGGCATCTGATCATCTGAACATCGAACGCGAAACCATGACCGCGCGCCTGGCGGCCCTGAAGGACGGGCGGCGCGTGGTGTCCGGACCCAAGAACAACCTGAGCATTCTCCCGTCCAGCGTCGATGATCTTGCCGAATGCCTGCAAGCTTATCCAATCGCCACGATCGTGGCGGGGGCCACCGATGTTGGCCTTTGGGTCACCAAGTTCCTGCGCGACATTGGCCCCGCCATCTTCACCGGTCATCTCGAAGACCTGAAAACAGTCGAAAGACAGGGGTCTCTCCTCCTGATCGGTGCCGGCGCCAGCTACACCGATTGCCAGGACCTTCTGTCTGAACACCTGCCACACCTGTCCTCGTACTGGGATCGCATCGCAGGGTGGCAGGTGCGGAATATGGGAACCGTCGGCGGAAATATCGCCAATGGCTCTCCCATCGGGGACACGCCACCGGTTCTTATTGCGCTTGGCGCGGAAATCACTCTGCGGCGCGGTTCCGAACGCCGAACGCTGCCTCTGGCTGACTTCTTCATCGACTATGGCAAGCAGGACCGCCGGCCCGACGAATTTGTCGAAAGCATCCGCGTGCCCCTGCCCCGACCCAATGATCTGGACGCGGCTTACAAGATTTCCAAGCGCCGTGACGAGGATATTTCTTCCGTGGCCGCCGGACTGCACATGAGCGTCACAGACGGGATCATCAGCGATGTGCGCATTGCATTCGGGGGCATGGCCGCCACGCCTAAACGCGCATCGACAGCCGAGGCGGCGCTGAACGGCCAACCCTGGGCACGCGAAAGTTTCGAAGCCGCCGCTGAAGCGCTGGCCGAGGATTTCGCGCCTCTTACAGATTGGCGCGCATCGTCGGACTATCGGATGCTGACCGCCCAAAACCTGCTGCGCCGGTTCTTCCTTGAAAACGACGGCGAAACCGACACCCCAGTTCAACTGGCTTGTGCCTGATCAGGAGACGACAACATGAAAGACAACGTTTCCATCATTGGATCGGCCCATACCAACGTAAACCACGACAGCGCGGTCAAGCACGTCACCGGGCAGGCCGACTACACCGACGACATTGCGTTACCGGAAGGCGCGCTGCACGCGTATCTCGGCGTGTCAGACGTCGCACACGCCAAGCTTCTGGGTATCGATTTCAGCGACGTTCTGGCAACGCCCGGCGTGGTCGGTGTGCTGACCGCTGATGACGTGCCGGGGGCCAATGATATCAGCCCGACCCACCTGAACGACGAACCGGTTTTCCCGACCGACGCCATACAATTCCACGGCCAGCCGTTGTTTGCCGTGATTGCCGAGACCCGCGACATCGCGCGCCGCGCTGCGGAACGGGCAAATATCGAATACGAAACCCTGCCCTACGCGTTGGACCCGATCACCGCGCAGAAAGCAGGATACCCGCATGTCACAGCGCCCCTCAAGCTGGAGCGGGGAGACGTGGCACCGGCTCAGGCGGCCGCGCCCAACCGGATCAAAGGCCGCATGAGCGTTGGCGGTCAGGATCACATGTACCTTGAAGGTCACATCGCCTTTGCGATTCCCGGCGAAGACGACGACGTGGTGGTGCATTGCTCGACCCAGCACCCGTCCGAGGCGCAGCACATGGTGGCGCATGTCCTTGGGGTGCCGTCCAATGCGGTCGTGGTCAACGTCCGTCGCATGGGTGGGGGGTTTGGCGGCAAGGAAAGCCAGATGAACCTGTTCTGCGCAGTGGCGGCCATGGCTGCCAAAAAGTGGAACCGCGCCGTCAAAATCCGCCCCGACCGGGATCAGGACATGACCGCAACCGGCAAACGCCACGACTTCGTGATCGACTATGATGTCGCCTTTGACGATGAAGGCCGCATTCAGGCGGTCGAAGGCAGCTTTGCCGCGCGCTGCGGCTTTTCGGCAGACCTGTCCGGCCCCGTGACCGACCGGGCGCTTTTCCACGCGGACAACGCCTATTTCTATCCGAATGTGCGCCTGAACAGTCGCCCGATGAAGACCAACACCGTGTCGAATACCGCGTTTCGTGGGTTTGGCGGCCCGCAGGGCGTGATCGCGGCGGAACGGATGATCGAAGAAATCGCCTATGCCACGGGGCAGGATCCGTTGGATGTGCGCAAGGCCAATTTCTATGGCACCACGGACCGCAACGTGACCCCGTATCACCAAGAGGTCGAAGACTGCATTCTCGACCGGCTGGTCGGAGAGCTGGAAGAGACCTCGGAATACCGCCAGCGCCGTCAGGACATCATCGCGTTCAACAAGACATCGCCGGTTCTGAAAAAAGGCATAGCGCTGACACCGGTCAAGTTCGGCATTTCTTTCACTGCGACCTGGTACAATCAGGCCGGTGCGCTGGTGCATGTCTATAACGACGGGTCGATCCACCTGAACCATGGTGGCACCGAAATGGGCCAGGGTCTGAACACCAAGGTTGCTCAGGTCGTGGCCGAGGCCTTCCAGGTCGATTTCAACCGGATCAAGATTACCAAGACGACGACTGAAAAAGTTCCCAACACCTCGGCCACTGCGGCGTCCAGCGGGACCGACCTGAATGGCATGGCGGCGTTGAACGCGGTCGAACAGATCAAGGAACGTCTGGTGAAGTTCGCATCCGAGACCTGGAGCGTCTCGCCAGAGGAAGTGGTCTTCCACGCCAATCAGGTGCATATCGGTCAAGACGTACTAGCCTTCGATGCGTTCATCAAACAGGCCTATCTGGCGCGCGTGCAACTCTCGGCGGCCGGGTTCTACAAGACGCCAAAAATCCACTGGGACCGGGCCAAGGGACAAGGCCGCCCGTTCTACTACTTCGCCTATGGGGCGTCCTGTTCAGAGGTCACGATTGACACTCTGACCGGTGAATACCGCGTGGATCGCACCGATCTGCTGCACGACGTCGGACGTTCGCTGAACCCTATGCTGGACAAAGGTCAGGTCGAAGGCGCATTCATTCAAGGTATGGGATGGCTGACCACTGAAGAGCTTTGGTGGGACGATGCCGGCCGCCTGCGCACCCATGCCCCGTCGACATACAAGATCCCGCTCGCGTCAGACCGCCCGCGCATCTTCAACGTGAACCTTGCCGATTGGTCGGAAAACCGCGAGCTGACCATCAAACGCTCCAAGGCCGTCGGCGAGCCGCCGTTCATGCTGGGAATTTCGGTGTTCGAGGCCCTGTCGATGGCCGTGGCCTCGGTCGCTGATTACCGGGAATGCCCCCGCCTTGACGCGCCGGCCACGCCCGAACGTGTGCTGATGGCAGTCGCGCGGCTGCAAGCCGGGTCCTGAGCCATGGTTGCCCCGGATTCCCTGAACGAATTTCTGTCCGCGCAGCATAGCGTGATCCGCGTTGCGTTGACCCGAGTCCGCGGGTCTTCGCCGCGCAATGAGGGGACAGAAATGTTCGTCGCGCCCGGGGCGTTGTGGGGAACCATAGGCGGTGGACAATTGGAATTCCTCGCCATCAACGCCGCGCGGGACATGCTGCGTGACGGTGCGTTGCATCAGGATCTGGACGTGCCACTTGGCCCCGAGATCGGGCAATGCTGCGGCGGCCGGGTCGAACTGAACCTGTCCCGCATGCGTGCGTCCGACAAATGGGCCGCGACGGAACGCGCGGCCCGGAACGAAGATGCTTTGCCTCATGTCTATGTCATGGGGGCGGGCCACGTGGGGCGTGCCCTCGCCAATCAGTTTCAGCATCTGCCGGTACGCTGCATCCTCGTCGATACCAGACCCGAAGAGATCGCGCTTTGCGCCGCTGATGTCGAAACCCGGGTCAGCGCGATTCCCGAAGCCGAAATCTGGCGCGCGCCCGCAGGCAGCGCCTTTGTCGTTCTGACCCATGATCACGGGCTGGATTTTCTGCTGACGACCGCCGCGCTGGAACGAAATGACGCCGCTTATGTGGGGATGATCGGTTCCGCCACAAAGCGGGTAAAGCTCAGGAACTGGGCGCAGAAACACTGTGACGGACAGTCCATCGAACATTTGAAATGCCCCATTGGGGCTAGCGGTAGCCGCGACAAGCGGCCCAGCGTCATCGCCGCCTTCGTCGCGGCCGAAGTGATGGCTGAATTGACCTCTGAAACTGCCGCGACCGCCCTGACCGGGGCAAACCAGGCACCCCTGCGGGGCCACCATCACGACCGGAAAGGGAGATCGGCCTGACACCTGTCGAGCCAAACCGGTCACATCAGAGGAGGAGACCGTCATGGACGGGAGGACCTATGAATACAAGCTGTTTAGCCGCAGCGATTTCAGCGCTTTCTGGGCGCTGTTTACCGACAACCTTGTCAACTTGCTGATCCTGTCCGGGGTCTGCCAATTCGTGTTTCAAATGCCTGCGGACATCGTCTTTGGCCGCATCGTTCCCGGCGCTGCCATAGCGATTTTGGCCGGTGTAACCGTCTACGCATACCTCGCCAAATGGGCGGCAAACGCGCAGGGCAAAGACGTAACCGCGTTGCCCTACGGCATCTCGACGCCAGTTATGTTCGTCTACCTGTTCGGGGTGATCGGACCCATCTATTGGGCGACAAATGATCCAATGCTTGCCTGGCAAGTGGGCATCGGCGCCGGGTTCATGGGCGGCATCGTCGCGGCTTTGGGCGCGGTGGTTGGACCGTATCTCAAGCGGATCACGCCACGTGCGGGGATGCTGGGGACGCTGTGCGGCATTGCCCTGGTCTTCATCGGCTCTGTGCCGCTGGCCGAAGTGTTCGAGAACCCCATCATTGGCTTTACGTCGCTGCTGTTCATCCTCTGGGGGTTGATCGGCCGTTTCCGCCTGCCGGGCAATGTTCCGGCCGGCCTTGTCGCGATTGCTGCCGGTACCGTGATCGCCCTTCTGCTTGGCGAGTCCAAAATTGATGTCAGCGGCATCGGGTTCTACCCGCCGATCCCGTATTTCGGTGATCTGATCGCCGGTATGCAATACCTGTTCGCCAACCCTGAGCTGTTCCTGGTGCTGATCCCCGTGCAGATCTACAACTTCATCGAAACGATGAACAACGTGGAATCCGCCGAAGCGGCAGGCGACCATTACCCTGTCGGGCTCTGCCAGGTGACGGACGGCGCGGGCACGATGCTGGGTGCTCTGTTTGGTTCGCCATTCCCGACAACCGTTTACATCGGCCATCCGGCCTATAAACGGCTGGATGCCCATGCGGGGTATATTGTCGGTGTGGCCGTTGTAATTGCCGCCGCCGCCTTTCTGGGGTTCCTGTCCTTCCTCGCGGGGCTGATCCCGATCGCCGCAGCCGCACCGGTACTGGTCTTTGTCTCAGTCAGCCTGATCACTAACACCGCCTGGGCCGTTAAACCGATGCACATGGCTGCGGTATCCTTTGCGATCCTGCCCCATATCTCGGCCTTTCTAATGGTCAAATGGGGATCGTTGATGAACGCGCTGCGCAGCAGCGGTGTCGAAGGGCTGCCATCCTTGGGAGATCCTGATCTGACCTCGGCCCTTCTGATGGAAGGGGCTCATTACGAGGGGCACCTTGCCCTGAGCCAGGGGGCGATCATCACCGGTCTGGTCTGGGGTGCCATCGTGGCCGATGTGATTGACGGGCGCTTTCGGATGGCCGGCGCGTTTGCTGTCGCAGGTGGGCTGATGTCTTCGATCGGCATTATCCATTCCTACACGCTACAGATGCCTCAGTTCGACGGGATAACCATCGGATATCTGATCATCGGTGCGTTCCTGTACGTCTACCCGGTGTTCGCCCCCAAAGAGGATCTTGAGCATCGCATCATCGTACCGGACGAGCCCGACCTCATCGATGACGACTCACCCGCTCAACAGGCCTGATCGGCAACGGGGCAGTCGCATGGCTGCCCCAAAAACCATCCCTTCCCGTTCAATCGCGGCCGTTCAAGAGGCAGAGTTTGCCCTACGGTCGCTTGTTGATCTTTCTCTCGCCTATCTCCGAGCAGGGCATTTGGTTCGCACAGGTCTTGCAGAGGATCACCCTTGTGAACAACGCATCTGCGCCGCCTGGGCATCTTCCAACACGAACACGGGCGCCGCATCGGCTGGGTCACACAAAATAGACGACCACAGGTGATGTGCGCGGGGTCAAGACCCTCACCCGCAAGCCCCGCAATCGGCCAGGCGTGACGAATTTTGTCGTTTGCAGGCTTTTGTGTCGCTTTCCGGCTTGTTGCGGCAAGCTGGTGTGAACAAGAATACCTGCTAATGAAGAGTTGTTTTCCAAATCCCATGGACCGCCGTGCCACCGGCTGTGACCTTGTGATCCCAGCCTGATCTCAGGGCCTTTGGCCCATATGCATCACGCTGTGACTACGGATTTTTCGGATAACCTCATGACAACTCAAGCGCTGCGCCTGGCCATCGATATTGGCGGCACGTTCACGGATACGGTTCTTGTCTCTGGCGACGAGACGATACTTGCCTCGACCAAAACCCTGACCACACATCACAACCCCGCCGACGGGGCCATGCAAGGCGCAGCGCGCGTAATGCAACAGACAGGGCACCGTCTGAGCGAAGTCACCGGTTTCATTCACGGCACCACGCTGGCCACCAACGCGCTGATCGAAAAACGCGGTGCGGTCGTGGCAACCGTGACCACCGAAGGGTTCAGGGACATTCTGGAAATCGCCTACGAGCGGCGCTATTCGCAATACGACATCAATCTGGAAAAACCTGATCTGCTGGTGCCACGTGAGCGCGCGCTGACGGTCCGCGAGCGCGTTTCGGCGGATGGCAAGATATTGATTCCGCTGGAAGACACAGCCATCGACGCGCTGTTGAAGGACATCGACGCCAGCGGAGCGGAAGCCATCGCCATCTGCCTGATGCACGCATATGCAAACCCCGAGCACGAGCGCAGGCTGCGCGATACGCTGGTGGACAGGCGCCCCGATCTGACCGTCTCGATTTCGTCGGACGTCAGCCCCGAAGCGCGCGAATTCGACCGGCTGTGCACGACAGTAGCCAACGCCTATATCCAGCCTCTGATGGCAACGTATCTGGCCCGGTTTGTCCGACAATTCGAGGCCCAGGGCGTCACCTGTCCGATCTTGATGATGACAGCGGGTGGTGGAATGTGCACCATGCGAACCGCCGCGCGGTTTCCGATCCGGCTGGTGGAATCCGGCCCTGCCGGCGGTGCCATTCTGGCCGCCCGCGTCGCCGCCCGCGCCGGTCTGGATCAGGTACTGTCCTTTGACGTCGGCGGCACCACCGCCAAACTGTGCCTGATCGACAACGCCCGTCCCCAGACCTCGCGCCAGTTCGAGATTGCCCGCGCCGCCCGGTTTATCAAAGGATCCGGCATGCCGGTGCGTATACCGGTCATCGAAATGATCGAGATCGGCGCCGGAGGCGGTTCGATTGCCGGGGTTGACCGGTTGGGGCGGCTGACCGTGGGGCCAAAATCAGCGGGATCCGAGCCCGGCCCCGCCGCCTTCATGCGCGGCGGAACCGAACCTACGGTGACTGACAGTGATATTGCACTGGGATATATCGTACCGGACACGTTTGCCGAGGGGCATATTCAGCTTGATCCCGACGCTTCGAAACGAGCGCTGAGCCGGGTGATCGGGTCAAAGCTGGATCTGGATGCCGTAGGCGCCGCCGATGGCGTCAGCCGTATCGTCGACGAAAGCATGGCCAGCGCGGGTCGGATGCATGCGGTGGAATCCGGCAAGGACCTTGGCCCACGAACAATGATAGCGTTTGGGGGCAACGGGCCATTGCACGCCAGCCGGGTCGCGCGATCCGCCGGGGTCAGCCGCATCGTGATCCCGCCCGATCCCGGTGTCGGATCGGCTGTCGGCTTCCTGTTCGCTCCGGTGTCTTTCGAGATCGTCCGCTCGCGTTATACGTTGCTGGGCAGCATGGACCTGAACGGGATCAACACGCTGTTCGAAGCCATGATTTCCGAGGCAAGAGAGGTCGTCTTGCAAGGGGCCGGCGATGTCCCGACCCAGACGCTGCGCACTGCTTTCATGCGCTACCACGGACAAGGGCACGAGATCGAGATCACCCTTCCCGACCGCCCCCTGACCGCCGAAGATATCGAGCCGCTGACCGCTGCATTCGAACAGGAATACCGCAAGCAATTCTCGCGTCCGGTACCAGGAATGCAGATCGAGATTCTCAATTGGGCGGTGCGTGTCGCGACCTGTGACAGCGGCGTGCCGGCGGTTCCTGAAACGCCCCGGTTGAAGACAATCTCGGCGCCGGATACCCGTCCGATCACCTGTGACGTGGACGGAGTATCGAAACCAGCGGCCTTCGTTGCCCGAGCGGATCTGAAGCCCGGC
Source organism: Ruegeria sp. HKCCA0370 (assembly GCF_013033705.1). NCBI lineage: Bacteria > Pseudomonadati > Pseudomonadota > Alphaproteobacteria > Rhodobacterales > Roseobacteraceae > Ruegeria > Ruegeria sp. HKCCA0370. The sequence continues at coordinate 136,766 of NZ_WQEP01000004.1, forward strand.
GACCACCTTCACGGCCCCGCATTGATCACCGAACCGCAGACAACCACGCTCGTATCCGCCGACTTCTCGGCGCATGTGGATGCCATGGGAAACCTCGTCCTCGTTCAGGACCAGAAAGGAGGCGCATGATGTCGTCCGATCTTTCACACGATCTTTCGCCCGCCCGATTGCAGGTGATGTGGAATCGTCTGCTGGCCGTGGTAGAAGAACAGGGCCAAACCCTGATCCGCGCCGCCTTCAGCCCGATCGTACGCGAATGTGGTGACATCTCTGCAGGGATATTTGACGCCGATGGCCGGATGCTGGCGCAGGCCGTGACCGGCACGCCGGGGCACATCAACACCATGGCCGAGGCGGTGCAGCACCTGCGCCGGGCTTTCCCGGTTCAGACCACGAAGCCGGGCGACATCTACATGACGAACGACCCATGGCTTGCCTCGGGGCACCTGAACGATTTTCTGCTGATGATGCCCGCATTCAAGGATGGCAAGGTGGTGGGCTTTACCTCCTGCACCTCGCATCTTGTTGATCTGGGTGGGTTGGGCATGGGCCCCGAAGGTTCCGACATCTATGACGAGGGCCTGCTGATCCCGCCCTGCAAGCTGGTTGAACAGGGCACTCCCAACGCTTTGCTGCTGGACATCATCCGCGCCAACAGCCGCGAACCCGTCGCCAATGATGGCGACATCTATGCACTGATCGCCTGTTGCGAAGCCGGGGTTGCAAGGCTGCTGTCGATGATGGAGGAATTTAGCCTCGACGATCTGGAGACGCTCGGCTCGTACATCATCGACACGTCGCGCCGCGGCACGCTGGAGGCCATCGCCGACGTGCCCGAAGGTGTCTACAAGAATGTTCTGAAGATGGACGGCTATGAGAATGAGCTGGAGCTGCACGCCACCCTGACCGTAAGGAAGGACGGCATGCATGTGGATTTCTCTGGCACCTCGGGCTGTTCGCGCAAGGGCATCAACGTGCCGCTGAACTATGCCACCGCCTATACGGTGTTTGCCTTGCGCTGCATTGTCGGCGCGGACATTCCCAACAATGCGGGATCGCTGGAGCCGTTTACCGTTGACGGGCCAAAGGGCTGCATCCTGAACGCGCAGCGCCCGGTGCCGGTTGCGATGCGGCATACCCTGGGTCAGGTCACGCCCGATCTGGTTCTGGGCTGCCTGCATCAGGCCCTGCCCGATGCGGTCCCGGCCGAAGGCGCAAGTTGCATGTTCGACTTGCCCATGCGCCACGCACCCGAAGTGGCCCGTGACGGCGGTCGCGAATTCGCGGTGGAACCCGTGCACAATGGCGGAACCGGCGCGCGACCTCATGCCGATGGTCTGTCGGCCACGGCCTATCCGTCGGGCGTGTTCGGCAGTCAGGTCGAGATCACCGAAAGCGTCGCACCCGTGACGATCTGGCGGCGCGAACTGCGCCCAGATTCCGGCGGCGCGGGCAAGTATCGCGGCGGGCTGGGGCAGCGGATCGAGATGACCTCGTCCAACGGGGCGCCCTTTATCGTGTTCCTGTCGGTCGAACGGCTGAAATACCCGGCGCTTGGCCGTATGGGCGGCAAACCCGGCGCCCCCGGTCGCATCCGTTTCAGGGACGGTGCAAACGATATTCCGGGTAAAGGAGAATTGCGGGTGGAACACGGTGATTACCTGATCTTCGATACACCGGGCGGCGGCGGCTTTGGCGACCCTGCCGAACGCGACCCGGATGCGCTGGCACTGGACATCAAACGCGGGTTGGTAAGTGCGCAAGGCGCCAGGATTTACGGGGGTGACGCATGATCCGACCGGTTCCTTACGTTGGCGCCATGGGCGCTTATGCGCTGCCTGATCCGAACGGCGCAGGCACGATTTCACTGGCGCAGAACGAAAGCGCCTTTCCCGCAAGCCCCGCCGCCGTTGCGGCCGGGCAGGCAGCGCTGGCGGATCTGGCCCTTTATCCAGATCCGGAATGGGCCGAAATGCGCTCGGCCATTGCCGAGGTGCACAGGCTCGACCCCGCGCGCATTTTATGTGGGGCGGGCTCGATGGAACTGATTGGCTGTCTGATCCGCGCCTTTGCCGGACCGGGCGATCAGGTGCTGGGCACACAATATGGCTATGCCTTTGTCGCCTCGGCCACAGCACAGGCACAGGCCGAATATGTGGCAGCGCCCGAGGTCGATTTGACCGTATCGGTGGACGCGCTGCTGGCCGCTGTCACACCTGCCACCCGCATCGTGTTCGTCTGCAATCCGGGCAACCCCACCGGCACGCTGATCCCGAATGACGAAATTGTCCGCCTGCGATCGGATCTGCCTGGCGATACATTGCTGGTGGTGGACCAGGCCTATGCGGAATTTGCCGATGCCACGAACGATCCCGCGCAGATCTTTGCGCTGGTGGATCGGGGCGACACCGTGATCACGCGTACATGTTCCAAGGCCTACGGGCTGGCGGGGGCGCGGGCCGGCTGGGGCTGTTTCCCAAGCGAAATCTCGGGTGAGGTCCGCAAGCTTTTGAATCCCAACAATATCTCGATTGCCTCGCAGGCAGCGGCGGCGGCGGCGATGCGGGATCAGGCCCATATGCGCAACGTGGTCGCACGGACAGCCGAAATTCGGGACCGGTTTGCGCAGGAATGCCGCGAACTGGGCCTGAGCGTGCCGGAAAGCCACACAAATTTCGTGCTGATCCGCTTTGCCTCGACCGCGCAGGCACAGCGCGCCGACACGGCCCTGCGGGCTGAGCGCCTGATGATGCGCGGCATGGGCGGCTATGGTTTGTCGGACTGTTTGCGCGCCACGATCTGTGCGCCCGAGGTGATGGACAAGGCCCGCGACATCTTGAAAGGAGCGCTGACATGACCGAGACCCGCACAGCCGCCAAGATCGGTGTTCTGGTGCCCTTCACCAACACCAATCTGGAACCGGATATGGAGATGCTGCGACCACCAAACACCACCATCCATTTCCAGCGCATGGGCGGCTATGACGTGAATGAAATTCCCGGCTCGGATCAAATGGCAGGTTTGGGCGCTTCGGATATCAGCCACGATCTGCGGATGATCTCGGGGGTGCGGCCCGATGTGGTGCTGTACGGCTGCACCTCGGCCACCCTGACCCATGGGCCGTCTTTCGACGCTGAGCTGGCGCAACAGATCAAATCGGAATCCGGTGCGCTGTCGCTGACCGCGGCCGGATCATTGATCGCCGCAATCAAGGCACTGGGGGCCACGAAGGTCGGCTTTTCCTCGCCCTATCTGGGCGAAATCAACGTACAGGCGATGGATTTCATGGCCCAGAACGGAATCGAGACCGTTCGATGCGCCGATGTGGGCCGAAAGCTGGGCAATTACGGTCAGGGAGAGCTGACCCCGGACGACGTCTATGAACTGGCCTGTCAGGCCAATCACCCGCAGGCACAGGCCATAATTCTCAGCTGCACCGACATGCGTTCGGTCGAGGCGGTCGACCGGATTGAAGCAACGCTGGGCAAGCCGGTGGTCACCTCAAATCAGGCGATGATGTTCTGCCTTGTGCGGGCGCTGAACCTGCCGCGTCACGACGAGCTGCCGGGGCGATTGTTCGACCTGCTCTGACCGGATCAGGGCGCAAGGCGACAATGTAAAAAAGCAAGCTCACCTCGAACGGGTCTTGGATCAGCCAGACTTGTTCCCAGCTCCAATTCAACCTGTCCAGCGGGCGGCAAGACCGTCGCCGCGCCGTCATCAGGATCAAGGGTGCGGATGTGCCGGTCGGAATGCGTTGATACGGCAGCTTCGGCAGATTTTACGTCTGGTCGGCGGGGGCGTAGATCAACGCGCCAAGGTCTGAGAATTTCGAACCTGGCGCGCCCAGCCCCAGAACCGCATCACGAATGGCGGCGGCACGGGATGCACCCAGTGATGGTGTCGCAAATTCCATGAATTTGTCGATCACTTCTGCCTCATCCATTCGTGCCTCGGGTCCGCCGCGTGCATGTACGTCGCCCGACTCGAGTATCCGCCCGTCGGTCAGGGTGATGCTGACATCGGCGAACCGGCTTTCGGGGAAACGGTCGGAATGGCGTGCTGCCTCTGCAACCGAGATACGCTCGACGATCGAGGCGACCAGCGGGTCGGCCAGGCCCGCACCGGTGATGTTCTCAACTCCGATCCGGCCATGCGCAACCATTGTTGCGACGGCAAATGGCAGCGAATACTGCGCCTTGGACGTATCATCCGGCATGCCCCGGAAAAGGCAGGCGCTTTCCCGAAACGTGTTAACATGAATCGCGGCAATATCCCGGTGAGTCAGGTCGTTTTCACGCATGAGCGCACGGGTGGCATCAATTGCCGCGTGGGCCCAACGGCAGATCGGGTAGGGTTTGACATATTGATGCTCCATTTGCCAGAAATCGCCCAGATCTTGCCAATGGGGGGCAACGTCTGCCGCTTCGACGGTGATGGCCGGCGCCCCGGCAAAGCCTTTCTCGGCCAATACCGCTGAAGAAATGCCAACCAACGCACCCCAGCCCGAACCGTCATGCAGCATGGTGGGATTGGCGATCTCGCGCATCATCTGGCTGCGCGGGCCATGATATTCGGCAATCCCCATGGCCTGCCGCATCTGTTCGGCCGTCAAACCGCGCAAGCGCGCCGCCACGGCCACCACGCCAAGCGCGTTCCAAGCTCCGGATGTGTGATAATCGCTGACAGTGTCATGCAACGAAATGCCCGCGCGTCCCGCGACCTCGTATCCAACGATCACCGCCGCCAACGCTTCGGGGCCTGAAAAATCTTGAACGGTTTCAGCCAATGCCGCCAGTGCGGGAACGACGACAACCCCGATGTGGCCTTTGGTCGGATTGTATCCATCATGTCCGTCCAAATTGTCGGTCTGTGTGGCCGCTGCATAGGCCGCACCCGCGACGCTGACGCGTCGACCGTCGAAAAGCATGCGCGCGCTCAGCCCCGGGTCGCCCGCGCCAAACAGCGCTACCGCACTCTCGCGCGCAATCCGTCCGGCCTGCATCGGCCCCGATCCTATGGTGATCCCCAGCGTATCCAGCAGCATCAACGCCGCTGCCTTGCGTGCGGTATCAGGAAATTCCTGCGCGGCACGATTCAGCGCAAAATCTGCAACGGTCTGAAAGGTATCTGTCACGGTGTCCAGTCGAGGTTTTTCTTTCGGGTTCCGGTTACAAGAAAAAGCCTATGTGAGTTTGCGCATAGCGGCACGAAAACAATCATGGGGCAATGGCCCCGGATTATTTGTGACTAGGACCAGATCACATTTCGAGGCAGAACCATACGTGTGAGTCGCTCATGGGCAAGACAGCAAGCCCTGGGCTTATTAATTCTTTGCGATGTGCCTTGCCTGAGAAACGTCCGTCATGATGAATCTTCCACACCTGACCTTTCTTCGCTCGTTCGAAGCGGCGGCACGGCACCTGAGCTTTACCGCTGCTGCCGAAGAGCTGAACTGCACCCAATCTGCCGTCAGCAATCATGTCCGCTCGTTGGAAGAGTTTTTGCAGCGCCCCCTGTTCGTGCGCCATCCCCGTTCCCTGTCGCTGACAGATGTGGGCGAGGCCTATCTGCCGTCGGTGCGCCATGCCCTCCAGGAAATCAACGCTGCCACGCAATCGGTCATCGTGCGGTCGCATACCCGCAAAGTGGTGGTTTCTTGCCCGGTCAGTCTGGCCGAGAACTGGTTGCCGGATGTGATCCGTGGTTTCAACGCGGTGCATCCCGATATTGATCTGACGGTTCATGGCACTGTCTGGACTGATGTCGAACCAAATGTTTCGGACATCTCGCTGACAATCAATCATGTCGACGATGTGTCGCCGGACGCCCAACGTTTGTGGGTCGAAAAGCTGGCCTTGGTCTGTGCGCCCGGCTTTCTGGTCGATGGCGCGCCGCTGACCGACCCCAAGCAATTGCAGAATGCACCGCTGATCCACATCCTGGGCCGCCCCTCCTATTGGGAGCACGCGGCGCGGCATTTCGGGTTGTCCGATCTGAGCCAGAAGGGCGGGTTGCGGACGAATGTCTCGAATTTGGCGATGGAAATGGCCGCCAAGTCACTGGGATGCGTCGCCCTGCCCCGGTCGCTGGCCCGGTCCTATGTCGAGCGGGGGCTGCTGATCGAGCCTTTCCGGTTTGATCTGAACAGTCCCTGGACCTATTTCATGCGTCTCAAGGAAAAACCCGTTTCACCACCGGTCCGGCTGTTTCGGAACTGGCTGTTGCAAGCCGCCGCTGAAATGGACAGCTGATCGACCGGTCATTTGCCGGGGCATGTCACGCGGCCCCTATTTTCCCTTGCCAGCCAGCTTGTTGGTGGCGAGAACGCGCAATCACTTCCGCGCGTCATCAATACCCAAGGCAGGGGCTATTCCAGCCATCAACAGCACCCTCTGTGCAACCGAGTTTCGACACCAACCAGTTCTTCCTGATCCTCGGTTCCGCTGAACAAAGCGGACATGATCATGGTTTCGAAGGGCTTTGCACCATCTGCGCTTCTATTGCCTCAATATCCGCAAGAATCTATGGGATGCATCACGCAACTGCTGACGGCCATTGAAACCGGCGTCAGTTTCTTTGATTGTGCCCACGCCGTCCGTGGTAATTGGTAAGAAGGATTTTTGGATGCGTATTGCAATGATCGGCACCGGTTATGTTGGCTTAGTGTCCGGTGTATGCTTTTCGGACTTTGGTCATGACGTGATTTGCGTCGACAAGGCTGAGCAAAAGATCGACATGCTCAAGGCCGGAGAAGTACCGATCTATGAACCGGGCCTGGATGTGCTGATGGCAAAAAACGTTGCTGCCGGTCGCCTGAGTTTTTCAACCGATCTGAAGACGGCAGTTGATGGCGCCGATGCGGTTTTCATCGCGGTCGGAACTCCGACCCGACGAGGGGACGGCCACGCGGATTTGACCTATGTGATGGCGGCGGCAGAAGAGATCGCCCAAGCGGTTACTGGTTACACGGTCATCGTCACCAAATCGACCGTGCCGGTGGGAACAAACAGAAAAGTTCAGGAGGTCGTTGCGGCAACCAACCCCACAGCCGAATTCGACGTGGCCTCGAACCCTGAATTTCTGCGCGAAGGCGCCGCAATCGATGACTTCATGCGCCCCGATCGCGTCGTGGTGGGTGTGGAAAACGATCGCGCCGCCGAAGTGATGGCCGAGATTTACCGACCGCTTTATCTGCGTGACTTTCCGATCTTGACCACCGATCTGGAAAGCGCCGAGATGATCAAATACGCCGCCAACGCGTTTCTGGCGACCAAGATCACTTTCATCAATGAAATCGCGGGCCTGTGTGAAAAGGTCGGTGCGGATGTCAAGGAAGTTTCCCGCGGCATCGGTCTGGACGGACGAATTGGCAACAAATTCCTGCACGCAGGGCCGGGCTATGGTGGCTCTTGTTTTCCGAAGGATACCGCCGCGCTGGCGCGGATCGGGCAGGATCATGCATATCCGATGCAGATCACGGAAACCGTCATTCGGGTGAATGACGAGGTCAAGAAGCGGATGATCGAGAAAATCCGCGACGCCTGCGACGACCGCCTTAACGGCAAGACGGTGGCGGTTCTGGGTGTCACTTTCAAACCCAACACGGACGACATGCGCGACGCGCCATCACTGTCCATCATTCCCGCTTTGATCGGCGGAGGGGCCAAAGTGCGCGTCGTCGATCCGCAGGGCAAAACGGAAGGCGATGCGCTATTGCCCGGGGTCGAATGGTGCGACGATCCCTATACAGCGGTCCAAGGGGCTGACGTTGTGGTGTTGCTGACAGAGTGGAACGAGTTCCGCGCGTTGAACCTGACCGAGCTGGCCGGTTCCATGAACTCTGCCAGAATGGTGGATCTGCGCAATATCTATTCGAAGTCACAGGCGCTGAAATCCGGCTTTGAAACCTATGTCGGTGTTGGACGCTGAACGCACACCACCTGTTGGATCAAACGCGCCCACCGGACCCGCTTGGGTCCGGCAGGGATCTGCCTTCACGGGCTATTCGGTGGCCCAGATCTTGCGGCGGCGTTCCTTGACCATGTCATTGCCTTCATCGGTGCCGTCGTGGAACGTGTTGAACCATTCATCCCAAGGGGTTTCCCAGGTGCCGTAGTTGCAGTCAAAAAACCGATGATGCAGCTGGTGAAAGAAATCCCCGACCTGAAACTTGGCCTTGTCGCCGAACTTCACGTGCTCGAACCCGGCATGAGAGGTCGGAGCGCCGATGCCGTGATGGAACAGCAGGAAAATGGCGTGGGTCGGATGGGACGGCAGCAGGAAGAAGATCATCGTATCGAACATCAGAAAGAAACTTTCGACCGGATGCATCGCAAGCCCCGACCAAGGACCGGTATTGATGTTGCGGTGATGCCAAGCGTGGACTTTTTTATAAAGCACACCCACATGCAGCAGCCTGTGCAGCCAGTAGAAATGGAACCCGGCCCAGATCGGCACAAAGACGGTCATGGCGATGAACCAGATCGGATTGCCGTCTAACGTGATCATCGTGATCCAGCCATTGGCATAGGAATACAGGATCAGACATTCCCAGAACGTCCAGAACGTCAACGCCGGGCCCAAGGTCCAGAACATGTTGTCCCAGACCTGATTTTTGAATGTGAACACCTTGGCGCCCTTCATCATCGGGCGCATGTCATAACGGTATTCGTCCTGCTGCGTGCGGAACCTCCAAAGGGCCAGGTGCAAGCCGCTTGCGACCACCATCAGGATACAGAAATTGCGGAACCAGATTTCCGCAACCCAATCCCAGCCGAAGGTCTCGATCCTGCTCAGTGAAGGCGTCAGATAGGTCCAGGTGATGACCGCAAAGACCAGCAGCAGCGCCCGCAATGCAAGCGGATTCCAGCTTTGCAGCAGGTATTTCAACGCGGCCAGAGGTTTCATCGGCCAATCCCAATAGGGTGCGGTCTGAATCGGAAGCTGAGGCGTGTAATTCCAGATCTTGCGCTTGGCTCGTGGCGGCAGGGCGGGGTCTGACATAGAAGGCTCATTTCATCTGTTCACTGATCACAAGCCTAAGGCGTGGGATCAAAAGCTCAGACCTAATTGTCTTGCCGGAGAGGCTAAGTTCTGCTTAGCCTGTCGGAATGAACACCCGCGTCCCTTCCCTCAACTGGCTGCGCGTATTCGAGGCTGCGGCCCGAACCGAAAGCTTTGCCCGCGCCGCGACCCAGTTGAACATGACGCCTGCCGCCGTCAGCCAGCAGGTCAAGGCGCTGGAGACAAGACTGGGCACACCCTTGTTTCACCGTCACGCGCATGCGGTCACTTTGACCGAGACCGGGCGCGCCTATCTGCCGTCGGTACAGCAATCCTTGCTCATGCTGGAAACGGCAACCGCCGGTCTGTTCGGCGAAACCCGCGAGCAAAGGCTTTACGTGCAGTCGGTGCTGCTGTTTGCACATGGCATTCTGGCCGGGGGTGTTCCCGGATTTCAGGCGGCGCATCCTCAGATCAACCTTTCGCTTTCGACCGGCAATGTCATGTCGGATTTTGCCAATCGGTTCACTGACCTTCAGATCGTGTTCGGAAACCCCGCGCTGTTCGGCTCGGAAAGTGACGAGTTGATGCGCGAACATCTCTATCCCATCGCCCCACCCGAGATTGCTGCCCGGATCGAGACGGCAAGGGACTTGTTCGACTTCACCTTGATCGAAGTTTCGACCCATCGGGCAAGCTGGCCGCATTGGTTCGAACACCAGCGGCTGCCAGCAGGCCAGGCACGGTATTTTTTTGCCGACAATTCGGTGATGGCGGCCGAGCTCTGCGCCAGAGGATGCGGCATTGCCTTGGCGCGCGCGCCCGCGTCAGATCGCATTATGAAGCTTTCCGGTTTGGTCCCCTGCCTGCCGGACTTCTCCTGCCCGGGGCAGGAAGCCTACCATCTGGTCTATCCCTCCCGCACGGCGCTGCGCCCGGCAGCGCGTACGTTTCGCGATTGGCTGATGGATTACAGCGCCGCCGTCCAGACGCGGTAACGCCCCTGCCCGGTGACTTCGCGAACCAGACCCCGCTGCGCGAACAGGTCGAAATTGCGCTGTACCGCGGCGCGGGAAGCCTTGGTCAGGTCTTCGGCCAAAGGCGCGGATACCATGGGCCAGGCCGTCAATGCATTGATCAGGCGCGGCGGGGTGCGGCCGCTCAGATCCTGCGTGACCTCTTTGGCTTTCGCCTCCCACGCGCTGATCCGGTCCAGATGCAGCAACGCCGCAAGGGCAGCCTGCCCGGCGCCGCCGATCCATGCGCTCAGTTTTTCCGACGAATCCCCCGAGCCGCGCAGCGCACGCGGCCCGGACAAAGCCAAGGGCATGAACTGCGCACCGCCGCGCCCCATGGAGGCCGCATGCCGCGCGGCTATGACGGCTGCTTCCGTGTCCTGTCCGATGCCTTGTGACACCGCCCGCCACGCGTGAAACGCAATTGCCGACTGCGTCACAGGATGCAACCCTTCGGCGTTTTGCATGACCTCGGCCAGATCAATGATGGATTCCGGGGTCGAGTCGGCCCCCTGAGCCAGTCGGTCAAGAAACGCGGTCAGCCCCCGTTCCCAACCGCCGGCAGCAGGCGGCGCGCCCGAACTCAGGCGTCGCACGGCCCATCCGGCCCGGAACAGGGCCTGCACGTCATCATGAGTCGCGCCGATCCGCAAACCGGTCCACAAAGCCAATCGATCCACGCTGATCCGGTCTCCGGTCCACCACCCCAGATCGGACGTCTCCATCAATGCCAAGCGATGCGTCCAGCCTTCGGGGCCCGCTCGCAACCGTTCATCCAGCGCGCCAAAAGTCAGGGCCAGATCCGCAAGTTCCGCAGAAAGGTCGGACTGCGCAGCCCGCCAATCACGCGGATCGAACAGCAGGCGCTGTTCGCGTCGCGGCCCGGGCAGGAAGAAACCCTCGTCTTCCTCGACTTCATCCGGTGGCAAGAACCACAGGTCGTCCTCTTCGGACGGATCGCCGTCATAGATGCTGGCGGGGCCAAGATCTTCGGCCTCGTCTTCAGGAAGGGGCAAGGGTTTCTTCGACGTCATACCCCGCATTCTTCGGGCATTCCCGTTGCTTCACAAGGGGTATTCCGTCAGCTCGCAAAGGTTCGGGTCAGAACATCCAGTTCGCTGCTCAAATCGGTCTGCGGAGAGCTGCCCAGCAGCATGTAACCATAGCCATCCTGCGCCCAGGTCGCTGTTGCCAAACCGCTCAGAATGGCCTGTTTGACCTCTGCCTTCGGGGCGTTCGGCCCCTGGCGGATAACACAGAAGGCAAAAGGTTGACCCTGCTCATCGGCGAAAACGACCTGAACCAAAGGCTTTCCCTTGAACGAAAGCACTTGTGCTCGCTTCAACTCCAGCCCAGGCAGGGAGTCCAGCGCTTCACGGTTCAGAGACCTGCCAAGTGCTGCCTCGGCCATCGCGAACTGCTTGTCCAGCGATGCCTCGGAACTGTCCAGCGAGACAATCGTCTCGGGCACATAAAGCGACTGATAGATCGCCGCTTGCTGCGCCCAGCCCAGTTCCGCCGGACGCGTCGCCCAGAATGTCAGGGCAACGGCTGCAACCCCGACGCCCGCGGCCACGGCCAGAAGGCGCAGAAACCCGCCATTGGTGTTTCGCGCCACGGGTTCCGGCAAATCGACCTTCGGCGCCGCGGTGGGCAGTGTCTCAAAGACCTGCCGAACGACAGGCGCAAACGGATCCAGCGCCATCAGGCGGCGTTCAAGCTCGACATCATCCTCAACCGCGGCCTCGATGGCGCGGCTCTGAGCCTCATCCAGCGTGCCTTCCAGATACGCCAACAGCGTCTCGTCGGAAAACGTCATTTGCCACTCCGTCGCGCGGCGTCTGCCGCCTCAAACTGCATCACGGTTTTCAGTTTCCGCCGGGCATTCGATAGCCGGCTCATGATTGTGCCGATGGGAACGTCCAGCAATGCAGCGGTTTCGCGGTAGCTGTACCCTTCGACGAACACGAGCATGACCGTTTCCCGCTGCGCTTCTGGCAGCTGCATCACTTGAGTAAACACTTCAGCCGCAAAAATATTCGTTTCTGAATCCGGCAAAGTTGCGACCAGTTCCGATTCTGGGGTCACGGACAGCGCCTGTGCCCGCCGGACGGAACGAGACCGCACTTCGTTCAACCAGATTGACCGGCAGATCGTCATCAGCCAACTGTCCAGACGATCATGCGACGTTACCTGATGATGCCGCTCGAGCGCACGCAGGCATGTGGCCTGCACCAGATCGTCCGCCACATCCGATGCCCCCGACAACGCCAGAGCAAACCGCCAGACGCGTCTTGAGTGCATCTGTACGGCGTCACGAACGGCCTGTTCGGAAGTCATCTCGGCACTCATCGAATAAAACGCGACCTGTGTGTGTTTGTCAGAAACGGACCCGGCCCGCAGGGCCAAAACTGACATAAACCGCGGAGGAAAGAAATGAAACTTCTGTTGAAGGCAGTCACGTTTGCGTCGGCAATTGTTGCAACACCCATATGGGCAGCGGGCTGGACACTGGAGTCCGATCGCTCGCATCTGGCCTATGGAACGATCAAGAAAAACGCGGTGGGCGAGGTCAACAGCTTCACCAGCCTGAGCGGACACGTGACGCAGGAGGGCGTGGCCGAAATCGAGATCGACCTGTCCTCGGTCGAGACCAACATAGAAATTCGCAACGAACGGATGATCGAATTTGTATTCCGCCAAGCACCCACTGCGCGCCTGACGGCCGAATTCGACATGGCGAAGGTTGCAGGGCTGGCCGTGGGTGAAACCACCACTCTGGATGCTGCTTCCGTGCTTTCGCTGGCCGGCACGGAAGTTGAGTTTGACGCGGAAATGTTCGTCGCACGCTTGTCCGAGACGTCAGTGCTTGTTTCGACAAACGACATGGTGTTTCTCAGCACCGAAGACGCCGGTGTCAACGCCGGCGTGGACAAGCTTATGGAATTGGCAAGCCTGCCCGGCATCACCCGAACGGTACCGATTACAGCCCGGCTGATCTTTCACACGGATGAAGAACATGCCGCGACGGCATCGGAAGCCACAGAGGTTGTTGCTGCCGCAGCTGTTCAGGGTGACGCGACGGCCGGCAAAAAGGTGTTTCGCAAGTGCAGCGCTTGCCACAAATTGAAAGAAGGCAGCCATGGTGTTGGCCCGTCCCTGCACGGCATTCTCGGCGCAAAGGCCGGTCAGGCCGAGGGATTCAAGTATTCGACAGCGCTGGAAAGTTCCGACATCGTCTGGACCCATGAAACCCTGAGCGCATTCCTGACGGATCCCAAAGGGTATCTTCAGGGCAATCGAATGCAGTTTCGCGGCCTGAAAAAGGACGAAGATATTGTTAACCTTCTTGCGTATTTGCAAGAAGAGGGGTGACGGCAACACCCAAGAGACCTGCTGAATTTCGATTTCACGCAACCGGCCCCGGGATCGGATACGATGCTTGTGCCCGTCCCCTGTCTGGTTTCGGATCAACACGTGTTCAAAGTCAGGAATTACAGCCTTCTATCAGCGGATTCATGCCGGACACACGACTCGTTTGTGGCAAAACAGCCCGTATTTTAAGGCGTTTTTTGCGGATCCTGTCGCGCCACCAACCCTGCCTGCGCCCGTACAAAGGGGCAAATCGCGGTTGTTGTTGCGCTTTCCAACTCTTGTCCGATCGTCAACCAGCCATTATTTAGCGGGCCTACAGCTCAGATGGTCAGGATGGGCCGCTCTGCCGCAGCATGGCATCTGTCCTTTAGGCCCGACAAGATATAGGTTAACTGAGCGTGCGCACAGTTTCACGATTTGGAGAACGCAATGATAAAGCGCGCCTGGAACAAGTGGCGATCAGGCTATATGGGCCGCCTTGTAGGTGAAAGCTTTTACGCGCAAGGCAAGCTGTATGGTATTGCGGTTCTGGCAATGATTGCCGTGGCGGTCACCACGGCCGGCTCCGCATATATGATGGAGTACATTGTCGATGCGATGACCAGCCCGGAATTGCGGGGCTACGCGCATGTCATTGCGCTTGGGGTCGTGATTCTGTTTCTGGTTAAGGCCATTGCCTCGTATATTCAGTCTGTTTTCCTGGCCCGCGCCGGCAACCGGATCGTCGCGCAACAGCAAGACAGGGTTTATCGCAAACTCCTCAGGCACGGCGTCTCGTTCTTTTCGACCAATGAATCCTCAGATCTTTTGATGCGCACCACCCACGGTGCTCAGGCGGCTCGCAGCCTCATCGATGTCCTGGTCACCGGATTTGTGCGCGACGCCCTGACTTTGGTCGGCCTTGTAGGGGTTATGGTTTACCAGCAACCCGTTCTGTCGGTGATGTTCTTTGTCGTGGGCCCGATCGCCCTTCTAGGGGTACGCTATCTGCTGAAAAGCGTGCGTTCGATCATGCAGGCCGAGTTTGCATCGCTGGCTGAAATTATTCGGGTACTTCAGGAAACATCCGCTGGTATCAAGGTTATCAAGGTCTTCTCACTGGAAGATCGCATGATCAATCGCATGGACACCGCCATTCGGAGGGTCGAGGACCGGGCAAACGATATCTCGAGACTTCAGTCCGTGGCCAGCCCCCTCATGGAATTTTTGGCCGGTCTTGCTGTGGCAGGTGTACTAGTCGTCAGCACAATGGGAATCGCTGGAAGCGAACAACCTAGCGCAGGTCAGTTGATGTCTTTCATAACCGCACTTCTGATGGCATATGAACCAGCAAAACGTCTGTCGAGAATGCGTGTCCAGATCGAAACCTGCATGGTCGGTGTCGCCATGTTGTTCGACTTGCTGGATCAGGACGAGACGATGTTGGAGAGCCCCAAAGCCCATGACCTCATCGACGGCCCCGGACAGATCGAATTGCGCAATGTAACCTTTGGCTATCATGGTGCGATGCCGGTGATCGAAGAGATGAATGTCACGTTCGAGGCCGGTAAAACCACAGCTCTTGTTGGTCAATCCGGCGGCGGTAAGTCCACGTTGTTCGGCCTGATCATGCGTTTCTATGATCCCGATCAGGGCAGCGTTGAGATTGATGGTCAGGATCTACGCGAGGTGAGCTTTGCCTCGCTGAGACGCAAAATATCCTATGTCGGTCAGGATACATTCCTGTTCTCGACATCGATCATGGACAACCTGCGCTGCTCGTCCCCTGACGCCACGGACGAAGAAGTCATAGACGCCGCCAAAGCCGCACATGCGCATGATTTCATCATGGATCTGCCCGAAGGCTACAATACGCAGGTTGGCGAAAACGGCACCTTCCTGTCAGGTGGCCAGAAGCAGCGAATTGCGATTGCCCGCGCTATTCTGAGAAAAGCCGAGATCCTGCTTTTGGACGAAGCCACAAGCGCGCTGGATGCTGAATCGGAATCGCTTGTCAAAAAGGCTTTGGACACCCTGACAAAGGACGTGACCGTCGTCGTCATTGCGCACCGACTTTCGACTGTTCTGGAAGCGGACAAGATTATCGTGGTTCAGGATGGCTCGATCGTGGAACAGGGCAATCTGGACGAGTTGATGAAAAAGAACGGAAGCTTCCGCAATCTGTTCAATCAGCAATTCAAAAAACACGCACCCTCGGCGGAAGTGGCAGAGTAGCCCCTGCATTCGGTCTGGCACATGCCTCCCTTCTCTGGGCAAGACCTGTCCGGAAGAGGGGCGGAGTATTCTCTTCACGCGCGTCCGTGCATCGAAATCATCAAGCCCAAGCCGCCCAAGGGATTTGGGCGGCTCGGGCCGCATCTTGGGAAGTAACCGGTCCTGTCTTGCGCAAGGGTTCGAAGATGGCGGTCTTCGACAGTAGCGACACAAACATGTGGCTTGGTCGCCCACGTCGGCGCCTTGGCGGGGTGGTTCTCCCACAAGAAGTCAACGTCGCTTCTATCGAGGCCGCCCTGTTTGCCACTGCCTCACGCCACGCAAAAAACCTACTTGCACTACAAGGGGTACAGACACGCGACCTGATGCGGTTCTCCGGCCAGTTCAGGCAATGTTGCCCTGCACTGATCGGTTGCCAGCCAACATCTTTGCGCAAAGGCGCAACCTTTTGGAATATTCATCGGCGATGGCAGTTCGCCCTCAAGCTTGATCCGTTCTTTTCGGGCCGTGGGGTCGGCCCGGGGCGTCGTGGACAGCAACGCCTTGGAATAGGGGTGGCGCGGCGCGGCGAACAGCTGTTCTTTGGGCGCCTTTTCAACAGCGCGCCCCAGATACATCACGATCACGTCGTCGGCAAAATGCCGGACCACGGAAAGATCATGCGAGATGAACAGATAGGCGAGGTCAAGCCGTTCCTGCAAATCCACAAGCAGGTTCAGGATCTGTGACTGGATCGAGACGTCCAGAGCCGAAACCGGTTCATCCAGAACCAGGACCCTGGGGTTCAGCATAAGCGCGCGTGCAATGGCGATCCGCTGACGCTGCCCGCCAGAGAACATATGTGGATAGCGATCATAATGTTCGGGGCGCAATCCCACCATCTCGATCATGTCGCGCGCTTGTGCCTCGCGGTCTGCGGCGGACATGTCCGGGCGATTGATGATCAGCGGTTCCTGCAATATCTGGCCGATGCGCTGACGTGGATTCAACGATCCATACGGATCCTGGAACACGATTTGCACCGTTTCCCGCATCTTGCTCCACCGCGACGGGGTAATGTCGACACCGTCAATCGTCAGCCTGCCCGACGTCGGCTCTTCAATCATCGTGACCAATCGGGCCAATGTTGACTTGCCACAGCCGGACTCTCCGACGATGGCCAGAGTCTTTCCCGGTTTCAGTTCGAAATCCACCCCCGAAAGGGCCTTCACTGTCGCTGACTTGGACAGCAACCCGCCCTTCACCGTGTAAAAACGGGTCAGATCTTTCGCCTGAACGATGGGGTCGGTCATGCCAATTCTCCGGCCGCAATTTTCTCTACGTAGTGACAACGTGCCTTGCCGAAGGCATCGGCATGAGGGGTCGGTGGTATTTCAGCGCAAATTGCATCAGCAAACCGGCATCGCGGGCTGAACAAGCACCCTGCGGGGCGATCGAACTGGCCCGGCACAACGCCGGGAATCGTCGGGAGAATCTTGGAGGTCGCGCGCTCGGGCAAGGCGCTCAGCAGGGCCGATGTATAGGGATGACGCGGCGTGCGGAACAAATCACACACGGGCTGCTCTTCGACTTTTTGTCCAGCATATTGCACCTGGACCCGTTCGGCGGTTTCGGCCACCACCCCCATGTCATGAGTGATCAGCACAAGGCCCATATCGTGTTCGTCCCGCAACCGAACCAGCAGGTCGAGTATCTGCGCCTGAATGGTGACATCCAGCGCGGTGGTCGGTTCGTCCGCAATCAGCAGCTTGGGCTTGCAGGCGATGGCCATCGCGATCATGACGCGCTGGTTCATGCCCCCTGACATCTGGTGTGGAAAGGTGGTCAGGCGGCTTTCCGGAGCCGGGATGCCGACCTGGTCGAACAGCTCAATCGCGCGCTGGTGGCGGTCCTTACGGTTCAAGCCAAGATGGATGCGCAGGGCCTCTTTGATCTGGAATCCCACCGTGAAACAGGGGTTCAGCGACGACATCGGCTCCTGAAAGATCATTGCCATGTCCTTGCCGATGATCTTGCGGCGCTCACGGGCCGAAAGACCGGCCAGATCCACCCCCTCAAAGCGCATCTCGTCAGCGGTGATCGTCGCGGTCCAGGGCAACAACCCCATCAGCGCCAACATCGACACCGACTTGCCCGAGCCGCTTTCGCCGACGATGGCCAGCAGCTCGCCCCTGTCGACCGACAGATCGACACCGTCCACGGCGCGGAACTTGCCCGAGGCCGTGGCGAATTCAACAGTCAGGTTGCGGATCTGCAAAAGGCTCATGCGATCAGCTCCGTTTCAGTTTCGGGTCAAGCGCATCACGCAGGCCATCACCCATCAGGTTGATGGCAAGAACGGTGACAAGAATCGCCAGACCGGGGAAGGTGACCACCCACCAGGCGCGCAGTATGAATTCGCGCGCTTCGGCCAGCATGGTGCCCCATTCCGGAGTGGGCGGCTGCGCGCCCATGCCCAGAAAGCCCAAGGCAGCTGCATCCAGGATCGCCGTCGAAAAGGACAGTGCCGCCTGTACGATGATGGGTGCCAGACAATTGGGCAGCACGGTGATGAACATCAGCCGTGACCTGCCAGCACCGGCCACACGCGCCGACGTGACATAATCCTTCTGACGTTCCGCCAGAACTGACGCGCGGGTCAGGCGCACGTAGTGGGGTTGGAAAACGATGGCGATGGCAATCATCGCGTTGGTCAGCGACGGGCCAAGGATGGCCACCAGCACCAGTGCCAACAGCAGCGACGGAAAGGCCAGAACGATATCCATCACCCGCATGATCAGCGTATCGACCCATTTGGGAGCAAAGCCCGACAGCAGGCCAATCATCACGCCACCCGATACGGCCACACAGACGACGACGATTCCGACAAAGAAGGAATAGCGCGAGCCCATGATCAGGCGCGACAGCATGTCCCGACCCAGCGGATCGGTACCCAACGGGAAAGCCCAGCTTCCGCCCTCCTGCCAAGCAGGCGGTTGCAGGATATGATCGCGGAACTGCTCGGTTGGGTCATAGGGGGCCAGAAGGGGCGCAAAGGCGGCACAAAAAACGAAGGCTGCAAAAACCCAAAGCCCGATGACAGCGCCGCGGTTTTCGCTGAAGTAGTACCAGAACTCGCGCAGGGCGCTGGGGCGGTCTTCCGTTCTGGGCGGGGTTGAGGATAGTTCGGCCATCACCGCCTCCGAATTTTGGGGTTGATGATGCCATAAAGGACATCGACCAGCAGGTTCACCAGCATCACGATCACCGCGATCATCAGCAATCCGCCCTGAACAACCGGGTAGTCACGGCGAAAGATGCTGTCGACCATCCACTTTCCTATGCCCGGCCAACTGAAGATGGTTTCGGTCAGGATGGCTCCTGCCAGCAATGTGCCCACCGACAGGCCGATCACCGTTACAACCGGAATCAGCGCGTTACGCAGCGCGTGCAATCCGTTGATCCGCGTTGGCGACAAACCCTTGGCGCGCGCGGTGCGGATGTAATCTTCGCCCAGAACTTCCAGCATCGCCGACCGGGTCTGGCGTGCGATGACCGCCAGAGGAATCGTTCCCAGCACAATCGTCGGCAGGATCAGATGGCGCACGGCTGATCCGAATGCCCCTTCCTGACCCGACCACAGGCTGTCGATCAGCATGAAGCCCGTGACGCTGGGAAAGTAATACAACAGGTCGATGCGGCCCGAGACCGGCGTCCAGCCCAGATTGCCCGAGAATATGATGATCAACAGCAGCGCCCACCAGAAGATGGGCATCGAGTACCCGACCAGCGCCGAGGACATCAGCGCCCGGTCAAAGAACTTCCCTCGGTTCACCGCCGCGATCACACCTGCCGGCAGACCCAGCGCAACGGCGAAGATCATGGCGCACAGGGACAACTCCAGCGTTGCGGGGAACAGCGAAAAGAACTCATCCCATACGGGTTTCCTGGTGACAAAGCTTTCGCCCAGATCACCTTGAAGCACTCCGGTGAGGTAATCCCAATACTGCTGCAACACCGGCTTGTCGAAACCCAGCTTTTCGACCATTTCCTGATAACGTTCTTCCGTCATGCCGCGTTCTCCGGCCATCACGATGATCGGATCGCCGGGCAGCACCCGGATGAACATGAACGAAATCAGCGTCACGCCCAGAAATGTCGGAACAAACAGGCCAAGACGGGTGAGGAAATAGCCAAGCATCAGCGACCTATGATTGTAAGTTCTTTGGGAAAGCGGGTCAGTGACCGACAGCCATCCCCGGTGACAAGGACGTCATCTTCTATGCGAACGCCGAACTTGTCCAATTCATACAGACCGGGTTCGTTGGTCCAGACCATGCCCGGCAGGATTTTCTGGCTGTTGCCGCGCATGATATACGGCGCCTCATGCACATCCCGGCCCAGACCGTGACCTGTCTTGGTCCGGATACGATCGGCAAAGGGCGAGGCCTCAAGCACGCCTGTGACGGCATCGTCGATGTCATGCGCTGTCACGCCGGGGCGGCAGGCTTCGAACCCGGCTTTGTTGGCGCGCAAAACCGTGTCGTAGACATCCCGGCCTTCGTCCGTGACGTCCTGAACGAAAAAAGTTCGCGTGATGTCGGCCGCAAAACCATGTTTTCGAGCGCCAAAGTCGAACAGCAAGGCGTCGCCTGCCTTGATCCGGTAGTCGGCGCGCGCCTTGCCGTGCGGTCGTGCCGAGTTGTCCCCCGCAGCCACGATGGGGGAAAAGGCCAACGACTCGGCGCCTTCCGCAAAAAGCGCCTGTATCAGCGCCTGTTCGATCTGTTTTTCGGTCTGACCTGTGCGAACACCCGCAATCACACGCTCCAACGCGCGTTCCGAAATATCGATGGCCGCTTGCAGCGCGGCGATATCTTCTTCGGTTTTGATGATGCGAAGGCCTGAGATTTCGCGTTCGCCGTCCACAATCTGCAGATCCGGAATTGCGCGGGTAAACGCGTCTGACACGAAAAACCGCATCACCTGACCTTCGACGGCCAACGATCTGATCGGACTATGCGCTGCCAGCGCGGAAAAGGCGCCGTCATAGCCGGTCTGATCGCGCCAGTCGAACACGGCACCCTTAAATCCAACCAGATCCCATGAGGCGAGTTCCAGATTGGGCACGATCGCCGCCGGATCACCCTGGGCCGGAATCACCACGACAAAAGGGCGCTCGTGGCTCATGAAGGATTTGCCCAATGCGCGGGTGAAATTCGGACCCGGCACCAGGGCCACTGCGTCCACTGACATATCCAGTGCCAATTGGCGGTATTCGGACAAATCCGGCATTCTGCCCGACCTCCTCAATAAGAAAGCCGGAGCCACCACTCTGGTGGCTCCGGTTTGCGAGTGGTGGTTTATTCGACGCTCACACCATAGAAGATGTGACCGCCCAGAGGGTGCACCTCATAGCCTTGCACCTTGTTGCTCATGGGCATGTAAACGACCGAATGCGCGATGGTTGCCCACGGAGCCTGCTCTTTGAACACAACCTGCGCTTCTTCATACAGTTTGGTCCGCTCGGCCTGATCCGTGCTTTGCTTGGCCTTCAGGATCAGGTCTTCGAATGGCTGATGGCACCATTGCGCCCGGTTGGATGCTTCGACACCGTCACAGCCCAGCAACACCGCCAGGAAGTTGTCCGGGTCGCCATTATCCCCGGTCCAGCCCAGCAGAACGGCACCGTCCCGGTTCAGTTCTTTCGACCGAGACAGGTATTCACCCCATTCGTACGAGACGATTTCGACGCCCACACCGATCTTGGCGAAATCCGCCTGGATCAACTCGGCCATGCGACGGGCATTGGGGTTGTAGGGGCGCTGGACGGGCATGGCCCAGATTTTCATCGACAGGTCCGAAACACCTTCGGCCTCAAGCATCGCCTTGGCCGCTTCGGGATCATAGGGATCGTCCACAATGGCGTCGTTGTAGCCCCACATGGTAGGCGGGATCGGGTTCTTGGCCACCTGGCCCGAGCCCTGGAAGACCACGTCGATGATCGCCTGCTTGTCGATCGCCATGTTCAGCGCTTTGCGCACCTTCGGATTGTCGAATGGCGCCATCGTGGTGTTGTAGGCCAGATAACCAACATTCAGGCCCTCTTGTTCCAGCATGTTGATGTCCGGATCATCCTTCATTGCCTGAATGTCAGCAGGGTTCGGATAGGGCATCACATGACATTCGCCTGCTTTCAGCTTTTGATAGCGCACAGACGCATCCGGCGTGATGGCAAAGATCAGGTTTTCGACCTGCGCCGGGTCTTTCCAATACGCATCATTGGCCGCGTAACGGATCACCGCGTCTTTTTGATATGCCACGAACGAGAAAGGTCCGGTGCCGATGGGTGCCGTATTCAGTTTTTCCGGCGTACCGGCTTCCATCATTGCCGCAGCGTATTCCGCCGACACGATTGAGGCAAAGTCCATCGCCATATTGGCGACAAACGGTGCTTCGGGCTTGGACAGGGTAAATTTCACCGTGTAGTCGTCGATCTTTTCGATGGACTCGACCAGATCAGGCATCCCCATACCCTGGAAATATTCCCAGGTTCCGCCTGACACTTGATGATAAGGGTGGTTTTCGTCTTTCTGACGCATGAAGGTGAAAATCACGTCATCCGCGTTGAAGTCGCGGGTCGGCGTGAACGCGTCATTCGAGTGGAACTTGACGCCCTGACGCAGCTTGAAAGTGTATTCCAGACCATCATCGCTGGCCTCGACGCTTTCGGCCAGGCCGGGGACCACATTGGTCGTGCCCGTTTCAAATTCAAGCAACCGATTGTAGATCGGATGAGAAGACGCATCAAAGGTCGTCCCTGCGGTGTACAGCGCAGGATCAAAGCCTTCAGGCGACCCTTCGGAACAATATACAAGTGTATTTGCCTGCGCCACGGCACCCGTCAGGGCGATCGCAGTGGTTGCGGCCAGAAGTTTGAGTTTCATGATTTTCTCCCAGAAAAGGACTTTAAAAGACAATCGCATGGCTCTTTGTCGTCAGAGCATTCAGTGACAGCACAGGTCGTCGCGATCCCTCTGCCCAATGTATCCAAAATACAAAATCTAAAGTCAACAGTGTCTTTCTGCGGATGTCTCTGACAACCGTTTCTGCCTTTGCACCCTGATTTCAGGGTCTCATTCTCATCTTCGCCGCGAAAACGATACGACGCCACGAAACGCTCTGCCGCGCACTCAGACCTTTCTGTTCATGGGTGCGGATTGCATGCTCTCATGGCCTGTACCCTCACGTCTTGTCCGTATGCGTAACCGCACGCCAATCCCGTGCGGGAGGGTTGGTCAAAAGCTTCGTTGCGCGCAACTTCATAACCACGGACACAGGATCCCCGCCCCGCATTTTGTCCGCGGCTTCAAACGCAGCTATCGCCTGCTCGAACCGGCCGGAACGATAATGCGCAAGACCTTGTTCGTATGTCTCGATCCAATCAAATGATCCCTCAAAACTGTCGACCATCGCAATCAGCTCATAGACCACCAGTTCCTCGGTCCGGCCAAAGACCGCAAGCGTGTCCAGCTCTCGCACGACAATTGCGTCGGCGGCTTCGCGCCGGGTCTCGGGGCCGATCAGAATACGCGTGCCATACTCCTTGTTGGCCCCTTCCAATCGGCTGGCCACATTCACGACGTCGCCGATTGCCGTATAGTTCAACCGCTGCTCTGACCCAATGTTGCCAACCAGAGCTTCCCCACTGTTCAACCCGATCCTGACACGCAGGGAATTTCCGGCCTCGTCCTCGATGCCCGCATCTTCCACGGTCGCGACAAGATCCAGTGCCGCGCGGCAGGCATTCTCGGCATGGAGCGCATCCTTGCGCGGTGCCCCCCAGATCGCCATGACCGCGTCACCCATGAATTTGTCGATCGTCCCGTCATGGCGCGCGACGGCTGCTGCGGCCGCAGAGAAAAAAGGCTCCATCAACTGGATGATCTTGGGGCCCAGTTTTTCCGACAACCCGGTGAATCCGGTCACATCGCAAAACAACACGGAGACCTGTTTTATGTCGCCGCCCGGCTGTGTCTTGATACCCTCGGCGACCAGCATCTTCACAAGATCGGTCGGCACGTATTTTCGGAACGCGGACAACCCTGCGGCCATGCTGGCAGTGGCTGCTGACAGATTGGCCAGCTCGGACAGGTTGGAAGGCCTGCGTGAAATGTGTTCGACATCAAAGCGTTCGATTTTGCTCAGGTCTTCTGCGATGCGCGCCAATGGGTTGGCCACAATTCTACGGATCAACCAGATCGCCAGAGCGGTCGAGACGATCACGACCCCGATCAGGATATAGATCAGGTCTATCAAGGTTGCATTGATACCCGACAAAAAGGCCGATTCCGGAATGACCGTAGCGACGCGCCACCCGTAAAAACCCAAAGGTGTCAGGGCCACCGCATAGGGGACGCCATCGATCACCACGCGTTTCGTCGAACTGCCCGCAGTCTTGCCATCCGGGTCGCCCAACAGTTTTTCCCCCGAGATCTTGGCAACCTCGTACAGCTCACCCTCGCCCATGCGCGCCGGTGTAACTTCGTCCGCCTTTGCGTCGGGAACAGCAATTACTTTGCCATCGGCATCCAGAATAAAGGCGGCTCCGAATTCGCCGGGCTCGAGCGTCGCCAGAAAGCGTGACAAACGGTCGGTTTCGATTGCGACCGCAAGGACACCCTGCCTTGCCCGGTTGACATCGATCGGCCCTGCAAATGCGTATACGGTCTTGTCACTGCCCGGAAGATCGCGTGCTTCGATCCATCCCATCGTGTCCAGGGACATAAAATTGTTGAACCAGGCGTGATCGCGAGGATCATAGGAGGTCGGAACAAAGGTCCGTTCTTCGAACTGAATATCCCCGGGAATAAAAATGTATCGATCGGTCCGCAGGTTCCGGTCGCGGATGTCCTTGTCGATCTCTATCATCTCAAGCCCGCTGTCGCCCAAACGGTGCGACGCGAAAAAATTGCCGTCCGGCCAACCAAAGAAAATCCAGGAAATATTCGGCTGCGCCTGCAACTGAGACAGAAAGACGAACTCTCGTTTATCGGCCTGCCGTGTTGCGATGACATTCTGTACAAAGATCGTGCGCACCGCCGACCATGCGGCTTCGGCGGATCTGAGGGTTGCCCCGACTTCGATACGGACCGTGTTTGCAATCTGGCTGTTGATCTCAGCGGCAAGCATGCGGCTGTTGTCACGCGCGGTCGTCCACCACAGCGAATGAACAACGAAGGTCGACACGCCGATGGATACGGCGACCAGCATAGATACAGCAATGCCGACACTGAACCGCATGAAAACCCCGAAAAGAATGTCCTGTACCACAGTATTCGGTTGAGATCGCAGGAAGAGCAAAGCTTAGTTTGCTCCTACCCCGAAAAATCACGCAACTGTTAAGCACATGTGTATGCCGCGACCGAAATCCACGGCACCTGGTCACTTGCCGATGCCCAGAGGACAGACCTTGCGCGTGGCGGAAATCAACTGCCCTTGGGTCCGGATTTGCGACGTTTTGGAACTGCGTTGCCACCCTTGGCGGATTTGACGGCCGCCGCGCGTGCACGATTCTTCTTGCTGTTTGGCTTGCCCTTCGGCGGCGGCGGACCTTTCGGCGCGTCTCCGGCTGGTTTAGAGCGACCTCTCCTTTGCTCGACACTGCCGGGCTTGCGTTTTTTCGGTTTTGCGCCCGAAGCGCTGAACTGGCTTTTTGCGTCGTCATCCGACGCTCGGCGGGTTTCGGTCGCGGGCACGGTCTGGGCAGGCTGAACCTCGGGCTTGGATTGGCGGCGGCGGGCTTTCCGCTCAGCCGGAGAGTTTTCCGTTTTGTGTCCCGTAGGTCTGCCTTTGAACTTTCTTTTGAGACCAGACCGACCGGTTGACGACAGGTCCGGTGCTTTGTCCAACCGCACAAGGTCTTTGGTTTCTTCGACTTTCATCTCTGGACCAATGGCCGTCAGAAAGCGGTCGACACTTCCCTCACTGATTTCGAAATAAGTTACGTCCTCGGCAATCCGAATGGCACCGATGTCGTCTTTTGTCAGATCGCCCGCCTTGCAGATCATCGGCAGCATATGACGGGGAGACGCATTCTGATTGCGTCCTTCGGACAGTGAAAACCAGACGCCTGGCCCAAAAGATGCGCGCAGCTTTGGGGCGGTCTGATCGACCCCCGACAGCTCTTCCGGGGCGGAATGGCGTAGTTTGTATTGCCTGAGGTAAGCGGCTGCGATTTGTTCGGGCGTGAAGCGAGCAATCAGTTTTTCAACAGACGGGCGCTCGCTTTCCATGACCTCGACCTGCCAGTCCTCTGATGCCAGCATCCGAGCCTGATCACGCTCGTTCACCTCATCCGCAGACGGGGCCGATCCCCATTCTGCTGTCAGCTTGGCAAATTTCAGAATGCGCTCTGCCTTTTTGCGCGATGATGGCGCGACGATCAGGGCACTGACGCCCTTGCGCCCAGCGCGACCCGTGCGGCCAGACCGGTGCAGCAGTGTTTCATGGCTGTTGGGCAGTTCGGCATGGACCACCAGATCAAGGTTGGGCAGATCGATGCCGCGGGCCGCAACATCGGTTGCGACACAGACCCGGGCCCGTCCATCGCGCATGGCCTGCAACGCGTTGGATCGTTCGCTCTGGGTCAGCTCACCTGACAGGGCCACGACAGAAAACCCCCGGTTCGACAGGCGCGCGGTCAGGCGCGAAACCATCGCTCGGGTGTTGCAGAAAACGATGGCATTGGGGGCCTCGTAATATCGCAGCACATTGATTATCGCGTTTTCACCATCACGCGGCGCCACCGTCATGGCCCGATACTCGATATCCGCATGCTGGGTCAGTTCGCCGACCGTGCTCACACGTTCCGCGTCGCGCTGATACCGCTTGGCCAGATTGGCAATTGCGCTTGGCACAGTGGCAGAAAACAACAAGGTCTGACGATCCGCGGGTGTTTCATCAAGGATGAACTCAAGATCCTCGCGGAACCCCAGATCCAGCATTTCATCCGCTTCGTCCAGGACAACCGCTCGGATAGCTGTCAGATCGATTGAACCTCGATTGATATGGTCGCGAAGTCGTCCCGGAGTGGCCACAACGATATGTGCGCCTCGGGCCAACGCGCGACGTTCATCCCGAATGTCCATGCCCCCGACGCACGAGGCCAGAAACGCTCCCGCTCCGGAATACAACCAGCCAAGTTCCCGTTTTACCTGAAGTGCCAGCTCGCGGGTCGGTGCGACAACCAGCGCCAACGGCGCTTCGGGTTTGCCGAGCGTTTCTTCATCGCCTAGCACCCTGTGCGCTATCGCCAGACCAAACCCAATGGTCTTCCCTGATCCGGTCTGGGCCGAAACCAGCATGTCGCGCCCTTCCAGCTCGGGCTGGGTGACGGCTCGCTGAACTTGGGTCAATGTATCATAGCCCTTGCGCGCTAGCGCATCTGCAATGGTTTGTTTCACGGTGGTGGTTCTTTGTATCGGCCAGGTGATAGGCGCTGTGCGGAATTGCGATCAGCGGATCATCCAAGGGTAAAGACAGCCCCTTATCGGCTGCCATCCCGGTTGTATAGACGGGAAAACGGGCATTTTCGCCGAAAAGCTCCTCATAAGGGAACACCCTGACAGGTCAGACCCTGACGCAACCGCCAGGGCCGGGCCGCGTCAAGCCTAGGTCAACGCGGGAACATAATTCAACATCTTGCCGGCAGCTGCCTGCTGTTGGGCGTCGGAAACATGCACCGGGCACGCATAATCGCGCCGATCATTTCGATGACATGGCCGTCGTCGATGCGACATGGGTCAAACAAGAGCCCGAGCGGGTTCGTTTTTGATCTTGTTGCCCCAATCTCAAGCCCCTGTTGCCCTAAGCAGTACTCTGCCACGGGTCAATCCATTCACTTTTTCGATGATGGCATCGGCGTCGATACAGTGGTGGCGATAGAGATCACCGATCGTTCCTGTCTGGCCAAAATGTTCGACCCCCATCGGAATGGTCTGATGACCGCGCACAGCGCCCAGCCACGACAATGTTGCAGGATGCCCGTCAATCACGGTGACC
This sequence comes from Ruegeria sp. HKCCA0370, assembly GCF_013033705.1. Lineage (NCBI taxonomy): Bacteria > Pseudomonadati > Pseudomonadota > Alphaproteobacteria > Rhodobacterales > Roseobacteraceae > Ruegeria > Ruegeria sp. HKCCA0370. Next base: position 164,419 of record NZ_WQEP01000004.1, read on the forward strand.
AGATTGCAGTGCGCCGGCAGGCCAGACATCAGGGTTTCGATGTGGGATAGTGCGGCGGGGTTGCCGCGCGACCGCGCGCGTTGTGCAGCCGTCCAACCGGCATTCAGCCGATCCGCGGACGTCACGGCCAGAACGCCGACATCGCGCCGGCCCTCGCCGATGATACCGGCGGCCTTGATTGCCTCGGGCGCGACAGCACCTTGATAGGCGATTACAACTTCGCAATTGGGCCCCGGTTTTCGCAACCAATAGGCCCCGTCAATGGCACCCTGCCGAAACTCGTCATCCACGCGTTTGCCGGGCTGCTCAATCGGGTTGGTCGTCAGACGCAAATAGACGGAACCGCCGGTTTCATCGCGCAGCCATGTGCGCTCGTCCGGTTGTCCTTCACCGTCGCGTTGCAGATAGTCGAAGGCCCATTCCATGATCACCGCCAGTTCATCAGCAAAGGCGGGTTCAAATGCAGCCAGCCCGTCCTGGCTCATCCCGATCAGCGGTGTGCCGACGGATTGATGCGCTCCGCCTTCAGGTGCCAGTGTCACGCCCGACGGCGTACCAACGAGAATAAAGCGTGCATCCTGATAGCAGGCATAGTTCAGCGCATCGAGGCCGCGACTGACAAAGGGGTCATAGACGGTGCCGATCGGGATCAAACGTTTGCCAAACAGGGAATGCGACAGACCCGCCGCTCCTAGAAGCAGCATCAGGTTCATTTCGGCGATCCCAAGCTCGATATGCTGCCCTTCCGGCGTGAATTCCCATTTCGCCGTCGAAGGGATCCGATGTTCTATGAAGGCATCGGCTTGCGTGGATCGGGCAAACAGCTTGCGCCTGTTCACCCAAGGCCCCAGGTTCGTCGTGCCGGTGACATCCGGAGAGGTTGTCACGATGCGTTCGGTCAACGGGCCATCACCTTTTGACAGATCGTCAAGGATCTTGCCAAACGCCATCTGGGTCGAGATTTCACGGCTGGTGTCGACCTCGATCCTTGGCACGTCCAGCTTGTCATCGAAATAGCGGCGCGGACCCTTGGCAAAGAACGGTGCCCTGGCCAGAAAATCCTTGAATGCGGCGGGGTCCTGTACTGTCGCAAGCGGCTCCCATTCCTCGCCGTCTGGCACGCCCATATGCGACTGCCACGCGGCGAACTGGCTGTTGTTCATCAGCCCGCCGTGATTGTCCTTGTGACCTGCGATGGGGGTGCCCCACCCTTTGACAGTGTAGGCCAGGAAACAGGTCGGGCGATCATGATCGATGGCGGCAAATGTCCGGGCCATGGTCTCGACGCAATTGCCGCCAAGGTTTTCCATCAGCGCCGCCAGCTCTGCGTCCGTCCGCCGTTCAATCAAGGCAGTCACATCCCCCTGATCCCCCAGATCGTCTATCAAGCGCTGCCGCCAGACTGCGCCCCCCATGAAGGTCAAAGCCGAATAATCCTGATTGGGGCACGCATCGATCCAGTCGCGCAGGCGATCGCCACCCGGTTCTTCAAAGGCCGCGCGTTGCAGAACCCCATATTTCACGCGCACGACATCCCAACCGAACGCATCGAAGATCTTTTCAATCCGTTCGAACAGCCCTTCGCGGACGATGCCATCCAGGGATTGCCGGTTGTAGTCAATGATCCACCACGTATTGCGCAGGTCGTTCTTCCAGCCTTCCTGCAATGCCTCATAGACGTTGCCTTCGTCCAGTTCTGCGTCGCCTACAAGGGCCACCATCCGCCCCATCGGAGCATTCGAGCCCCAGCTTTTGGCCTTGATGTAATCCTGAATGATCGAGGCAAACGAGGTGATCGCGACACCCAGCCCCACAGACCCGGTGGAAAAATCAACGTCGTCGATATCCTTGGTCCGGCTGGGATAGCTTTGCACACCGCCAAAACCACGGAAGTTTTCCATCTTCTCGCGCGTTTGATTGCCCATGAGATACTGCATCGCATGGAAAACCGGCGAGGCATGGGGTTTGACAGCCACCCGGTCTTCAGGGCGCAGGGCCGAAAAATAGAGCGCGGTCATGATCGACACCATCGAAGCAGACGACGCCTGATGGCCACCAACCTTGATCCCATCCACCTTTGGCCGGATGTGGTTGGCATGGTGGATCATCCAATGCGACAACCATAACAGACGTTGTTCAACGATCTTCAACTGGGTGGGATCAATGTGCATGGCGGTCTCCGGGTTCAGGCGGCGCTGCGGGCAGGATACGGCAAAGCTTGCTCCAGGTCTGCGAGGATATCTTCGACATCCTCAAGCCCGACGGACAAACGGATCAAACCATCGCTGATCCCATGCTCGGCCCGTTCTTCCGGGGTATAGGTCGAATGAGTCATGGATGCAGGGTGCTGGATCAGCGTTTCGGCATCGCCCAAGGACACCGCGCGCTGGATCATGTTCAGACGATTCATGAATTCGATCCCACCGGACAGGCCGGACTTGATCTCGAACGCGATCATGGCGCCGGGTTGGGACATTTGCCGCTGCGCGACATCATGCTGGGCAAAGCTTTTCAGCCCGGGGAAGTAAACCTCGCCGACGGCGGGATGGGCCTCGAGGAAATCAGCGACGACCCTGGCTGACGCGCAATGACGATCCAGACGCAGGTTCAGTGTTTTCAGGCCACGCAGGATCAGCATCGCGTTGAAAGGGGCCATGACCGCACCGGTCATATCCTTCATTCCGACCAGGCGGATTTCGGCGATCTGTTCGGCGGTGCCGACAACCAGACCAGCGACCACGTCGCCATGACCGCCGAGATATTTGGTGGCAGAATGCAGAACGATATCCGCCCCGTGCTCGATCGGGCGGGTCAGATAGGGGCTGGCATAGGTGTTGTCGACGACAACCGTTGCTCCGACCGAATGCGCAATTTCGGCGCTGGCGGCGATGTCCACCAAGCGCATGTTCGGATTGGCCGGAGTTTCGAAATAGACAACGCGGGTTTTGTCGGAAACGGCGGCTTTCAGGTTCTCTGGGTCTGTCATGTCGACATGGGTGATTGTGACCCCCCATTTTGCCAGTCCGTGGCGCATGAAGGCGAAGGTGCAGCCATAGAGCGTTTTGTCCACGATGACTTCGTCCCCCGGCGACAGAAGGGTCCAAAGCACTGCCGTGATCGCCCCCATGCCGCTGGAAAGGGCCAGTCCGGCCTCGGCCCCTTCAAGCACGGCAATGCGTTGTTCCAGAAGGTCACATGTGGGGTTCGAAATACGGCTGTAGATATGACCTGCGCGTTCACCGGCAAACATCTCTCCACCGGCCTCTGCGGTTTCAAAGGCAAACGTGGACGTCAAATGCAGCGGTGGGGTAAGGGCGCCGTCATTTTCCAAAGGGTTGTAAGCGTGGTGAATGGCGCGGGTGGCAAATCCGGTTGAACGAGTCATTGCAAGCTCCTGTTTCAAGCTGGCGACAGTTTGCACCTTTACTTTGGGCTTTTGCTTGCAAATAATACCAAGACCGCGATCCATATTGGCAGATTCTGCCAAGTTTAAGGTTGAAATGGACGAAAAAGACAGACAAATCATTCGGGCGTTGCAAAAGGACGGGCGCATGACGAACCAGGACCTTGCCGACGAGGTGAACCTGTCTCCGTCGCCCTGTCTGCGCCGGGTCAAGAACCTCGAAGCGCGCGGGATCATAAAGGGTTACAGCGCAGATGTGGACGCCACCGCATACGGCATAGGCATTACCGTTTTTGTGCGGATCCGATTGGAGCGGCACAATGAAACGGACGTTCAGAATTTCGAAAAACGCGTTCGGATGATCGACGAAGTTCTTGAATGCCACGTGCTAACCGGGGCGATGGACTACCAATTGCGGGTGTTGGTATCGGATCTCGAGGCATATGAAGAATTCATTCGAAACAGAATTCATCCGATCGGTGGGATTGCTTCGATCGACACCAGCTTTGTTTATGGAACGGTAAAGAAGACCGCCGTTTTTCCACCCTGATGGAACGCCCGGCCAATCTGCAAACTCAGGTTGAGGTGCATGTTCAACGGGCGCTGGGATCAGGAGTCACAGCCAACAGATGACGATGGCGACGCGGACGAGAAGACCATTGAGCCTCGGTTGCACAGGATTGCGACGCGCCGCCAGCCCTTGATCCTGTCGAACAAGATCTTGACGCGATTGCGCCGCTTGGCGTGCTTTGCAGGCAACCAGCACTGTTTGCGACCCTGGTTTCTGGCACGTATCCCGAAGATCAGACATGTTCACCGCTCGTTTTTTTCGAACCGTGAACACGCTGACCTGCCAAGTTCAATGGGTTCCGGGCCTAGTAGGCGACCATCGTCAAAAGCTCATATTCCGCAACCATTTCATCATCCTGCTGGGTCAGGGTGACATGCCAGCGGACTTCGCCGTATTCCTCGTTCCGTTTGGTCTTGGCCTTGACCGTCAACCGCACCTTGATGGTATCACCCGCCTCGACGGGCTTCATGAATCGCAACCCGTCAAGACCGGTGTTTGCCAGAACTGGGCCTTCGTTCGGTTCAACAAACAATCCGGCTGCAAATGACAAAAGCAGATACCCATGGGCCACACGGCCCGGGAAGAACGGGTTCCGTTCGGCCGCTGCCTGATCCATATGCGCATAGAACGTATCGCCGGTGAAATTGGCAAAGTGTTCGATGTCTTCCATCGTGATTGTACGGGGCGCCGTGTGGAGGGTCTCGCCAATCGCCAACTCGTGAAACCGGCGCGTGAACGGATGGGCTGGCCCTTCGACCTCGGTCGCGCCGGGAACCCATTTGTTCCCGATCGCGGTCAGCAGATCGGGCGACCCCTGAATGGCAGTCCTCTGCATGTAATGCTTCACGCCACGCACACCGCCCATCTCCTCGCCGCCACCAGCGCGTCCAGGTCCGCCGTGAACCATATGCGGCAGAGGAGAGCCGTGGCCGGTAGATTCCTTCATCGAGTCGCGATTGTTGAAATACAGCCGCCCGTGATAGGCCCCGGCCCCCAGGGCAACGTGCCGTGCCACATCCGCGTCACGGGTTATGACCGATGCCACCAGCGACCCTTGCCCGCGATTTGCCAGTTCGATCGCATGGTCAAGATCGCGATACCCCATCACCGTGCTAACCGGGCCAAAAGCCTCGGTGTCATGGACGCGTCGGGCCGCATCCGGATTGGCACAGTGATACAACATCGGCGGCAGGAACGCGCCTTTTTCGGCATCCGCTCCATCAACCTCAAAATCGTCAGGGTCGCCGAAAACGCGCTCGGCTTCCTGCCCGATGATTGCCGCCTTTTCCAGAACATCGCGTTTCTGACCGTTCGAGACCAGCGCACCCATGCGTGTGGTTTCCAGCCTTGGGTCGCCGATGACCGTTTTTGCCAACCGCTCGGACAGAGCTTCGATCACCGCCTGCACCTGAGGCTCTGGGGCAATGATCCGGCGGATCGCCGTACATTTCTGCCCGGCCTTCGTGGTCATCTCGCGCTGGACTTCTTTGACAAAAAGATCGAATTCCGGCGTTCCGGGCTCGGCATCAGGGCCCAGGATCGAGCAGTTCAGACTGTCCTGCTCGGCCACGAAACGAACTGAATTCTCCAGAATCACCGGGTTGGAACGCAGTTTCGACGCCGTTTCCGCAGATCCGGTGAAACTGACCACGTCCTGCATGGTCAGACGGTCCAGCATATCGCCCAGACCACCCGAAACCAGCTGCAACGCGCCAGCAGGCAAAATGCCGGAATCCAGCATCAGCCGGACGCATAGTTCGGTGACGTAGCACGAGTTCGTTGCTGGCTTTACGATGGCCGGAACGCCTGCCAGAAGGGTTGGAGCCAGCTTTTCCAGCATCCCCCAGACAGGAAAGTTGAACGCGTTGATGTGAACTGCCACCCCGTGCAACGGGGTACAGATGTGCTGCCCCAGGAAGGTGCCATTGCGCGACAACTGCTCGACCTCACCGTCCAGATAGACATGTCCGTCCGGCATCTCGCGGCGACCTTTCGAAGCGAAGACGAACATCGTGCCGATACCACCGTCTATGTCGATCAAGTGGTCGGACTGGGTCGCACCTGTGCTGAAAGACAGGTCATACATTTCCTGTTTGTGCTGACCCAAATGAACGGACAACGCCTTGAGCATCTTGGCCCGCTGGTGGAACGTCATCTGCCGCAGCGCCGGCCCGCCGACATTGCGCGCATAGTCCAGCATCCCCTGCACATCCAACGCGCTATTGCCGGCCGTGGCGATCACCTCGCCGGTGACCGCGCTTGTAATATTACGGGCACCCGCACCGGGCGAAACCCATTCACCGGCCGCGAAGCTGGAAATCTGTTGGATTGTCATGAGCGTCTCCTCATTTGTTGTGTGAACTTCGCGCGGCCATATGCCCGTCTCACGAAATCATAATATAAACCGATCGGTCGGTCAATAAATTGGCGAATTGGCAACCCAAACCGAACATCTCAGACTTGAGCTGGCAGTCGCGCGAAACCCCGAAACCGGATGCGGCCGCCCCGTGCGGCACCGTCAGTGATGCGATAGGTCGGGAATCGCGCAAGAAACCGTCCGACGGCCACGCGACCCTCCATACGCGCCAGGGTCAGGCCGACGCAGGTATGGGGCCCTCCGGCAAACGCGTGATGCTTGTTGGGACGTCGATCCAATACAACCTCATCAGGTTGTTCAAACTGCCGCGGATCGCGATTGGCCGCGCCGATACACAGGTGAATGTCCGTACCTGCCGGAATGGTCTGACCGTGGAACGTTATATCTTCGGTGGTCAGACGATTGCCAAACTGATTTGGGCTTTCCAGCCGCAGAAACTCGTCCACTGCCGTGTTGATCAGATCCGGATTGGCCAGAAGCTCGGCCCGTTTGTCGCGGTGCCGTTCCAACAGTTCCAATGCGTTGCCGATCAGGTTGGTGGTGGTCTCGTGCCCTGCATTCAGAATGAAGATGCAGTTCTGGTACAGCTCGACCTCGGTCAAGCCACCATCGGTGTCATCCTGCATCAAACGTGTCAGGACATCCGTCGCAGGATCTCCGGGATTGGCCCGGCGATCTTCTATGACATGCCGAAGATAGTCCTTGAAATCAGATACCGACCGGTTGCCCCACTCTTCCTGCTCGGGCGTCAATTGAGGTTCCAAAGCGCCCAGAATAGCCAAAGACCAATCCCGCAAAGGGCCACGTTCCGATCTGGGAATGCCAAGCAGGTTGCCGATGATCTCGATCGGGATGGCACCGGCGAAATCCTCGATCAACTCTACCGAGCCCTTGGCCTGCATCTCGTCCAGCAGCCCATCGACAAGTTGAATCAGGCCCGGTTCCATCTGCGCCAGCGCCCGTGGGTTCATCGCACCGACCATGACCTTGCGGACGCGGGTATGCAGAGGCGGATCATTGAACACAAGGCTGGTGGTATGGTGTTCGTACAGCGGGCTGTCGATACCGTATTTGGGGCCGAAAACCGCCTTTTTATCCGATATGAAACGCTCGGTATCCCGGTACACCAGATCCAGGTCGTCATACCGCGACAGGACCACCGAACCATCGGGCTGCCAGCAGACGGGCGTGTCTTCGCGCAACGCGGCGTAGGTTGGATAGGGATCCATATGAAACCCGTCCGGAAGCGCAGTCAAAGAGAACATCAGTGACCCATCGCTCCCATTTGTTCGGGAAGGACCAGAACCAGCCAAGGCACCAGAACGATTAGAGCCAGACGGAAGATGTCTGCCACCCAGAACGGTGTGACCCCCTTGAAGATTGTTCCGGTCGATACGTCCCCGACCACGCCTTTCAGAATGAACACGTTCAGACCCACGGGCGGCGTGATCAAACTGATCTCGGTCACGACGACGACAACGATGCCGAACCAGATCGGATCATATCCCAATGACGTGACCAGTGGGAAAAAGATCGGAACCGTCAGCAACAGCATCGACAGCGATTCAAAGACGCATCCCAGAATGATGTAGATCCCGAGGATCATCAGGATCACGACGAAGGGCTCCACCTCATATGCGGTGACCAAGGCGATCAACGCTTCGGGCAGACCGGCCAGGTTGATGAAGTTCGAAAAGATCTGCGCGCCGATCAGAACCGAGAACAGCGCCGCGGCGGTGAAACTGGTTTCCTTCAGCACTTCAAAGGTCGACCCAAGGGTCAGCCCGCCGCGCGACAATGCGATCAGGAATGCCCCCATGGCGCCCATACCGGCGGCTTCGGTCGGGCTGAAGGTCAGGTTCAGAGGATAGAAATCGAACGCTCCGTACAAGCCGCCGATCACCAGGAAGAACAAAAGCAACACCGCCCAGACCGAGCGCAGGGCCGACAGGCGTTCGCCCCAGCCGTGGCGTTCACCGGCGGGGCCGGCCTCGGGCCTGCGCCAAACGGTCCAGCGCACCGCGAACAGATAGAAGAGGATGCCAAGTACACCGGGGATGATGCCCGCAACGAAGAGTTTGCCGATCGATGTTTCGGTCAGCAGGCCGTAGATCACCAAAATGACCGACGGTGGGATCAGGATACCCAGCGTGCCCCCCGCTGCAATCGACGCGGTCGACAGCTCATCCGAGTAGCGGTACCGGCGCATCTCGGGCATCGCGACTTTGGACATGGTCGCAGCCGTTGCCAGCGAGGAACCGCAAATGGCCGAAAAGCCGCCGCACGCGGCAACCGTCGCCATGGCGATACCACCTCGGAAGTGGCCCAGGAAGGCGTTTGAAACCGCGTATAACTCGCGCGCGAGCCCGCCCTTGTTCACGAACAGGCCCATGAGGATGAACAGTGGAACGACCGAAAGGCCATAGTCCTGTGCCGTGTCCGTAATCTGGCGACCCACCATCGACATGGCGGCCTTCAGCCCGCGCTCGGACAGAATGCTGCCACCGCGTTCATATGCGAACCCAAGCGTCCCCACGAGGCCCATCGCAAACACGATGGGCAAACGTACCAACACAAGAACCAAGACAAGGGCGAAACCGATCAGTGCGGCAGTCATCAGGCGTGCTCCGACAAGGTTTGGGGGGCAAAAATGTGCAAAAGACCGGTGATGACCATCGCAACGGCCGTTATTGCAGTGAAGGCGGCGATGAACCAGCCGACATAGAAGACAGGGATCGACAGGTATTCGGTGACATCCCCGTAATCCCTTGCACGTTCAGCCAGAACCCAAACGCGCTGAATCGGCCAGATCAGCATGATGCCGGACACCAGATAGACAATTGCATCGCGCGCCCTGCTCAGCCGCAGGCGGGAAAAAATTCCATCGGTCAGATCAACGGCGATTTGCCCTTTCCCGGCCGAAATCATCGGCAGAACCGAGAACACAAGGATCGCCATCAGAATCCGCGTCAGTTCGGTTGCCGCCTCGATCGGAGCATTGAAGACTGAGCGCAGGATGACGTCAAAAAAGGTCATCACCATCAGGATGAACAGCGCCACACAGGCCAGCACCGTCGGAATGATACTGACGCGACGCGCGAAGGTCACGATAGATTGCATGATTGGCCCCCAACGGGTGAAGATGGCTGGCGGGTCAACCCCGCCAGCCCGGCTGCGTTACTGGGCAGCCATTTCGTTAACGATCATGTCATAAGCGGCTTGCGCATCAACACCGGTGCCATTGACCTCTTCGATGACCTTGGCGCGCACATCGGCAGCGATCGCATTGAACTTTTCCAGATCTTCAGCAGAGGCTGCATTGATCGCGTTGCCCTCGGTCTGTTCGGTCGCTTCACGGCCGATCGCGTCGATCTCATCCCAGATTTTACCGATTTCGCGGCTCAGCGGTTCGCCGAAGACCTTTTCTTCCAAAGCGGCCTGCACATCGGCGGGAAGATCAGCAAAAGTGTCTTCGTTCATGATGAACGCAAATGACCCGCGATACAGGCCACCCGGAACTTCATATACGTTTTGCGCCACTTCGGTCAGCTTGAAACCCTTGCGCGATTCAAACGGCATAACCACACCATCAGCAGCTTTCGACGCGAGTGTCTCGTATACTTTCGGCGCGGGAACCTGGATTCCGGTTGCGCCCAGCGCCGTGCCGACATCTCCGCCGACACCACCCGGGATACGCACCTTGAGGCCCGATACCTCGTCGAGCTTGGTCACCGGGCTGCTGGAATGAAGCTGTGCCGGGCCGTGTGTGTGCAGGGCGATCACTTTCACACCGCGATGTTCGTCCGCTGCCTTGAGATACTTGTCGTATGTACGCCAATACGCGACCGAGGCCGCTTCGGCCGAGCCCTCATATCCGGGCAGCTCAATCATCTTGGTGGTGACGAAACGACCGGGCTGGTATCCGTGGAAGATGATCGACGCATCCGCCGCGCCATCCATGATCAGGTCCATCTGCGCCGGCGGCGGGGCAATTCCCAGCTTCAGTTCAGCTGTGACTTTGCCGTCGGTGGCTTCTTCGACCATTTCCACGAATTTCGGCCACATCTTCGCGTTTATGCCGTGGGTCGGCGGTGCCCAGCTGGAAATCGTCAGCGTATAATCCGCTGCCAGCGCCACCGTGCCCGAAACGGCCAGCGCGGCCGAGGCCAAAAGAGTGCTCAACTTGGTGAACTTCATGGTTTTGTCTCCTCCCTGTGAAACATGACTCGAGAATGCGTTAATGGTCACTTTTGTAACCATCAACATGTTAATTGTTTTCCAATTGGCCCGCGAGGCGCCACGAACCTGGACTTTCTTTCGCTACGGTTAGCATATTTGCGGCGCACCGGCTGATGCCGATTTCGTTGCAATAGTTCATCGGTCCTCCTCTCCAGCGAGGAAAGCCGTATCCATGGATTTGAACCATATCGACAGCTTCGGCGTTTTCCGCGATCCCGTCTTCAATGATCAAAGCGCCCTCGTTGGCCAAGACCGCCAGCAACCGCGAACAGATTTCCTCGTCCGAAAAATCCCTGCGGGTGATGCCCTGCTGGTCGGAATAAGCTTCGATCAATGCCTCAACTTCGGGATCCCGAACCGGATCGCGACTGCCCTCTTCGTAGCGGTACCAGCCTTTGCCGACACGCTGGCCGAAACGCTCGCGCTGACAAAGCTGGTCCGCGATGGTGACATAACGTTCGTTCGGGTCGCGGTTGGCGGCATTGCGTTTGCGGTTTGCCCAGGCAATTTGAAGACCGGTCAGATCCTGAAGCTCGTACGGCCCCATGGGCATCCCGAACGCCCGCATTGCACGGTCCACCTGATGGGGAAGCGCCCCATCTGCCAGCAGATAATCGGCCGCGCGCCGATAGGCAGCCAACATGCGGTTGCCAATGAACCCATCGCAGATACCCGACAGCACCGAAACCTTGCGAAGCTTCTTCCCAAGCGCGACCGCGGTTGCGACCACTTCAGCAGACGTTTGCGGAGCTACCACGATCTCGAGCAGTTTCATGACATGGGCCGGGCTAAAGAAATGCAGCCCGATGCATCGGGCCTGATTGCCGACGTCCGCGAAAATTTCGCGCGGGTCCAGATAGGACGTATTGGTGGCCAAAATCGCATCGCTGCTCATACGCCTTGCCAGCTCGTCAAATACCTGCTGCTTGACGGACAGGTCTTCAAAGACGGCCTCGATCGCCAGTTCGGCATCCGCAGCGTCTGCATAACTGTTCACCGCACGAAACGCAGCAAGGCGATCCCGAAGCTGCGCCTCGGACATCTTGCCTCTCTTGACCGCGCCTTGCAGCAGACCCTCGACCCGATTGCGCGCTGCGGCCGCGGCGTCGGCGTCTCGCTCGATCAACGTCACGGACAGCCCGCCGTTCAGGGCCGCAGTTGCGATCCCTGCCCCCATCAACCCACCTCCGACAACGGCGATCCGTGTTATGTCACGGGCGGCCACACCTTTGATCAAAGAAGGTTTGGACACGGCCCGTTCAGCAAAAAACGCGTAGCGCAAAGCGCGGCTTTCCGGGCTTTGGCGCAACTCCAGATGGCGCGCGCGCTCTTTCGGTTGTGCGGTGGCAAATGGCTCAACCGACCAACCAAGCGCCGTCAGGTTTTCCAATGGCGATTTCTGACCCTTGGCGCGTTTTTTCAAAGCCTCGCGGCTCGCCTCCAACAGATCCGGCGCAAATTCCGCCACAGCACGCTGGCTGACAGGTATTGGGCGTTCGGGCAGGTCGGCAACCAATTCCAGAGCAGCAGCCTTGGGGTCTTCGGCGACGCGGTCGACGCCGCCAAGCTCGGCCAGTGTCTCTGCCTTGAGAATTTTGCCCGAACAGGCCACGTCAATTGCAGCCTGCATCCCGACCAGACGCGGCAATCGTTGTGTGCCCCCTGCCCCGGGGATCAAACCCACATTGACTTCCGGCAGGCCAAATCCCGTTCCCGGCGCCGCGATCCGCCATGCACAGGCCATAGCGATTTCGAACCCGCCACCCAGCACGTTGCCATGCATGCAGGCAATGAACGGAACCTCGCTGTCTTCGATTTTCTGAACAACGTCGGGCAAGTGCGGCTCGACCGGCGGCGCATCGAATTCGGACATGTCGCCGCCTGCGACAAAAGTTTTTCCGGCGCAACACAGCACCGCCACACGCGCGCCCTTGACCGCATCAACCGCGTCAGACAGCCCTTGCCGAACACCTGTCGACGTCGCGTTTACCGGCGGGTTGTCAATGGTGACCCACGCCACGTCGCCCTCAAATTCAACGCTCACCAGCGACGACTGCGACATTTGCAATCCCTTTGATCGGTTCAGATTCGGTTCGGGTTTATATATTGACCAACCGTTCGGTTAATGCAATGATTAAGTTGAAACGAGACCAGATGAGACAGTCATGAGCGATACGATTCTTGTACAAGACAACGGGAACTGGGCCGAAATCACCCTGAACCGCCCGGACAAGCTGAACTCGTTCAATGAAGAAATGCACCTGGCGCTTCAGGATGCGCTGAAAGCCGCGCGCGACGGCGGGGCCCGCGCGATATTGCTGACCGGTGCCGGACGAGGCTTTTGTGCCGGTCAGGACCTCGGCGATCGCGACCCGTCGAAAATGGATGGCCCGCCGGATCTAAGCAAAACGGTACGCAGGTTCTATGCCCCTCTTGTCCGGTTGATCCGGTCGATGAATATCCCGGTGATCTGCGCCGTGAACGGAGTAGCCGCCGGGGCGGGTGCAAATCTGGCGCTGGCCTGTGATATGGTTCTGGCCGCGGGAAGTGCGAAATTCATTCAGAGCTTTTCCAGGGTGGGCCTGATTCCCGACACGGGCGGCAGTTGGCACTTGCCGCGCCTGTTGGGCGAGGCGCGCGCCAAGGGGCTGGCCCTGACAGCCCAACCCCTTCCGGCCAAGCAAGCCGAAGATTGGGGGCTGATCTGGAAGGCGGTGGCCGATGATCAATTGATGACCGAAGCGCGCGCACTTGCCGCGCAATTGGCAAACGGCCCCACCCTCGGGCTCGGGCTGACAAAACAGTGCATTCAAACGGCTGCCACCACGTCGCTCTCGGATCAGCTTGAGATCGAAGCAGACGCAATGAAGACCTGCGGGGAAAGCGCGGATTACGCCGAAGGCGTATCCAGTTTTCTTGAAAAGCGGGCACCGGATTTCCAGGGACGCTGATGATGACGCCCAAAGAACGTGCCACGAAATCCGCTGAAGCGATGTGGGCGAATGACCAAGCCAGCAAATGGTTCGGGATGGATCTGGTCGAAGTCGACGAAGGCCGTGCAGTTCTGACCCTGACAGTCGGGGACCATCACTGCAACGGGCACGGCATTTGCCACGGGGGCGTCACTCATGCCCTGGCCGACAGCGCCTTTGCCTTCGCCTGTAACAGCCGCAACGTGGCAACCGTCGGCCAGCATACGATGATGAGCTACCTCGCGCCCGGAAAAAAAGGGGACCATCTGACCGCAATCGCGTCAGAGGTTGCCGTCACCGGCCGCAGTGGCATCTATGACGTCCGCGTCACCAACCAAGACAACACCCTGATCGCCGAGTTTCGCGGAATGTCCCGCGCGGTCGGCGGGCAGAATTTTCAGGAATAGCTTCGCGACTGGAGGAGTGACGCGATGGAAGACCTTTCCCCAAACAAAGCGGATCTGGACCCGATCGAGATCGCCTCAATCGACGAAATCCGCGCGACGCAGCTTGAACGCCTCAAATGGTCCGTTCGCCACGCCTATGAGAACGTTCCGATGTATAAGCAACGGTTTGACGAAACCGGTGTGCATCCTGACGATCTTCAGCAGCTTTCGGATCTGGCGAAGTTTCCGTTCACGTACAAGAATGATCTGCGTGACAACTATCCGTTCGGCCTGTTCGCCGTTCCACGCAGCCAGATCATTCGCCTGCACGCCTCGTCCGGTACGACGGGCAAGCCGACGGTGGTGGGCTACACGAAAAACGACATCGACAATTGGGCGGATCTGGGCGCAAGGTCCCTGCGCGCATCGGGGTTGCGCAAGGGGGACATGGTGCACAATGCCTATGGTTACGGGTTGTTCACCGGCGGTCTTGGCGCACATTACGGGATCGAGCGGCTTGGCGCGACCGTCGTCCCCATGTCCGGCGGGCAAACCGAAAAGCAAGTCAACCTGATCAACGATTTCCGCCCCGACGGGATCATGGTTACGCCTTCCTATATGCTCAATATCCTTGAACAGTTCCACAAGGTGGGGCTCGACCCGCGTGAAAGCTCGCTGAAGGTTGGCGTGTTCGGTGCCGAGCCCTGGACGGACGCCATGCGTGCCGAAGTCGAGGATGCGTTTGATATGCATGCGGTCGACATCTATGGCCTGTCCGAAATCATGGGGCCCGGGGTGGCCAATGAATGCGTGGAAACCAAGGATGGCCCGGTGATCTGGGAAGATCACTTCCTGCCTGAAATCATTGATCCCGCGACCGGAGAGGTCCTGCCCGATGGCGAAACTGGCGAGTTGGTGTTCACGACCCTGACCAAGGAGGGTTTGCCGATGATCCGCTATCGCACGCGCGATCTGACCTGCCTGCTGCCGGGGACAGCACGATCCATGCGCCGGATGGCCAAGATCACCGGTCGCAGCGACGACATGATGATCCTGCGCGGCGTCAACGTCTTTCCCAGCCAGATCGAAGAACAGGTCATGGCGACGGGGGGCCTTGCCCCTTATTATCAGATCGAGCTGTACAAATCCGGCCGCATGGACGCCATGCGGGTTTATGTTGAATCGTCCCCGGATTCCACCGACGAACTGTCCAAGACGGCCGCGGCACGGATGCTGAACAAGCGGATCAAGGACGTCGTTGGCGTCTCAACGGAAATTGTTGTAGGTGACCCCGGCGACGTCGAACGCTCTCAGGGCAAGGCGAAGCGCGTCGTCGACAATCGCGATAAGGAATAAGCCGTGGCCCGTACAATCGCCAAAGATCACGACCAGAAGCGGAAGCAAATCCTGAAAACGGCCGCCAAAGTGTTCGCCGACCAAGGGTTTGATCGCGCCTCGATGACCCTGTTGGCAAAAGAGTGCGGGATTTCCAAGGCAAACATCTACCACTATTACGACAGCAAGGATGCCATCTTGTATGACATCCTTGAAACCTACCTGCGCGAGCTTCGCGACCGTATCTGCAATGTGGATCTGAACGGTCTTACGTCTGAACAGAAGCTGCGGAAAGCGGTGCGCGAAATCCTGTTTGCCTACCAAGGCGCAGATGACGAACACCGAGTGCAGATCAGCGGCATGAGCGCCTTGACCGAGGAACAGCAGAAACTTCTGCGCGGGTATCAGCTGGAATTGGTGAATTTTGTGCGCGAAATCCTGAAAGAACTGGCCCCGACAGCCTTCAACGATGACAAGGACAAGCTGCGCGGCACCACGATGTCAGTTTTTGGGATGCTGAACTGGTATTACATGTGGAACAGCGGAGCAGGGCCCAAGGCCCGCGAAGACTATGCCGATCTGGTCAGCACTCTGACCGTCCATGGTATCCAAAAGCTCTAGCTGAGGCCTTTCGAGCAAAACCGTTCCAAGCCCAACACAGGGGTGCCTGCCCTTGACCCGTTGCCACAGTGGCAGGTTCAGGGCCGCAACGTGTTTTCCTCATCCTGACCAATCAATGCGGAATTCTTCCCGAAACGCAAAACGCGCCAGATGAGCCTCGATGACCTGTTGCCATCGGGCCAGATCACCGCGCGCCCGGGTGGCGGCGATTACGGTCAGGCTGGTGTCGCCCGCCGAAAGGGTGATGCGGTTCCCGTCCGGAAAGCTCACGCTGCCTTGTGTTTCATCGAATGTTACCTGAGCCTTGTGCGACCAGTGTTTGCAAAGCTGTTGCAGGTATTTCGACGCCGCGCCTGTCTGCGCGATTCCCGAAGCCACCTGATCGGGCAGCAGGCTGAGCCCATCAGCGGCAGCGGCCCGGATTGCCTTGGCGAACAAAGTCACATCGATGTCCGTGGCCACGAATGTTGCCCCCAGATCCAGGCATTTTCGCTGCATGACCGGGTCTAGCGACAATATCCCTGCCGGCTTGCCTGCCGCAACGATGCGCCGGATCGCATCAAGAACGGCCTCGATCACGTCCGGGTGCCCGGCATCGCCGATATGGCCCATATCTGCGGCCAGATCCGACGGGCCGACGAACACCCCATCGACGTCGGTCGCCAGGATGTCGTCCAGCGCCTCCAGCCCAAGCCTGTTTTCGACCTGCACCAAAAGACAGATCTGCTCGTCCGCCGTTTTCAGATAATCCGGGATAGCCGCAAAACGCGAGGCCCGCGCCAAAGCGGAACCTACGCCCCGAACGCCACGAGGTGGATACTGCACGGCCCGCACCAGTTCGCGCGCCTGATCGCCGCTTTCGACCATCGGCACCAGAATATTCTGCACACCGGCATCAAGATATTGCTTGATCATCCAGGTCTCGCCAATCGGCAGGCGTGCGACAGGGGTACTGCCAGATCCTTCAATCACCCTCACCTGCTCGAGGATCGAGCGCAGATCGTTTGGCGCATGCTCACCGTCGACCAGCAGCCAGTCAAACTGCGCGGTTGCGGCGATCTCGGCGGTGTAGGCATTGGCCAAGCCGATCCAACACCCGATCAAAGGGGTTCCAGACGTCAGCGCGGCCTTGAACGAATTGATTGGCGCAGGCATTGGCGCTCCTTTCAGGCGAAATTGATATCGACTGAGCCGAACGGTCCGAAATCCGCGTGGATTTCTGTTCCCGGGGGGCATTCGACCGGGCGGATGAAGCTGCCGGACAGAACAATCTGGCCCGGCGCGATGCTCTGACCGTATTGCGCCATGCGTCGCGCCAGCCAAACGACGCTTTCGACCGGATCGTTCAGCACCCCCGCGCCCAGACCGGTTTCCTCGATCTCGCCATTGCGGAAGGTCAGCGCCCCAACCCATCGCAGATCAAAGGCATCCACCCTGTGGCGATCGTTGCTCAAAACGATACCGGCATTGGCGGCATTGTCACTGATCGTGTCAAACACCGTACGGGCCTTGCCGGTTTCGGGATCCACCCGTTGAATCCGCGTATCCAGAATTTCGATGGACGGCACAACGTAATCCGTCGCCTCGATGATATCTGCGCGGGACACGTTTTCCGCGCCTATGGCTGATTTCATGACAAAGGCAATTTCGGCCTCGATCCGGGGCTGGATGAAGCGCCCGGCCGGAACGGTGGCACCCTGTGCAAACACCATGTCGTCAAACAGAATTCCACTGTCAGGAATGTCGATGTTCAACGCGTATTGCATGGCTTTCGAAGTCAGGCCGATCTTCCACCCGATCACCTTGCGTCCTTCGGACAGTTTCTGGCGACAGATGGCGTTCTGCACCTCGTAAGCGTCATCCATGCCCATCTCGGGGTGGCGCAGGCTGAGCAGGCCAATCTGTTCATGCGTTCGTTCCGCCTGCAACAGATCAGCGGCCGCGCGAGCATGGTCTTCGGGCGTCATACTTTTTCGTCCTCAACCGTGTTTCGCAGAGTACCGATACTGTCGACCGAGACCTCGACCACATCACCGGGTGCCAGGAATTTCGGCGGATCGAACCGCGCGCCCGCCCCGGTCGGTGTACCGGTCACAATGATATCGCCGGGCTGAAGCGTCATGAAAGTCGAGATATATTCGATCTCGCGCCGGATCGGGAACATCATGCGGTTCAGCGTATCATCCTGTCGCAGCTCGCCATTCACACGGGTTTGAAGACGCGCCTCATCCAGCTGAGCCGCATCCGTGAACGGAACCAGCCACGGGCCGATGGCCCCGGACCTATCCCAGTTCTTGCCTTGTGTGACATTGAACTTGGCGTGCCGAACCCAGTCGCGAATGGTTCCCTCATTGCACAACGTCAGCGCGGCGATGTGATCATACGCGTCTTCCTGTGGAATGCGGCGGCCAGCCTTGCCAATCACGATGGCAACTTCGCCTTCGTAGTCCAGCGTGTGGTTTTCCGGCGGGCGGATCAGAGGCCGGTCATGGCCGGTAAAGCCACTGGCGAAACGCGGGAACAGGGACATGTATTTGGGCTGCGCGCTGCCATCTTTGTATTCTGCGTTCCGGTCGGGAAAGTTCACTCCGACGCAAATGATACGTCGCGCATCCGGCATCACCATGTCATAGATGAAATCGGGATGGGTGACAGGTTTCCCCCCGGCCGCCTCTGCCAGTTGATCGAACGCCCCGGCCGCGATCACCTCATAAAGGCTGTCGTGTTCCGGGAATTCCTGGTTCAATGCAATGGCACCACCGTCGGTGATTGCCCCGAAGAAACGTTCTTCGCCCGAAACGAAAGTGGCAAACTTCATTTCATGGCCTCCCACACGTCCCGGATCACGTCCGCCGCCATCAGCACGTCGTCGCGGGTGGTATCGAACTGCCCGACCTGAAAGCGGATGATTTTGCGGCCGTCGAACATGCCCTGCGTCAGGTAAATCCGGCCGTCGTCATTCAGCGCGTCCACCAGACGCTGCTGCTGAGCATCGTCCCCCGGGCAGCGGAAGGAAAACAGGCTGAGGATCGGGCCGGTTGTGATCTCGAACCCCTCGATCGCACCAATCTTTTCCGCCAGTTCGCCGGCCCATGCCACATGGTTGCGGATGCGTTCGCGCAATCCCTCCAACCCATATGACCGCAACAGGAACCAGATTTTCAACGCCCGGAACCTGCGGCCCAGCGGGATGGTCCACTCTGAGTAATTCGTCACCTCGGCTCCGGTCGTCTTGAGGTATTCCGGTTCGATTTTCAGCGTATCGAGCTGCGGCGTGGCGTCCCTCAGGAACTGGATCGCACAATCGAATTGCGCACCCATCCACTTATGCGGGTTAAAGACGATGCTGTCATAGCGGTCGGCGCCCTGCCACAGAGCCCTGCGGAATTCGGGGCAGATCATGGCCGAACCAGCCCAGGCGGCGTCAAGATGGGTGTAGAGGTCGTATTTTTGCGCAATATCAGCCACGGCCATCAGATCATCGCAGGCCCCCACACCTGTGCCACCGGTAATCGCAACGATCCCGGCCGGGACATGTCCGGCGGCGATGTCATTCTGAATGGCGGCCTCAAGCGCCGAGGGAACAATCCCGAAATTCGGCCCCTGCGTGGGCAACTTGACCAGATTGTCCTGACCGATCCCGGCAACCCAGCATGCCCGGTCAATCGACGAATGCACCTGATCGGAACAATAGATCCGCAACGCTCCCTTCGCGTTCAGGCCCTCCCGGTTGCCGGTAAAGCCGGTGGCCCGTTCCCGCATGGTCAGTACCGCCGACAAGGTGGCCGAAGAGGCGCTGTCCTGTATGACGCCGGTCATACCCTCGGGTAATCCGAGGGCCTGCCGCAGCCAGTCGACCATGACGCCCTCGACCTCGGTCGCGGCAGGCGAGGTCTGCCACAACATGCATTGGGCCGCGATGGTCGTCACCAGCATCTCGGCCAACATGGACGGGGGCGCAGCGTTGGCCGGGAAATACGCAAAAAAGCGCGGATGCTGCCAATGGGTAATGCCCGGCATCACGATCCGTTCGAAATCGGCCATGATGGCGTCCATCGGCTCGCCTGTCTCGGGTGGCGTTGCAACAAGCTGTGCCGCGATTTCCCCCGGCGCGGTCTGCGCCCGCACGGGACGTTCAGCAAGTGTCTTGTGATAATCCACCGCCCATTTCGAGATGTGCTGACCCCAATACGAAAACGTGTCCCAGTTCATCTACTGACTTTCCTTTGTGACGGGATCACCGCCAAATCCTTTTGTTCCGTTGCGTGCGTCACACCGAAAAGCTGACATTGGCCTGACCGGTGCCAGAGCTGCCGAAATACGGGGTGTAAATGTCGATCTCACCCTTGTAGCTTCCCCACCCCAACGCACCAAACAGCAAAGCGGTGTCATTCATGGCGCATTCACCGGTGCATTTTTTTGCATAGTCCGGCAGCATTTCCAGAAACTCTTCAAATCGGCCCTGCTGCCACAGCTCCAGAACGCGCATGTCCATCTGGCGGTTGAACTCGCCATTCACGGCATTCAGCCCGTCGACCGAGCGTTCATTCGGCGTAAAGTCGTGGCTGAGCGAGCCGGACGCCAGAATGGATACATTGCGGTCCGAACGTCGGATACCCTCGGCAATGGCCTCGCCCCAGGCCCGGTTTTCCGCAATCGACGAGAATTGATTGACCGCCACCGGCAAAACCCGGGCATTCACGCCATCATTGATGAAATGCATCGGCAGGAGGGTGCCGTATTCCATGCCCATGTCGGGGTGCGAATGGCCCAGCGCCCGCTCTCCCCGTTCGCGCAGAACGTCAAGGATGGTTTCCCCAAGTTCATGATCGCCGCGATAGTCGAACTCCATATCCGCCAACATATGCGGCAGTTCGTGACTTATGAACCGGCCCTTGTGATGTTCCTTCGTGTTCAGGTGAAACCCTTGATTGGTGATCCAATGGGTGTCGAACACGATGAACGTCTCGACCCCGCGGTCGATCGCGTCCTGACGCAGGCGTGCATATCCATCAATGGCGGATTGCCGGATGCCCTTGTACTTTGGCATCGTGTGGGACATCCAGATGCTGGGTACATGCGTGATCTTTGCGGCCTGTACTATCTTTCCCATGGCAATTCCTCCTCGTGTAATGGGCTTGCCCCAGCCGGGGTCGGCCTACGTGATCTATTTACCCAACTGCATGATCTTGTGCTGACCGGTGGCAAAGCCGATATGTTTCTGTTCCATATAGAATTCAAAGCTCCAGTCGCCGCCATCCCGGCCGATGCCGGACGCCTTGACCCCACCGAACGGCGTGGGCAGGTGACGCACGTTCTCGGAATTCACCCAGATCATTCCAGCCTCCAGCCTGTCTGTAAACCGAAGCGCGCGGGTCAGATCATTGGTCCAGACATAGCCGGTCAGGCCATATGGCGTGTCGTTGGCGATCTCCAGCGCCTCATCCTCGGTCGAGAACGGGATCGAGGTCAGGACAGGGCCAAATATCTCTTCACGCGCAATGCGCATCTGGTTGGTGGCATTGGTGAACAGGGTCGGCCGGACGAAATAGCCCGCATCCCCCACCGTGACGCCGCCAGCGGCGACAGTTGCGCCATCTTCCTTGGCGATGTCGAAATAGCTCGTGACCTTGGTGTAGTGTTCTTCGGTCACCAACGGCCCGATCTCGGTATCGGGGTCCAAGGGGTGGCCCACCTTGATGTTGTTGACGCGCTCAATCAATCTGGCTTCGAAGTCTTCCTTGATCGTGTCCTGCACCAAAAGCCGCGAAGACGAGGTGCAGCGCTCGCCATTGATCGAATAGATCATGAAGATCACGGCATCCAAAGCGCGGTCCAGATCCGCATCATCAAACACGACAACCGGGTTTTTTCCACCCAGTTCCAGATGGTTGCGCTTATGGGTATCTGCGCCTTGCTTGACGATCAGACTGCCGGTACGGCTTTCGCCAACAAAGGCAATGGCCTTGATCAGCGCATGCTCGCACAAAGCCTTGCCAGCGTCGGGGCCAAACCCGTTGACCGTGTTCAGCACACCTTTGGGCAGCCCTGCCTGTTCGGCGATTTCCACCAGAAGACGGGCCGTCAGAGGGGAATCCTCGGCGGGTTTGTGAACCACCGTGCAACCCGCAGCCAACGCAGGCGCGATCTTCCAGGTCGACAGCATGAACGGCGTGTTCCACGGGGTAATCACGCCAACCGGGCCAATCGGCACACGGGTCGTCACATTCATCAGCGTCGGAGACTTCAGGTGCTGCCCATCCCGCGCCTGAATCACCTGATCCGCGAAATACCGGAAGTTCTCTGCCCCGCGCAAAGCTGCCTTTGACATGAAGCGCAGGGTCTGCCCCGTGTCCCAGCACTCGCACAGTGCTATTTCCTCGGCGCGCGCTTCAATGGCATCAGCCACATTCAACAAGATGCGACGGCGTTGGGTGGCGGGCATGTCTCGCCACTCTGCAAAGGCTGCGTGGGCGGCCTTGGCTGCCGCATCGATGTCATCTGCCGTGCCATGGGCAACATCACAGATCACGGATTTATCGACGGGCGAGACCGACTGAAACACTCCGGCGGATCCGTCCCGGTCTTCACCCGCGATACGGTTGCGGATGCCCGTTTCCCGGAACCGGTCCAGAAAGCCGTTCAGCTTTTCGATGTTTGTGTCCAGTGCGCTCATGCGTCAGGTCTCCTGCGTGGTCGCCGACAGGTGGTCGCGGATCGTACCGGCCTTGGGCGACAGCTTGGGGTCGATGTCACGCATCTCAAACGAGAGCGCGATGGAATGCTGTGAAAAAACCGGCGCCAGGTATGTTTTGACCGCCTCGAATATTCGCTGTGTCGCATCTTCTTTGACATCCGCGGATCGGCCCGCCCGCAGGCGGATCGAGATATCAATGAACCCGTGCGCCGGGTTGCCGTCCGCTATGGCGTAATGATCGACCCGTGTCGCGCGCACACGAATACCGGGCATGGGAAAGGTCTCGATTCCGGCCGCCGTTGACCGAATGCACTCGCACAGGCCATCCATGTCGATCCTCTCTTCAAGATTGCCCGAATATTCGACGTGGAAGTGAGGCATGGTCTCTCCTTTATTAGTTAACATGTTTAGTTTTTAATGCACCCCCTGTCAAGAGATTGCTTTGTTAATCTTTGCAATTCACGGAACGGCGTTCTAGAAGGCCGCATGAACACTCAAAGCCATTCCAAAAGCACCGCCCGGTCCCTTCCGATCGCGTTGCTGCGTGCCCGCGAAACCGTCATGGCTCCGATCCGGGATATGCTGCAAGGCATCCAACTGACCGAGCAGAAATGGCGCATCCTGCGCGTTCTGGACGAGTTGGGCGAAGTGGAGCAAAGCACCATCGCGCACGAGGCGTGCCTGCTGCTGCCCAGCGTGACCCGCATTTTGCGCACGATGGAGGCCGACGGCCAGATCACCCGCCGTCAGGACAGCGACGACAAACGCCGCACCATGGTCAAGATCACCGAAGCAGGCCGCACCATCCTAAGGGAAAACCTGGCCACTTCACTTACGATCTCCAGCAATATCGAAACGCAGATGGGCAAGGAGAAGCTGGATCAGCTGCTGGACCTGCTCGAGGAGCTGCAAGCCATCAAAGTCTGACCCCGCCAGGTTCCGACGGGGTCGGTTGACCGCCTACTGACCGCCTACAAAGTGGCAAGACCGGTATCCAGCGCCGACAGAATTTTGGCCACATCTTCCGAAGTGACGATCAGCGGCGGCGACAGAATGATGTTGTTGCCAGACACACGCACCATCACGCCATCTTCATATGCGGCTTTCTGAACCTGAAGCGGCAGGTGTTTTGCGACAGGTGCCTTGGTCGCCCGGTCCGAAACCAGTTCCAATGCACACATCAGTCCCTCGCCGCCCCGCACGTCCCCGATCGCGTCATGCTTGTCGGCCAGCTTTTGCAACCCGGCAAACAACTCATCCCCGCGCGCAGCAGCATTTTCCCAGATCCTCAGCCGGTTGATCTCGGACAGGGCGGCCAAGGCCGCGGCCGCCCCGACCGGATGGCCAGAATAGGTGTACCCCTGATCCACGGATGCCAGGCCCGTGGTATCACTTTCAAACACCTCTGCGACCGCACCGGAAATCATGGCCGCGCCAAAAGGGAAATACCCGTTGGTGATCGCCTTGGCCGTCGTCATGATGTCGGGCTGAACACCCCAGTGCCGCGCACCGCTTTCGCTGCCGGTACGACCAAAAGCGGTGATGATCTCGTCCGAGATCAGCAGGATGCCGTGTTTCGAACAGACCTCGCGCACCATGGGCATGAAGCTCTTGTGTGGCGGGATCACCCCCCCGGCCCCCAACACCGGCTCCATGATGAAGGCGGCAACAGTGTTTGAACCCTGAAAAGCGATCTCGGCCTCAAGCGCCTTGACGCAAAGCTGCGCCAGACGCTCGGGGTCGGTTTCGTCAAACGGGTTGCGATAGGTCCACGGCGCAGGCACGTGAAAACAGCCGGGCATCATCGGCTCATACACCGCGCGGAATTTCTGGTTGCCGTTGACCGAGGCTGCAGCAAAATGGGTGCCGTGATAACCCTGCTTCAGGCTGATGAACTTGGTGCGCCCTGCTTCACCCCGGACCTTGTGATATTGACGCGCAAGCTTCAGCGCAATTTCGACCGAATCCGACCCGCCCGACGTAAAGAATGAACGGGTCAGCCCGTCGGCCTCGAAGAACTGGGCCAGCTCATAGGACAGCTCGATCGCCTTGTCGTTGCTGGTGCCGCGAAAGGTCGAGTAATAGGGCAACGCGTTCAGCTGATCCGCTATGGCCTGTTTCACCGGTTCACAGGAATAGCCCAGATTGACGTTCCACAACCCCCCCACGGCGTCCAGCGCCGTGTGGCCATCGACATCAGTGATGTTGACCCCTTCACCACCGCTGAGAATGGTCGGTGGGTTCTTCCGGCTGTCGGCAGGGTGCGCCATCGGGTGCCAGAAGTACCGGGCGTTGTTTTCCTTCAGAAAGTTGGAGTCTTTCATGTCGCGGGTCTCCGAGTGTTGAATCCGCCCTGGGTCACGGGTGGAATCCGGTTGGAAAGGAGTCGGGCAACTGGCCGCCAAAACCAGCAGTCAGATCAACCGAAAGTGAATGCAGCGTGGACAGTATTGCCGGAAGGCGGTCGCCGGTTGCCCGGGTTTCCGGGACAGCTATCGCGATGGTACCCAATGCGACCTGATCGATGCCGAAGATCGGCGCGGCATATCCAAAAACACCTTCTTCGTAACTACCACGGCTGTCGGCCCAGCCTGAAACTCTGATCTTTGCGACCCGTTCCTTGATAAGCTTCGGATCAGTAAGCGTGGCTTGTGTAAACCGTGCCTGCACGTCCTGATCCAACTGCTCCAAAAGGTAAGCCGGCCCGAAACTGAGCATGCACAGACCGGAAGCCGTCGCATTGAGTGGCAGCATCTCGCTGGGATCAAGACTGACACGAACACTGTGCTGCGTTGTTTCCACCACAAGCGCCGTCTGCAACCCCGTTTTCTCAAGCAAAGACAGATGCAGGGATTCACCGACCACCTGCATAGCGGCCTGCATTTTTTGACGCGCGTCCTCAATGCCGGGTCTGGCGATCTCTCGCAGCGCGGCCAAACGCAAAGCCGCCGGCCCGATCGCATAGGATTTCGTCATCGGGTTCTGTTCGATCAACCCGAACTCCTCAAGCGCGCGCAGGTGCCGCAATGCCGTTGCTTTGTTCAGCCCGGACAACCGCGCCAGGTGACTCAGCCCGATCTCAGGGCGGGCATTGGAAAAGTAGTCCAGCATTTTTAGGGCCTTAAGGGCTGTACCCATGTGCGTGTGGTCCTCTTGCTCAGGTAATACTTGACAGAACTAACTTAACAAAGCAACATTATTATTGTTAACGCGGTTCAAATAATGAACCACTATCGGGAGGTGTCAATGAAGAAATTTCTAACAGCCGCCGCTTTTGCGGCTTCGGCCACTGCCGCACTGGCTGAATACCCTGAAAAGCCGGTAAGTTTTGTCGTCCCCTGGCCTCCGGGTGATCTGGAAGATGTCCTTACCCGGATGATCGCCGACGAATTCCAGGCCATGTACGGTGTGCCTGCCGCTGTGGTGAACAAACCCGGCGGCGGAGGCGGCCCATTCCCCGGCGCGGTCGAGGTGGCAACCGCCCCGGCGGATGGTTACACCATCGGCTCATTCGTCATCGGCGTACCTGTCATCGGCCCCGAAATCGGAATTCCCGAACTCAACCCGAATCCTTTTGATCCAATTGGCATCTTCCTGACCTATCCCTTC
This sequence comes from Ruegeria sp. HKCCA0370, assembly GCF_013033705.1. NCBI lineage: Bacteria > Pseudomonadati > Pseudomonadota > Alphaproteobacteria > Rhodobacterales > Roseobacteraceae > Ruegeria > Ruegeria sp. HKCCA0370. Next base: position 190,629 of record NZ_WQEP01000004.1, read on the forward strand.
GTCATCGCGGCCAGCAAAGACGCGCCGTTTTCAAATTGGGAAGAACTGGCCGACTACGGCAAGGAAAATGACGTGGCGCTTGGCCATTTCGGATCGGTTCTGCCCCCCACTCAGGTCACATTTGCAGCCGCGGTCAGCAGCGGGTTCGACTTTGCCAGCGAAGCGGCTTTCGACGCCCTGGATTGCAACACGCTGGCCTCAGGCGACGTGGATGTCATCAATACGACGCTACAGCTTATCCTTCCCTGCCTTGATCAGGTGAATGTCCTTGCCAGCATCGGCGGCGAGCGGATTTCACTGGTTCCGGACACGCCGACGATCGTGGAGCTCAATCCGGATCTGCCTTTGGCCCTTTGGAACGGGCTGTTCGTGCACAAGGACACGCCTGCCGACGCGCGTGAAAGAATCACGGCTGCCGCGCAGAAAGCGTTGTCCTCGGACAAGGCCAAAAAGCTGGCTGAGGAAACGGGCGCCCTGATCTACTGGCAGGACCCGGACGCTTCGAATGCTCAGATCGAGCAGGACAAAGCCTCTTTCGCCAAGATCGAAGAGATTCTGGGCGAATAATCCGAAACAGGCCCGGCCAGATCGAACAACGCCGGGTCTGTTTGATTCAAACAGGAGGCCAGAATGATAGCAAAGACGCTGCAAGACATGTTCCGACGGTATCGACGTCCTGGCGATATTGTCTTTGCTTTCCTTTTCTTCGGCTTCTCCCTGTTCCTTCTCAGCCAGATCGGCGCTGAGACTCAGGCCGTCAAACGAACCAAGTGGTTTGCGCAACCCGCCCTGTGGCCCAAGATCGCGATCTGGGGCATGGTTTTGTTCAGCGGCCTCCACTTGCTGGGCTCCTTCCTGTCCCCACGCATTCCCGGACGGTTGCGAGAGGTGACGTTCTGGTTGATGTCCCTCGAATACGTTGCCTACTTCCTGATCTATGTCGTGGCGGTTCCGTGGCTTGGATACCTGCCATCGACCATGCTTTTTGCAGCCCTGCTGACGATACGATTGGGGTTTCGATTACCCGGGGCTTTTTGCGTTGCACTTGCCTTCGGCGCGGTCGTTGCAGTCGTTTTCCGCGCGTTGCTTCAGGTGAACATTCCTGCCGGTCGGATATACGAATACCTGCCCGACGGGCTGCGCGCCTTTGCGCTGACCTACCTGTGAGGCCAAGATGGACAATCTGATTTCCGGCTTTGCAATTCTGGCGCAGTGGCAGGTCGTCGTGGCATTGGTCATCGGATCGGTGGGCGGGGTCATCATCGGCGCATTGCCCGGCGTCGGCGCTGCTGTCGCAATTGCCATCCTGCTGCCCGCCACCTTCGCGTTCGAGCCCATCGTCGGCCTGACCCTTCTGTTGGGCATCTACGGGTCGTCCATGTATGGCGGCGCAATCCCCGCCATCCTGATCAACACGCCCGGTACCGCCGTCAATGCACTGACCACCTATGACGGCTATCCCATGACCAAGCGCGGCGCGGGCCACCGGGCCCTGTCGCTGGCCTATTCGGCGTCGTTTTTCGGCGGCATCTTCTCGATCCTCTGTCTGATCATCCTGTCACCCGTATTGGCCTGGGTTGCCCCGCATTTCGGCAGCCGCGAGATTTTTCTGGCCGCACTCATGGGCATCCTTCTGGTGATCCTGGCTCATCGCGGGCAAACCTTCTCGGCCGCGATGCTGGCGTTCTTCGGCATCTTTCTCAGCACCGTCGGTCTGGAACCCGTCAAATACACCAAACGTTTCACCTTTGACCAAACCTGGCTTTCGTCAGGTATCGATCTGATCGTGGTGGTTCTTGGGCTGTTCGCCATCAGTCAGGCGCTGCTATTGCTGGTCGACAAAGAACACGCGCCGGGCGAAGCCCATGTGCGCGGCAGCATCTTCGCGGGCCTCAAAGAGCTACTGGGCCTGAAACGCATCGCGACGGTTTCGTCATCGCTGGGTGTGCTCATGGGCATGATACCGGGCACAGGCGAATTCACATCACAGTTCCTGTCATACACATACGCACAGAAAACCTCTGAGGACCCGGACAAATTCGGCGATGGGTCACCCGAAGGTCTGGTGGCGTCCGAGGCGGCCAACAATGCCGTTCCCGGGGCTGCGATGATTCCACTGCTGGCGCTGGGTATTCCGGGCGAGGCGCTGACCGCGATGATGCTGTCGGTCTTCTATGTTCACAATGTGATCCCCGGACCGCAGCTTTTCGCCGATCAGATGGATTTTGTCATGGCGCTGTACATGTCGCTGATCCTGCTCAACGTGATCGTTCTGGTCTTTCTTTTGTTCTCGACCAACCTGCTGCTGAAGATCATTCAGATCCCGACGCGCTTTCTGGGGATCATGATCCTGACGCTGTCCTTTGTCGGTGTATTCAGCCTGCGCAACTCAGTCACGGACTGCGCCATTGCCGCCGGGTTCGGCGTGTTCGGGCTGATCCTGAAGCGCCTGAACCTGCCCATTGTTCCGATCATTCTGGGCATGGTTCTGGGCGGGATCATGGAAGTCAAACTGCGCAGCGCCATGGCGCGGGTGAAGTCACCACTTGATTTCATCGACCGACCGATTGCCGCAATTCTTTTCATCATGATCCTCGGGATCCTTCTGCTGCACGTTCGCTCGCTGATCAAGGAACACAAGGAACGCATCACACCGCAGCCGGTTCTCGACGAAGACTCAACTCAGCAAGGATAACCCCAATGGACCAATCCTCGATTGATGCGCTGCGTGCGCAGGACATTGCTCCGCGCGGGCATTTCATAAACGGCCGCAGTCAGGATGGCGAAACCGGGGCCCGGCATCAGGTTCTGTCTCCGATCAACGGTCAGCCTCTGGCGCTGATCACCGAAGGCACACCGGCCGACGTCGATATGGCCGCGCGCGCGGCGCGCGATGCTTTCGAGGACGGGCGATGGTCGCGCATGGCCCCTGCCGGCCGCAAGAAAGTGCTGTTGAAGCTGGCTGATCTGATTGAAGGCCGCGCACTTGAACTGGCCGTGCTGGGCGTGCGCGACAATGGAACCGAGATCACCATGGCCTACAAGGCCGAGGCACTCTCGGCGGCGGCCACTTTCCGGTATTATGCCGAGGCGATCGACAAGATCTACGGACAAATCGCCCCGACAAGCGGTGACGTCCTGGGTCTTGTGCATCACGCTCCGGTCGGGGTTGTGGGGGCCATCGTGCCCTGGAACTTTCCACTGATGATCGGCAGCTGGAAAATTGCACCGGCACTGGCCGCAGGCAATTCCGTCGTGCTGAAACCTGCCGAAAGCGCCTCACTCAGCCTGCTCAAGATTGCCGAACTTGCCGCAGAAGCCGGAGTGCCCGATGGGGTGTTCAACGTCGTGACCGGGCGTGGCTCGGTCGTGGGTGAGGCGCTGGCCCTGTCGATAGATGTCGACATCATGGTGTTTACCGGCTCGGGCACAACCGGGCGGCGGCTGCTGGAGTATTCGGCGCGGTCGAACCTGAAACGCTGCTATCTTGAACTGGGCGGAAAATCCCCGAACATCGTTTTTGCCGACGCCCCTGATCTGGCCGAAGCCGCCAAGGTTTCCGCGGCGGGCATCTTTCGCAACTCTGGTCAGGTCTGCGTCGCCGGATCGCGCCTGTTGGTTCAGCAAGAGATCTACGAGGACTTCGTCGCCGAGATCAGCCGCCACGCCGAAGGCTTTCGCGTCGGCGACCCGCTGGATCTCAACAGCCAGATCGGTGCGGTCCACAGCCTGCCAGAGCTTCAGGCCAATCTGGATTTCGTCACCAAGGCCGAGGCCGAAGGCGCCGAACGCCGGACCGGCGGAAACCGCATCCTGACCGAGACCGGAGGCTATTACATGGCGCCGACCGTGATGGCCAACGTGAAAGAGACCGACACCCTGTTCCAGAATGAGGTCTTTGGCCCTGTTCTGGCCGTCACGCCCTTTGCCGACGAAGACGAAGCGCTGCGCCTTGCCAATTCCACCGTTTATGGGCTGGCCGGTGGTGTCTGGACCTCGAACCTCAGCCGTGCGCATCGCATGGTGGCCGGCATTCGCGCCGGCGTTGTGCATGTCAACACATATGGCGGTGCCGACCTGACCGTTCCGCTGGGCGGCGTTCGCCAATCCGGCAACGGGCACGACAAATCGCTGCACGCGATCGAGAAATACTTCGATCTGAAAACCGCCTGGATAAAACTCTGAAAAAAGGCCGCCCGCATGACCCTTCCAGCAAAATCCGCGGAACTCATTGAACGCAGGGCCCGGTTGCTGGGGCCAAATGTATCGACCTTCTATGACGAACCCGTTCATTTCGTGAAAGGTGAAGGCGTCTGGCTGTGGGATGCGGACGGGCGCAAGTATCTGGATTGCTACAACAACGTGCCTCATGTGGGGCATTGCAACCCGCGCGTGGTCGAGGCGATCTGTCGTCAGGCGCGCACGCTCAACACGCACACCCGGTATCTGCATGACGGGATTCTGGACTATGTGGAAAAACTGACCGGAACGATGGACGACTCCCTGGATACGGCCATCCTCACCTGTACCGGCTCCGAGGCAAATGACATTGCTCTGCGAATGGCCGAGGCGATGACCGGAAAACGAGGGATTATTGCCACCGACGCCACCTATCACGGCAATACCGCGCTGGTCAGCCAGTTGAGCAAATCGAACATCCCGACGGTCGGCTTCGGTCTGGGCCGGTATTTCCGCTTTGTCAGCGCACCCGACAGCTATCGCCATCCCGACCCGGATGGGTCAAAATTCGCCGATGCCGTGGCGGAACAGATTGCGGAACACGAAAAGGCCGGCACCGGTTTTGCCGCATTGATCCTCTGCCCTTATTTTCTGAACGAGGGGTTTCCCGACAATCCGGACGGTTGGCTGGCACCCACGGCCAAGGTCGTCCGCCAGGCCGGGGGCCTGCTGATCTGCGACGAGGTGCAATCAGGCTTTGGCCGAACCGGCACCCACATGTGGGCGCATCAGAAGTTGGGCGTTGTGCCGGATGTCATGACCTTGGGCAAACCCATGGCCAACGGCCATCCAGTAGGCGGCGTGGTCACAGGTTCCGAGATCATTTCGGCATTCCGCAAGGGATATCGGTACTTCAACACGTTTGGCGGAAACCCTGTTTCCTGTGCTGCCGCGATGGCGGTTTTGGAAGAGATCGAAGACCAGAGCCTGGTCGCACATGCCAGATCCGTTGGCGACCATGCGCGAAAACGGCTGAACCTTTTGAAAGAAAAATATGACGTCATCGGAGACATACGCGGCTCGGGGCTGATATTCGGGGCTGAAATGGTCCTTGATCGCGACAGCAAGGAACCCGCCGGTGAATTCACTGACCGTATCATCAACGCCATGCGCCAGCGCGGGATCATTCACTCCAAGCTTGGGCGTCACAAGAATACTCTGAAAATTCGCCCGCCCATGCCATTCTCTGTCGAAAACGCGGATCTTCTTTTCGACACGCTGGACGACGTGTTGGCGGAAACGCCGCTGGTGGCATGAAGCAGATCGTGGAACATGCGCTGTCCCTTTGGGGGCTGGCTGATGGCCAGGCGTCTCTTGTGGCGGCTCGGGAAAACCTCGTCTATCGCGTTCAGGCAGGCCAGACCGCCTATGCCCTGAGACTGCATCGCAAGGGCTTGCGAACGGATGCCGAACTCCGGTCAGAGCTACAGTGGATGGCTGTTCTCGGCAAAAACGGGGTCCGGGTTCCAACGCCCGTTCCGGCCGCAGATGGGCGCTATCTGCATCTGGTGGACGGTATTCAGGTCGACATACTCGACTGGTTGCCGGGTCGCCCTTTGGGTGCGACAGGACAGGCTTTGACGCATCAGGACAGGACAGGCGTCTTTTGCTCAATCGGCCGGGAAATGGCACGGCTGCACCACATCAGCGACCAATGGACACCTCCTCAGGACTTCGTGCGTTGGTCATGGGATCGCAGCGGGCTGCTTGGGGACGCCCCTGTCTGGGGTCGTTTCTGGGAAAACCCAACGCTTGGAAAAACGGACCGGGCCCTGTTCCTGGCGTTCCGGGATATCGCAGATCGTGACCTTCGGCGCGTGGAAAATCATTTGGATTACGGGCTGATCCACGCCGATCTTGTCCGCGAAAACGTCATGGTTGACGGTGACGTACTGTGGCTGATTGATTTCGACGATGCCGGGTTCGGTTTTCGCCTGTTTGATATCGCAACGATGCTTCTCAAGAACCTGCACGAACCTGATTTCAACCAGCTGCGCGGTGCTTTGCTGGCGGGGTATCGATCTGAACGACCGATCTGCACCCGCCAACTCGACCTGTTCATGGCACTGCGCGCCGTAACCTATGTGGGATGGGTTGCATCCCGACTGAACGAAGATGGATCGGGTATACGCAATGAGCGGTTCATTGAAACCGCCCGGGCGTTGATGTCCCAATACCTTCAACAGCACACCTAGACAGGAGGCACCAATGGCCCAAAAGACAATCCTGCTGATTGGTACGTATGATACCAAAGAGCCCGAAATGCGGTTTATCGAAAAGGCGGTCAGAGCGCAGGGCGCTGACGTGCTGACCATGGATGTATCGGTTCTGGGTGATGCGTCCGAATCGACGGATATCTCGAAACACGACGTTGCCGCTGCCGGCGGCATGACAATAGAACAGGTCATCGCGCAAGGAGACGAGAACAAAGCCTTTCGCGTGATGTCCGCAGGGGCCGCAAAAGTTGTTGCACAGGCCTATTCAGAAGGTCGATTTGACGGGATGCTGGCCACGGGCGGGACCATGGGCACAGACCTTGCGCTGGATTGTGCACAGGCTTTGCCGATGGGCGTTCCCAAATATATCGTGTCAACGGTCAGCTTCTCGCCTCTGATCCCTCCGCACCGGTTGGCGCCGGATGTTCAGATGATCCTGTGGGCCGGCGGCCTGTATGGCATGAATTCGATCTGCAAATCGTCGCTCAGCCAGGCTGCCGGGGCCGTCGTGGGCGCAGCCAGGGCAGCGACCGCACCCGATCGCAGCAAACCTCTGATCGGGATGACCAGCCTTGGTTCGTCCTGCCTGCGCTACATGAAAATTCTGAAACCGGCACTGGAAGACCGCGGCTTTGAAGTGGCCGTGTTCCACTCTACCGGCATGGGCGGCATGGCCTATGAAAAACTGGCGGGCGAAGGCGCGTTTGCCTGCGTGATGGACTTCTGCATGCAGGAATTTGGCAACCTGATGGCGGGCTCTGTCGTGTCCAGCGGCGATGACCGGGTCACCAATGCCGGGCGCGTAGGAACGCCCCAGATGGTGGCACCCGGTGCGCTGGATCTATTGGATTTTGCGGGTTGGCAGGACATCCCCGAACAATATGCCGATCGCCCGTTCCACGAACACAACCGCCTGATCAAAAGCTCGGTCTTCAACGGCGCCGAACGGCGCGCCTGGATTCGGGAACTCGCCAACCGGCTGGAAGCCGCAACCGGGCCGGTGCATTTCTTTTTGCCCGTTCAGGGCGTCGAGGCCTGGGACAGGGAAGGCGAAGAGGCGCATGATCCAGAGGCTCTGGCAGAAATGGTGGACGAGGCGCGCAAGGTCATGCCCGGCCGGGTGCCGATGACCGAGCTGGATGTTCACATCAACGACGCGGCTTTCTGCGAAGCTGTTCTGTCGCGATTTGACACGTGGGTGGAAACCGGCGTCATCTGAACAGACTGAACGCCATTGGCAGCATCGGGAAAGGGAAAAACAACCCTGCGCGTTGTCTTTCAGCGAATGGGGGCACCTGTCCGGGTTGTGCAGGTCGGTTCCGTGACCCTCGGGCACCCAGTCCTCAGGCGGACGGTTCCAGAACGTGTTGGGGTTTTCTACGTCCATCCCGGCCCGTTGCAAGCTGCGCAACGCGGACCGGATCAGAATGACCGGTCCTTCATTGGATGTTGCGCCAAAAGCGTCTCCACAACGTTTTGAACGATTGGATGATCGGCTTGCCCCCACCCCCAAGACGATCAATCAGCCAAGGGCGTTTCTTGAACACTTAATCCATCCTGTAGCCGGGTACGGGCCCGTTTCTGTTGCCGGTGGAAATTTTTTATGGATGTTGGATCCAATATCCTTTATTCGTGATCGCATCTTTGATTCAGGGAGGATCACATGCTCAAGAAACTCGTCGCTTTGGCGGCCTTCACCACTTTCACAACAGGTCCTGCGATGGCGGACACGCTCGACGATGTCGTGGATCGCGGTACTCTTCGCTGCGGCGTTGTTCTGGACTTTCCGCCGATCGGGTATCGCGACGCCAGCAACGAACCGGCGGGTTTTGACGTGGATTACTGCAATGATCTGGCCGCGGCGCTTGAAGTTGATGCGGAAATCCTGCCTTTGACCTGGGCCGAACGCCTGCCGGTCATCGTGACCGGGCGCGCCGACGTCGTGTTCGGCGCAACCTCGGACAGCCTTGAACGGGCGCGGACCGTGGGCTTCAGCATTCCCTATGCAATCTACTATGCGCAGGGCGTCGTGAACGCGGACAGCGGGATCGAAACCTTCGAAGACATCCGCGGCAAACGCGTCGCCGCCGCGATTGGCACCGTGCCGGAACAGGAATGGCTGAAGATTGCCGCCGAATGGGGTGAGGAAGGCAATTATCAGGGCTATCAGTCGGAAAACGAGGTGTTTCTGGCGGTCGCGCAGGGCAAGGCCGATATCGGCATCACCACCAACACCGCCGTTCTGCCGATCACCCAGCAGTATGAAACCGTGCTGGCCGGCCCCCGTATGCCCTGGACCACCGACTACACCTCGGTCGTGGGCAAACGACAGGACGTCACCTGGCTGAATTTCCTGAACCTGTTTGTCACGCATCAGGTGCGCTCGGGCCGGTACCAGGAACTGTGGGGCAAATATGTCGGAGGTGAAGCACCCGAGCTGCGCATCCCCGGCGTGATGTACTGATTTCACCCCCCAAGTGCTCTTTCGTCGGGTTTCGCCCGGCGAAGGAGCCGGTCAATTCGGAAAAAACCTGTGTTCGATTACAACTTCCACTGGCGGCCGGTCATGAAAAGCCTGCCGGACTTGCTTGAGGCATCGCTGCTGACCTTGCAAGTCGCGGTTCTGGCGATGATCCTGGGCATCCTCATCGGCCTGTGTCTTGCGCTGACGCGGCTGCACCTGAAGGGGCCGCTGTACTGGTTCGCCTCGGCCTGGGTTGAACTGGCCCGAAACACGCCCGCCCTGTTTCAGCTGTTCTTTTTCGGCTTCGGGCTTGGCGCATTCGGCCTGCACCTGTCGCCTTACTTCATCGTGCTGGCGGGTTTGACCTTCAATTGCGCCGGCTATCTGGCCGAAAACTTTCGCGGAGGTTTCCAGGCCGTCCCCGAGACGCAACTGCGGGCCTCTCGTTCTCTGGGCATGACCGCGTGGCAGGCTTACACACGCGTGGTGATCCCGCAGGTGTTTCGCATCGTCTATCACCCGATCACCAATCAGATGGTCTGGGCCGTGCTCATGTCCTCGCTGGGCATGCTGGTCGGTTTCCGCGAGCTGTCAGGCGAGACGCAGTTCTTTGCCTCGCGCACCTTCCGCATCTTTGAATATTTCGCCGTCACCGCGATCATCTACTACGTGATCGTCAAAATCATTCTCGGAGCCTCACGCCTGCTGGCGACCCGGCTCTTTCGCTACTGAAGGACGCTCGGATGGAACCCACTGTCAGCTTTTTCAGCGGCTTCACCATCAATGATCTGTGGTTTCTGGGCGAAGCGGCCCTGCGGACACTCTGGATTTCGGTTCTGTCGATATCCATCGGAACGCTTCTTGGCGTGGTATGCGGGTGGATCCTGTACGAGGGCAAGCTGGCCGCAGCCCTCACAGTGGCCCCGTTTCTGGATGTTTTCCGTTCCGTCCCGCTGATCATCCAACTGGTGCTGTTCTACAACTTTGCGCCCATTGTCGGGCTCAATCTGGATCCGTTCGCCTCGGGCGTGGTGATCCTGTCGATCTACACGGCCGCCTTGGTTGCGAATGTCGCACGCGGCGGGATCGAGGCCGTCGGTGCGCCGATGCGCCGTGCCGCGCGCAGTCTGGGCATGACCTATTGGCAGGATCTGCGCTATGTCGTCTTCCCGATTGGCGGGCGCGCGGTGTTCCCGGCCTGGGTCGGTGTCGCATTGGGAGTGATGAAAGACAGCGCGTTGGTTTCGGTGCTGGGCTATGTCGAACTGCTCAAGGCCAGTCAGATCCTGATCACCCGGACGCAGGAACCTTTCCTGATCCTGACAATCGCAGGCGCGTTCTATTTCGCGCTCAGCTATCCGATTTCGCGCTATTCCGCGTCTCTTGAAAAAAGGTGGGCCCAATGATCGAAATTCGCGACCTGCACAAGTACTTCGGCGCGTTGCATGTGCTGAAGGGCATCGATCTAGATGTGCAGAAAGGAGAGGTCCTGTCGGTGATCGGCGCATCGGGCTCCGGTAAATCGACCCTGCTGTATTGCATCAACGGGCTGGAACCGATCCAGCAAGGCTCGGTCATAGTGGATGGCACAGATGTTCATGCCAAAGGCACCGATATCAACAAGCTGCGCACAAAGCTGGGAATGGTGTTTCAGCAATGGAACAGCTTTCCCCACCTGACCGCATTGGAAAACGTCGCGCTGGCCCCCAAGATCGTCAAAGGACTGTCAAAATCAGAAGCCCGCGATATCGCCGCCCGCCAACTGACCCATGTTGGCCTGGGCGAAAAGCTCGACGTCTACCCATCCGCCCTTTCGGGTGGCCAGCAACAGCGTCTGGCCATCGCCCGCGCGCTTGCGATGGAGCCGGAATACATGCTGTTTGATGAGGCGACGTCAGCGTTGGATCCCGAACTGGTGGGCGAGGTTCTCGACACGATGCGCCTTTTGGCCGAAGAAGGGATGACCATGATCTGTGTCACGCACGAGATGGGTTTCGCACGCGATGTGTCGGACCGGGTTGCTTTCTTCCATCAGGGCGTGATGGAAGAGATCGGTCCGCCCGGGCAGATATTCGGTGATGCGCAATCCGAACACACCCGTAAATTCCTGGCCAACGTGCGCTGAGTGCACTGGCCCCCTGAAACAACGAGGAAAATCACCTTCATGTCCAAGAATATCTTTACCGGCACCATGCCAGCCCTGATGACCCCGTGCAAAGCCGACCGGACTCCGGATTTCGATGCCCTGGTGAAAAAGGGCAAGGAAATGATCGAGGCCGGCATGTCGGCCGTGGTGTATTGCGGCTCGATGGGCGACTGGCCGTTGCTGTCGGATGCCGAACGCATGCAAGGTGTCGAACGCCTGATCGACGCCGGCCTTCCTGTCGTCGTCGGCACCGGTGCGATAAACTCGAAATCTGCCGTGGCGCTGGCTGCACATGCGCAAAAGGTCGGCGCGGCAGGGCTTATGGTCATCCCACGTGTGCTGTCGCGCGGATCGTCCATCCCGGCACAGCGCAACCACTTCAAGGCAATCCTGTCAGCCGCGCCGGATATTCCGGCCATCATTTACAACAGCCCCGTTTACGGCTTCGCCACCCGCGCCGATTTGTTCCTGGAATTGCGTGCAGATCATCCGAACCTTGTCGGGTTCAAGGAATTCGGAGGCAAAGGCGACCTGCGCTACGCCGCGGAACACATCACCTCGAAGGATGATCAGGTCACGCTGATGGTGGGCGTGGACACCGAGGTTTATCATGGCTTCGTCAACTGCGGCGCCACGGGTTCGATTACCGGTATCGGCACTGCCCTGCCCAAAGAGGCACTGCTGCTGGCCGCCCTGTGCCAGAAGGCGGCGGCGGGCCATGCCGAAGCGCGCCTGCGCGCGCGCGAGCTTGAAGAAGCCTTTGGCGTGCTGGCCAGCTTTGACGAAGGCACCGATCTGGTGCTGTACTACAAGCACCTGCTGGTCCTGAACGGTGAAGAGGAATACCGCTTGCACTTCAACGAAACCGACGAGCTGACGGATGCCCAGCGCAACTATTGCGAACAGCAATACAAACTGTTCCGCACCTGGTTTGCCGACTGGTCCAGCCAGGGCGGGGTCATCGCTGAATGCATGTGATCGACAGCCATACCGGAGGCATGCCGACGCGGGTCATCCTGAACGGCGGCCCCGATCTGGGGTCGGGCCCGCTGGTCGAGCGCGCGCAACGCCTGGCCACCGAGCACAAGGAATTCTACAAATCGATCCTTCTGGAACCACGCGGTCAACCCGGCATGGTCGGGGCGCTTCTGGTGGCCCCGGAAACGTCTGGCTGCGAAACCGGCGTGATCTATTTCGATGCCGACGCCGTTCTGGGCATGTGCGGTCATGGCACCATCGGCCTTGGGGTCACTCTGGCCCATCTGGGCCGGATCGGTCCGGGGACGCACAGGGTCGAAACGCCGGCCGGCGTCATCTCGGTTGACCTGTTGGACGCCAATACAGTGCGCGTCACCAATATCGAAAGCCGCCGGGTCAAGGCTTCGGTGTCGGTTGACGTCGAAGGCCATGGAAAAGTGACCGGCGATCTGGCCTATGGTGGCAACTGGTTCTTCATTGTCGATCCCAGCCCGATGGACGTGACGCCCGGCAACATCCGTGCCCTCACCGATCTGACCATTGCAATTCGCAAAGCCTGCATCGACCAGAACGTGCGTGGCGAAAACGGGGAACCGGTGGACCACGTGATCTTGCAGGACAAATCCCCGGACAAAGACGTTCACAGCAGGAATTTCGTCCTGTGCCCGGACGATCAATATGACCGATCCCCGTGCGGGACCGGCAGTTCGGCGCGTCTGGCCTGTCTGGCCGCGGATGGGGTTCTGGATCCGGGGCAAGAGATCGTGCAGGAAAGCGTGATCGGCAGCTCTTACCGGCTGAGCTTTCAGCCTGGTCCCAATGACGGCATCATTCCGACCCTGACCGGGCAGGCGCATATCATGGCCGAGGGCACATTGATTTTCGCGCAAAACGATCCGTTCCGCGGTGGGATCCTTCTTTGACAAAATTATCGGGGACTGGCGCAATCCAGCCCCCGGAACCGAGCCACAGTTTGAGAAGATCTGGCCATGCTGCAAGACAACCCGACGGATATCGTTGTGATCGGTGCCGGTATCATCGGCATCAGCACCGCACTTGAATTGCAAAAACGCGGCCGGCGCGTGCTGGTGCTGGATCGCGAAGGCGTAGGAGCCGGTGCCTCGAAGGGCAACGCCGGAGCCTTTGCCTTTACCGACATCGTGCCATTGGCCACCCCCGGGATCATGCGCAAGGCTCCGAAATGGCTGTTTGACCCGCTGGGTCCACTTTCAATTCCTCCTTCTTACGCTTTGAACATCGCGCCGTGGATGCTGCGGTTCTGGCGGGCCAGTTGGCAGGATCGCTATGCTGCGGCCTTGTCTGCGCAGGCTGCTTTGATGGATCACAGCCGCGCGGCGCTGGAACGCCAGATCGCGGATGTCGATGGCGAAGCGCTGATGCAACGCGACGGCCAGTTGCAGGTGTTCGAGGGTGAAGCAGAATTCCGCGCCAGTCTGCCCACATGGGACAGGCGCAAGGATCACGGCATCCCCTTTGACCTGCTGGACAACCCCGACGCTATTGCGGAAATCCAGCCCGGGCTTGACCGACGATTTACCCATGCGGGTTTTACACCCACCTGGATGAACACGGTCGATCCGGCCAGCTGGACAAGACATTTGGCCACCCGGTTCACCGCCCGTGGCGGTCAGGTCGAAATCGCGACAATCAGCGCGCTCACACCCATGGATGCGGGCGTTCGTCTGACGACTTCGATCGGTGAAATTGATGCAAGACAGGTGATCGTGGCCGCCGGGGCGTGGTCTCATCACCTGGCGAAAACCCTGGGTGATCGCATCCCTCTGGAAACCGAGCGCGGGTACAACACGACCCTGCCCCAAGGGGCCTTTGATCTGCGCACCCATCTGACATTCGGTGGCCACGGCTTTGTGGTGACGCGGATCAACGGCGGTGTGCGCATCGGTGGCGCGGTCGAGTTGGGCGGGCTGGAACTGCCGCCCAATTACAAACGCGCCGACGCGCTTCTGGCAAAGGCCGGGCGCTTCATGCCTGGCCTGAACTTGGAAGGCGGCACGCAATGGATGGGCTTTCGGCCGTCGCTGCCCGACAGTTTGCCGCTGATCGACCGCTCGGCGCGTGCGCCACAGGTGTCTTACGCCTTCGGACATGGCCATCTGGGTTTGACGCAATCCGCAGGCACGGCGGAACTGGTCGCGGATCTGGTCACGAACACAAAGCCCGCGCTCGACATGAAGCCTTTCGCATCCACACGCTTCTGATCAGGAGAACACCACATGAAAATCACTGCACTGAACGTATATCAGGTGGATCTGCCGCTGAAGGAAGGTCGCTATAGCTGGTCCAATGGCAACTATGTCGAAGTCTTCGACAGCACCGTTCTCGAGATCATCACGGATGAAGGTCTCAAGGGGTATGCCGAATGCTGCCCGCTGGGATCGGCTTATCTTCCGTCCTTTGCACTGGGCGTCAGGGCCGGGCTGGCGGAATTGTCGCCACATCTGATCGGGCAGGATCCGCTGAATATCGGCCAGATCAATCGCACCATGGATGGCGCCCTGCGTGGCCACCCTTATGCCAAGGCGCCTGTTGATATCGCCTGCTGGGATCTGCTGGGCAAGGCGACCGGGCAACCCCTTTACACCCTGTTGGGCGGCGACGCGCAACAGGACGTGGTGCTGTATCGCGCGATCAGCCAGGAAGCACCGGACATCATGGCGCAAAAGATCGAAGGTTATGCGGCCGAAGGCTATACGAAGTTTCAACTGAAAGTGGGCGGCGACGCCAATGACGACATCGACCGCATTCACGCCACCCGCGCGGTTCTGAAAAAGACCGACCTGCTGGTGGCGGATGCCAACACTGGCTGGACCCGGCACGAGGCCGCGCGTGTCGTAGGCGCCATCGCGGGCATGGATGTCTATGTGGAACAACCCTGTTTGACTTATGAGGAATGCGTGTCGATCCGCCGGCGCACCGCGCTGCCCTTCGTGATGGATGAGGTCATCGACACGCCCAACACATTGGTCCGCAGCATTGCCGACGACGCCATGGACGTGATCAACCTGAAAATCTCAAAGGTAGGAGGTTTGAGCAAAGCCAGGCTGATGCGCGATCTTTGCGTCGCACATGGTATCCCGATGACCATCGAAGACACCTGGGGGGGCGATATCACCACCGCCGCCATCGCTCATCTGGCGCGGTCGACACCGTCCGAGTTCACGTTCTCGGCCACCGATTTCAATTCCTATGGTACCGTGGACATCGCCGAGGGCGCGCCAAAGCGAGTCAATGGCCGGATGACCGCAGCAGATCGCCCCGGTCTGGGCGTCACACCGATCTTCGACGCGCTGGGTGCCCCCGTCGCGCAATATAGCTGATGTAAACATGCGCAGCAGCAAAACCGTACATGTGATCTCGGCCCATGCCGAAGGTGAGGTTGGGGATGTCATCGTCGGGGGTGTCGCCCCACCGCCGGGCGACACTCTCTGGGAACAGCGAAGCTTCATTGCGCGGGACCAGACCCTGCGCAACTTTGTTCTGAACGAACCACGCGGTGGTGTGTTCCGGCATGTCAACCTTCTGGTTCCGCCAAAACACCCCGAGGCGGACGCCGCCTGGATCATCATGGAACCCGAAGACACGCCGCCCATGTCGGGGTCCAACTCGATCTGTGTCTCAACCGTGTTGCTGGATGGCGGGATCATTCCAATGCACGAGCCGGAAACCCATATGGTGCTCGAGGCACCGGGCGGGCTGGTCCGGGTACGTGCGGAATGCCGCGATGGCAAGGCACAGCGCATCTTTGTCCAGAACCTGCCCAGTTTCGCCGACAAGCTGTCCGTCCCGCTTGAGGTATCCGGACTGGGCACGATAACGGTAGACACCGCTTATGGCGGCGACAGTTTCGTGGTCGTCGATGCGCAGGCGCTTGGGTTCGCAATCGTCGACCACGAGGCCCGCGACATTGCCCGGCTGGGGGTTAAGATCACAAACGCCGCCAATGAGCAGCTTGGATTCTCGCATCCCGAGAACCCGGACTGGGATCATATATCGTTCTGCGCCTTTTGCGGCCCGTTGAATGAAACGGAAACCGGCCTGAGCGGCAAGTCCGCCGTGGCGATCCAGCCGGGTAAGGTCGACCGTTCGCCGACGGGCACCGCTGTATCCGCGCGCATGGCGCTGATGGCGGCCAAGGGGGTGATGAAACCCGGCCAGACCTTCGAGGCTGTCTCGATCATCGGATCGCGATTCACCGGGCGGATCATTGACACTGCGCAGGTCGGTGGCCGCGCGGCGATCGTTCCTGAAATCAGCGGTCGCGGTTGGATCACCGGAATTCATCAGCACATGTTGGACCCTGACGATCCATGGCCCAGTGGATATCGCCTGTCTGACACCTGGGGCGTTTGACGTCAGCAGGCACGGTTTTCGAAAACGGAAAAGCCTGAAGATACGCGGCCTCGTTGCGGTTTCATCATCAGATTCAGGCCTTTTTTCAAATCTCGGGCAGGGGTTGAACATGGGTCGAAATCCAAGTTCGGCTTGGAAAAGTCCGTGATTGCGGGTAATTGTATCCAAAAACCGTGGCGGGATATTGGAAATGGCCGGAAAACGCGCGATCACGAAACAAAGCCTACCGGACGTCATCGCAAATGATCTGCGTGAACGTATCCTCAGCGGCGAACTCGCCGAGGGTGAGACGATCCGGCAGGAAGCACTGGCCGAGGAATATGATGTCTCTCGCATGCCGATCCGCGAGGCGCTGAAGCGCCTGAATGCCGAAGGTCTGGTGCAATGGGCCAACAATCGCGGCGGCTCGGTGACCAAGCATTCCCTCGACGAAATCGGTGAAATTTTCGATCTTCGCATCCTGATCGAAGTCGATCTGTTCCGCCGGGCCATCCCGAATATGGGCCCAGGGGAATTTGCGCGTTGCGACGAAATCCTCAAGCAGATGGAAGCGTCGTATGATGAAAATGACGTCGGCAAGTGGGGGATATTGAACTATCAGTATCACTCGGCGCTTTATGCGGCGTCACAGCGGAAGCTGACCAACGAATTGCTGGACCGCGTCAACCTGCAATCGGATCGCTATGTCAGGATGCATCTGAGCGTGATGAAACAGCGCGAACCCGCAAAAAAGGAGCATCGTGATCTGTTGCGGCTGGCCCGGGAAGGCAATGTGGACAAAGCCTGCGAGGTCTTGGCCCAGCATATTCGCCGGACCAAGGAACAGCTTCTGGAAATGATCGCCTCGAAGCGCGGGACAGACGAACCCTAGGGCGGTCTTGCATGTCCTGTCATTTTGGATACATTATCCATTAATCTGACATCCCGAAACACGAGGCCCAAATGACCTTTACTCCGCACGGCAAGCATCTGATCGCCGGCAACTGGCTTGCTGGTGACGATTTCTTTGCATCACAACCCGCACATGGGCCATCGCATGACTTTTCGAAAGGCCGCATTTCAGACGTCGACGCTGCTGCGCAGGCCGCAGAAGAGGCGTTTTGGAGTTATGGCTATTCCACTCGGGAAGAACGCGCCGCCTTTCTGAACGCCATTGCCGACGAGATCGAAGCGCGCGCCGATGCAATCACCGAGATTGGCACTCAGGAAACCGGCCTGCCCGAGGCTCGGCTGCAAGGTGAGCGGGGCCGCACGTCGGGGCAGCTGAGGCTGTTCGCAACGCATATCCTCAGCGGCGATTATCTGGACCGGCGCCACGACAGCGCGCTGCCGGACCGTGCACCCCTGCCACGGCCCGATCTGAAAATGATCCAGCGCCCGATCGGCCCGGTCGCGGTGTTCGGCGCATCAAATTTCCCGCTGGCATTTTCCACCGCCGGGGGGGACACCGCCGCCGCACTGGCTGCCGGCTGCCCGGTTGTCGTCAAAGGCCACGGCGCCCATCCGGGCACCGGCGAGATCGTCGCCGAAGCCATCCTTGCGGCCATCCGCCGTTGCAACATTCATCCCGGCGTTTTCAGTCTGATCCAAGACGGCGGACCGGCTGTGGGTTCAGCCTTGGTGCAGCACCCTCTGATCAAGGCGGTCGGATTCACCGGATCGCTTGCGGGCGGTCGCGCCCTGTTCGACCTGTGCGCCGCGCGCCCCGAACCGATTCCGTTTTTTGGTGAGCTTGGATCGGTCAATCCCATGTTCATTTTGGATGCGGCACTGGCAAACCGGGGTGAAGACATCGCCAAAGGCTGGGCCGGCTCGCTGACGATGGGCGCTGGTCAGTTCTGCACCAACCCGGGCGTCGTCGTGATGCCGGCAGGTGAAGCAACGGACCGTTTCGCTGAGATCGCACAGGCCGCATTGACCGAAGTTCCGGCGCAGACCATGCTGACCGACGGCATCGCCAAAGCCTATCGCAACGGTCAGGCCCGTGTTGCTGAAACCGCTGGCGTTCACGAGGTTCTGGCTTCGACATGCGATCAGCGCGATGCGACCCCTTTCCTTTACCGAACAAGCGCCGCAACCTGGCTGGCCAACACATCCCTCGCGGAAGAGGTGTTCGGCCCGCTGGGCATCATCGTGACTGCCGAGACACCCGACGAAATGCACAACGTCGCGCGCGGATTGCACGGGCAGCTGACCTGCACCCTGCATATGGACGAGGCCGACATGGGCATGGCGCAGTCCCTGTTGCCGATCCTTGAATGCAAAGCCGGGCGCGTGTTGGCCAATGGCTTCCCCACGGGGGTCGAGGTATGTGACAGCATGGTCCATGGCGGCCCCTACCCGGCTTCGACCAATTTCGGTGCCACATCCGTGGGCACATTGTCGATCCGACGTTTCTTGCGTCCTGTCTGCTATCAGAATCTGCCGGATGCATTGCTGCCGGAACACTTCTCATAGAGAAATCGGTCGACACCCGCCAATACCCTGAAAGCACGATGCGCAGCAGGGTGTCGGCGGTTGCAACTGCGCAGTGTCAGGGGAATGAGGCACACGCCCCTGGATCCAATTGCACAGTTTCTTTTGGGTAACAGTGCTTTTGTTCATTCGGTTCAGGGCAACGCAATCACGGCCCGATCCGTTGGCACTTTGGTGAACTACCTGTATGAAATGACCCGTGTTGCCCAGTAGCAAAACCAATTCGCCACGACCCATGAGATGATCGCCCCATTCGAGATCAATTTCCTCGCTGCATCCACCTCTCTTTTCATATCTCAAGAAAGGTAAACCTGATGGCTAACCCTCTGTATGACGGCCTGTTCGGCATCCACGCCGGCAAAGGCACACCTTTTTTGCAGCTGCTGGACGGGACAACGATCTCTCACCAGGATTTCCTCGGCAAAGCGGCGCAGATTGCGCATGTGGCCACGCATTTGGGCCTGAACCCCGGTGACCGCGTTGCGGCGCAGGTTGAAAAAACCCCCGAGGCGCTGGCGCTTTATGCTGCCTGCGCCCAGGCCGGTCTGGTGTTCCTGCCGCTGAATACCGCCTACACGGTCGATGAATTGACCTATTTCATCGAAAACAGCGGGGCCTCGCTGATTATCTGCGACACCGAAAGAGAAGGAAAACTCACCCCTGTCGGCGCGCAGCTGGGCGCCCGGGTAGAGACACTGAACGCGGATGGCACCGGGTCTCTGACAGATTTGGCCGCGACCATGCCGACACGTTTCGAAACCGTCGCCCGCGATGGCGAGGATCTGGCAGCGTTCCTTTACACGTCGGGAACCACAGGCCGGTCCAAGGGCGCCATGCTGACCCAGAACAATCTGCTGTCGAACGCACGGACACTGGTCAAGGAATGGCGCTTCACCTCGCAGGATGTGCTGCTGCATGCCCTGCCGATCTTTCACACGCACGGGCTGTTCGTCGCGACCAATATCATGCTGGCCGCAGGTGGATGCATGATCTGGCTGCCCAAATTCGATCTGGACCAGATCATCGACAAATTGCCCTGTGCCACGTCGATGATGGGCGTCCCGACCTTCTATACGCGCCTGTTGGACGAACCGCGTTTTACCAGGGAACTGGCCACCCATATGCGCCTGTTCGTTTCCGGGTCGGCACCACTGCTGGCGGAAACCCATGTGCAGTTCGAAGAACGAACGGGTCATCGCATCCTTGAACGCTATGGCATGACTGAAACCAACATGAACACGTCAAACCCATATGACGGCGAGCGGCGCGCCGGAACGGTCGGGCACCCACTGCCCGGGGTCGAACTGAAGATCTGTGATTCAGACGGCAATACCCTGCCTGCGGGCGAGATCGGCATAATTGAAGTGCGCGGGCCCAACGTCTTCAAAGGGTATTGGCAGATGCCTGAAAAAACCGCTGCCGAACTGCGCGACAACGGCTTTTTTATCACCGGTGATCTGGGCCGCATCGACGAGGATGGGTACGTCCATATCGTCGGTCGCAACAAGGATCTGATCATTTCGGGCGGCTACAACATCTACCCAAAAGAGATCGAGATGGTTCTCGATGATCAACCCGGTGTTCTGGAAAGCGCCGTGATCGGCGTGCCACATCCCGATTTCGGTGAAACGGTTGTTGGTGTCATCGTGGCAGAGCCCGGCCAGACCCCTGATCCGGAGGCGATAACGGTCGCGGTCCGCGAAGGTCTGGCCCGGTTCAAGCATCCGCGCAAGCTGATCGTTCTGGATGAGTTGCCCCGCAACACGATGGGCAAGGTTCAAAAGAACATTCTGCGTGACCGATTCAAAGATCTCTTCATGACTGTGTGAGTGAGTCTCGGCAAAGCGGGGATCAGCGGATGCACCCCCTGAAAAGAAAATCAGGCGAGGGTGTCCCCGCCTGATTTACTATATGTTTCAGGCAACCAGATCGAACCGGTCGTTGTTCATGATCTTGGTCCATGCCGCCACAAAGTCGCGCACAAACTTCTCGGCATTGTCGTCCTGAGCGTAGACCTCAGCATAGCTGCGCAGGATCGAGTTCGATCCGAAGACCAGATCAGCGCTGGTTGCGGTGAACTTGACCTCACCCGAGGCGCGGTCGCGCAGCTCATAGGTGCCTCCGCCAACCGGATGCCAACTCAGCGACATATCCGTCAGGTTGACGAAAAAGTCGGTTGTCAGCTGGCCTAACCGGTCGGTGAAGACGCCATGCGGCGATCCGCCATGGTTGGCACCCAGCACACGCAGACCACCGACCAGAACGGTCATCTCGGCCGCGGTCAGACCCAGCAGTTGCGCGCGATCCAGCATCATCGCCTCTGGCGAGACCGCGTATTCCTTCAGCTGCCAGTTGCGGAACCCGTCCGCCAGCGGCTCAAGTACCGAGAAGCTGTCCACATCGGTCTGCTCGATCGACGCGTCGCCGCGACCGGCCGAGAACGGAACCGCCACGTCAAAGCCTGCGGCCTTGATCGCCTGCTCCAGCCCGACATTGCCCGCCAGAACGATCACGTCGGCAACCGAGGCGCCGGTTTCCGCCGCGATCGGCTCCAGCACACCCAGCACTTTCGCCAGACGTTCGGGCTCGTTGCCTGCCCAGTCCTTTTGCGGCGCCAGTCGGATGCGCGCGCCATTTGCGCCGCCGCGCTTGTCCGACCCGCGGAAGGTTCGGGCACTGTCCCAGGCGGTGGTGATCATCTCGGCGATGGTCAGGCCACTGTCTGCGATCTTGGCCTTGACGGCATCTATGTCGTAATCTGTCGAACCAGCCGGGATCGGATCCTGCCAGATCAGATCTTCCGACGGCACGTCCGGGCCATAATAGTTGACGCGCGGACCCATGTCGCGGTGAGTCAACTTGAACCAGGCACGTGCAAATGTATCGGCAAAATAGTCCGGATCCGCCATGAATTTCTGACAGATCGCGTTGTAGGTCGGGTCGACCTTCATCGCCATATCCGCATCGGTCATCATCGGCATGCGACGAACGGTGGGGTCGGTCGGGTCGACCGGCTTTTCGTCTTCGGGCATGTCGACGGGCTGCCACTGATGGGCACCTGCGGGTGATTTGCCCAGTTCCCACTCGTAGCCGAACAGGTAGTCGAAATAGCCCATGTCAAATTTCAACGGCTCTTTCGTCCACGCCCCTTCGATCCCCGAGGTAAAGGCGTTGGCCGCTTTGCCGTTCTGATCAGGGTTTTCCCATCCCAGACCCTGGCTGGACACCGGGCAGGCTTCGGGTTCGGCGCCGATATTGTCGCCGGGCATCGCACCATGGGCTTTGCCGACGGTATGGCCCCCGCAGGTCAATGCCGCGGTCTCTTCGTCATTCATCGCCATACGCGCAAAGGTTTCACGGATATGCATCGCGGTTTTGGCCGGATCCGGATTGCCGTTCACGCCTTCGGGGTTCACATAGATCAGTCCCATATGCACCGCACCCAGAGGGTTTTCCAGCGTGCCGGGGGTTTCCAGATCGCCATAGCGGTTCTCGGACGGGGCCAGCCACTGGTTTTCAGAACCCCAGTAAACATCTTTCTCGGGGCCCCAGATGTCTTCGCGACCAAAGCCGAAACCAAAGGTCTTCAATCCCATGGATTCATACGCCACCGTGCCCGACAGAACGATCAGATCGGCCCAGGACAGCGCGTTGCCGTATTTCTTTTTCACCGGCCACAGCAGACGGCGGGCTTTGTCCAGGCTTGCATTGTCCGGCCATGAATTCAGCGGCGCGAACCGGATGTTGCCCGAACCGGCGCCACCTCGACCATCCCCCAGACGGTAAGACCCCGCCGAGTGCCACGCCAGACGGATCATCAGCCCGCCATAGTGACCCCAGTCAGCCGGCCACCAGTCCTGGCTGTCGGTCAGCAACGCCTCGACATCGGCACGAACCGCCTTGAAGTCCAGGCCCTTGACCGCTTCTCGGTGATTGTAATCCGCATCCATCGGGTTGGTGCGCGTGTCGTGCTGGCTCAGAATGTCCAGGTTCAGCGCATCCGGCCACCACTTGGTGACGGAATTGCCCGTACCAGTATTGCCGCCATGCATGACAGGGCAGCCGCCGGATTGGTGATTGTGGGGGGTACCGTCCATTGTAAATCTCCTGAGTATTTACCTAGGGGTTCAGATATCTTGACTCGTACCCCACGGCTTCGATAATTGGAAATTTGTAATTACTATCGTTGTGATTAATTTTTCATATGAAAGCACTCACCCTCAAACACCTGCGCTATTTCGAGGCGCTCGCCACGCACGGCCACTTTGGCAAGGCCGCCGCGGCCAGTGCGATATCGCAGCCTGCGCTTTCCATACAAATCAAAGAGCTGGAGGCAATCATGGGTGGGCCGCTGGTCGAACGCGCGGCCCGGCAAACCCGCCTGACAGCACTTGGCGAGGACGTGCTGAAACATGGCCGCGAAATCCTGACGCGGGTCGAGGATTTGGGGAAATTGGTGCAATCTCCCTCAGGCCCCCTGTCCGGCCGCATCAGAATCGGGGTCATTCCCACGGTCGCGCCCTATTTGCTGCCCTCGATCATCAAAGCTTTGTCGCAGCGTTTCCCACAACTGACCATCGAACCCAAGGAAACGATAACCAAGACGTTGATCGGTGAAATACTGGATTCGAAACTGGATTTCGGTGTCGTTGCCCTGCCCGTCTCGGAACCCAACCTCCGAGAGTTCTCGCTGTTCAACGAAGATTTTCTGCTGGTTCGCCCGGCGCAGGATGCCGACCTGCCGATGCCAAGTTCCTCGCAGCTCAGAACCATGCGCCTGCTGTTGCTGGAAGAGGGGCATTGCTTCAGGGATCAGGCCCTGTCCTTCTGTTCGATCCGCAACATCGAACCGCAGCACATCATGGAGGGCAGTTCGCTTTCCACACTGGTTCAGATGGTCGGCGCCGGCATCGGTGTGACCCTGATACCGGAAATGGCGGTCGGGCTGGAAACCCGATCCGCGGATGTGTCCATTGCCCGGTTTCAGGACACGCCGCCGACACGGACGATTGGTCTGATCTGGCGAAAGACCAACCCGCTCAGCGAAAACCTGTTGAAGATCGGCGCGATCATCCGCAAAACAGCCGAGGAAAACACGTGGGGCGTGAAACCGTCACAGCCTGAAACAACAGGCTGACCCGCCCGAAACAATGTTCCTCGGCACGAAGGCCAGACCCGGCGCAACTCGTCAGTCGTCACCCTTGTAATAGCCGATCACATCATTCTCGGTCGTTGCACCCAACCCGTTCAGCAACCGGTTTGAATAATTGAAATAGGCGCAGACCTGATTGACCTCCAGGATCTCGCCATCCTCACAGCCAGCAATCTTGAGCGCTTCGAAGTCGGACTTGACCATTTTGCCAACATCCGTCGTCAGCTTGGCGGCATAGCGCAGCAGCGCCAGTTCCTTGCCCTCGAATTCATCCTCGGGCCGATGCGCCTTGAGCGCGACGAAAATCCGGTCACTGCGCGGCTGATCCTTCAGCAGGTTGCGCACGTTCATGAAGTGATGGGTCAGTGAATAGGTGCAATCGTTCAGGATCGAAGTATAGCTGGCGACAACTTCGAGGAACCAGAATGGCAACTGGTTGTCATCGGAATGCAGGACCGAACGGTACAGCGTCACATGCCCGTTCATCGTTTCGGGCCGCAATGAATGCACACGCATGACCGTGTCCACGGTGCCATGAGGGGTGCGGGCCTTGTCCAGCAGCTCTTTCAGGCGGCCCTCGGCCTTGTCGTCCGAGATCATATCGATCCAAGCGCTCATTGCTGTGTCTCCTGTCTTGTTCGGGCTCAGCTTATGTACAAAGCCCACAGGCATGTCAGTTAATTTTTTTCCTAAGATGAAATTTTTTCTGGATCACGGAAACGTGAAAGATGTAAAATACCAGCGCGGGGGATTTTGTTGAGGATCAACGCGAATGCACAGTCCAGATCTTATGGCAGGTGCCGAAAACCTGTTGTTCAGATGCGGCGGCCTGACGGCGGGCGACCAGTTGCTTGTGGTCTGCGAAGATGCGGCCAACGGGTATTACGATGCCGATATCACCGAGGCTATCGTGGACTGCGCGCGACAGAACCGGATCAAGACCGCAGTTCAAACCCTCGCATTCGATCCCATGGGTTCATCGCTGCCAGCGGATCTGAAAACGGCGATGGAGATGGCGGATCGCACCTTGTTTCTGTCCCGCTCCGGCGATCAGATTCGTTTCGACGCAGGAATGAGGGACGTTCGGCCCATCATGTCATATGCGCTGGACGCCGGAATGCTGGCCTCGGGTTTCGGGCGCGCCAACTACACCGGGTTCGTTGAATTGAAAAACGCGGTTAACCGGCTGCTGGCCAATGCCGGGCACATCCACGTGACCTGCCCATTGGGCACCGACTTCGCCGGCCCCGGCGCCGCCTTCCCCCCAGAAGGTGCCGCGGATGTCAGCGTGGCGCGTTTTCCGATGTCGGTCTTTGCCCCGGTTCCCGCGCAGGGGTTTTCCGGCGTGCTGGTTCAGGACGGGTTTCTGGTCGGCACCGGTTCGAAATTCTACGAACCATACGGCTGCGACCTGCGCGAACCGCTGACCATACGGTTCGAAAACAACCGCCTGACCGGCTTTGAGGGCCATCCCATGGATGTGCATTGCGCGCAGATGCATTACGAAAAAGTCGGCAAGATGTTCGACCTTGACCCCCTGACCATGCATTCCTGGCACGCAGGCATCCACCCGGGCTGCGCCTACACGACCCCGGCGCGAAGCAATTTTGAACGTTGGAGCGGGTCGGCCTTTGGCAATCCGCGTCTGCTGCACTTTCACACATGCGGGCATTATGCGCCGGGTGAGATTTCACTGAACGTGCTGGACCCGACGATCCGCGTGGATGGTGTTTCGATCTGGGATGCCGGTGTTCTCCGGGCCGATCTGTTGCCCGGTGGGGCTGAAATTCTCGACCGGTATCCCTGCATCAAAGCGGTGTTCGACGCCCCGGCCCGACACGTGGGCCAAGGCGCGAACGGGCGCTTGTCGGCCTGATGATCAGCCGGCCTGCTGCGCGATCAGCTTTGCAACCCGCGCGCGGAACCGCATCGCGCCCGCGTCCAGCCCGAGGTTGATATAGCCGGTCTTGCGCCGCGCCATGCCGGTTTGAACGTGTTCCAGAACCTCTTTGTCCTCGTTGAAGGCCATGACCGCGCCTTCGAACATACGCTGCGACATGGCTGTGTCATCCGCGTGCATGTTGCGGTGCTGGAACCAGAAATACCGCGATGTTTCCGCATCGACCGGTGTGATGAAGTTGTACGAAATATTGACAAAGGCATTGGACGACATCGGCCGATCCGCCCCGCCTTCTCCGGCCGGAGTGTAAATGGACATGTTGATCGCAGTGGACGGCAGACGGCATTCGTAATGCTGCTTGCGGTCGCAGCTTGGCCCGAACGGCAGTATCGGCGCATAGTAGGGCGGCGCGGGTTCATCCGTGATCCAGCGCGAAACCATGACGCCGGTTTCGGTTTCTTCAAGATCCAGCGGGCGGTTGTCGGTTCCCGCCCCGGCAAACGAGGTCAGATGCACCCAGGCCACATGGCTTGGATCCAGCAGGTTGTCGATAATGTAAAGGTAATGGCACGCCATCTCCATCGCACCGGTCCGGGTCTTGCCCCAGGACGGGTTGTCGAAATTGGGGATGTCGATGATATCGTCTATTCTGGCTTTGTCCGGGTCCCCCATCCACAGCCAAAGAAATCCCCAGCGGTCTTCGGCCGGGTACGCATGCACGGCGGCACGGCGCGGAGGATTGTCCAGCTGTGTCGGGGCGCTGACACATTCACCGCCGCAGCCGAATGTCAGACCGTGATAGCCGCAAACCACATGATCCCCTTCGATGGTGCCCCGAGACAGCGGCAGCTTTCTATGCGGGCAAGCGTCCTCCAACGCGATCGCTTTGCCCGCTGTGTCACGATATATCACGATCTCTTCGTCCAACATTCGTACGGCGCTCAGGCTGCAGCCAAAATCCTCGGACCGTCCGGCGACGTACCAGCTGTTGCGAATAAACCCCTCTGCTCCGGCCAGATCAGGACGCATGTTTCTTACTCCGAAAACTCATCAAAAGCCTTGAGCGCCTTGGCGCTGTAGGCATAGGACGGCCCCCCGCCCATATAGGTGGCCATGGCCAACGCCTCGCACATCTGAGCGCGGTTGGCGCCCAGCCGAACCAGCGCACGCACGTGGAATCCGATGCAGCTGTCGCAGCGGGTCGCAATCGCAATGCCGAGCGCCATGAACTCCTTGGTTTTCTCGCTCAGCGCCCCGTCAGTCTTGGCCGCCTTGCCCATGATGCCAAAGCCGCGCACGGTTTCCGGCACTTCTTTCGAGAAGGTTCCGATATTGGCCTCGGTCTCGGCCATGAAATCTTTCCAGTTCATTTCTTCACTCCTTATCCGCGCTCGTCCGCGCCCATGCGACGCTCCAGCCAGCGCACCCCGGCTGAGATGATCAAAACCAGGATCAGGTATTCGAAAATCAGCAGGGTGTAGATTTCCAGCGGGCGGTATTCCGTCACCACCAGTTCATTCGCCCGGCGGGTCAGTTCCTGCATCCCGATGACGCTGGCAAAGGCGCTCATCTTGACGATGTAGATGAACTGGTTTGCCAAAGGCGGCAGAATGCGCCGGATCGCCTGCGGCAGGATCACATAGCGCATGGTCTGCACATAGTTCAGCCCGATGGTCTGCGCTGCCTCGCGCTGTCCACGCGCAATGGATTGAATGCCTGCGCGATAGATCTCGGCCGTAAAGGCGCTGTCTGAAATCGCCAACGTTATGATCGCCCCCCAGAAGGGATCGATGGGGATGTTCAGACCCATCGACTGAAACACGATGGGCAAGCCGTAAAACACCCAGAACAGCATCGGCAACAGGGGAATGGCGCGGATGAACTCCACGTAAACCCGGTTCACAACCCGCCAGCCACGTTTTTCGGACAATCCCGGCAGGGCGACCAGCAATCCGATGACGATCGACAGAACGGCGGCGATCAGGGAAATCTGGATCGTCGCGCCCATCCCCGAGATCAGGAATTTCACATTGGTCCAACCCGAGGCCGTCGTCGGATCGATAACGTACCAGCCCCAGGTCTGCGACGACGAACAGCCTGCCAGAAGAAGCAGAGGCAAAATGAGAAGAAGTTTTTTCATCGGCCCCTCTCAGTGTTGCAGGATCTGGGACAGGAATTTGCGACACCGATCGGACTGAGGATTGGTGAAGAAATGTTCGGGCTTGCCTTCTTCGACGATTTCACCGGCATCCATGAAGATCATCTTGTCGGCCACCTTTCGGGCAAACCCCATCTCATGCGTGACAACCACCATGGTCATCCCCTCATTGGCCAACTCGACCATCACGTCCAACACTTCCGAGATCATCTCGGGGTCCAGTGCCGAAGTCGGCTCGTCAAACAGCAGCACACGTGGCTCCATGCACAGCGACCGGGCGATGGCGACGCGTTGCTGCTGACCACCCGACAAATGAATGGGCTTTTTGTCGGCCTGATCTGGAATGTGCACCCGGTCCAGATAGTGGCGCGCTTTTTCCTCTGCCTCTTTGCGGCCGAGACCGCGCGCCTTGATCGGGCCCAAAGTCAGGTTTTCCAATACGGTCAGATGCGGGAACAGGTTGAACTGCTGGAACACCATTCCAACCTCGGACCGGATCCTGGCCACGGATTTCTCGTCATCCGTCAACTCGATCCCATCTACGCGGATGGTGCCTTTCTGATGTTTTTCCAACTGGTTGATACATCGCACAACGGTGGATTTTCCTGACCCGGAAGGCCCGCAAATCACCACCTTTTCGCCGCTGTTGACCGTCAGATTGATGTCCTTGAGAACGTGAAACGTGTCGAACCACTTGTTCACGCCCACAAGTTCGATTGCGGCGTCTGGCATAAGATGAACTGCCCCTGTTTTAGTCCCAGTATAATATTTTCTTGAGGTTATCTTTCCCTTTGGGCTTAAATCAATGAAGAATACGGCCACAAGGTCGAAACGCCACCAACGGGAGAAACCGATGAACACTTTTTGGAAAGCTGCGGCAGCCGCTGCGTTTGGACTTGTCTTGTCAGGCGCTGCGCAGGCGCAATCTGCACTGAACGAGGTGCTGGATTCCGGCGTGCTCAAGGTGGGCACCACGGGCGATTGGAATCCCATGTCGCTCCGCGACCCTGCAACCAACAGCTACAAAGGGTACGACATCGACATCATGAACGAGCTGGCCGCCGATCTGGGGGTCGAGGTCGAATATGTCCCCACCGACTGGAAAACACTGGTCAACGGTGTGGTGGCAGGCAAGTATCACCTGACCGGATCGGCATCGATTTCGCCGCCGCGCATGAAGGTCGCAGGTTTTTCCGACAGCTATATTTCGGTGGAACTCTTCCCCTATACGACCAAGGACAAGGCCGACAAGTTTGACGGTTATGACTCGATCAACCAGCCCGGAGTAAAAGTCGCGACCACCCTGGGCACAACATTCGAAAAGCGTGTCCGCGAATGGTTCCCGAACGCAGATATCAAGGTGGTCGAGGCCCCGGCCCGCGGTTTTCAGGAAGTAATCGCAGGACGCGCGGATGTCTTCATCACGTCGAACATCGAAGGCTCGACCCTCGAGGCGAAATTTCCGGTGGTACGCGTGAAGAACGCAGGCCCGCGTTCGCCGTCACCCATCGCGATGATCCTGCCACAGGCCGATCAGGTGTGGATCAACTATGTAAACAACTGGATCGAAGTCAAAAAGGCGCAAGGGTTCTTCGAAGAAAACCGCAAGAAATGGGGTCTCTGACTTTTCTCGGATCACCTTGATTCCCTAACGCCCGGCTTGGTCGCCGGGCGTTTTTCAATTATCGCCCGACACGGCCTTGGCAACCACGGTGACAAAGCTGACTGTATCAGTTTTCAACTCCAACGGCCCATGAGTGGCGTTTGAATCAAAACTCAGACTGTCGCCCGGCCGCATGTGATAAGCGGCTTCACCGCAGCCATAGACCATCTCGCCGGCGGTGACGTGGATGAATTCGACACCCTGATGTTGGTAAAGCGGGCGTTCGTCCAACGGACCTTCCAATGTAACGCTGAAACTCTCGAAACTGACATGTTTCGCTTCCGCCCGACCGATCAGCTTGTAACTGTGCCCGAAACCGGTGCCCAACCGTTGCACGGTTACACCTTCGCCCGCAGCCACAAATGATACATCCGTGCGTTCGACCGTGCCGGCAAAGAAGTTGATCAACGGAACGCCGATTCCACCGGCCAGGGCCTCAAGCGTCGCCAGTGAGGCTGACACCTGACCGCGCTCGATCTTGGAAATCATCGCCGTGGACACGCCGGACCGCTGAGACAATTCGGCCAAAGTCAACCCGGCCAGCGCGCGATGCGTTTTCACCGCGGACCCGACCAGGTGATCCAGCGGCGGTTTTTCGGCGGAAAGTACAGGTGAATCTTCCATTTGCGAAGCCTATCGACACGTATGAAAAAGGCAAAAGAAATGTCACCGAACCATTCGCACCAATTCGGCGGCAAACTCTCAGCTTCCGTTCAGGATGTCTCCTGTAAGATCATTCAACTTTGCCAACCCGTTGCGCAGATGATCTTCGGGCAGGGCCGAGCTGAACCGAAAATGGTTCTCGACCCCGAACCGCGACCCCGGAATGACCAGCACGTCTTTTTCGCGCAACAGGCGCATGCTGAACGCCTCGGATGCGATCGGTAGATTGAACCGCACGAACGACATGGCCGACGCCTGAGGTGGTACAACTGAAAACACCCCCTGATGCCGCGCCAGTTCTTCCTTGAGAACGTCAAACCCCGTGCGGATCAGACGGCGCGCGCGGGCCTTCAACTTGGACCGTGCCGGTTCGGCAAGCGCCTTGTCCGCCAGTTCCATCGACAACATGGATGCCGCGATCGAGGCATATTCGTGCCGCCGCCAGCAGTGCTGAATGATGTCTTCGGGCCCAACCAGCCATCCCAGCCTCAGCCCCGGAAGCCCATAGGCCTTGGACATGGAGTTCACCACAAGAACCCTGTCCGTACTTCCCCAGAACGAAGGCGTTTCGGTGTCACCTTCCCGCTCGGTTCCGGCATAAACCTCGTCTGAAACGATCCAGGCGCCAACGCGCTCGGCAGCCGATACGATACGGGCGCGATCCGCTTCGGTCAGAATACGGCCCGTTGGATTGTTCGGGTTCACTACATGGATGATGCGGGTTCTGTCATCGACCGCCCTCTCCAGCGCCTCTGCGTCTATGCCCCACCCTGCGGATTCGATCAGATCGACCCAACGCACTTCGTTGCCCAGATTGGCGGCGTTTCCTGAAATCTGTTCATAGGTCGGTCGGAAACACACAGCATTGTCGCCGGGCTCCAACAAGGTGTTGGCCACCAGCGTGTTCGCTTCGGTTGCCCCGACCGTGACCAATACCCCATCTGCCGAGGCCCCCGGATACAAGCCTGCGATGGTGTCGCGCAGGGATTGCTTTCCATTGACTTGCGGATAGTCGATCATCGTCTTCAGCAGAGCGTCGAGATCAATCCCGGCTAGCTCTACCAATCCCTGCAACGACATGGGATGAACGCCGCTTTCCGAGAAATTGAAGACCACCCCGTGTTCCGTTTCGGACAGAAACTGTTCGACCCGAAATGGTTGAAAATTTCGGTTGATCATGATGCATCCTTTGCTCGGCCGTGCTGCGCACCTGACAGCCTCAATCGGCTGCGTTTACATGAACCGTTCTGATACTGGGATCGACGCGGCTGTAGGCGGCCAGCAATCGTGCCGTCCATTTCTGTGCAATGTAATCCGCCATGAACCGCGAGGGTGCAACCAGAATGACGCGCCCCCCTGCCCTTTCCGACTCGGACAGATGCTGGAACCAACTCGCCCACAGCTCGGGATCGCGCCCGTGAAGGATTGACTGCACCTGCGACCAGACATCCTCGGGGTTGGCTTCGGGGGTGTTGATTTCAGGCCCCGGGGATTTTGCCGCGAAAGGCACGACATTTGTAACGGGCTCGGAATCCTCGCTCATCCGGGCCTGGAAATCGGAGCCTATGATCGGCCAGACCTCCTGCGTATCGATCATGATCTGTTTGAGGTCGATTTCATAGACCGTGACCCGGCCCCGTGCAGCAGGCCGTTTGACCGTTACCCAACCTAATGCGCGAAATCTGGCCATTTCGCGCTTTACAGTCCTTTCGTTCACTGACCAAAGGCGCGAAATTTCTTCGCGTCCAATCGATAATTCGTTGTTTCGCCAGTTATATCGTGTCGTAATCAATGAGATGACACGCAGTACGCTGCGTTGCCGATGCTTGTCGCCTGACAACGCATATATGGTGAGCGCAGAAAGTATATCATATTTCAAGGCCGCCGCATTTCGCCCGACCGGTTTAGCCAGCTGCATACCCGTTCTCACCGCTCTGTCTGCCTCAGACGGGTGTGTCCCGCCGATCTCGCGCTGTTTGCCAACGCTTTTCGTTATCTTGGCTTAATTAGCGTCCAAAGCTTCGATTCTGTCAAGAAGAGTCTGAAACAGGTCAGAAAATTGCGCCAATCCAGATCAAAAAATAAAAGAAATCTGGTGAAGTATTGGTGAAGGGGGACGTTCTGGATGTCCCCTTATTGGCTTGTTGTGTCCCCCCATATATCGCCGGTCCAGTAAGAATGCCCCCCTAAATACGGTTGAGGGCGTGTTGCGAATCGTCACCCTTCAACTTCTGCGCTGCCGAATCGGCGATGGCCTTGCAGGGCCTTGTTTTCTTACCCGTGGGTAAGATTTGAGTTTCATCATATTTTCTTTTGCGTAAAGCGCAAATCGGGCGTAAATAAGAAACGAACAGAAATTTACGTTCCAAACAAAGAGACATGAGGCATGTACACGCACGAAGACCTGAATGCATTGCGCAATCAATCTCTCAAACTCCAGGGGTGGATTCGTCAGCAGACCTTTAGCCCCGAGATGGAGAAGACACTCCGCCGGTTTTCGAGCTGGGAAGTGTCCGAGCTGATCTTCCGGGTCAACCAGTCAACCTTTCGCGGAAAGCTGGCCGCTGATCCGTCTCTGCCCGGAGGCGAGGTTGAGCCCGAGGGGCGGCAGCGCTGGTTCAGCTTGGAGGAGGTGAATGAGTTGCGGCGGCGGCTCAAGGTGAATCGTAAATCCCTCATGCCACCGCGTCCCGAGGGCAAGCGGGCCATTCGCGCGGCTGTGGCGAACTTCAAGGGCGGGGCGGGCAAGTCAACGGTGGCGTTGCATCTTGCGCATGCTGCCGCGCTTGATGGGTACCGTGTTCTTGTCGTTGACTTCGACCCGCAGGCCACGCTGAGCCATTCAATGGGCCTGACCGATGTCGCCGAGGATTACACTGTCTGGGGGATCATGGCGCGTGACCTGATCCGCGAGACCGAGCGGATGAACAACCGGCCCGCCGCGGCCGAGTCCGGCACCGCCCTGCCCCGCCGGGAACTGCCCCCGGCGATCACGGATATGGGGCTTGGAGATCTGCGGATCAGCGATTTCATCAGGCGGACGTCCTGGTCCACCATCGATGCGATCCCATCCTGTGCGAACGCGGCCTTCGTCGAATTTGCCTCGGCACAGTATCGCCACCTGAACCCTGAATGGTCTTTCTTTGCCGCAGTGTCCCGGTATCTGGATCAAATCCCTGACGACGCCTATGACCTGATCCTGTTCGATTGCCCGCCGGCCATTGGGTATCAGTCCATGAACGCGGTGTTCGCGGCGGACATGTTGTACATCCCGTCTGGCCCCGGGTACTGGGAATATGACTCGACCACGTCCTTTATCGGTCAGCTGGCAGAAGCTTTGGAGGACCTGGCCTACGGGTTCGACAAAACCTTACCCACGGGTAAGATCGGTCTTCCCAAAACCTTCTGCGAACTGCGGTTCCTGCTTACAAGGTACGAGCCCGGAAACGCGTTGCATCTGGCGATGTTCGACGCGTTCCAGAAAGTCTTCGGAGACCACGTCGCCCAGCACCCTGTTGAAATGACCCGCGCGGTCGAGCAATCCGGCCGCTTTCTGAGCTCGGTGTACGAAATGGATTATCGCGAAATGACCCGCGAAACCTGGCGTCGGGCCCGTTCGACGTTCGACAATGTTTACGAGGAATTCCGAGGTGTGATGCTGTCTGCCTGGGACAAGCTGGAGGATGACGCATGAGCCGCAAGCGCAGAATGTTTGATATCGACCTGCCCGCAATGGATGACATTCCTGTCGGCAAGGTTCCGGACAAGGTTCTTGAAAAGCGGCGGGGCCCGATGGCTGCGGCCATTTCGGAAAATGCCGATGCGCTGCGCGACCAGCAATCGACGGAAGAATCCATTCGCGCCGAAAATGATCGTCTTGCGCATGAACTTGTGCGCCTGCGTTCCGAAGGTCTGGTGACCGAACGTGTAGCATTGTCTGACATTCTGTTTGAAAAGCTGACGCGGGATCGTAAACCCGGGCCGGATCCGGAACTGGACGAGCTAAAAGCGTCAATTCAGGAAATCGGATTGTCCAACCCCATCCGACTTGAGCGTCGCTCAGACGGACGATTTGAACTGATCCAGGGGATGCGGCGCCTGTCTGCCTATCGGGCCTTGTATGAAGAAACGGGCGATGAGTCCTATGCCAGAATTCCAGCGGGTATTTCAGAGGCGGGCGATCTCGACAGCAGCTACCGGCGCATGGTGGATGAGAACCTGATCCGCAAGGATATCTCGTTTGCGGAAATGGGTGCTCTGGCGCGCGCGTATGCCGAAGACCCGGCAAATGATTGCCCGGATGTAGACAAGGCGGTTTCCACGCTGTTCAAATCCGCCAGTTACACAAAGCGGAGTTACATTAGGTCATTTGCCAGTTTGCTGATGATGTTGGACAAGGTTTTGAAACACCCGAACGACATTCCGCGCAACGTAGGCGTAGAGCTGAAGCGCAAGCTGGATGCAACGCCCGGTCTGGTGCGCCAGGTGAGTGCCGCGGTCATGAGCGAGCCGGACCGTGACGGAGCGCGTGAGGTTGCTATCCTCAGGTCATTTCTGGGCGCGCCGGAAACAAGCGTGGCAAAGAAGGCTCCGGTTGAAAGCGCCGATAAACCACGACGTGCAAAGACCACGTTTCAGGTATCAGGGCGGGCAGGGATCGCCAAGTGCTCGGCATCCAGTGGTCGAATTGAGTTGAGATATGATTTGGACTTTACGCGTGTTGATCGCAGCAAACTTGAGGCGGCAATAGCTGCTTTCATCGATGCTCTTCCCGAGGAAGACGATCTTACCCACGGGTAAGGTTTGGTTTGAAGGTCCGAGAAAAGGCGCCGGTCGAATCCGGCGCCTTTGTCTTGTCGCTAATGCCTGGACGTTCTCAGCAAGGGATTACTGCCCATAAGTTGTTTTGCCTTGAATTCGTGTCCCGTGATAGATGCTGCCGCAGCTTGAGACGGGGTTTGTGGCTTCAGTCATCGACGTTGGTTCAGGAACGGTCATTTTCACGGAGTGTTGTCGGGGCCTAAAACCACGGCGTCTTGTTCGGGTTCGTACGTTCAGATCACGGAAGGGCGCCCGATATCTGCTCGAGATTTCGGCATGCAATATGTGACACGGGAATAAGGTGATATGACGGCTACTCACTGCACACAATCTCGGCTAGAGCAATTACATATGATAAGAAAAATTATCAAATGTTATAGTGAAATCGTGTTGTGGAAAAGTAAGGATCAAAAACCAAAAATTATGCGCACAAGCGGAGAGGCGGCCTGAAAACACCTGCGGTTGGCAATGCTTTGCTGCTCTACAGTGTAATAAAGAAATCCGACTTCATTCTTCCCTATGTTTGACATGCTTTCGACCCACCACCTGACCGCGATGATACGGTGGCGGTTTAACCGTGAGTGAGTGTTTTCAGTACGTTCTGCACTCGGGGGCTGGTTCCCCCGAGTGGCATTCAACCGACCGTGAGTGTGGTTTCATGGAGTTCAATAGTTACTCTGGCCAGGCCAGTTGTGCGCCTCGTACACAGTTCGCAATTGGCCTGTGATCGATCTCAGACAACCGGACCCTCTCAAGTCGCGGCATGAACACGGATGTGACGACCGCGGGTCAATCTCGTGATGGTTGTAGAGATCACAAATGGTTCCCGTCTGGCCAAAACGCTCGGCACCGAGCCAGATCGTATGGTCTCCAGCCACACCCCCAGCCATGCGAGGGAGGCCGGGTACCCATCAATGGCAGCGACGATCTTGCAGTGCGACGGTAATTCGCCCATCAGGGTTTCGATGTGTGACTGGGCAAGAGAATTTCCTAGCGAACGGGCCCGCCGTGCGGCAGTCCAATCAGCATTAAGCCGTTCAGCTGACGCCGGTTTTATCGCAAACTCTGTCTCCACCTGTCAGCTTGAACGAAGTTCTGTTAACGCGGGCTAGAATATGACAGGAGCCAATCGCGACGATCTCTTTCAAGGGCGCATTTCCGAAAGACGTCATCTTGTACTCGGATTTCGTCTTCCTTCGATACAGTGTGTCGTGCCGTGACCTGGAAGAAATCATGGCGGAACTCGGCGTTAATCTGGATCATGCAACACTGAACCGTTGGGTCACAAAATACGCTAGTGCAATTGCCGATGTCGCGTGCAGGCGAAAGGGGCCGTGCGACTGTTCCATGAGAATGGAAGAGACTTGCATCAAGGTAAAAGGAGCGTAGGTCTGTCACTATCGCGCTGTCGACAGGAACGGAAAGACACTTGATTTCATGCTTTCGCAGCGTCGAAACAAACCCGCCGCCGCCACATTTTTCGCGTAGCTGCTGGAGGTCAACGGCCACCCGAGAAAGATTGTCATCGACAAAAACGGAGCTAACACGGCTGGCATCAGAGCGATAAACAAGATGCCGAAAGGCTTTCGCTGCCCGATCGCAGTCGAGATGGTCAGGCGGAAGTATCTAAATAACATCGTGGAACAGGACCATCGCTGCATCAAGAGACGAACACGGCCTATGTTGGGGTTCAAGGCCTTCGCTTCAGCGGCGGTTACATTGGACGGGATCGAAGTGGCGCATATGATCCGCAAAGGCCAACTCACGCCTGCGGTCTGCCCGTTACGCCAATTTGCAGAACTGGCGGCATAAGCCGCGGGTTCGGTTTCAACTCTTCGGTCAATAAGAAACTTTGCAACAGATCCGTTTCGTACTGTTGCGGAGACGACGCTGAGGCACTTTGACACCCTTATATTATGCGCACGCCCGGTCGCAGCTTGGTATACCTGACATCATTGAGCTGACACGGAAACTGCCCCCGTACGGCACATTTCAAGACTTTTTGCGCGATGGGTTCAAAGTCGGCTCGGAAGTGGGTTGTGCTTTTGACACATAGTATCCGAGCGTCTGCCGGCTCCAGATTGAACAAACGTATTTGCGCCAGATCCAGACATTGATTTCGAATGCTGGTGACTAGGACATGGATTTGCGTTCCAATCAGCTGTAAGGCGGCCGAAGGACCCATCGTAGCAACGCCGCCGCCATACATTTCGCCCGAATAACGACATCGGCCATCGCTTAGGTGATGCACGCGCACCTTTGAGGCCAAAGGAACGTCGCCGGGACCTCGACCACCAATCTCGGCTTCGAGTTCCGCGCCTTCGCCCAATTCGTGGGCCTTTGCCGCCAGTTGCGGGTCGTTCAGCAACCCGAGAATGGCCGAGGGGGCGTTTTGTTGCATCAACTCACGTAGCAACCCTGTCGTGTCGGCCGACGCTCCAGCCCCCGGATTGTCCTGCACATCAGCGATTACTACAGGCCCTTTGCCATTTGCATGCCGTGCAGTTTCAACAGCATCTTTCGGACTAAGCAGAGAGGTATCGAACTGCGTTTCCGCCGCTTGCAGCTTTGCGAATATCTGCGCGGCCATTGCATCGGCATCGGATTGTGACTCGCCGTAGGCCAAGACAGATGGTCCACAATCGGCCGTATCCGCTGCAGTAAACCCAACGGCGAGTTCAACCAGACGCGCGTTTGGCCCGTCGAAGACATCCAACGCGGCGTACAGCGTTTTGGCGGGGGCGACTTCGGTATACTGGCTGTGCAGCGGGATCAGATACTCCCCTTGACGCCACGCTTTTGCGGGCGGGCCATTTGTGCAGATGTCGCGCATCATTCGAAAGGCCCGCGCGCCTGTTTCTGCCATGTCGAGGTGCGGATAGGTGCGGAAAATGGTCATCGCGTCCGACAGATCCACCATTTGCCTCGAGATATTGGCATGCATATCGAGGCTTGCAACAAGCGGCAGGTCCGGACCGACGACCTGTCTGATCCGCGACAACAGCTCTCCCTCCCCATCATCCAAAGACTCTGTGACCATGGCCCCATGCAGGTCCAGGTAGACCCCATCAAGCTGCGTCATGTTCGCAAGCGCATTGGTGATATGTCCGGCAATGGTATCAAAGGCGTGATCCGCAACCTTGCCACACGGTTCAGCAGCGCACCACAGGATAGGTTGTAATTCGACCCCATCCGCCAAGGCAGTTTTTGCGAAACCCGCTATGGGCAGGTTCATACCTTGGGTTATGTTCAGAACGTCTTGACCCCAAAGCATTTCCGGCCAGCTATCTGCCTGCTCAAAATCGCTCAGCTGCGTTGGAGTGGCGACGAAGGTATTGGTTTCGTGTTGAAATCCTGCGATAGCAATTCTCATCTGACCCTTCAGCCGCTTATTGCTGCACCAATTCGGCGGTCAAAATCTCACGCAGTTTTGCCGCCACGATTTCTGGTTTGTGGCGGGTCATCGAAACATGACCTAGGCCAGGAATTTCATGGAACACGCCGTTCGGCGCAAGATCAGAAACCACCTTGCACATGACCGGAGCGGTTTGAACATCCTCGGAAAAGGCGATGACATGCATCGGGACCGGGCAGGTTTTCAACCCTTCACGACAGTCGAATTTCAGACAGGCTTCCCACTGATCAATTGTTGCCTGCGGGTCGCGATTCCGAAAACGCTCGGTGTAGGATGCTTTGAGCTGCTCCCAAAGCTCAGGCTCGTGCAGCGCTTTGGCCGGAAAGGCGTAAACGGCATAGTGCGGGGCAAGGAAATAATCAGGCAGAGTGATGCCGTCCTTGCGCAAGTCGATCTCGGCCTGCATCCAGTCGCGAGTGAACCCGTCGATATAGGCCGAGGTGCCCATCGGAATTGCCAGTCGCACCTTTTCCGGGAAGTCGATTGCGGTTTGCTGCGTGACCAGCCCGCCCAGTGACAACCCGCAGACAGCGGCCTGACCACCAGCGAATGCATCAATCACCGCAGCGCAATCGGCCGCGTAATCCTGCATCGACCAGGGCGGAGGGGGCGATTGCGTGTCACCCGCGCCGCGTGGATCATAAGTGATGCATTTAAAGTCGTCTGACAGGCACGAGAATTGTTCGGAATAAGCCTCAGCCGTCTGATCTCCGCCGGGGACGAACACGACCGGAGGCCCTTCGCCTTCAACCACGACTCGCATGGTGACGCCGCCCATGGTCAATTGATAGGTTTCTGATTTTAGACCAAATTCGGGGAAGACTGACATTGGAAGGCTCCTGTGGCCGCAAGGATGCGCTACATTCCGTTGCGGGGAATGGTGTGCGTCTTTTCTTCTTCGAAAATGAGTTCACCACCTGACCAGGCTTTTAGGCGTGAGGTCAGGTGAAACTCGGTTGCCGTTGCCCGTTGCTCGGAATAGGTCCAGATTTTCGCGGACCAGCCGTCCCGATCGAAACCGGCCGTTTGCTCCATTGTGGCGACGGCAGACAAGGGATCGCCGGGGTGGATCGTGTAGCGCCGGTCGGACACATCGCTGAGCACCGTTCCGATGTCGTCAAGACGGAAATCGCCGACCGGACCAAACACACCGCCATCCAGAAAGAACCGGTGGGTCACTTCGCCATTCGTCAGATCAGTGTGGACCGAGCGTTCCATTGAGCCATTGCGAACATGGGTTTTTCGCGGGGCCGCGGTTGGTGGCTCCGGTTCCGGCAGCGGACGCGGCTCGGCGCTGCCGTCAGGCTGGACTCTGATCGGCAGGGTCAGCCGGGACATGCCGGGCTTGATCATGAGTGTCACCGGCTGCGGCGCAGGCCAAAGAACAGGCCAATAGGCTGAGGCGATTTGCAATGTGATGCGGTGGCCTTCGGGAACATGATAGCCGGTTCCGTACAAGGGAACCGTAACGGTCATGTCTTCGCCGGGCGTGATCAGCGTAGGTTGGGTGTCGCTGTCGCGGTGGTTGAGATTGCAAAATCCCCGCGCGATCAGCGTTTGCGCGCCGTCCGGGGCCTCATCCACCAGCAGCACGGCGACATAGGCTTGCGTCTGATCCGCCGACACCGTCAGGTCAACGCTGGGCTGACCCAACAAGTCCAGCGGTTCGGTCAGGGGTGACCCCTTGAACTGTAATGCCCCCCCAGCGTCGATCCGGCAATCCTCTGCCATATCGCCGGGAATGGCGAAAGAGCACATATCGCCCGCAGCGGCACCGAAGCTCTGTGGCGAGCAGATGGACAACGCAGTCCCTGACTGTGCCGTTTCGCCCAGAGTTTGGTCATTCAGCCAGAACGTTTGCTCGGCGATATTGGGCGACGGCCAAGACGGTTCTTCGACCCAGCGCCCCGTGCGTTGCAGATGGGTCCCCGAAGGCGCCGCGCTGTCCTGCAAGAAAAACCGCAATGGGGGTTCATCCATTAACCCCGTGTCGATCCCTTTTAGCCAATGATCCCAGAAACGGATTAACTCGCCAACAAAATCGGCCTTGGGGCCGGGCACCCCTTCATGTGGGTAAAGATGCGCCCAAGGTCCCATCAGGATTTTGACTGGTCCGCCGAGGTGTTCTGCAATGCGGAAGGGCGTGTCCCGATACAGATCCATCCAGCCGCCAAAGAAGTAGACCGGTACCTGTAGGTCCGAGTAACTCTCGCAGATCGAACCACGTCGCCACATTTCGTCGTGGGTTTGGTGTTCCAGCCACATGGCGGGCCAGAATTCAGCGCCTTCCAAACGTTCGCGCCACATGTCGAGCCAGCGATCAGCTCCGACAATTTCGGGGTCCGGCGGCATAGCGTTGTAGAGCTGCATGATTGAGCCCCACCAGAAATTGTCATTGGCCAAACAGCCGCCGTAGAAGTGAATATCCTCGCGCCATCGGTCATCCGTGCCCATCACCGGAGCGATTGCCTTAAGTGCCGGGGGCCGGGTCGCCGCAACTTGGAACGCGTTATACGCCCCCCAACTTTTGCCGAACATGCCGACATTTCCGTCGCACCAGTCCTGATCGGCTATCCATTGGACAATGTCATGGCCGTCCTGGATTTCCTGGTGGGAATACTCATCCTCGGACACGCCTTCACTGTCGCCATACCCTCTTATGTCGACGCGGATTGAGGCGTACCCGGCGGCTGCGAAATGCGGGTGCATGCTTTCATCGCGCATACGCGTGCGATCCCGACGCCGGTAGGGGATATATTCGAGGATACAGGGCATCGGTGAAGTTCTGGCTGTTTCGGGCAGCCAGAGCCGGGCAGCAAGCTTGGTTCCGTCAGGCATTGGAATCCAAACGGTTTCAATGACCTCTATATCGCTCATGACGCTGCCTTTTCTGCTAGTTCCGGCGGGCGGGCGCCGGGTTCCAAAGGGAAATGACAGGCGACAGCGCGCCCGTTTGCAACCTGCCGCTCCGGCGCATCCACACTGCAACGCGATTGCGCCCATGGGCAGCGGGTGTGGAACTCGCATCCCGATGGGCGGGCCAGTAATGAGGGGACTTCGGCCGGCAGCGTGATCCGGTCATGTGTCTTATCCGGGTCGGGCTCGGGGTTGGCTGACAGAAGCGCCGCCGTATAGGGGTGTTGAGGCGCACTGAACACCTGTTCGGTGTCTCCGGCCTCGACAAAGCGGCCCAGATACATGACTGCGGTTCTGTCCGCCACATGATGCACCACATGCAGGTTATGGGTGATGATCACCATCGCCAGACCCAGCCGTTCGCGCAGATCATTCAGCAGGTTCAAAACTTCGCCCTGCACCGACACATCAAGGCCCGCAGTGGGTTCATCCGCGATGATCAGCGCCGGGTCCAGCGCAATGGCGCGCGCGACGCCGACACGTCGGGCCTGTCCACCCGATAGCTGATGCGGGAAACGCGACGCGAAGCTGGTCGGCAAACCCACTAGTGTCAGCAGGCGGTCAGCTTCATCCCGCAGATTGCGCCCTTCTATACCGTGAATTCGGAAAGGTTCGGTCACCAGATCGCCGACGGTCATGCGGGGTGAGAGGGAGCCTACCGGGTCCTGAAACATCATCGACATGCGTTTGCGAACGGGCTTCATCGCCT
This sequence comes from Ruegeria sp. HKCCA0370, assembly GCF_013033705.1. NCBI lineage: Bacteria > Pseudomonadati > Pseudomonadota > Alphaproteobacteria > Rhodobacterales > Roseobacteraceae > Ruegeria > Ruegeria sp. HKCCA0370. The sequence goes on from NZ_WQEP01000004.1 coordinate 232,936, forward strand.
TTCGGTCCAACTCGTCGATGCGCTGGTCCTCAAAAGTGATGGCGCCGGCACTAATCTCCTGCAAACCGTTCACGGCCCGCGCAAGCGTTGTTTTGCCAGAACCGCTTTCGCCGACCAGGGCAAAGGTCTCGCCGCGGTTGACCTCAAAACTCACCCCAGCCACACCCAGGATCGCGCTGCGGCGTCCCAGTCCGCCGACCGGAAACGAGACCTGAACATCTTCGACCTTGAGAATCGGATCGCTGCTCATGCTGTCACTCCGGTTTCTGCTGGTGTGTCCGCGACAAAGCAGCGGGCGACATGGCCTTCCCCGATGTCCTTGTCAGGTGGCGGGGCCGAACACGCGTCGCTTACCCGGTCACAGCGGTTGGCAAAGATGCAGCCCGCGGGCCGTGCGCGCAGATCGGGGATTTCTCCGGGTATCGTCGGCAAGTGCCGGGTGCGCTCGCTTTGCCGCGCAGGGTCGCATTCCAGCAGCCGCGCTGTGTAGGGGTGGCGTGGATCCTGGAATATCTGACGGACGGTACCGCGCTCGACCACTTCCCCGGCGTACATCACCACGACATCGTCACAGAGCTCGGCGATGACACCCAGATGGTGCGAGATGAACATGACTGAACAGCCGATCTTTTGCTGAAGGTCCTTGAGAAGTTCGATTGTCGTAACCTCAAGCGTCGCATCCAGCGCCGTTGTGGGTTCGTCCGCGATCAGCAGAGCGGGCTCCATCATCAAGGCCATGGCGATGGCGATGCGTTGCTTCATCCCTCCCGAGAACTGGTGCGGATACCGCGCCAGCGCCGCACGGGCATCGGGGATGCGCACCAATTCCAGCATCTCGACCGCGCGGCTTAGCTTTTCGTCCTTTGAAAGGGGCGAGCGATACTGAATGTTCAGCATCTGTTTGCCGACCGAGATCACAGGGTTCAGCGCGCCCATCGGGTCCTGAAACACGGTTGCGATGCGCGGGCCGCGCAGGTCCCGCATGCGCGACGGGGGCAGGGTGGTCAGCTCATCCTGCCCCTCAAACAGGATCGATCCGCTGTCGATGCTGCCATTGTCGGCCAGCAATCCAAGAATGGCGTTGATCAGGGTGGATTTCCCGCAGCCAGATTCGCCCACGATACCGACAATCCGGTTTTCGGGCACATCGAAGCTGACGTTTTTCAACGCGTGCAGCGGCCCGGCCTCGGTCGAGAAGCTGACGTTCAGATTTTCTATGCGCAGCGTGGTCATCAGCGTCCTTTCAGCCGGGGATCGAATACGTCCCGCAGCGTCTCGCCCAAAAAGGTAAAGCCCAGCGTTGTGATGATGATCGGCACGCCGCCAGCAATCGCGATCCAGGCAGTATCGCGGATATTGGTGAAACCGTCATTCAGGATCGAGCCCCAGCTTGGGGTCGGGGGGCGCACACCGAGGCCCAGAAAACTCATCCCTGCTTCGATGCCGATGACGACTGGGATGTCCATCGATGCGAGGATAACCAGCGGACCGATGACGTTCGGCAGAATGTGCACCCGCAGGATACGCGCCGAAGAAGCGCCCATGCTTTGCGCCGCCGTGACATATTCTGACGTCTTCAACGCGATAGTCTGAGTGCGAATGATCCGCGCGTAACCGGGCACGGTGACCAGAACAACGACGACCATAACGGCGGTCAGCGACGGCCCCATAAGCGTGACCAGCGCAAGGGCCAGCATGACGGTCGGAAAGCTTTTCATTGCGTCGAACAAAAGGATCATCAGATTGTCCAGCCAACGCGGCCCATAGCCCGCGATCAAGCCCAGAACGATGCCTATCACCAGCGACACAGCAGTCGAGACCAAAGCCACAAAAAGCGCAATCCGTCCACCATGCAGCACCCGGGCAAACAGATCCCGGCCCAGCTGATCGGTGCCCATCAGATGCTGCGCGCTTGGGCCTTGGAACCGGTCACGCGGGTTGATTTTCGTCGGGTCCCAGCTGGTGAGAAAATCGGCAAACACGGCGCCAAAGATGACAAACAGCACAAGGAATAGTCCCAGCGCGCCCAGCGGTTCACGCAGGATTTTGCGGATCGGGCGCCACAGCTCGGCCATGCGCCCGGGGGCGGGGTTAGAAACTGCTTCTGACACGGGGATCCAAAGCTCCGATGATGAGGTCTGCCAACAGATTGAGCAGAACGAACAGGACTGTCGTGATCAGAACGGTTCCTGTCACAATGGGGAAGTTGCGGGTCAGGATGGCGTCATAGACCAGCTTGCCAACGCCGGGGCGGGCAAAGACGATCTCGGCAAAGACAGCCGAGGACAACATCTGACCGATGCCCACGCCCAGCAACGTGACCGTGGGCAGGATCGCAATCGACAGGGCATAGCGGTAGGTGATCGTTCGATCCGGCAGGCCAAAGGCGCGGGCGGTGCGGATATGGCTGGCCTCAAGCACTTCGAGCATCGAAGCGCGCACCATGCGGGCAATATAGCCGACCCAGCCCAGACCAACCGCCAGCGAAGGCAGGACCAGGTGCGTGAGTTGATCGCCGAGATTGCCGGGTTCGCCTGCGCCAATGGCAGGTAGCCAACGCAATTCAACGGCAAAGATCAGCAGCGCATAAATCGCGATCACGAACGAGGGCACGGCAATCACTGCAACGGACAGGATGCCAACGATCCGGTCGGCCCAGCTGCCGCGGCTGACCGCCGCCCAGCAACCCAGCGGAATACCAAGCGCAACCGACCACGTGATGCCGCCGACGATCAAGGCCAGCGTATAGGGCAGTTGTTCGAACACGACCGTAGTGACGGGACGACCCGATAGAACCTCATCCCCTAAATCACCTGTCCAGGCCCCGATGTAAAAATTCCAGAACTGAACCAGAACCGGCTGGTTCAGCCCCATTTTTTCGCGCAGGGCGGCGCGCATTTCCTCGGTTGCCCTGGGCCCCAGCGCAACCGAGGCCGGGTCGCCGGGGATCAGGTAGATCATACAAAACAGCAGGAACATGGCGACCGAAACGATCGCGGCAGCCAGCCCAAGCCGTTTGAAAAAATAGCTCAGCATACGCGCCCCCTATAGGCGTGCGGGCGGCGGCCATACGCCGCCCGTTTGCGTGGATCAGGCGCGTTTGAACAGCGGCAGCAGCGGCTCGCCATTCGGTTTCAGGCCCGGATTGACCGTATCCTTGTGGATCAGGCCGACCACTTCGTGCGTCAGGAAGACATAGCAGCCACTTTCATCCATAAGACCTTGCATCTTCTTGTAGACCTCATCACGCTTGGCCGGATCGCTTTCGACCAGACCTTCTTCGTGCAGCGCCTTGTATTCCGCGTTGTTGAACCGTTCCCAGTTCCAGACGCCAACCTGTTCCGGCGTGAACCAGACCGTCGCCCAGCTTGGGTCAGGGTTCATCGAAAACCGGCTGAGCACCAACTGAAGATCCATGAAATAGTCGCCGTCCTTGGAACCAAGCGTCCAGAACGTCCCACTGTCATTTTGCTTGATCTCGCAGGTGATCCCCACATCGGCCAGATTGGCCTGTATGACCTGAGCCGCCGTCAGGCGTTCGGACTGGTTCAGGATGTCGAGCGTGACGGTCATGCCTTCCGCACCCGCTTCGGCCAGCAGTTCGCGCGCTTTATCGGGGTCGTAGTCGTATGTCACGCTATCCCGGCTGCCCGGCAGGCCAGGGGCGATGATACCGTTGCCCACGGCCGCTGCGCCGAAATAGGCCGCGTCAACCACAGTCTGCCGGTCAATCGCGTGCTGAATGGCACGGCGGATGCGAACGTCTTTCAGTGCTTCGTTGTCCTGGTTCATGCCCAGCCAGACATAGGCCAGCGAGGGTTTTTCCTCGACAACCGATCCCGCCGGCGGGTTTTCCTTAAGCCGCGGCAGAGAGGATACCGAAGTCCAGGTGTAGTCCAGATCACCAGCTTCAAAACCCAGCTCGGCTGTCGAGGGGTCCTCAATGGGCAGGATGTGGATTTCCTCATACCCGCCAGGTTCATAAGCCCAATCCGGGTTGCGCTTTAGAACGGTTTTCTGCTTGGGAACCCATTCAGTCAGAATGTACTGGCCAGATTGCGCCACAGGCTCTGACCCGATCTTTCCGCCGACTTCCTCGACCGCTTTGCGCGAAACGATACAGGAGGCGGGGGTCGGCAGCGTGGTTGTCCACAGCGGCACGAATTTGTTTTTCAGATGAATCAGGCCCGAAAGGGTGTCTTTTACTTCGACCTCTTTCAGCGCGCTCCAGTCACCCGCATAGGGGCTTTCATTCGCTGGGTCAGCGATACGCTCGATCGAGAACTTCACGTCATCGGCGGTCATCTGACCAAAACCATCCGTGAACCCGATCTTGTCACGCAGTTTGAAGGCGATGGTCAGATCGTCCAGCTGTTCGATGCTTTCAACAGCAACGGGGCGCCAGTTCCACTCATCGCCCTGTTGGTTTGAGACCAGCGGGGCATAGATCGACCGCATGATGTCGGCCTCGGGCAGAGCCAGCCAGAAGGCCGGGTCCAGCACTTGCAAATCGCTATAGGATCGGATGGTCAGAACTGAGCCATCGGCACTAACTGTCATATGGGGAAATGCGAGGCTGGCTGCGCCCAATGCACCGGCACCGGCCAGAACGGAGCGTCGGGAAACGTCCCCTTTGAAAATCGAACTCATTTGCTTACTCCCTGTTTGTCTTCGTATCCGGGCATCTGTCCGGTTTGGTTGCTTGCGGGCAGGCGTGCCCGCGACTTCAGGTGCCAGCAGGCGTTATCCGTTCTTTTTCTTGTGTGACTGTGGCAGTTGCTCATCAGCGCCGAGCGCTGAGAATCTTGGAATGATCACGGGTGAGTTCACCCAGATCATGCGCGCGGGTTGATTGGATACGTTGCGCAGGACGTGAAGAATGTCTCCGGGAAAGCTGAAACTGTCACCGGTGCGCAAGGTTACGGTTTCGTCCTCAAGCACCAGTTCCAGCTCACCGTCCAGAATGACCCCGTGCATCTCGCCATCGCGCGAGAAATATTGGTCTACGACCTGTTCGGAATAAGGGCGGTAGTCCGAGACGCCCATACAAAACCCACCGCCGATGGAGCTGGACAGTAACTGATCGGCATAACCCGATTGCTCGGCCGGTTCGTCATACAGCATGTTCAGGTTTCGTCGGTTGGACTGGCGCACGACATAGGCGCGCTCCAACGGGCCAGAGCCGGGGCGGTGGTTGAAAAACCATTCCTCAGGAACGCCAAGAGCATCGGCAATGCGCGAGATCTTGTTGAGAGACGCGCTGACGGTTCCGCGCTCGATCGCGCTGAGATGGCTGATCGAAACACCGCTGCTGGTCGCAAGCTCGGCCAGGGTCATCTGGCGCGCCTTGCGCAGCTGGCGCACCTCGGCACCGAAGGCTGCAAGGCCCTCTTCGCTGGCGGTGCGGGTTTGTTTTTTCGATTTGCCCTGGCTCACGAATCCTCCCTACGCTCGCTGGGTATGTCGGAAATCCTACGTTTGTTTTTATTCTCCGCAAGAAAAATTATTCAAAATTCCTGTATTGGCGCTGCCTCCCTGCGCTTGCTACCATTGGATGCCCATACGCAGGGCGTCGTAGATTGCTGCGTGAATGTTGCGTGCCGATACGGCGTCACCGATGCGATACAGGTCAAATCTGGCGCTGGGATTGGGTTGCGGAAACAGGTCGCCTGTGCCGGAGACAAGCGCACCCTGATTCACCGCTCCGCGATTGCGCGACAGAGGTTTAAGATCAAAATAGAGATCGTCCAAAGGCTGCGTGCCTTGATTGACAACCACCTGATCATATTCCCTTTTTTCGACCAGATCAGAATAGTCTGTGCCGATATGGGCTTGCAGCTGATTGCCTGATTTTTCGATCGCTTGCAGCGTTCGTGCGACGGTAAACTTGGCTCCGGTTTTCTGCAAAGAGCGCATATAGGGCACCAGATTCATTGCCATAACCTCGGGCGCAAAGCTGCGGTCACGGGTCATGATTTCGACCCGTGCGCCGGAGGCGGCGATGACCTCGGCGGCCATCAGGGCGGGGTGATCTCCTGCATCGTCATAGATCAGCACGTTTTCGCCCGGCTGCACGTCGCCGGATAGGATATCCCAGGCGGATACCGCCAGCTCATTGCCCGAATCGAGGATCGTTGTATTCGGCAGGCCCCCGGTCGCAATCACGACCATATCCGGTGACAGCGCGGTCACGTCACTGGCTTCGGCATATGTGTTGAACTGAAACTGAACGTCCCGCGCAGCACATTGCGCCATACGCCAATCGACGATCCCGATCATCTCGGCCCGGCGCTTGGATTGTGCTGTAAGGCGCACCTGCCCACCAGGTTCGGGGGCGGCTTCCAGAACGGTGACATCGTGCCCGCGTTCTGCGGCGACGCGCGCGGCCTCCAACCCACCGGGACCTGCGCCGACGATGACTGCCCGGCGGCGCGTGTCCGCCGCAGGTATTACATGCGGCATGGTCAGTTCACGCCCGGTGGCAGGGTTGTGGATGCACAGCGCTTCGCCCGCTTGATAAATTCGATCCAAACAATAGGTCGCGCCGACGCAGGGCCGGATGTCATCTTCCTGTCCGGCTTGAACCTTGGAAACGATCATCGGGTCGGCCATGTGCGCGCGGGTCATCCCCACCATATCCAAAAGCCCCGAGGACACCGCATGTCTAGCCGTCGCCACGTCAGGGATGCGCGAAGCATGGAAGGTCGGCATGCCCGTTTCGGCCCGCACCCGCCCGGCGAAATCCAGATGCGGCGCGCTTTTCATGCCCTGCACAGGGATCACGTCCGTCATGGCAGGGTCGGTGTGAATGCGCCCGCGAATGACATTCAGGAAATCCACCTGACCGCTGTCGCGCAGCCTGCGCGCGATCTCGAGCCCTTCTTCCTCGGTGATGCCGCCCTTTTCAACCTCATCGGCAGTATAGCGAACGCCGACAATGAACTCTGGTCCTACACGGTCGCGGATCGCATCCAGTACCATGAAGCCAAAGCGCAGCCGGTTGTCGAGATCACCTCCGAACGGTGCGTCCATCGTGTTGGTCAGCGGCGACCAGAACTGGTCCAGCAGATGCCCGTAGGCCTGCAACTCGATCCCGTCCAATCCGGCGGCCTGCATGCGTTCAGCCGCATCGGCATAGTCGGTCACGATCCGTTCGATGTCGAAGTCTTCCATCTTCTTCGGAAAGGCCCGATGCGCGGGTTCCCGGTAGTGCGATGGAGAAACTGACGGCAACCAGTCACCTTTGTTCCAACCGGTACGCCGACCCAGATGGGTCAGCTGGATCATCACGGCGCAGCCATGGGCGTGGCAGGCGTCGGTTAATTCACCCATCCAGCGCACGACCTCATCTTTGTAGGCGAGGATATTGTTGAACACCGGGGGGCTGTCACGGCTGACGGTGGCAGAGCCAGCGGTCATCGTCATCGCAACGCCGGCTTTCGCTCGCATTTCGTGATAGGCGCGATAGCGTTCCTTAGGCATTCCGTCTTCGGGATAGGCGGGTTCATGACTGGTGGTCATGATCCTGTTTTTCAGGGTCAGGTGCTTCAGTTGATAGGGTTGCAACAGGGCGTCGCTGCTCATGAGGACGTTTCCCGGTTAGAAGGCTGCGTTGCGACGACATCCTTGGGAATGACGACAGGTGAGACGGCCCAGATCAACCGGCAGACCTGATCGGTGCGGTTGCGGGCATGGTGCGGGATTCGTGCGTCAAAGCTGTAGCTGTCCCCGGCGCGCAGGGTAATGAACTCATCCCCGATCTGCATCTCCAGCTCGCCTTCTAAAACCAGCCCGTGCTCTTCGCCTTCGTGTTTTTGCAAAGGGTCGTCCGGGCGTTCTGAATGGGGTGCGTAGACCGCCATGCCCATATAGAATTGTCCTCCGATCGAGCTGGACAGCAGATGATCGGTATAGCCCAGCTCTGCCACGTCCTGACCGTACAGGGTATTCAGGGCTCGACGGTTCTGGGCGCGCACAACAAAAGCCTGTTCCATTGGACCCGCCCCAGCGCGGCGGGCAAAGAACCAATCTGGCGTGACGCTGAGCGCGCTGGCGATAGTTTGCAATACGTCAACAGAAGGCTTGGATACCCCGCGCTCAATCGCCGACACGTGACTGAGCGAGATGCCCGCTTCTTCGCTCAGTTGCTTCAGCGTAAGCTGACGGGCTTTGCGTAACTGCCGAACCTCGCTGCCCAGCGAAGAAATAGCGGATGGCAAGGCGACAACTTTGTCAGATGACATGCGGGTCTCCGAAAAATGAGTAGAGTGGATGAACTCTACCCAAATTGAAAGCAGACTAGAATTTTAAAGTCAAATTCTATTTTTGGACGAATAGCACGAAACTATTGCATGTTCGATCTGGATTTGCAGAAGTGAGGCAGACATGGATTCCACGCGGCGGATCAAAATGACCGATCAAACCGATCATCCCTTCAAAGTGTCAGAGACAGACCATCTATGGATCGAAATGCCTGATGGCGTACGTTTGGCAGGCCGTCTGTGGCGCCCGGTAACACAGATGCCTGTTCCTGCCATTTTGGAATACATCCCGTACCGCAAAACCGACATGGTGCGCGCGCGCGATGAAAGGAACCACCCCTACTTTGCAGCCCACGGCTACGCCTGCATTCGGGTTGACATGCGGGGCTCGGGCGACAGCGAAGGGCACATGCCGGATATGTATGCTCAGGCTGAACTGGACGATGCGCGACAAGTGATCAAGTGGCTGGCTGCGCAACCTTGGTGCAATGGCCGTGTGGGAATGTTCGGCACGTCCTGGGGCGGTACGGCATCGTTGCAGGCCAGTGTGAACGCGCCCGATGCGCTGAAGGCGGCGATCGCCGTTTGCGCAACCCATGACCGTTTTGAGGATGACATCCACTATATGGGTGGTTGCGTTTTGTCGGATACGTTCGAATGGGGTGCGACGCTTCCGGCTATTCTGGCCTCGCCTCCAACGGCAAATGTCGGGACAGATTGGAAAGCGCTGTGGAAAGAGAGAATTGAGAACCTTACGTTTCCATTGGAAAACTGGCTGCGCGAGGATGGTAGGGGGCAATACTGGCGACACGGTTCTGTCATTCATCAAGCAGATGCACTTTCTGTCCCGGTTCTGGCTATCGGAGGGTGGAGCGATCGCTATTCCAATTCGGTAATGTCTCTGGTTGATGCGCGACCGACCCAGGTTTGGGGGGTGGTTGGCCCTTGGGGTCACCACTATCCAGATCAAGGGTCGCCCGGACCCGCCGTCGGGTTTCAGAAACTGGCTCTGGATTGGTGGGATCACTGGCTGAAGTCAGACACGTCTCAAACGCCAAACTGGCCGCGGCTTCGGGTTTGGTTACGCGAATACGTTGATCCGCAGGATTTTTTATCCATGGCCACAGGGAAATGGATAGAAAGTGGCCCAACGATCCAAGAAACAAAAGTTCAGGAAATTTCCCTGTCTTCACTAAAATCCAATACCAACCACGAGCGGTGGATCGTTCCAGCAGATCCGACGGTGGGGCAAAGCGCAGGGGATACAGGGTATTTTGGCCGAACCGGCGGTTTACCCCTTGATCAAAACTTTGATGATTCCCGTTCTTTGGTTTTCGAAACAGCGCCTCTTACAGAGGATCTGATAATCTATGGGTCGGTCGTTTTGAGGTTACATGGAGAAACGAAAGGCCAACCAAATCAGATTATCGCAAGACTCAGTGATGTAAATTCTGACGGCGTGTCGGCACGTATAACCTATGGCGTCAGGAATCTGTCGCTGGATGAGAACCTGGATCGCATTTCGCCCTCGGCAAAAACCGATGCATTTAACGCAGACATCCGTTTTCACTCGACCGCCTACCGTATCCGTAAAGGACATCGCATCCGTCTTGCGTTCTCTTCGTTTTACTGGCCCCTCATTCACGCGGCGGCACCGAAAGGTGACCTGAGTCTGGATGATGGAGAACTTGTTCTTCCTTTGATGGCCAATAAGCCTTCCGACTTAAGCGAACCTCTTCCGCCTGCAGAAGATTTGCCAGAAGAGAAATCGCATTTCACTTCTGCTGCTGACAGGCTGACACGCTGGAATAAAACCCGTGACAACTGTATCGAGATGGGCTGGCGCCAACCACTGGTGAAGACTGCATTCCCTCAGATGGGTACTGTTTTTAGCTACGAAACAGGCATGGTGCATAGATTGAAGACCTCGGATGTCGTCAAGCAAGAGACAAACGTTGATCACAAAATGATTTTTGAACGACCTGACGGAACCGCCGAGGTTTCAGTTTCTTTGACTGCGTGTTCATCGCTCGGGCATACGACGGTGGATGCTGAACTGATTGTTACATGGAACAAAGAAATCTTCATGACACGGCACTGGCGTAAATCTTAATCAATGCAGCGCAAGTGGTTTCCTCCAACCAGTGTTAGCTGTATTGCAGGTTTTCAATCTCTCGGCACTGGTTGCAATCAAGTAGAAGTGTCGCTGGTTCTGCAAAGTACAAATATCACTATAGTGCGCGGCGGTAGCAAAGCCTGACAGTGCAGAGGCTTCATAAATCGTAGCCCCATCTGGCTTGGCGGTCGTTGATGCGCTTACGATCAGCCAATGAGATTCAACCGTCATTGCGACTGCCGTTTGGCTTGTATCTTGAGCGTTGTTTGCCAGCACATCGTTTCTTCAGTGGCGCTTTGTCCTGTTCTTCTTCGATGAACTCCGGGACGGAACTGAGGCGCTTGTTCTCGGTGATTGCGGCATGGGTGACGCGCTGATCCTTGTCGAAGACACAGTAGCGGGGCGAGACGCCCTTCCAGCGATTTCCCAGTCCTGAAGCGCATGCGCGACGCGGAGCACCGGCCCATCCTCAGGCTCGTCTGTGCGGAACTTGCAACTCCAATTCATGAGCACCGGATCGGGGCCAAGCGGTATTGCCAAGATACGCTTGGACGCCACATGTGGCGAGACGGCCCATTGCGCCAGAATGCTTGTACCTTGGTTTGCAGCAACCAATTCGACGATGGCTTCGGGCAACTCGACGGCTGCAGTCCAGTTGGGATAGCGACGTTCTGCACGAAACAGCCTTGCAAATTCTTGATCAGGCTCGGGGATCTTGGTGAATGTGATAAACCTTTGCCCTTCGATATCACGTGCAGATACCGATGCAGCCCCGGCCAGCGGGTGTTCTGGCGCGCACACGAATACAAGAGGATCCTGAAAGAGATGCAACGACCGCGTCGCTGCATGGCTCGACTCTCCGGCGACGATGGCCAAGTCAATCTGACGGTCCAGAAGCGACGTGACCATGTCACGACGGTAACCAGCCATTATCTGAATATCGATCGCTGGGTGTTTAGCGCGAAACATTTGCAGAAACGCGGGGAACCAGTGATAGGCGCTGTAGTTTTCCACCGCGATGCGCACGACGTGATCAATGCCCGCATTCATCCGACGCACTTCATCTTCGATCACATACATCTCGCTCAGAAACTTGTCGCTGAATCGGGCAAGATACTCGGCGGCTGCCGTCATGCGCAAACGCTTGTGCATGCGTTCAAACAGGGGCACACCCAGCCTGCGTTCTGCTTCGCGGATTCTGTGGGACAGCGCTGACGGTGTCAGGCCCAACTCATCGGCCGCGTCAACGACGCGACCGGTTTTCCCAATGGCGCGGATCATCTGCAGGTGGCGGATGTCTAGTCGGGGATTTTCCATACTGATCTCTGCATGAAAGTTGTTCATGAAAACCTACGATTAACGCGAGTGTTGCTCAATAATTTTTCGCCAAGAATACGCCCGGCACAGATGATCAAGATCCATATGGACAAGCTCGCAGATGTCGTTTCACCCCGCGCTTGGGACCGTCAGTTCCATGTGCATGGACAGACGAACGCCCGCCTGCACCAGCGAGATGGCCCCACCGCGATGGTGACGCGCGGCCAAGGGGTCCGGATTGAAACGGATGATGGGCAAAGTATCATAGACGGCTTTTTCGGGTTGGGATGCGTGTCATTGGGTAATCATGACGACTGGCTGGCGCGGGCGGCCATGGATCAGATGCAGGAATTGCCTTTCGCGCCGACATTTTACGGGAGGTCTTATCCAAGAGCCGCGGATTTAGCGCGCACACTAACGTCGAAAGCAGCGGTGCTCTGTCCGGCCAGCCTCACATTCATGCGGGCTTTGGTCTGCCGATGCATGATTTTTCAAGCTGTCGACGTCGAACTACTATTTAAATGCCGAGGCCAGTGAAACCGAGGAGGAATTCTCTGCCCGCATGGCGGCCGAGTTCGAAGCCACCGTGCTGGAGGCGGGACCAGACACAATCGCCGCGTTTCTTTGCTGAGCCGATGCAATCCGGCGGCGGCGCGATCCGCCCGCCAAAGGGAAATTGGCATGCGATGCAGACCGTGATTCGGAAGTATGACATTCATTTCCATGTGGACGACACCGTTTGCGGCTTTGGCCGCACCGGGCATTACTGGGGCGTAGAGGCCTTCGATCTAACCCCTGATAGCACCACCTGCGCCAAGGCGCTGACCGCTGCGTTTTTCCCGATATCGGCGATCATGTTCCGGCAGGATTTCTTTGACGATCTGATGCTGAGCTCAGACGCATCCAGCGTGTTGGGCCACGAGTTCACCTATGTTGGTCACCTTGTCGGTGCCGCCGTCGCGTCGGAGGCGCTGAAAATCTATGGCGACATAGATCTGATCGGTCATGTGCGCGGGATCGGTCTGTTTTGCGGTATTCAACTGGTGCAGGGCAAAGGGACGCGTGCGCTGTGGGATCCGGCGCTGAAGGTGGGGACGATGGTGCAGGATCGCGCCCACACGCGGGGCTGTACTTGCGGTCCGTCCCTCCCGATCCGATTAGTTTTATGCCGCCGTTGATTATCAACGAAGATAAGATCGACGAGGCAACTGCGATCCTGAAAGCCGCCTTGGACAGTGTCTGGGCCGAGGTGAAAGGGCGCGCCTGGGGCTCATCCAGAACGCGGCCATCACGGTAGGAAATCAGCGATTTCATCGCATCGGCCCAATTGAGTTTCAGACAAAAGAAAAAGGTGCCTATTCATACAGACGCCTTTAGTCGTTCAGGCCTTCATTTTCAGATTGTCCGGGTCATAGACATGGGGATTATGCCGCCGAGCGTTGCGGGGCTGGCCAAGCACACGCACCGTGCAATCGGCCCCCATACCCAGTGATCCGCGCTTGATATAAGCCAGAACACAATGTGTTCCGGTGCGATAGCCTTGGCTGGCTGAGGTCACGTACCCGATCCATTCGCCATCCTTCAGGATCGGATCAGAGGCAAGCGGTTCGGGGCTGTCGTCACTGATTTCCAGCCCGATCCATTCCCAGTTGGCCTCCTCGCCAGACTGCCGCTCGACCGCATCGCGTCCGATGAACTCCCCCTTATTCATATTGGCAAACCGGTCCAGACCCGCATCGTAAAGCGTATATTCCGTTCCGAAATCCGAACCCCATCCGTGATAACCTTTTTCGATCCGCATCGCGTTCAGCGCGTAGGAGCCGAACTGGCAGCCACCAACCTCGTTCACGCGCGTCATGATCGTGTCGTAGACCGCCACAAGGTGCTCGGAGGCCAGATGCAACTCCCAACCCAGCTCACCGACGTATGATACGCGCATCGCGGTGACAGGAAAGCCGGCCAGCGTGATCTCGGCCACTGATAGCCACGGGGCAGCAGCGGCAGAGAGGTCTGCATCGGTCAGCGGGGCAAGCACCTCTCGCGATTTGGGGCCCATGACCATCAAAGCGGCATCGTGTTTGTAGCCGCGGCTTAGTGTGACGCCCTCTGCTGGTAGGTGGGCGTTCAGCCAGTCGAAGTCTCGCAGATCGGCCAGGGTCGGGCCACATAGAAGGAACCTGTCACCCGCCAGTCGCGCAACGGTGGCTTCTGACCAGATGTGCCCCTTGGGGGTCAGCATATAGCTGAGCCGGACGCGTCCCGGTTTCGGAACACCGCCGCACAGGACGCTGGATAGGAACGCCTCAGCGCCGGGGCCGCGCAGATCGTATTTGGTGAAACCGCCGTGATCCATGACGCCGACGCTTCTTGCCACGGTTTTGCATTCTTGCGTGACAGCTTCCTGCCAGGGTTCGTGGTGGAAGGACAGGTCGGCATCGCCATTGTCCTTGATCGCATCGGTTTCGAACCAGAAGGCGCGCTCCCACCCGGCGATCTGGCCCATGACGGCGCCCTGATCCTTCAGGCGTTCAAAAAGCGGGGTACAAAGCACCGGGCGGCCACGCTGCATGTTCCGATGCGGAAATGGAATGGCATATTGCAGATCATAGTGTTGTGAGGCACGGGAATGGGCATAGTCCTGCGTGGTCCAATCGCCAAAGCGGCGCGGATCCCACGCACTGAGGTCCCATTCTGTTTCGCCTTCGGTGATCCATTCGGCCATCGCTTTGCCGATAGCGGCCGAATGGGTGATGCCAACCTGCACGCCAGTCGCTTGATAGAAATTCGGCGCACCCGCCGCCGGGCCGACCAGCGGCAGGGCATCGGGGGCATAGGCGATGGGGCCGTTGACAAACCGCTGCGCGCCCGCTTCGCCAAGCAGTGGCACATGGACCATCGTCGCCTCCAGCACATCCAGAATATCCTCAACACTGTCAGGGAAAAGCTGGTGCGCAAAGTCATCCGGCGGGCCGTCCTCCTCCCACGCGGGGCGACCATCATGGGCGTAGGAACCAACAAGGAAAGCGTTGCGTTCGCGGCGCAGATAGAAGCGGATATCGGGGTCACGCACGAGTGGGAAAATATCGGCATGATCCTCCAACGCTTTGAGCGGTTCGGTCACAAGATACTGGTGCTCGAGCGTGACCACCGGGGCAGGCAATCCTGCCATCTCGGAGATTTTGCGGCCGTAGAAGCCACCTGCGTTGATGACGATCTCTGCCTTCACTGTGCCTTTCGCACAAGTGACCAGCCATTCCCCTGATGCCGTGCGGTCAATGGCTTTCACGGGCGCAAACCGTTCCACCTGCGCGCCCAGATCCCGCGCGCCCTTGGCCAGCGCTTGCGTTAGCTGGCTGGGGTCAATGTCACCTTCGTAAGGGTCCAGAATACCGCCCAGAATGGATTCGTCTGGATGCCAGAACGGGTGCATCTTGTCCATCTCGGACGGGCTCAGCATCTGCAGATCGAAGCCTGCGCTTTCCGAAATTCCGCAAAGATGGCGGAACAGGTCCATTCGTTCCGGCGTATGGGCAGGCCAGAAGGCCGAGGTATGACGATAGGTGATCGCGCTGTCCACCTTTTCGGCCAGATGTTTATAGGTTGACCAGCCGTAGTTTCCTGCCCGCATTCCCAGCCATGAAGTCGCGTAGGTCGGGATGTTGCCCGCTGCGTGCCAGGTCGAGCCGGAGGTCAGTTCGTTGCGCTCAAGTAGAAGCGTATCAGTTACGCCGGCCAAAGCGAGATGATACAGGATTGAGGTGCCAACGGCCCCCCCGCCAATCACAACAACGCGGGCAGTGTCTTTCATGGGGCTATTTTCCTTCGGGCAATCGGATATCGAAAGCGGCGCGTATCGCGGCCTCCCGGTCCTTGGGCAAATGGGTTGGTGGCTCGCGCAACATCTCGGCGCTGCGATCAACAGCGACATCCCAGATCGTGCGCGACCCGGCATCTTTCCAATCCGAAATGCTCTGCCGGTTGCCGAGGCTCGGATAAGTGTATTCGGATTTCATGAGTTCCAGTGTCTGCGCCTCGCCCAGGTAGTGGCCGTCGCCGGTCGCCACGGCTTCGATTCGGCTGAGGTCGATCGCGGTTTCGGTCAACTCGACCCCGCGAACCGACCGTAGGATCGCGCCACACATGTCATCGTCGATCACCAATGCCTCGCGCGAGGCGGCCATGATGGACCCGAGCATGCCAACAGACAGGTTGATCATGTCTGCCCCGGCTTGCGCTGCAAGAGCCACCGTGTACCCTTTTTCATACCCCGCCTGCGCATCGGGGGTTTTGGCATCGGTCATTCCCGCAGAAGCGGTTGACGGCAAGCCTAGATGCAACAGCAGTTGCGTGGCGGCAGCGGCGGCGACAGCAGCTTCGCCTGATCCACCTGTCATTGCACCGGTGCGCAAATCGGAAATGAATGGCATGAACGCAAAGATGCAGGGATACCCCGGCTCGAGGGCGTCGACGACCATCAACCCAGCCAGCGTTTCCGCAAGACCCTGCGCCAGCGCGCCCGCCAAAGTGACAGGGCTGGTTGCCCCCGCCTGTGCCGCGGTGCAGATCTGCAGCGGCATTCTGTGGGCCATGGCCCGTTGCATAATCTCTAACCCTTCGGGCGCAAAGCGCAGCGGCGAGACCGCATGCACGATCACGCCGAAACAGAAGGGTTGCGCCCGAAAGGCGCCCTCGTGGCCCAGGGACATATCAAACATGGCGATAGCCGGATCCAGATGCGCGGCGCTGTCAAAGCTGATCCCGATGGGTTTGGGGCAGGCCCTGAGACAGGCAAACCCGGTGTTGAGGTCCAGCAGCAAGGGCTGGTCCATGTCCCGTGCAACCACCGGGCGCAAACCGTAGTGGATGTTCGGCAATCGTCCCACCAACTGCATAAGATCGTAGAGATCGTACAGCTGGGCACCGCGAAACTCGCCGGTGGCGCTGTCCAGAACCTCTGTCGCCGCTCCGCCTGTTCCGATATGCACACGGCCGCCGCCAACGGTAAGGCCCATATCCTCCACAAACCCTGGTAGATTGACGCGCCTCGCCGCCCGCGCAATGGCGGTTTCCACCATCGATTGCGAAAAGCAGACCCGCCCATCCGAACGTCTGGTTGCCCCGGCATTGACGAATTGCGCTGCGATGGCATCGGGGCATTCTGCGATCCCGGTCCGCGCAAGGATATCAAACGCGGCCTGCACGATCCGATCAACCGCAGCAGCATCCAGTGGCGCAAACCGCCCACCCTGTGGAGGCGGAGTGATGCGGGGCGCGCGACGGTCGGTTTTTGAGCGGATTCTGCGGGCCATCGGGCGGTCCTTAGAAGAACAATCTACGCAAGGATTGCGCAAACTCACGCAATGGCAATTCGAAAATTCGCGCACTCAGACCAGAATCTTTCATGCAAACGTCGGCTTTTCCTGCGCAATACTACGGACCAGCATTTGACGTCCTACGACTTCGGCGGGGTGAACATGGCGAGGATTGCGTTTATTGGCTTGGGCACGATGGGCCGTCCGATGGCGCAAGTTCTGCGGGACGCAGGCCATGACGTAACGGGCATGGATATCAGCCCCGAAATGCGTGAAGCGTTTGTCGGTGCGATCGCGCCGTCGTCGGATAGCATCGCAGCGGCAGAGGTCATTATCACCATGCTGCCAGAAGCCGATCACGTCGCGCGCGTTCATGAGACACTGATCCGAGCGGCTGCCAAACCTGGCGCGCTGGTGATCGATTGTTCGACCATTGATGTGAACACGGCGCATGCGCTCGCCCTTGAGGCGATGTCTCATGGGTTGGCAATGCTAGACGCGCCCGTTTCCGGCGGCCCTGCTGGGGCCGAGGCCGGGACACTTAGCTTCATGGTCGGCGGAGACGCGGCGAACGTCGAACGGGCGCAACCAATCCTACTGGCAATGGGCTCCAAAATTACCCATTTCGGTGGACCCGGAACGGGGCAGGCCGCGAAGGCCAGTCACAACATGATCTGCGGTATTACCGCGATGGCGGTGATGGAAGGATTTGTGCTTGCCGACGCCTTGGACCTCGATCTCGACAAATTCTATGCGTTGTGCGCGGGGGCCGCGGCGCAAAGCTGGACGCTTGAAAACCGGTGCCCGATTCCCGGTGTGGTTCCCGACGCCCCATCGTCCAACAACTTTGACCCCGGCTTTGAAGTGCGCCTGATGGCAAAGGATTTGCAACTTGCTCAGGCGGCGGCAGAGTCGAGCGGACAGCCCACGCCTTTCGGGGCCGAGGCGGCCAAAGCCTTTACAAAATTTGCCAAAACGCGCGGCGACCGCGACTTTTCGGCCTTTTACACCACGCTTCGGGCGTTGCCCGAGCACCAGAAGGAATAACATATGGCTATTCTGGATTACACCTTGCCCACAGACGGGTTGGCCGGGTCCTTCATAGACGGGCAATGGCATTGGCCCGCAAGCGGAGAGATGCTGGCAGTTGAAAACCCCTCGCGGCGCGAAACGATCTGCGAGATTGGCCGGGGGACCAAAGTAGAAATAAGCCTTGCCGTTGCCGCCGCTGAGCGGGCGCGCCAGGACTGGGCCGCGCGACCTGCCGCAGAACGCGGCGCAATGCTGACCGAGCTGGGCAACCGCCTGACCAAACATGCCGAAGAGGTCGCCCGCGTTCTGGCCGCCGAAAGTGGCAATGCGGTCCGCACACAATCACGGGGCGAAGCGATGGGCGCGGCTGGAGTGCTCAAGTATTATGGCGGTGTTGCGGGTGAGCAAAAGGGCGAAACGCTGCCCTTTGGCCCCGGGCTGATGTCGTATTCCACGCGCGAGCCATTGGGCGTTGTCGGCTCGATCATCCCATGGAACTCGCCCTTGCAATTAGGCGCGGTGAAGATTTCCATGGCGCTGGCCACGGGCAATTGCATCGTCCTGAAGCCTGCCGAAGATGCGCCACTCGCCGTTCTGAGGCTGGTTGAGCTGGCTGCCGACATCTTTCCACCAGGTGTCTTCAACGTGGTCACCGGG
This sequence comes from Ruegeria sp. HKCCA0370, assembly GCF_013033705.1. Lineage (NCBI taxonomy): Bacteria > Pseudomonadati > Pseudomonadota > Alphaproteobacteria > Rhodobacterales > Roseobacteraceae > Ruegeria > Ruegeria sp. HKCCA0370. Next base: position 251,631 of record NZ_WQEP01000004.1, read on the forward strand.
CTTGGGGAAGAGGCCGGCGCGGCGCTGGTCAATCATCCCGGTATCGCGAAAGTGTCGTTCACCGGATCGTCCGAAGTGGGCAAACTGGTGGCTCATTCCGTGGCGGATCGGGTGGCCAATGTAACGCTTGAACTGGGGGGCAAAAGCCCCTGCATCATCTTTCCCGACGCTTGCGCACCAGAGCGTATCGACGCCACGGCGCAAGGTGTGGTCAACGCCATGCGATTTGCACGTCAGGGGCAAAGCTGCACAGCCGGATCTCGCCTGTTTGTGCATAAATCTGTCTGGGATGACCTGATGCCTTTGGTCGCAGAAAAAGCCGCTGCGATGAAAATCGGCGATGCGCTGGATGAAGACAGCGACATCGGGGCCGTGGTGAATGAAGAACGCTACTCTGAGATTTGTGCCTATGTCGCTGAGGCCGAAGAGCAAGGCGCCACATTCCTGACGGGCGAAACGCCAAAGGCTACAGACAATGGGTTTCATCCGATCCCCACAATCCTGACGGGGCTAGACAATTCTTGGCGGATTGCCCGCGAAGAAGTGTTTGGCCCTGTCCTGGTCGCAATCCCGTGGGAGGATGAGGCCGATATGATCGCGCAGGCCAACGACACGCATTACGGGCTGGCGGCGTTCATTTTCAGCCACGATATGAGCACCGTCATCCGCATGACCCGCGCGCTGGAGGCCGGCTGGGTGCAGGTCAATCAGGGTGGCGGGCAAATCCCCGGGATGTCTTACGGCGGGATCAAGCAATCCGGAATGGGCAGCGAATATTCTATCGAAGGCGCGCTTGAGGCCTATACCTATCGTAAGTGCGTGACCGTGGCGCTGTAGGCATGGAAACAGACCGGTTCGGGAACACGATTGACGCTTCGGTCAGCTATGCGCGGGGGCGATATTTGTCCTCCAGCGCAGCCGAAATCCGCCGGCTGCGCCATGCGCAAGCGGTTGCGGCAGAGGTCTTGGAAACGCGCGGGGCTGACGGAATTGGGATTTTTACAGGTAACCCGCGTTACTTTCCGCTGAAACCGGATGATCTGTCGACCTATTGCGAAGAATGGGTGGGACCGGGCCTGTTTTCAGCGGAACTGACCCAGGCTGCCATCGCGCATTTCGGGGGCGGGGATACGGTCGCTGTCACCAACCGCACAAGTGCAGGTATTGTGGCGGCCATATTGGCGCTATGCGATGGGCGACCCGTGGTCTCCGTGGTGCCCGATAAGGACCGCAGCCACGCATCGGTTGTGCGCGGATGTCGGCTGGCGGGCGTCGAGCTTGTGGAAATCGAAGGATCGGCGGACCTAGGGCCAGCGATAGCCACGCACGCGCCCGCATTGGTGGTGATCACGACTGTCACAAGCACGTTGGCGCGATTGCCGGACGCCGAGACGAGCCGCGCCATAGCTGAGGGGCGGGCCGCGGGCGCCACCGTGTTCCTGGACGAAGCTTATGGCGCGCGTCTGCGCCCGGTGCTGCATGGTGGAGCGCTGAGCCTTTCCATGGGAGCGGACATAGCCATCACGAATGCGGATAAGGCGGGCCTGTGCGGCCCGCGTGCGGGCATCCTTTGTGGGGCGTCCGCGCCGGTACTGGCCACGCTTGCCAAGGCGTCGGAACTGGGCCAGGAGGCACGCGCACCCATAGCGGCCGGCGCGATGCGCAGCCTGCAGGCCTTTGACCCGGAAGATTTGCGGATCGAGGCAAGCGACGGCGCGTCCATTGCAGAAGCGATGGCCGGGGCCTGGGGTGCAGAGGTTGTGCTGCGGTCTGATTTGGGGCCGATGCTGGATGAAGAGGACGTGTTAGCGCGGGTGCTGTCACTGGCAGGACGGGACAAGACTGACATTGTCCCGGCAGAGGCGACAGCGGCCATCGGTATGCTATTGCTGAAAGAGCACGGCGTTTTGACCGTGAACACCCATGGCGCGCCGGGCGGAAGGGTTTCGCTGCGCCTGAAACCGACCGCCGGAGCTGTGACCGCTGTGGGTGGGGTTGCCGCTTTGGTGTCGGCGCTGGACTCGGCCACAGAAGAAGTGTCGCACAGGCTTGACGATGACGCGTGGTTCACGGCGGTTTTGTTCGGAGACGAGTCATGAGCGAATTTGCAAAGTATGATGACAGGCTGGACCGGCTGGTGAACCTCGACCTCGGCAACCGGGGGATCGAGCCGCTCTATGACGCCTCGCGCGCCTTGGCGGGCCAAGCGTTGTGCGGCGCCGCGGCGGATTTGCTGCTTGCCATGCCCGAAAGCGGGACGGCAATCGTCACCACGGGATCCGTGTCGCGGGCGTGGCTGTCTCCGGCTTTGGGCGAAAACGATGGCCCATCCGGGGCGGCGGCCCTCATTCGCGCGCTTTGGCTCGCCCGAAAAGCAACCTGCGTATTGGTGATTGAGGAAACGCTGATCCCGCCCATGGCTGCTACCCTGCAGGCCTGTGGCGTCGCGATCGTGGATCTTGAGACGACGCGCAAGGCCAGTGCGGATGGCTCAATGGCCTGCGCAACCTTGCTGCCGTATCCGGTGACAGATGCCGAGGGCGCCGTTGCGGCGGCCAAGATGCTGAATCAGCTCAAGCCCGATATCATGGTCTCGACCGAACGCGTGGGGCGCAACGAAAACGGCATTTATTACAACATGCGTGGGCGCGACTACGGCTTAGGCCGGGCGCGCATCGACATGCTGTTCGATGCTGCCATGGCGCGAGGTATCCCGACGCTGGCTGTGGGTGATGGCGGCAACGAGATCGGCATGGGGCTGGTCGCCGATATCGTGAAAATCGCCGTTCCCTTTGCTGCCCCCGGCGATTGCGCATGCGGCGGCGGGATCGGCGCGACCTCTGGCGCCGATATCCTGATGACCGCTGCGGTTTCGAATTGGGGCTGCACAGCGATTTGCGCGGCCATGGCCATGCGCACAGGCGACGCCCGCCTGATCCACACCCCAGCGATGGAAGCCCGCCTGTTGAAGGTCATGACCGCCAACGGGCTGATCAATTCTGCCGATGGGATCATCGACCCCCATGTGGACGGCATCAAGGACACCACCCATATCGCGCTGGTGGAAATGGCCGAGGCCATTACCCGCAAAGCGCCGTCATAGCAGAAAGACCCAACCGTGATCACCGAAACACTCCTTCGCAATATCCGCGACCCCATCGCTCATGCGAAAAATTGCCCTGTGACGGGGGCTCTGTTGCAAAGTTTTGGCGGTTGGTGCGCCTGCGTTTAACGTGCGGATGGCTTTCGGTCCCAATTGTAAACGTAAGGTTGAAATTTCCTGATAGCATTGTTGAGCAAGGCCATCGGTTCAACAAATGTCTGGCAAAGCCAATGCTATGGTCTAAGTCTGTCGGTACAAAAATATATGTCCTTGCGGGAATGGAACTGGTCAACATGACCAGCAATTTCAATTCACGCCAGGTCGCTCTTTCCGGTTCAGCAGGTTGCTCAGCTGGTGGGCTAAAAGGATCGCCATTCCCATCGAGGCGGGTCTCAATGAATTTTGCGAGAGACCCGTATCCCAGATAGAATGTGCGTCACATTGAGAGGGGCTGAATGCGCTATCTGTTGTTGCAAATATTGGCGATTGTCGCTTTTGCAGGCGCGCTTTGTGCAGAGAAGAGCGATTATATCGAACTTGCACAGAGAGGATGGGGGTATGAGCTGCGGTCCACGATGCTGGGGCGTGATATGGCGATCCCTGTTCACATCAATGGCCGCGATCAGGCCGGTGCAGCCTTGTGCCTGGTCGGCGAAAAACCGCATCCGCAAACGCTTGTCGTTCTTAATTCCTTTCGGGCGTTGCTGAAACACAGCTTCGGCCACCCGACACCCATGCGCTACGCTGGCCAATCTGCGCGCGATTGTGGAACCGGTCGAACCGTGGTTTTGCGATTGTATTCCGGGTACCCTCCCAATCGGGACCTTTCGTCAGATATCGACTGGCTCAGCGAACTCCACCAGCTTGGTTTGCCTGCGGGTCGAAACTATGTGGTGACATCACCGGCGATGGCACAGACCTTTTTTGGTCATCGGGGGCAGGGGACCCATATTGTGGTGAAACAACCGGCGCATGATCGGCCCAGCAAGCTTGAAAGGGATTTTCACAAATCGATCCTGCTGGAAGAGCTGTTTCAGTCCTTCACCTTTGGCATGGACATCCTGTTATATGACAAATCGTCAGGGTTCTTGTCGAAATTGCAGGAAACGCCGGTAAACTTGCAGCGCCTGCCTTGGAGTTCGCACGACTTCATGCGCGCATTGCTGGCTTCGAACCCAAGCGGTCTTTGTGCGTTTGACGTCTTTATGATGCATGCTGTCGCGCAATCCCCGGTGGATCAAACCATAGACCCCGGCTTTATCGAATACATTGACGCCCAATATGATCGGCTATGGGCGCAGGCGGACGAAACCCTCGCCAATCCCAGATTTGCAGCCCTTTTTGATGAAGGCTGCACCAATTCGGTTCGTGTGCCCAGGTAATACCATCTGACGTGTTTTGTCGGGTGGGTGACTCCGGGTAGCCTGAGCGCAGGCAATGCGCCCTCAGAGGCTATGGGAGGACATATGGATACGAGGCCTGAAAATCCGCCACGCGCCATTGCGGGATTGTCCGCGTACCTGTCGCAGGGGCTTATCGGTCACGCGCATCTGGTGGACTCTCTTTTGATCGCGCTGCTGGAAGGTGGCCATCTTCTTGTAGAAGGTCCGCCCGGGCTGGCGAAGACACGGGCGGTCAAATGGCTGTCAAACGCTGTCGAGGGCGGCTTTGCCCGTATTCAATGCACACCTGACCTGATGCCCTCTGATCTGACCGGAACACCAGTTTACCAGCCTCAGGAAGGCCGCTTTGAATTTGTTCCGGGGCCGGTGTTTCACACGCTGGTGCTGGTTGACGAGATCAACCGCGCGCCGCCAAAGGTGCAGTCCGCCTTGCTGGAGGCCATGGCAGAACATCAGGTTACGGTTGGCAATGAAACATACGCCCTGCCGGATCCCTTTCTGGTCGTGGCGACCCAGAACCCCATTGAACATGATGGAACCTTTCCCTTGCCCGAGGCGCAGTTGGACAGGTTTCTGCTGCATGTCGTACTGACATTGCCGGATCTGGAAACGGAACGTGAGATCCTTGATCTGGTCATCGCCGAAACCCGGAATGGGCCTCCGGACGCGCAGCGGATGACGCTTGAGGAACTGAAGATTGCCCGTACCGAAGCCCAGTCGGTTCACGTCGCGCCAGAATTGAGGGACTATATCGTACGGCTTGTGCTTGCGACCCGTGAAGGTCCGTTTTCCGAATATATTGAACACGCAGTCTCGCCGCGTGGGTCATTGGCCCTGGCCTCGGCATCGCGCGCGCGCGCTTATCTGCGGGGCCGGGATTTCGCCCTGCCTGAAGATGTCGCCGCTGTTGCGCCCGATGCGCTGGCCCACCGCATGGTGCTGACCTGGAGAGCCGTTGCAGATGGGAAAAAGCCGCGCGAGTTGGTGGCCGAAATTCTGAATGCGGTCGAGCCGCTGTGACGGGGGTGCTGGCACATGCGGGGGTTCGCCTGACGACCGAGGCCTTGATTGCATTGCGGCATATCGCATTGACCGACCGTGGCAACCCGACAATGACGGCCCTGCCCGGAGGATTTCTGACCCGAAAGCGCGGGCAGGGCGTCGAGGTTGCAGATGTGCGCGAATATGTGGACGGGGATGACATTCGTCATTTGGATCGCGGAACAACCGCCCGCACGGGGCGTATGCATATCCGGCAGTTTCAGGAGGAACAGGACCGCGTCGCCCTGTTGGTTGCGGATTTTCGTGCACCGATGTTCTGGGGCATCCAGCGGGCGTTTCTGTCAGTCGCTGCCGCCGAAGCCTTGACCCTGATCGGGTGGTTCATGGTTGAAAGCGGCGGGCGTGTTGGTCTTTTGGCGCTTACCGCCGGCGCACCCGTCATCGTACCGTTGAGAGGGAAAACGCGCGGAATGCTGGACGTGATCGGTGGCCTGGTTCAGGCTCATGCGCGCAGTCTGACCGCGCTGCAAAAAGGTGAGGATGAAAGCTGGACGCTGGAACAGGCACTTGCCGGCGTTGAGCGCCTGACGCCGACGGGAGCCGAGATTATCATCGCGTCTGGCTTCGATCAGCAGGGAGAGGGCTTTTCGGACGTGCTGGACCGGCTCGATCATCGCCGCACCCCCAGACTGCTTCTTGTGACCGAAAGCAAAGCGCATGAGATGCCAAGAGGCTGGTATCCGATCCGCCTTTCAGATGGGCGGCAAAAGCGGGTCTATCTGGCCCGGGCAGAGCCTGCCGGTGAACTTGCGTTTCAGCGGGTGGCAGCACATCCCGCGCTTGTCCTGAATGCCAGTGACCCGGTCGAACAAACCTCTCGTCGCATTTCGTCGGTTTTCGCGGCAAGATATGTGGCATGAGTGAGAAAGCACTCTCTGAAGCCACGATGCTGGCCAGCCTGCGGGATATCCATTTGCCCGCCGAGGCCGCAGGCGGGGCGGTTGCGGAATACGCGGCTGTTCTTGGTATCGCGGCGCTGGCCTCGGTCGGCTGTGTCGCCATCTTGCGGTTGCTGAGCGTCAGGACCGCGGCAAACAGGCGGCCGGATCCACCTGATAAATCTGCTGAACAACCGGGGTGGTCCGTGGATCGCCGCAGGGTGGCTCTTTTGCACAAACTGCGCGCTCAGAATCCGAAGCGTTATGCAGAGTTGACGGGTGATCTTTATCAACCCGGCGGCGAACCGGATCTGGCGACCCTGCAAGAGGAGGTCGCGGGTCGTGTTTGAGCTTGCTGACCCTTGGATCTTGCTGGCGCTGCCATTGCCTCTTGTCATCACACGTTTGGTCAAGCCGCGGCCGGTTTTCGAGCGGGGGTTCCCAGTTCCGGACCGCATAGGCGGAATGCTTATGGCGGCCAGCCCACAGGCTCAGGCCAGGACCCGGACTTTGGCGGACCTCCTGACTTTGTGGATCATTTGGGGGCTCATGATTTTTGCACTGTCCGGTCCGCGCCAACTGCAACCCGTCAGCGCCTTGAAAGTGTCCGGACGGGACCTTGCGATTGTTCTGGATCTTTCGGGATCGATGGTGCGGGAGGACTTTTATCTCGATGGGCACCAGATCACCCGTTTGCAGGCGGTGACCCGCGTTGGATCCGAGTTCGCCCGACGCCGCGCCGGCGACCGGGTGGCCTTGATTGTTTTCGGATCCGAAGCCTATTTCGCCACGCCTTTCACTTTCGATACAGAGGCTGTCGCGCGACGGATCCAAGAGGCCACGATCGGTATCTCGGGCCGTGCGACAAACATATCCGATGGTCTGGGCCTTGCTTTGAAGCGCCTGGCCAACAGCCAGGCGGCGTCGCGGGTCGTCATTCTGTTGTCGGATGGGGTGAACAACGCGGGCGCCACGAATCCCGGTGGCGTGGCCGAACTGGCGGCCGAGATCGGGGTGCGGGTCCATACGATTGCTCTGGGCCCGAAAGACCTGCAAAGCGCCGAACCTGGTGAGCGCGGCGTCGTCGATGCGACAACCCTGCGCGCCATTGCCGAAATTTCCGGCGGCGAAGCGTTTCGCGTCAAAACCACCGATGATCTTGTCGACGTGACTCAAGCCTTGGATCGGCTGGAAGCGACGGACAGCGCGGGCCTTACGGCCGAGGTCTACCGATCATTTTGGACCTGGCCCGCAGCAATGGCGGCCGCGCTTGCCCTGTTGGCGGCGTGGAGGCAAGCGTGATGATTGAACTGGATGTCACTCTGCTCAGACCGGCCTGGGGGCTTTTGTTGCCTGTCATCTGCGGGGCAGGGTGGTGGTTGCTTTCCCGTGCCGGAGGGTTCGGAGCCTGGGACAAGATCACCGACCCGCAGCTTGTCCAGGCGATGGCCGCGATCGGCCGGATCGAAGGCGGCTCCTTCCCGGTTAAACCAGCCGCCTTGCTGCTGACCACCGGCATCATCGCAACTGCCTTGACCGGCCCTGCAATCGAACGGCGCGACGCGCAGACCTATCGCAATCTGGATGGCGTATTGTTCGTTGTGGATGCATCAGACAGCGTGGTGGAAGACGACCGCTGGCCGCAACTGCTGAGCATGGGGCGTTTGGGTGTCAGTGCGCTTGGGTCCCGCCCCGGCGGCATCATCGTTTACGCGGGTGATGCCTATGTCGCCACGGATATGACCACCGATCACCGCCAATTGGGACAAACGCTGTCGCTCATCGATGGTCAGACCGTTCCGGACAAGGGATCGCGACCCGAACGCGCGCTGGCTTTGGCGTTGCAGCGGATGGAAGGGGCGGGCATCCTGGCCGGGGACGTCGTCCTGTTCACTGACGGGGACGGGCTGGGATCACCCTCATTGCAGCGGGTCGCATTGCTTGCCGCACGAGGGGTGCGCGTGTCCTTGGTGTCGCTTCACCCCACGACTGCGCAAATCCAAACCCACGCCGCGCTCGGCGGTGGCGCTGTCTTCACTTTGGACCAGTCAGATGATCTGGCCAATTGGCTGGCAGATGATGCCGCAACCCGCTTGATACGGGCGGACTATCCGGTGCTGTTCTGGCATGATCTGGGGCGGTACTTGCTGTATTTCGCGTTGCTCCCCCTGCTGTTTTTGTTCTGGAGGGAAGGGGCATGAGGTGGTTCGCGATTGCAGGTGTCACTTGCATTGCCTTTGCCTTTGCGCTGGGCGGCGCTGCCCCCTTTGGCCGCGTCGCATTGGCAATCGGTCTGTATCCAATGGCTGCAAAGCTGTTTTCCGACCCTGACTGGCAAGGTGTTGCCTTCTACCGCGCGGGCGTTTTTGACAAAGCGGCCAGTGCTTTCGAGCGCGCCGGGAACCATTACAACCTCGGCAATGCTTACGCCCGGACCGGCCAATTGGCCGCCGCGCTGGAAGCCTATGATCAGGCCATGGCCAGGGGAAACCTGGATGCTCAGGCGAATTTCGATGTGCTGGCCGCCTATTACGCAGGGCAGCAGATCACCCCAGAGGCGTTGAGCCTTTTCCCCGAACGCAAATCCGGCCCCAAGGCCGACAGTTTTGTCGCGCGCGGGAATGCGCGGGCGGCGGGAACCGGCAGTGAGGTCACGAACGCGAACACGATGCTGGGACTGGCGGAATTGGACAGTCGCGGGCAACTGGGCGTGCGCCGCATCTTTGATGACAAGTTCATGGTTGCCGATCTGCGCTGGCTCAATCAGCTTTCCGATGTTCCGGGTGAGTTCATGGCGGCCCGGATCGCACACGAACACAAACGCCGGGCAAAGCTTGGTCTTTCGCCTCCAGAAGCGGAGAACCCGGAATGAAGTGGCTGTTTCTGCTTCTTATTGCATTTCCGATGCAGGTTTTGGCGCAGTCGAAAACAGTGCTGCCGTCCGAGGCGTTGATCGAAGTTACCATCGAAGACAATGCCCCGGTTCCGTTCACCCAAGAGATGGTGCTGTTGACGATCCGGGGTGTCTATCGTCGGCACATCACGCGCGAAGAGCTGATCCAACCCCGCTTGGATGGGTTCAGCTGGGCGCAACTGGGCCCGGACAGCTGGTCGGAACAAAGGATCAATGGCCGGAAATACAAAGTGTTCACCCGACGGATGGCGATCTATCCTGTCCAGGCAGGCAAGCTTACAATTGGTCCGTTTGTGCACAGGTTGACCCTGACAGACGAAAATGACGACTGGTTCGAACACGAGATTCAATCAGAGCCGCTGACCATTCAGGTGGCGCAAGCCCCGGCCACCAAGGAGTGGTGGTTTCCGGTTCGCAAATTGCAGATTTCGGATCAGTGGTCGAATGCGCCGGATCAACTTGCGCCGGGTGAGGGGGTCTTGCGCGTCATTCGATTGGAAGCCCTGGGCGCGACGCCCGAGATGATCCCGCCCATGCCCGAGTTGACCTCGCCTTCGGCCCTGATCTTCGCGCATCCTGAGAAGCGGCTTGTCGAACTGACCCCGGAAGGGCCGGTCACCCATGCGTTCTGGCGCTGGACCATACGCCCCTCGAACGACACGTCCGGCATCGTTGAACCCTTGCAATTCAGTTACTTTGATACCGTGGCCCGCGAAACCCGAGAGGTCGTCATCTCACCACAACGCATTGCCTATGGCACGGCCATCGAAAACGCAGGCCTTGGCGGCGCAGAGGCAGATGCGCCACCAGCAACGCTGTTGGGTTGGCCAATGGCCGCAATCGCCATTGTCGTTTTTCTGGCCGGTTTGGGGTTGGGGCTGTCCGGTCACAAACTGGCCGTTTCAAGGGCACTGCGTCGCTTTGGGGTTTTTGACCCGTTGGCCCGGGAATTGCGACGCAGTGCCAGGGCTGGTCGCGCAGACAGGCTGCGGCAAGCGGCTTCTGCCATCCTGCGCCGTGACGGCCCTTCATCCAGTCGACTCAAACACATGCAAGACTTTGACAGGCAGTTTTTTGATCCCAATGCTGCGGCGCCCGATTTGAAGGCGTTTGCCAGGGTCTTCCTCAGGAACCAAACCGGCTGAGTCATCAAGCATTTGTTATCTATGGTATCTTTCGCATGTCTCAAAATGAAACAGTTGAACTGATCGGGAAATGCTGTAACTTTCCTGTCGGAGGAGAAGCAATGCACATTGCGGGATGCCCTAAACCGGTGGACCAGGTGTCCAGCGTGCTTATCGTGGATGATCATCCGCTGTTCAGCGATGCGTTGGCCGCGGCATTGCAGCTGAGTTTCGAGAACTGCCGAATTGAAAAAGCCAACACGCTGAAGCAGACACTTGAAATACTTGGCGCAGGCTTCAAGCCCGATCTGATCATGTTCGATCTGAAATTGCCTGACGTAACGGGTATCTCGGGTTTTCAGCAGCTACGGCAGCGCTGTCCGAATGCGCCGGTTCTGGTGATATCGTCCCTGGCATCCGGAGAGCTGGTAAGATCTTTGCTGGACCACGGTGCGATGGGATTTCTGCCGAAAGATACGCCGGCGCAAACCCTGAAACACGCCATTCAGGAGATCACCTCTGGGCGGAGATACGTGCCCACCGAATACAACCGCGTCGAAGAGCTGAAGCCATCCGAAAGCACCGTCTACCAGTCCAGCCCCGAGCTTTCATCCTTGACGCCGCAGCAGGTCAAAATTCTCAAGCTTATCTGCGTGGGCCAATCCAACAAACAGATTGCCTATGAGCTGTCATTGGCAGAGGCGACGGTCAAGGCGCATATCACCGCTTTGCTGCGCCGCCTTGGGGTGCGCAACCGGACCCAGGCCGCTGTTCTGGTCGACTCGGTTGTCGCCAGACAGTCGCGACACGAACCGGAGGTCAAATCCTTTCTTCAACACTAGGGGGACACATGCGGGATCTGGAGCATGAACCAAATTTCATTGCGATTGGCCGTTCCGATGATTTGGACCCGACGACCGCCGTTGAAGAAGCCTGCGCGGAAATCGATAGTCTGTCGTCCTGCTTTGTCCTGGCCTTTGTCCCCAGCACTCTTGACCCGGCAGAGGTGTCACGTTGCCTGAACAGAAGACTTGCGGGTGTTCCAGTCTTTGGCTGCACCACCGCAGGTCAAATCACGCGATCGGGTTATGAATCGCATGCGCTTTTGCTGTTGGCCTTTCCAAAGTCCAACTTTCGGTGTTCGTCCATTTTGTTCGAGTCGCTCAGGCCGCTCAATTCAATGGAGATCGCTGCCGCAGCGCAGCGACTGGCCGAAAGATTCCGCCACACGGCGGGGTGGAACAGGCTGGCGCTGGTGTTTACGGATGGATTGTCCAAGCAGGAAGACTTGCTGGTTTCAACGCTGGAAACCGTTCTGGATGGATTGCCGATATTCGGCGGCTCTGCCGGGGATGGCCTTCAATATGAAGAGACGTTCGTTTTTCACGGTGGCAGTGCGCACAACAATGCTGCCGTCCTGTTGCTGATTGAAACCAACCTTGGTTTTCAGGGTATCGGTTTTGATCATTTCCTGCCCATCGGGTCAGAGATCATCATCACCGACGCCAACCCGGAAGAACGCGTGGTGTATGAGATCAACGGGGCGCCGGCAGCGAAGGAATATGCACGACTGGTCGGGTGCGCGGCCGAAGATCTTTCGCCACTGGTATTCGCGGAAAACCCGCTGCTTCTCAGGCAGAACCTCAATTACTATGTGCGTGCCATTCGTGAACCGATGGAGGGGGGATCCCTGTCTTTTCTAGCGGCGATCGATGACGGCCTTATCATGACACTGGGGCGCGGGAAGGAGATCATTGAAACGCTCGAAGCTGGACTGAATGTGCGCGACAACACCGGCGCGGCCCCGGATTTCATTCTTGGATTCGACTGTATTCTGCGGAAACTCGAAATCGAACAGAAGCAGTTGAGCAAACAGGTTTCGGATGTTTTGCAATCCCACCGGGTGGTTGGCTTCAACACCTACGGAGAACAGCAATCCGGCGTACACATGAACCAGACCTTTGTAGGGGTCGCTTTCTTTGAACCCGAAAAGCGGGAACTGAGCTGACCATGCTTAATCCGGACGACCCGCCAGAGATCCAGATATCCAAACAGGCCAAGATCATTGATGCGCTGATGCGGCGCGCCAACCGTCAGAAAGATGTAGGCCCGTCCGCCTTTCTGGCGTTTCAATCGGCGATAGAGTTGCAGCAGCAGGTGATGAAGCAGAGTCGCGATCTGGAACGCGCGACCACCGAACTTGAAAGCGCCAGGTACGAACGCGAACAAACCCGCAAGAGCCTCGTCAAGGCCCTGTCTTCCATGGAAGAAGGGTTTGCGCTGTTCACGGATGGTGAATTGAATCTGTGTAACGAGCTGTTTCAGGCGATCTTCCCTGATATGTCCGATATTGTCGGGCCCGGCCTCAGCCTGGGTCGGTTTTTTCTGTTGGTACAGAACAGTCCCGAATTCGTATCGTCCGACAATGGCATATCGAAAATGCTGGATACGCTTGAGCGCAATTGCCATACCGGGATGGTGTCCAGCGACGTGATCGAACTGATTGGGGATCGTTGGTATCAACTCAGCGCACAATACACGTCGCCTCAGAATGTGGTCATTCTGTTGACCGATATCACATCCGTTGTTCGCAGAAACCGTGATGAGAAAGAAACCCTTATTGACCGTCAGGAGGACTACCTTAAGGCGGTTTTCCAAAACATGAGCTCAGGCGTTTGCACGTTTTCATCAGATACGAAGATCATGATGCACAATGCGCGGTTCCGGGAAATACTGAACCTGCCGCTTTCCGTCTTGCAGGCAAATATGCCAGTGCAAACGCTTTTGGATTTGATGCGGGCGCGTGGGTTGATCAAGGCCGATGATGAACTCAGGATCGGCAAATGGCAACACGAGCTGAAAAGCCGAGGCTGGTTGCGCAAACGTGTGCGCGACGGATCAGACCGCGTATTGGACATTCAGGTCAACCAACTGCCGGATGGTGGTTTTCTGGTCGAGCTGAAAGACGTAACGTTCGAAGCACGCGCGACCGAAACCCTGGAAAACCGGGTAATGGAACGCACGGCAGAGTTGACCCATGCCAACGCCAAGCTGGTTCAGGAATACGAAGAAAAAGCGCGGGTGGAAGAGGCGCTGCGGATCGCAAAGGAACGCGCCGAAGCTGCGGTTTCTTCCAAGACGCGATTTCTTGCGGCCGCCAGCCACGACCTGCTTCAACCGATCAATGCCGCGAAACTCATGATCTCGACCCTGCTGGAGATCACGCGTGAAACCGAGCTTCATGAGATGATGGAGCGTTTGGACGGTGCGTTTGGATCTGCTGAACAACTGTTGCACTCATTGCTGGATATATCGCGGCTTGAAACCGCTGACCCGGACACGGTCTCACCGACAGAAGTTAGCCTCGCTACGATGATTGCAGGGATACAGGGCGACCAAACGCTGGTGGCCGAGAGCAAGAATGTGACGCTTGATGTGGTTCCGTGTTCGGAAATCGTGAAATCCGACCCGGTCTATCTGTTGCGCTCGATCCAGAATTTGGTCGTGAATGCCATACAGTATACCGAACCGGGTGGTCGGGTTCTGGTGGGGTGCCGCAGGCGCGGCGACAAGGTCATTTTGCAGGTCTGGGATACGGGTATCGGGATCGCACGCAAAGACCAGGAGCGCGTGTTCGAGGAATTCACGCGGGCCGAAAACGTGCCATTGGGGTCCGGCATGGGGCTGGGTTTGTCCGTCGTGGACCGCGCCTGCCGGCTGTTGGGTCATAAGCTGTCGCTGCGGTCCAAACCTGGCATTGGTTCAGTGTTCAGCATAGAAATGGACAGGGTCGAAACCGGGCCAAGCACCATCGAACCCTTGGATCTTCTGGCCAATACGGGCGACGTGCCGTTGGATTTCATCATTCTGGTGATTGAAAACGACCGTGACGTTCTTTTTGGAACAACGCAGTGGCTGGAACAGAACGGCGCCAGTGTTCTGCCGGCCCGGTCACCGAAAGAAGCGCTGCAATTCATAAAAGACATAGGAATGCCCCCGGATATCATTCTGGCCGACTATCAATTGGATGATGGGGAAACTGGCGTGATGGCCATTCACCGGATCCGAGAGATGACGCAGACTCAAGTTCCGGCGATTCTGATCACGGCTGATCGCAGCGAAGCGTTGCGCAAAGACGGATTGCGGCATGAAATTTCGGTTATGGCGAAACCGGTCAAGCTGCCTCGGCTGCGGTCTTTGATCTTTTGGAAAATACAGAATGCCCTGCACGCGCAAACGCTCAACACCGACAAAAGTCGGCGATGACATGGGGCGATTTGCCCATACTCTCATCCTTGGGAGGGCCAGGTCATGAGAAGGCTTATTTGCGGCATCGCCGTTTTGTTTCTGAGTTTGAATGCCGTATCCGCGGCATCGGTTGATGCCGAGCAAGCCTATGATTTGCTGTTCCAAAATGGCGTTCTGGACACAATCGAACGTGACAAGGAATTGATCTATCAGCGTACCGTCACAAACCGGATAAGACCCGATGCGGCGGAACGTGATACCGGTCTTATCTCTCTCAGTTTTTCGGATGACGGGAACGAGATGGCCCATCTTGAATTTCGCCAAGATGACAAACACCGCGCCATGGGTGTTTTTCCGGCCAGCGTCGGCAATCCGATGATCATGGTTTTCTATGAAAGCGCCATCCGGGATATGGCCGAGTCCGCCGGAGGCAGCCCGTTTTACATCAGAAACCGTATCAAAGATGCGCTGGTTCAACCTGCCGAGATCGTCGAGGGCGAGGCGGCGATTGGTGGCAAAACTATCCCCGTTCGGACCATTTTCATGCGTCCTTTCGCCGAGGATCCGAACCGCGACCGGATGCAAGGGTTCGGAGACCTGGTTCTTCGCGTCACGGTGTCGGAAGAGGTCCCGGGCTGGTATCTGAGCCTTGTGGCGGAAGCTGTTTCCGAACGTGACGGCACGGCCGTTTATCGATCGGAAATGCGGTTTGAAGGAATGCAGGAGGGTCGCGAATGAAAACGTCAGGCCAAATTCGGGAACGCAGCCGCATGACCTTTACAGCCCTGGTCGCGGGCATTCTGGCAGCGCCCATTGCAGCGTCAGCACAAAGCGTTGCGGATCGGCTCAATGACTACCCGACCGCGGCGCGCGCGGATTACGTGTTTGCATGCATGGTCACCAACGGTCAAACCCGCGAGATGCTGGACAGGTGTTCCTGCTCGATCGATTTGATCGCTTCGATCCTGCCGTATGAGCAATATGAACAGGCGGAAACTGTTCTGTCGATGCGTCGGGTCGGGGGAGAGCGTATGGCGTTTTTCAAAAGCGCGGTACTGGCCGAAAACATGGTGGCTGACCTGCGCCGGGCGCAGGCAGAAGCCGAGGTTGTCTGTTTCCGATAAACGCAGGCTCGTCCGTCAGCTGGCCGCAGCTTTGGGTAGGTCTTTTTCGAACGTGTTGCCCTCGGTATCCGTTGCCTTGACCGTCAACATGGTCGAGCCGTTGTCATTGTAGGCAAAACGGAAAGCCGGGTTTTCCGAGATCGAGATGCCGCCATCCATCGTGAACAGCAACTCATCCCCCTGCCAGACTTCGATATGGTCGATGAAATGCGCGGGGATGAACAGTTGCGTGACCTGGTCGCGTTGCAGGCCGGAATAGTTCGGGTGGCGGATCATGATTTGAGCTTCTCGGCGTGATGTTGAAATCTGCGCCTCTTCCCCAAAGCTGCGCAGCTTCATCTTGCCCATGGACGCCAATGCGACCTCTGGGTCTTTGCTGGCCGGTGCCGAACAGCCGCCCGATGCTTTGATAAACCGGCCCGTCATATGAAGCCCGTCAGGCGTTTCAGCGATCACGCGGACATTCGAATATTGGTTCACGCGAACGCGCATCTCGAAATCCAACTGACCCATGGCCGGTGAAAAGCTGAAGACGCCTGCGATCGGGGCCGGGTTTTCGTCGATCACGACGGTAGCAGCGGAAATCCGGGCATCGGGATCAAGCTGTTTCAAAACGATCGGCACCGTTGCGGCATCATGCGCCCGGTAAGGGGCGTCCAGCGCAAGCAGCGTGTCCGCGTTCCCGATCTGGGCGTCGCCCACGACATCGTATTGCAGGTCCTTCCAGGTTTCGCTGTCGACCAGCGGATTTTTGATCGGCTGCTGTGCCCATGCCGGCAGGGACAGCGCAAGAGAAAGGATTGCTGCGGGTGCTAGTGCTTTGGCCATGGTGTCTCCTCCGGCAACCGGTGGCCGAGAATGTGCCACAAAATGCGGGGAAAATACATGCCGACGAAAGGCGCGGTGGTTCGGGCAGAGATCTATGCCAATGTTCCGGTCGGAGGGCTGCCATGTTTGAAGCCGTAATTTTGCTATGCGCGCAGGTTGCGACAGAGCCTTGCAGAGAACAACTTTTGCCGGGTTACGAAGCCCGATCCCAGGCTGAATGCGAGCAGAAGCTGAAATCAACTCCTCCGCCGCTGTCAGATTGGCGCAGCGGTGCGCCCTATTGTCAACCCATTGGCCAGGCTCTGGAATTTGAAGAAGCTGCGCCGGGTCTGTTCGTGCATCGCGGTTTGATAGCGGAACCCGACGCGGACAATCTGGGCGACGTGTCCAACATCGGGTTCGTCATCGGTCAGGACAGTGTCGCGGTGATTGATACGGGAACAGCACCATGGATAGGCGAGGCTGTCTGGCGGGCCATTCGGGCCGAGACGGACAAGCCGGTCAGTCACGTAATTTTGACTCACATGCATCCCGATCACACATTGGGCACAGAGCCTTTGGCCCTTTCAGGTGCGCAGGTTGTCGGCCATGTGGGGCTGGAGCGAGCGTTGCTGGACCGGTTGGGCAACTATGTCGAAAGCCTGAGCGCCGCGATCGGCGAAAGCGCCTATGTGGGCGTCGGGCCGATTTCCGTCGACATCGCCGTCGAAACCACGCACGAGATTGATCTGGGTGGGCGCAAACTGATCCTGCGGGCCTGGCCGCGGGCACATACCGGGAATGACTTGACCGTCATGGATGCAAACACCGGCGTCATGTTCACCGGCGATCTTGTATTTCACCGGCACACCCCGGCATTGGATGGTCAACTGATCGGCTGGCAACGCGTCTTGAAACAGATGACCGGGCTTGAGGTCACCCAAATCGTGCCGGGCCATGGTGGGCCGATCCTGGCGTGGCCTGAAGGGGCCGAGGATATGATGCGCTATTTGAACGTACTGGAAAGCGACACGCGCGAAGCAATCGACAGTGGTCAGCGGTTGGGGGATGCGGTTGAAACGATCGCTCAGGAAGAAGCGGTGCACTGGGACTTGTTTGACGCCTACAACCCGCGCAATGCAACGGTCGCATTCACCGAACTTGAATGGGAATAGCCCGGTCAGCGAATGGCCCGATCCAGGTTTTTCGCTTCGTTCAGATTGGCCTGATCTGCGCCCTGAACATCAGTCAGCCGCGTTGCCGTCAAATCGGCATTCGTAAAATCGGCACCGGACAAAGTGGCCCCTGTCAGGTCCGCCCCGCCCAATGTTGCCATCGACAAATCGGCATTGGTGAAATTGGCGTTGGGCAATTTGGCAAATTCCAGATCGGCGCGGGACATTTGCGCATCAGTGAAATCCACGTCCGATCCACGAGCCGAGGACAGAACGCCGCGCATAAGCCCCATGGATTGGTTGCGCATGTCGGCCGAAAAATCCGCCCCTTTGAATACTGCCCGGTTCAGATTGGCCTTGGTAAAGTCGGCGGCTGTTCTGGCGTTTGTGAAATCCGTATCGCTCAGATCGGCCCGGCTGAGCTGAGTCTGGAACAGCTCGGCCCCGACAAGAGATGCGCCTGAAAGGTTGGCACCGATCATCCAGGATTGGCTGAGAATCGCGCCGTCCAGAGTGGATCCCGACAAATTGGTGCCGTTCAATGATGTCGCTCGCAGGATCGCGTTGCTGAAATCCAACCCGGACAAGTCGAGATTGTTCAGCCAAACCCTGGTGAAATCGGCAGGGGCGTCGGCCGTGGCAGCCGCAAGTCGGGCCACGACATCGGCGCGGGTCATTTGCGCTTGGGTCATTTTGGGCAGGGTCATGTCAACGCCGCTGAGTGGGGACTGGCCCAGGGCCGAGAGGGGCGACAGCGTCAGAAAGATGATCAATACGTGTTTCATGTGTCCCTCCTTCCTCCGCCGGCGCTGCGTCAACCCTGGTCTGAGGTCAATTGTTGCAGCATTTGCGAAATCGCGAACAGGCGCCGCTCGATGATTTGCGGCGTTTCACACAGATAGGTGATCGAGCGTTGACGGTCAGAATAGATAAGCTGATCCCAATCCAGCTGCTCTTCCAGGGCGTCAACGCGGTCATAGTCGGGCGGGTCGGAAGACAGGGCTTGGTCCATTTCCACCCTGGCCAGATCAATCTTTTCGGCCAGATCGATCTGCTTGAGCGAAAACTCTCCGATCCCCGCGATGATGTGCTTGCGCCTTTTGGACAAGGTGTCAAAGACGCGCTGGAACACCTGACCCAGAATATCCGGATCCCCGTTGTACCGCGCGGTAAACTCTGCAACCTGGGGCCGAAGGTCTTCCAGTTCGATCCGCCTCAGGGCCAACAGCCCGGCGATTTCGTCGATGTCGGTACTGTTTTCAGCGGTTTCGCCGTCAACAACCTGATACGGCCACATGAGGCCCAGCGACAGGTCCTCGACCTTGCGCTGAATGCACGGCCATGTTGGATCGGAGAAATCCGCAGCCAAGCCAGGGCCAGCCGCACCCAGACAGGCCAGCGCCAAAACAATCAGCTTGCCGTTTGACATCACAGCTTTCCTCCACGCGGACATCATGCATGAAATGTGCGCGCGAAGTCCATTCAACCCAATACACACCATTGTCTTAATTGTTTGCACGTGGTGCTCGCCCCCATACTCGACCCAAGCTGCCGGACTGCGGTTGATTCCGGTGCCATGGGAGGACAGACGGAGATGAGAACACGCGCGGCGGTTGCTGTGGCGGCAGGCCAACCTCTGGAAATCATGGAGGTTGAGCTGGATGGCCCGAAAGCAGGTGAAGTCCTGATCGAGGTCAAGGCGACCGGTCTATGTCATACGGATGAGTTTACCCGTTCCGGAGATGACCCCGAAGGGATTTTCCCTGCAATTCTGGGCCATGAAGGTGCCGGGGTTGTTCTGGAGGTCGGGGACGGCGTTACCAGCCTTGCCGTCGGGGATCACGTGATCCCGCTGTACACACCCGAGTGCCGCGAATGCGAATATTGCCTGAACCCCAAGACGAACCTGTGTCAGAAAGTGCGGGCGACTCAGGGTGCCGGTCTGTTGCCGGATGGAACGACGCGGTTCAGCATGTTGGATGGCACACCGATCCACCACTACATGGGCTGTTCGACTTTTGCCAATCACACCGTTGTGCCCGAGATAGCGTTGGCCAAGGTGCGCAAGGATGCGCCGTTTGACAAGATTTGTTACATCGGCTGCGGCGTGACCACCGGCATAGGGGCCGTCATCAACACCGCCAAGGTCGAAATTGGGTCGCGCTGCGTGGTCTTTGGTCTGGGTGGAATTGGCCTGAACGTCATTCAGGGCTGTCGCATGGCGGGCTGTGATCAGATCGTTGGTGTCGACCTGAACGACGGCAAGGCCGAAATGGCGACTCATTTCGGTATGACCGATTTCGTGAACCCCTCGAACGTCAGTGGTGATATCGTGGCGCATCTGGTCGAACTGACCGGCGGCGGTGCGGATTATACCTTTGATGCGACCGGCAATGTCGGCGTGATGCGGACCGCTTTGGAATGCGCACACAAAGGTTGGGGTGAAAGCATCATCATCGGTGTGGCACCCGCTGGCGCCGAGATTTCGACGCGTCCGTTCCAGCTGGTCACCGGCCGGTCATGGCGCGGAACCGCGTTCGGCGGTGCCAAGGGCCGGACGGATGTTCCGAAGATCGTGGATTGGTACATGGCCGGGAAGATCGAGATCGACCCCATGATCACGCACAAGCTGACGCTTGATGAAATCAACCACGGCTTTGACCTGATGCACCAGGGTAAGTCGATCCGCGCGGTCGTGGAGTACTGACATGGGTTTGAAAGTTATCTCGCAAAACCGCAGTTTCGGAGGGGAACAGACCGTGTACTCCCACTCGTCCGAGACCTGTGATTGCGAGATGACCTTTGCCGTCTACCTGCCGCCTCAGGCCAAATCCGGCCCGGTGCCGGTGTTGTGGTACTTGTCCGGCCTGACCTGCACCCATGAAAACGCGATGACCAAAGGCGGATTTCAGGAGGCGGCTGCGGACTACGGTGTCGCGGTTGTATTTCCCGATACGTCCCCGCGTGGCGACAATGTTGCCGATGATGACGCCTATGACTTGGGGCAGGGGGCCGGGTTTTACGTGAACGCCACCCGGGACCCGTGGCGGGCCCATTTCAGGATGTATGACTACATCGTCGACGAACTGCGCGACATAGTACTGAAGAATTTCCCCGTGCAGGATCGCCACGGAATCACGGGCCATTCCATGGGTGGACATGGTGCGATTACGATCGCGATACGCAACGCCGACAAATTCGGGTCTCTTTCGGCATTTGCGCCGATTGCGCACCCGACGCGGTCGGATTGGGGCCGTAAACAGCTCAGCAGCTATCTGGGTGATGACGAAAACACCTGGGTCGCGCATGACGCCACCCTGCTGCTGGAAGAGCACGGCTGGAAAGGTGACCTGCTGATCGATCAGGGCGCGGATGATCAGTTCCTTGATCTGCTCAAACCCGAAGCTCTGGCCAACATGATGGCCAAGCGCCGCCAGCCCGGACAGATCAGAATCCAGGAGGGGTATGACCATTCGTATTTCTTCGTGAACAGTTTTGCGCGCGACCATGTCGAATGGCACGCGGAACGTCTCAGCCAATGAAAATAACAAGGAAAGATTGATAGTGATCAGAACGGTATTCGCAGCAACCTGCCTCATGCTTTCCCCCGCCTTCGCAAGTGCCGATGGCGACCCCGAAGCGGGTGAGAAGGTCTTTCGCAAGTGCAAGGCCTGCCATGCGGTGGGCGAGGGGGCTGAAAACAAGGTGGGGCCGATGCTGAACGGCATTGTTGGACGTCAGGCCGCAACCGTCGAAGGGTTTGGCTATTCACCGGTGTTGATTTCGCTGTCCGAAGAAGGGCTGGTTTGGACACCTGAAGAACTGGACGCGTTTCTGACGAAACCGCGCGACTATGCGAAGGGGATCAAGATGACCTTCGCCGGGCTGCGAAAAGAGGACGATCGGGCCAACATCATCGCATATCTTGCGACCTTTGAGGACAACGGGTCGTAGGAGATCGCATTGCTCTCCCACCTAAGCGACCGGAAAACCGTCGGTCGGGGCGAGCATCAACAGACACCGTAATCCGACCTGGGTGAGGTGTTGCAATGCAGAGAGAGAGATCGCTGCACGAAAGGGAGGAGATTGAATGAAAAATCTATCGCTTTGGACCTCCGGGATTGCCATTGCACTGGCCACCACGGCCTATGCAAATGACGACCTGGTTG
The DNA here is from genome assembly GCF_013033705.1 of Ruegeria sp. HKCCA0370. Lineage (NCBI taxonomy): Bacteria > Pseudomonadati > Pseudomonadota > Alphaproteobacteria > Rhodobacterales > Roseobacteraceae > Ruegeria > Ruegeria sp. HKCCA0370. The sequence goes on from NZ_WQEP01000004.1 coordinate 273,638, forward strand.
CCCAGATGGAGAACGCAAAACAATGGGCGATCCAGACGGGTGACTACAAAAATCAGCGCTATTCCGAACTGGATCAGATCAACGCAGACAATGTAGGTGATCTGCAAGTGGCCTGGACCTTCTCGACCGGTGTTCTGCGCGGGCACGAGGGTTCACCGCTAGTGATTGGTGACATGATGTATGTCCACACGCCGTTCCCGAACATTGTCTATGCTCTGGATCTGGCAAATGAGGGCAAAATCGTCTGGAAGTATGAACCCAAGCAGGACCCGGACGTGATTCCGGTCATGTGCTGCGACACGGTGAACCGCGGTGTGGCTTATGCGGATGGCAAGATCTTCCTGCATCAGGCCGACACCAAGGTTGTGGCGCTTGATGCCAAGTCCGGGGATGTCGTCTGGGAAGTTCAGAATGGTGACCCGGCGATTGGCGAAACCAACACAGCCACGGTGTTGCCTATCAAGGACAAGGTCATTGTCGGTATCTCGGGTGGCGAATTCGGTGTGCGCGGGTCGGTTACGGCCTATGACATGAACTCGGGCGAGCTGGTCTGGCGGGCCTATTCCATGGGGCCGGATTCGGACATTCTTGTTGATCCGGAAAAGACCACCCATCTGGGTAAGCCGGTTGGCGCGGACTCGGGTACAAACACCTGGGAAGGCGATCAGTGGAAGATCGGCGGCGGCACCACATGGGGCTGGTATTCCGCGGATCTGGACGAGAACCTGATGTACTATGGCACCGGGAACCCGTCGACCTGGAACCCGGCGCAGCGCCCGGGCGACAACCGCTGGTCCATGACCATCATGGCGCGTGATATCGACACCGGCGTGGCAAGATGGTTCTACCAGATGACGCCGCATGATGAATGGGACTATGACGGCATCAATGAAATGATCCTTACGGAACAGGAAATTGATGGCGAGCAGCGCAAACTGCTGACCCATTTCGACCGCAACGGTCTTGGTTACACCATGGACCGCGTGACGGGCGAGCTGCTGGTGGCCGAAAAATTCGACCCGGTTGTGAACTGGACAACTGGCGTCGACATGGATCCCAACAGCGAAACCTATGGCCGCCCGGCCGTGGTTGCGCAGTATTCGACGGAACAGAACGGCGAGGACGTGAACTCGACCGGTATCTGCCCGGCGGCTTTGGGCACCAAGGACCAACAGCCTGCGGCCTATTCGCCGAAGACTCAGTTGATGTATGTGCCAACCAACCATGTCTGCATGGATTATGAGCCGTTCCGCGTGTCCTATACCGCTGGTCAGCCCTATGTGGGTGCAACTCTGGCGATGTATCCGGCACCCGACAGCCATGGTGGCATGGGCAACTTCATTGCCTGGGACAACACTGATGGAAGCATCAAGTGGTCACTGCCCGAGCAGTTCTCGGTCTGGTCCGGTGCGCTGGCGACAGCGGGTGACGTTGTCTTCTATGGAACGCTCGAAGGGTATCTGAAGGCGGTTCATGCTGAAACAGGGGAAGAACTGTACAAGTTCAAAACGCCCTCTGGCATCATCGGCAACGTGATGACGTACGAGCAAGGTGGCAAGCAGTATATCGGCATTCTGTCCGGTGTCGGTGGTTGGGCCGGTATCGGTCTGGCGGCTGGTTTGACCAACCCGAATGACGGTCTGGGCGCCGTGGGTGGCTATGCCGCACTCAGCGACTATACCGCGCTGGGCGGTCAGCTGACCGTGTTCGCATTGCCGAACTAAGCCAAAGATCCGGCCGGCGCGGTTCAATCGGACTGCGCCGGTTTTCACTTGAAAAGAAACGAGCGTTCCATGAACCATTCTGTACGTCTTCTGGCATCAATTATTGCATCTTGCCTTCCTGTTGCCGCGATTGCCGACAATCTGGCAGTCGCGTATTCCGAAGATGGACGGTATTACACCGAAGACGATATCCCGACATTCAACGTGGCCGAGGATGGAACCGTAGACTGGATGACATTTTCGGGCTTCCGGCGCTATCACGCGGAATGCCATGTCTGTCACGGCCCGGATGGCGAGGGCTCGACCTATGCGCCGGCTCTGAAAGAGTCTGCGCTGGAAATGGATTATTACGACTTCGTTGATGTCGTCACCAATGGCCGCCAGGTGGTGAACGCCGCTGAAAACTCGGTAATGCCGGGATTTGGCGACAACCCGAATGTGATGTGCTTTCTGGATGACATCTATGTATACTTGAAGGCTCATGGGTCGGGTGCGATCCCGCGTGGCCGCCCGCCCAAGAAAGAGGCGAAATCTGACGTTATCCGCGAGGATGAAGATGCGTGTATGGGCTAAGGCCTGCCTGCCGGTTTTCGGACTTTGCGTCTGGCTTTGTCAGGCAGTGCCCGTGTCGGCGCAGACTTCTGACCTGGTTTCAAGAACGGCTTTTCGCGTCTGTGCGGATCCGGCCAACAATCCCATGTCATCCGAGGACGGATCGGGATTTGAAAACAAACTGGCCGAATTGATTGCCGCAAAGCTGGAACTGCCCGTGCAATATGTCTGGTTTCCGCAGGCGACGGGCTTCATACGGAATACGCTGGCCGCCAAACGATGCGATGTGGTGATCGGCTATGCGCAAGGTCATGAGCTGGTGCAGAACACCAACCACTACTATACGTCCGCCTATGCGCTGATCGTGCCGATGGACAGTGATCTGGCCCGGGTGGACATGTTGAACGATCCGATGCTCAAGGGGAAACGGATCGGGATCGTGGCGGGTACACCGCCTGCGGCTCATATGGCGCGGAACGGGCTGATCGGGCAAGCCAAGCCTTATAACCTGTTCGTTGACCGACGTGTGGAAAGCCCGGCCATCGACATGCTGGATGATCTGCAATCGGGTGAGATCGATGCGGCCATTCTCTGGGGTCCGCTGGGCGGACCGTTGGTCACGGCAGACTATCCTGATTTCAAGGTGATCCCGCTGGTCAAGGAAGAGCTGCCGCCGCGTCTGTTTTACCGCATCACCATGGGCGTGCGTCAGGGTGAGAAGGTTTGGCAGCGGCAGTTGAACTCGCTGATCCGCCGCAATCAGGATGAGATCAATGCTGTATTGGCCGAGGCAGGCGTTCCACTTGTGAATGATCTGGGGACCGAGGTTCTGGACCTGTCGCAATGATGCGGGCAGCGGTGGCAATTGCGTTGATCTCGACTGCCGCAACAGCGCAGACAGTACCCGAACCAAGTGATTATCGCATGGATCACTACCGCGCGCCGGTGCCGGATCAGATAACCGGCGGGACGGTCATCGGCCCGGAAGAGGCATACGGCCTGTGGCAGGAACAAAGCGTCGCGTTCATCGACGTTTTGCCGCAGCCGCCCAAACCCGCCAATCTGCCTGAAGGCACGATCTGGCGCGACAAGCCGCGTGACAGCATTCCGGGATCACTCTGGTTGCCAAATGTCGGCTATGGCGCAATTGCCGATGTTACGGCAGACTATTTTCGAACCGGTCTAGAGGCCAGCACCAATGGCGATATCAACCACGGTGTCGTGTTCTTTTGCCTGGAAGATTGCTGGATGAGTTGGAATGCCGCCCGACGCGCAATCGAATGGGGATACACCAAAGTCTACTGGTTTCCGGAAGGCACCGACGGCTGGGCCTTGTGGGGCTATCCACTGGAACGGGTAAAGCCAGCCCCGGGCCAACCCGTTGCCGGAGGCGGGTGATCTAAAAACCCGCCAGTTTTTTGTGTAAATGACTGACCGTACCGTCCGTATCCGTCATGGTCACATCGACCGCTTGCGCCCTGCTTGGAACGGAAATGCCAACCCTTGGATTTTCGGACAGAGAAATCGAGCCCGTCATCTGGACATACCCGGCGCCATCAAGATCGATATCCACGGTCTCTACATATCGCATCGGGATGAACAGCAGGGAAATCTGATCCATCTGCATTCCGGAATGCGACGGATGATCAATGTTCAGATCCATCTTGTTGGCCCGGCCCGCACCCAGGTTTGACAATCGTGTCCGCGTGTTCAGCGCAGGGACGCGACCCACCAGTTCGGCCTCCATCGTGCCAAGGTTTGCCAACGCCAGTTCCGGATCAGTTCCGGGAGGTGCCGCGCAGGCGCCAAGACCCGAGGTTTTGACGAAAGTTTCTGAAACCCAAAGGCGGCCATCCGTGGTTTCGGCGATGACATGCATCGGCGTCGGGCCGTTCACGCGCATGGTCACGTCGAAGTAGAAACTCGGCAATGGTTCTTCCAACTCGAACACGGCAGAAACCGGCATCGGGTTTTCGTCCAGCACCAAAGTCACCTTGGCCACTTTCGTCCCCCGAGGGGCCGCAATCTGAGCCGCCAGTTGAGCCCGCGCATCGTCGGGCGTGCGATAGGGGGCATCAATCGCGATGAACGCATCTCCGTTTTGCATCGGTCGGTCGCCATACAACATCGCTCGGACATTTTCCCATGCCTCGTTGGATGCCCAAACCGGAGCCGCCAGCACACAGAACAGGACTGCAATCAGATGAGAAACTTTCATGGTCGTCCTCCTTGCAGGAACCTGCCAAAGGCACGGGGCCCATCACAGGTTTCCATTGTTTCTAACACCGACAGTGCCTGCGGGTCCACGATGCTGACGGTGTTGTCGAACCAGTTTGCGATGACCAGAAGATCTTCGCCCGCCGTCGCATCAATGCCTTCGGGGTATTCTCCAACATCAATCACGGCCTCATGTTCGAGCGTCTCCAGAGATATGACGCTTAGCGTATTGGCATATTGGTTCGTGACGAACGCCCGGCCGTGGGCGAAGGCGATGCCGTAAGGGCGTTCCCCGACCGGGACCGTTGCGAGAACGGAGCCGGTTTCCGCATCGACCAAGCTGACATCATTGCTGCCGACATTGCCGACGAACAGACGCCCATCCGGGTCAAAACGCAGCCCGAAGGGGCGTGATCCAACCGGGCTGCGGTGCAGAGGCTGAAGAGTGTCGGCATCGAAAACCGACACCTGGTCCGCGTCCTTGTCGGCCGACGCCAGAAAACGCCCGTCTTTTGATATCGCAATACCCGCCGGGGCGGCTCCGGTGGGCAACTCGGATTGAACTTTCAGAGTTTCACTGTCCAGCACCCACAGTCGGGCGTTGTACCAGTCCGAGACGAAAACCCGCCCGCGATCCTGATCCAGAGCGATTCCAATCGGCCCCCCTTCAAGCGTGACTTGCGCGACCGTTTCACCGGTCTCGGCAGACAAACGCCTGACCATCTTGCTGTCCGGGGATACGGTGAACAGCGTTTCATCCAGACCAACCGCCACACCCGCAGGCTTGCCAGGTAGTGGCCAGCGGGCCGTTTCCTGCATCCGTGCAAGATCCATCCGGCTTAGTTCCTCACCGTTCTGACAGGTGATGAATGCTGTCTGTGCCAGTGTCGGGCTGCCAGAGAGCGCCAAAAACAAAATCAGCGGGTGGCTAACTTGCCGCACCGAACCGCTCGATCAACGCGTCGAGACCCGCCTGATAGACGCCGGTCACGGCGGCAATGGCGGCTTCGTCATTCAACTCGGCCGGAGGATCGTTGTTTGGATACCCGCGATAGAAGGCACCGCGCCATTCGATGATCGAACCACCTCCGTCGCGCGGTTTTACCGTCAGATGCGACGAATAGTTGGTGACTGGCAGCACCTCTACCGCGACCTCGGTGATCCGGTAGGAGTAGCTCATTTTTTCTGCGCTGTACTTGTACAGAATTTCATTGATCGTCGGCCCGCCTTCCTGGCCAAGTGTCAGCAATCGGGTCGCATCAATCTTATTGCCGCCGTTTCCTTCGGTCGCAAACACAGCCGGATGCCACGACATGTCATCAAAGTTCCCGACAACGGCCCAGACTTCCTCTGGTGAGGCTGCGACCTCGGCAGTCAGCGTGACTTTCTGCCGGGTCGGCCCGTGGGCCCAAACCAGACCCGGAACCAGCAGAGCGGTGGTTGCGGCAAGAAGAAATCGTCGATACATTCCATGTCCTCCCTGAATGCGCAAAGCGTTGGCACACGCTGCGCGCTCGCGGCGTTTCTTCTGTCAGACCTGACATGCGAGCGCACGTCGCTGGTCACCCGCAACACCCTATGAAAAATCGGCGGGTGTCGCGGGAAACCGCAGCAAGATCAACCGTATACGCGCATTCTTATAAAATAAGAATCGAGCTCAATGATGAAGCTGATAGGCTTTGTTTTACAACACGGCCAAAAGTATCGGTTCCGTTTTTCGGGGCGCTATGCCCCGGATGTTTCAACCTGAACTCTGACTTTCAGGCAACGGGAGGACATCTTGAATATTCGCCTGCTGCCGCTGCTTGCGGCGCTTCTTTGGTGTACATCCGCGATGACAGCGGCGGCGCTCGATGTAAAGGCTGCGGTGCTGCGGATCGACTATCCGTCGCTTCTGCCGATCTCGCGTTATGATCTGAAACCGGACGATCTGGGGTTTGCTGGTGCCGCGCTTGGGGATGAGGATAACGGAACCACGGGCGGATTTCTGGGACATACCTATGAGACCATCACGATGGCCGCTCCGCCGGAAGAGGCTGACGCCGCAATGGACCGGATCCTTGCCGGAGGCGTGCGCCTGATCGTCCTTTTGGCCAAGGCGCCGGACATGTTGCGCCTGACGGACAAGGCGGCAGAGTCCGGGGCGCTTGTCTTCAACGTGTCCGCGCCTGATGTCGATCTTCGCGACGCAAACTGCCGGGGCAACCTGCTTCATATCGCCCCGTCCCGCGCCATGAAGGCCGATGCGGTTGCACAGTTTGCCGTCTGGAAGAAATGGCGCGATTGGTTCCTGTTGGCGGGATCCAACCCCGAGGATGTCCAGCTTGCGGACGCGTATCGCCGCGCAGCCAACAAGTTCGGCGCGAAGATTGCAGAAGATCGAACCTTTGCGGATACCGGGGGATCTCGTAGAACGGATTCCGGTCATGTTCTTGTTCAGCGCCAATTGCCATTGGACACGCAGGATGCGCGAGACCATGACGTTGTGATTGCCGCGGACGAAACCGATTATTTCGCGCGCTATCTGTCCTATCACCTTTGGACCCCGCGCCCCGTGATGGGGTCAGGCGGCTTGCGCCCAACGACGTTTCACGGCGCGCATGAGGCATGGGGCGCGACCCAGTTCCAGACCCGTTTCGAGGATCTGACAGGGCGCTATGTCCGCCCCGAAGACTACAACACCTGGCTTGCACTGCGCGTGATCGGCGAGGCCGTGACCCGTGCCAGTACGGCAGAGCCCGAAGGTGTTCGGGATTATGCTCTGTCGGACGAGTTTGAGCTGGCCGCATTCAAAGGACAGAAAGTGACATTCCGCGATTGGAACGGGCAGTTGCGTCAGCCGATCCTTCTGTATGACGGGTCGATCACTGTCAGCGTCAGCCCGCAAGAGGGGTTTCTGCACCAGGTCTCACCGCTCGATACGATGGGATTGGATCGGGCGGAATCCAGCTGTCGCGCATTCGAGTAACCGGAGGTATTGATGAAACGACTGTTGTTGACCGTTGCCTGTGCTGCGCTGACCGCGGGTCCCGTGTTTGCGGGCAAGGCTTTTGTCTCGAACGAGCGGGGCAATACGATTACCGTGGTTGATACCGAAACCTGGGAGGTGATCACCGAATTTCCAGGCGGCAACCGACCGCGCGGGATCACCGTCAGCCCGGATGGCGGCACGCTGTATGTCTGCGCCTCGGATGACAATATCATCCGGGTATTTGATACCGAGACCTATGAGGAACTTCCCAGTTTGCCCTCTGGTCCGGACCCCGAGCTTTTCATTCTCGAACCCTCGGGCAAGCGGCTCTATATCGCCAATGAGGACGACAATCTGGTGACGGTCACCGACACTGAAACCCGCACCATTCTGGCCGAGGTTCCGGTCGGCGTCGAGCCCGAGGGCATGGGGATCAGCCCCGATGCCAAGTTCGTGGTCAACACGTCCGAGACCACCAACATGGCGCATTTCATTTCCACCGAGGATTATTCCATCAAGCATAATGTCCTGGTCGACCAGCGCCCGCGCTATGCCCAGTATACAGCGGATGGAAAGCGCCTGTTCGTGACATCGGAAATCGGCGGAACCGTCACGGTCATGGACATTGCAGAAGACGGAACGCCGACGGTTGTCGGCAAAATCAGCTTCGAAGTGGCGGGCGTGCAGCCGGAATGGTTGCAGCCTGTCGGTGCCAAGGTGACTTCGGACGGCAGCCGTCTGTTCGTTGCTTTGGGGCCTGCAAACCGGGTTGCCGTCGTTGACGCGCAAAGTCTTGAAGTGCTGGACTATATCCTGGTGGGGCAGCGGGTCTGGCAGTTGGATTTCACGCCGGACGAAAAATATCTGCTGACCACGAATGGCAATTCAAACGACATCACCATCATCGATGTCGCCTCTGAAAAGGCGATCAAATCGGTGCAGGTCGGGCAACAGCCCTGGGGTGTGGTGACCATTGACTGAAGTTCTGGGAGGGACAGGAATGAAGAAACTTATGATCGCAGCGATGGTCGCGGCGCTCGGTGGGCCGATATCGGCGGCACCACTGTGCGATGATCTGGGATTTGCCGGGCTTCTGGCGAAATGCAACCGTGGGGAAACCATCAAGCTGACGCTTGCTTCGGGGCAACCGCTGGGTGAGGACGTGGTTCTGCAATCCGGCGCGTATTACAAGCTTGAGATCACCGCTGACGGTTCGGCGGAACTGGCCATCGAAGGGCCGTCTTTCTTTCGCGCGATCTGGATGAATGAGATCGTGATCAACAAGATCGAGATCCGTCCTATGGCGGTGGACAGCATCGAATTTGACAAGGCCGGCGTCGCCGAATTGTCGTTTATCGCAATCAAACCCGGCAGTCATGAAATTCGCATCCCCGGTTCCACCGGTGACACGCAACGCATTACGGTGAGTATTCAATAGAGGAGAGATAACATCATGAAAAGATTTGGAATGTTGATAACCGCCGGGCTTCTGGCGGCCCCGGCTTTCGCCGACGACATTGACGCGGAAACGGTGGCAAAGATCGAGGCCTATCTTGCCTCTGTCGAGTGTCAGATGGACCCGGATGACATCGAGGTTGAAGATGATGGTTATGATCTGGACGATGTCATCTGTAAGGGTGGCAACCAGTTCGATATCAAACTGGACAAAGACTTGAATGAAGTCAGCCGAAAGGCGGAATAGCGAGTAAACGGGATCGGGTCATGTCCAAACTATTTGCCGCGTGCCTTGCATTTGCTTTCAGTTCGGGGGCTTTGGCCGCCGAGACCCTGCCGACCATTCGCGCGGCCGTACTCAAGATCGGAACGGTCAATTGGGAACTTGAGACCATTCGCCGGAACGGCCTGGATCAGAAACATGGCTTTGTCCTTGATGTTCAACCTTTTGCCGACAATGGCGCAACGCGTATCGCGGTCGAGGGGGATGAGGCTGATTTGGCCGTTGCCGACTGGATTTGGGTTGCTCGTCAAAGGGCTGCCGGCAAGGACTATGTGTTCATCCCTTATTCCAAAGCCGTGGGCGGCGTGGTCGTGCCCTCTGACAGCCCGGCAACCAGTTTGAAGGATTTGGCGGGCGGCAAGATCGGCATCGCGGGTGGACCGCTGGATAAATCCTGGCTGATCCTGCGCGCCTATGCAGCAAAGGAATACGGGATGGACTTGAAAGCCGACACCGAACAGGTGTTCGGTGCGCCGCCTCTGATCTTCAAATCTGCTTTGAACGGCGATTATGCCGGGGCGATCAATTTCTGGCATTTCCTGGCCAAGATGAAAGCGTCCGGCATGAAAGAGCTGATCTCGGTTGAGGATGCCGGGCAGGCCTTGGGGCTCGACACCAATACGCCTTTGCTGGGCTATTACCTGAAAGAGAGTTTTCTGAACGAAGACCCCGACCTTGCGCAAAGCCTGTTTGCCGCCAGCCGCGACGCCAAGGACCTGCTGGCCAATTCGCCTGAAGCATGGGAGGCGATCAGACCGCGCATGAACGTCAAGTCCGATGCACAGTTTGAACAACTCAAGATCGATTGGATTGCCGGTATTCCCGATCGCCGCCCGGTAGATGCGGTCGCGGCCAACAGGATGCTGGAACTTATGGCCGAATTGGGCGGGGCTGAACTGGTGGGCGCCGCGACGACTGTGCCGCAGGGTCTTTTTGCCGACGTGGAATAGGATCAGATGCAAAACGCGCGCCTCACGCCGCTTATGTCTATCGCAGGCCTTGTGGCGTTGTGGATTGTTGCGGCGTCGCTGACCGCAGACCCTCAGATACTGCCGCAACCCTGGGACCTGATCCCCCGGTTTCATCAAGAGCTTGCGTCAGGAGAGTTGCTGCGCAGCCTTGGCGCGACCCTGTCACGCGTGATCTGGGCGTTCGTGCTGGCAATGACATTGGGAACGATCATTGGCCTGGCCATGGGGCGGTCGGATGCGCTGAACCGCTGGCTCGATCCATGGCTGGTTGTCTTCCTGAACCTGCCCGCGCTGGTTCTGATCGTGCTGTGCTACCTCTGGATCGGATTGACCGAGGCTGCGGCGATCACGGCGGTTACGCTGAACAAAATTCCCAATGTCGCGACGATCCTCCGAGAGGGCGGCCGGGCGCTGAGCCCGGATCTGGATGCGTTGGCACGGGTCTACCGGATACCGTGGCAAAGGCGACAGCGCCATGTGATCCTGCCGCAGCTTGCCCCGTTTATCGCAGCTGCCGCACGGTCCGGACTTTCTCTGATCTGGAAGATCGTGCTCGTGGTCGAGTTTCTTGGGCGCTCATCCGGTGTCGGGTTTCAAATCCACTTGTATTTTCAGCTGTTTGATGTGGCAATGGTGCTGGTCTACGCGTTTTCGTTCATTGCCGTCATGCTGGTTGTCGAATGGCTGGTTCTTCAACCTTTGGAGCGTAGCGCTCGACGGTGGAGAACTGCATGATCCGAATTGACATCCGAAAGAAGCGCTTTGAACACCACGCCGTTCTGGGCCCCATTGCATTTGACATCGCCGCCGGGGAAACGGTCGCGCTGACCGGACCATCGGGCATCGGAAAGACGACGTTGCTGCGATTGGTGGCAGGCATTGACCCGGATTTCGAAGGCCAGATTGTGCGGCCGGATCGGCTTGCGATTGTGTTTCAGGAACCCACTTTGCTGCCATGGCGCTCGGCTTTCGATAATCTCGCCCTGATCCATGGTAACCTGTCGCAGGCTGACATTGACGCTGCGCTGTCAGACGTTGGCCTGGACGGAAAGGGGGATTTGTTTCCCGGTCAATTGTCATTGGGTCAGCAGCGCCGGCTTTCTCTGGCGCGCGCCTTTGCCGGGAAGCCCGAGTTTCTGATTATGGACGAGCCCTTTGTATCACTGGATTCCGAAACGGCCGAGACGATGCTGACCCTGACCGAGGACCTCATCACGCGGCATCGCCCGGCGACCCTGTTCGTGACGCATTCCAAACCCGAAGCACAGCGTCTTTCCGACCGGATCCTGAACCTGGTAGCCGGGCCAGACGGGGCCGTTCTGGGTTAGGGTCATTCCGCAGGCTCTCTCGCGGCACCGGGTGCGGTTCGATACATGAAGGGCGCATCCGCTTTGGCGGCATGTTCGTTTGCCTGGTTTTGCAGGGTCTGATGATGGGGTGATTTGATGCAAACCGGATCGGTGGCGGCTGCGTCTCCGATAACGGCCATGGCCTGACAGCGGCAGCCGCCAAAATCAATGGTTTTGCGTTCGCAGGTTTTGCACGGGTCCGACATCCAATCCGTGCCGCGATAGGCATTGAACGCGCTGCCATGGAACCAGATATCCGCAAGCGGTCTGTCCTGTACCCGGTCAAATGTCAGATGCGGGATGGACTGTGCCGCATGGCAAGGCAGAACCTGACCGTCTGGCGCCACGTTCAGCCCGGTTGTCCCCCAGCCGCCCATGCATCGCTTGGGGTAGTCGTCGTGATAGTCCGCCGGAACATAATCGATGACCAGTTGCCCCTTGAGGTTTTTCCTGGCCTCGGCCACCTGTCGCGTCACCTGTTGCGCCTGTTCCCGCGTCGGCATCAAGGCATCCCTGTTCCGCAAGGCCCAGCCGTGGAATTGCACCGTTGCAACCTCGATCCGCCGAGCACCCATCTCCTGTGCCAATTCCAGTGCCCGCGGCAGTTGGTGGGCATTGCGACGGTGCAGTACGAAGTTCAGGGTCAGCGGAAACCCGATCTTCTTGATCCATTCGACCGTTTTCATCTTGCGGTCAAACCCGCCCCGATAGCCGCCTACCTTATCCGCCATCGCGGCGTCAGTGCCCTGAAGAGAAAGCTGGATATGGTCCAGGCCGACTTCGTCCAGCTCATGCAGGCGTCGCTCGGACAGGCCGATCGCCGACGTGATCAGGTTGGTATACAACCCGGCCTCACGCGCGGCATTGACCAGCGCAACCAGATCGCGGCGGGATGCGGGCTCTCCACCTGACAGATGCAATTGCAAGACACCAAGCGCCGCCGCCTCCTTGAAAATACGTGCCCATGTTTCAGTATCCATTTCACTGTCGAGTTTGGCCATTTCGACTGGGTTGGAGCAATAAGGGCAGGACAACGGACATCGGTGCGTCAGCTCGGCCAGCATGGCAATGGGGGGAGGGGGTTTTACCTGCATCAGACGACATCCAGAAAACGACGCACCCGAAGGGCATCCAGAAACCCCGAGCTGTCTTCGACAATCTGTTCTTCCGGGGCGTTGTATTTCCTGGACAGTCTTGCGGTGATCTGACCAAAGCTGCGTTGGCCGTCTACTTCGCTCAGAATCGCATGTCCGATCTGATCCAACGTCACGGCCCGTTCAGGTGCCAGCAGAACCCATTGTTCTCGCACGGAATCGAAATGGATGCGGACACCACGCGGCAGCAAGGGGACCTCCTGCGCCAACATCACGACGCCTGCCGCATCCGTAAACCGGTGTCCGGCTTCCATGCCCCCGGAGGAATTCGGGCAGGTTCGACATAGGCGCCCCACAGGGCATCCAGCTGCGACCAGAGAACATCGGTTTTGAAAATCAGTGCCTTGGCTGCCGCGTCTTGTTTTTCTGCGGTGTCGGCATGATCCAGAACCCATGCCAGACCAAAGGCCACATCCTTGGGGGCTTCTTTCAGGCGGTTGCGGAAATAGGCAAGTGAGCTGTCATCCGCAAAATCGTAATGCCGAAGCAGACCTTCGATCCTGTTGGCATGAATCTTGGGAGCGAACAGTTCTGTGAGTGAGGCCGCAACCGCTTCCAGCAACGACTTTTCGCGGACGTATCGCACGTAAGCATCCACCGCAAATCTGGTGGCGGGCAATACGCCGTCGCATGAAGCGACATAGTCCGGATCAAGACCGACGGCTTCGGCCAGTCGCAACCATCGCCGGATACCACCTTCGTTGTCTTCCGTGCCGTCATGATCCTCGATCCGCGACCGCCAGGCTCGACGCAGCGCAGGATCTTCTACACGCGATATGAAGGCGGCGTCCTTCATCGGGATGGAATGCTGATAATAGTAGCGGTTGATCACCCAGGCCCGTACTTCGTCAGGCGTGCATTGACCTCCGTGCAGGCGATGATGAAACGGATGAAGGTCGTGGTAACGCTCGGCTCCGATCTGACGAAGCCGGGCCTCGAACTCTTTGCGGCTTTGGGTCATAGCGTTATCTCCATGCCATCCTGGCCTATCGTCCAGCCTTTGGCCCTTGCCCGGGCGTTCTCGGCGCTGTCGGGGCGCAGAACCGGATTGGTGTTGTTCATGTGGATGAACACTTTACGCCCGATTTTCATATCGGCGAAACCAGCGATCGATCCATCGGGGCCGTCCATCGACATATGGCCCATGCGCTTGCCCGTTTTCTGACCCAACCCGGCCTGCACCATTTCCGTGTCGTGCCAAAGCGTGCCGTCGAAAAACAAAAGATCGGCCTCGTCAAGCCGGGCGCGCAACTCGGGCGTCAATGCGGCACAGCCCGGTATGTAATATGCCGTCTTCCCCTGCGCCCTCAGTGCCACCCCGACGGTTTGTTCGCCAACCAATTCGGTTTCGACATGTTCCCCTTCAAGATACAGAGGCACTTTGCCGGGCACCGGAAACAATGTTGCCTGCAAGCCGGGAACCAGATCGAACGTCTGATTCAACGAGATCGGCGCACGTGTCACGACCGAGGCGTTCAAGGCGTCGAAAATCGGGTTCTGTGCAATGACGTCCTGAATACTTTGGGTCGCAAACAGCGTGAATGGCTGCATCTCGCGCAGCGTCAGCAAGCCAGCCACATGGTCGATGTCACCATTCGTCACCAGCACCGATTGAATCGGCACCTCTCGCAACCCGGTCGGATACAGGACGGGCGTATTGCCAAGCTGCGCTCGAATATCCGGAGACGCGTTCAGAATGGCCCAGTTCTGGCCATCGGGTGAGACCGCGAGTGATGATTGCGTCTGCGCCGGAATATGTCCGCTTCGGGCCAGATTGCAGTTTTCACATCCGCAATTCCATTGCGGAAGGCCGCCACCAGCAGCGGCCCCTAGTATTATCGCGCGCAACGTCATCTATTGTTGGCGCTTGCGGCTGATCAGATCAGGCCGCCACCGCGCTCATCGTCATGATCGGGGCCATACATGTTGATTTCCATGCCGCATTCGATCTCGCGAATAACAGGTCTGTTCCAAGCCATATCAGGGTCCTCCTCCTAGAATGTACTTGCGAACAATGTGGCAGGTCTCATGCGCCCGTGCGACTCTTAATTCATAAGAAGGATTTAGACTTTGGTCGGTACTCAGGTGTCATCCGACAACGGGGCGACCCCCTGAATGCAAAACCCCTGGTTGCGTATGGTTTTGATTTCAAATCCAAAATCATCCGACCCCAATTTCTTTCTCAGATATCCGATGTAGACGTCCACCACATTTTCGTTACTGGACCCGTCCTGTGACCAGAGCGTGTCAAACAGTTCTCCTCGGGATATTGGCGATCCGGCCTTGCTGTTGAGCAGCGTGAGCAGTTCGAATTCACGTTCGGTGAGCGCAATGCGTGTCTCGCGGATTGAAAGTGTTCTGTCCCGCGACGACAGGCGCGCGGGGTCCGGGCGCTGAGAGAGCACGCGTTGTTCCTGTACTTGCAACCGGGCGACAAGCTCATCAAAGCTGAACGGCTTAACGACGTAATCATCGGCCCCGGCTTCAAGCCCGGCGGCACGATGATCGACATCGGAAAGGGCAGACAACATCAATATCGGGATTCCGACCCCGGCAAGACGCGCGGCCCGGACCAGTTCGATACCACTGTCGGTTCCCAGCATGACATCGACAATCGCGCCCGAGAATACACCGCTTTTCAACCGCACCAACCCTTGGTCGGCGCGGTTTTCAGCCTCGGCTGAGTAGCCGTGCAGCGACAGGCCCCGGACAAGGGCCGACGTGATTCGGGGGTCGTCATCTATGATCAGCAGTCTGGAGACCATTTTTCTATGCCTCCGCCAGCGGTAGTCGAATGCAGACATTTGTACCGGCATTTGATCCCAGGGCGTTTTCACGCGGTACCGGGCTTGCCACCGATATGGTTCCTTCATGGGCCTCGATGACCCACCTGGCCAGTGTCAGCCCGACACCGAAACCCTGACTGTTTGCTGCCTCTCCCTGAACAAACCGCTCGAAGATCCGGGTTTGGGCGCCATCGGGAATTCCGGGGCCGTTATCGGTCAGCTGTATTTGAACGTCCCCGTCAACCGATTGGCCGGACAGCAACAACGCTTTTCCGTCCCGCGCATGTCGGATCGCATTGCGTATCAGACTGAGCAGGACCTGACGAATCCAGTTCAGGTCACAGTGCAACGAACAATCCGGGAAGTCGCCCGTTTCAAGCTGCATGTCGGCGCCATCGATTTCAGGTTGAATGTCGCTCACAACTGTTTGCATCAGATCGCATAGTGCAACGTTGGTTGGTTCCAGAGCCAGCTCACCGGTTTCGGAACGGGCGACGCGCAGCAAATCATCGATTCTCTGGTTCAGTTTTGCCGCGCTGCTTTCGATTGTCGCCAACGCCTCTGGCGCGGTCTGGTTATCCCTCTGGCCAATCTGAGCTTCCATCATGATGACCGTCAGCGGTGTGCGCAGTTCGTGACTGACATCAGCAAAAAAGCGGCGCCGGTTTTCGTCGATCTTGGACAGGGATTCATTTGCAGCGCTCAGTTCGCGGGTTCGCTGGGCAATGGTCTCGTTCAACCGGGCCCATTCTGCGTCAACCTCGGCCTGGCGTTTTCTCAATGCAGCGGCCATGCGGTTGGTCTCGCCATATAACTGGCCGATCTCATCATTGCGGGTTTGAGGCAGCGAAATTGCGAATTCGGATCGGCCGACCTGAACCGCCGCGTTGCGCAACCGATCCAGACGAGAGAACTGCGGTCGCACAAGGCCAAAATAGAACCACGCCGTGCTGAGCAAGGCGAACAGTGCCAGTGCCAGTGCCGCCCAGGTCAGAACCCAACGGGTCCGTTCGATCCCCGCCATGACGGAGTTTCGAAACAGAACCTCGGTATTCACCGCCTGGCTGAGCAGAGGATCAAACGCCGACGCAAACGAGTCGACATAGGCGCGCAGCTGGGCCTGATCGGCTTCTGCGTCGGCTAGCCCTTCCAGCGTGCTGGCCAGCAGCGCCTCCATTCTGGCCAGACCCAGGGATTGGGTTCCGTATCGCGATTGTTCGTCCAGCCCCAGGGATTGAACCGCGGCAACTGCATCTTCCACATCGGAACGAAGGTTCAGAAACGTTGCCCCAATCTGGTCTCGGATCGGCGAAAGGCGATCAAGTCGAGACTCGACTGTTTGGCCGGTCTGTATCGACTCGGTTGCGATCACAAGAAATGTGGCCGCCTGGGTCGACAGAGCAGCATAGCGTGCCATGCGGGTTTCCGATGCCAGTGCCGTTTCCAGGCGGCTGGCGACGGTCTGCATCCCGAAGTAAAGGATTGCGGCCGCCAGCAGGGTGCCTGATCCAAGCACGACGGCCCCAAGGCCCAAGCGCGTTTTCAGAAGCAGATTCCGCTTTGCGGTTTGTGGCGCGGCCGTCATGATTTTCGCCTCATCAGGCCCCGGGCCGGGTCATACCCCCAAACGGCGATCGCGCTCAGTATTGCGGTTGACGCCAGAACCCACAGCAGGGCCCCCCAGTTGATCTGCAAGTAAAGCAGAAACCGGATCAACTCGACCACATGCGTGAAAGGATTGAGCGCACAGATATCACGCAGCAATGGCGAGCTTTCAGCCATTTTCCACAGCGGATAAAGGGCGGAGGACAGGAAGAACATTGGGAAGATGACAAAGTTCATCACCCCGGCAAAATTCTCCAGCTGCTTGATGAAACTGGACAGCACCAGCCCCAGCGCGCCCAGCATCAGACCGCCCAGAACCAGCCCCGGCAGAACCGCGACATAACCGGGTAACGGCAGTACAATGCCGAACAAAGCGGCCAATCCGAGAAACGTGTAGACCTGCAGGATGGATATCGCGGTTGATCCCAGCAGACGGCAGAACAACAGCCACCAGCGCGGGAACGAGCTGGTCAGCAGTAGGCGCATCGAGCCCATCTCGCGGTCGTAGACAAGGCTGAGCGAGCTTTGCATCCCATTGAACAACAGAACCATCGCACACAGTCCGGGGACGATATAGGTCTCGTAAGTGATATAGGTCTGGTAGGGGGGAATGATCGACAGGCCGAGGGCCGCGCGAAACCCTGCTGCGAAGATCAAAAGCCAAACCATTGGCCGGACCAGGGCTGCCAGAAATCGTTCGCGTTGATGGATGAAACGCAGAAACTCGCGTCCGATGATGGCGCGGGCGACTCCCAGGAATCCGTTCATGTCGGGACCTCGGTTCGGGACAGGAACCAATCAGACAGCGTTTGATCCCCCCGCAGGCGGCCCACCTGCCCACTGGCAAGAATCTGACCGCGATGAAGAACCAGCAGCTGGTCGTCGTCGCGCATTTCATCTGTCAGATGCGTGGCCCACAATACGCACAGCCCCTGTTCCGCCAGGTCGTGCACATGGTCGGTTATCGCGTGCCGAGCCGCGGCATCAAGCCCAACGGTCGGTTCGTCCAACAGCAACACCGAAGGTTCGTGCAACAGGGCACGCGCCAGTTCCATCCGGCGGCGATGACCGCCATTGAGATCGCGCACTCGTTCCCCGGCGCGGTCGCGCATGTTCAGCCGATCCAGCGCCGCATCGATACGGCCAGGGACTTCGGATCGCGACAACCCATGCAGAGCTGCGAAATATGCCATGTTCTGGCGCACCGTCAAACCCAGATCCAGTGTCGGTTGCTGAAAGACCACGCCAAGCTTTGTCAGCGCCTTGCGTGGGGATTGGCGCAGATCATGGCCCGCGACCGTGATTTCACCGTCCGGCGCCACAAGCAATCGCGTGAGCAGCGACACCAGTGTCGATTTCCCGGCCCCATTCGGACCAAGCAGACCGCAGAACATCCCCGCCGACACGTCAAAAGAGACAGCATCCAAAGCCGTCTTGGCGCCATAATGAAAGCTCAGGTCGCGTACGGCGAGACCAGGATCGGTTTCCGCCGAGGGGCGCGCGTCTGACATTCTTCCTCCGTCCCGAACCATGGTTCTTGACAGCAGCTTGCATCGTCGGGGCGCGTTTCTCAACCTTCCAGTCCGAGGCCGGACCACGACTTAAGTATGTGAAGCTTCACGGATTTGATGGTATTTCCCGAAGGATCCGTCGCCAAAACTGGCCAGCCGAGACTGTCAGGGGAAGGCGGGCCTGATCGGCGCGAACACCCCGTTTTGCGGGCACCGCTTTTCAGTTTGCGTTCAGCAAAAACGATCTGAACTCTTTGAAGACGGGGGATCTGCTGAAAGAGGGTGTGAATTTGGCCACCATTGCGCGGGGAAGCTTCAACGAGGCCGAAAACGGGCGAACCAGATCGCCATTGTCCAGCAATTTCTGAACCAGAACTTCGTGCGCCATCAACACGCCACCGCCATGACGCGCCTCTTCCAGCGCGACGGAATACAACGAGTGCACGGTTCCCGTCTTCGGTACACCTGCGCCATCTGGTTGGCTGTTCAGCCAATTGTCCCAATCATTTGCCCATGCCCCGTCATGGAGAAGGGTTTCCTGCGAAAGATCTGAAACAGATTTCAATCTGTCCGCGACCGAGGGCGCGCAAACCGGGAAAATCACATCTTCGGCTATTTTGATTTCGTTGATTCCGATCGGTTCACCGGAAAAGAACAAAGTCATGTCAAATGGTTCACGCGTAAGGTTTGGCGGCGTTTCAAGGGCCACAACAGACACGGACAAATCCGGGGCAATTTGCCTGAGCGTTCCAAGTCTGGGCGCCAGCCACAATTGCGCGATCGACGGCAGCGCGGCGACCTTGACCTTGCGCGGCAGGGCCTTGGTTCGAAGTTCCTGCACGGCCATTCCCAATTGATCAAACGCCTGGGTGAACCCGGGCAAAAGCTCTTCGGCAAGCGCCGTCATCTCGACCCCGCGGGCATTTCGGACAAAAAGTTGGGTGCCGGCCCAGGCTTCAAGGGCCTTGACGTGCTGAGTTATCGCGCCCGGAGTAACGGATAGCTCGTCTGCCGCAGCGGCAAAGCTTCCAAGCCGAGCCGCCGCTTCAAATGCTCGTAAAGCATTGAGATGTGGGCCTTTCGGGCGACGAGGGGAAAGTGACATCCATTTAAGCCTTAGTTTTTCTGCGGCAAATAAATAGCAATACTGATTTGCTTCGGCCAGTGGAACTCTGGAATTTTGGAGAAAACGCAATCGCATCGGAGGAGCCCGGATGTCGCGGCACTTTGAAAACCCAGTCAGGATGACCGACCCCGTCGTCGCAGAAGCTCTTGCAAACGAGAAAAAGCGCCAGCAGGACCAAATTGAGCTGATCGCGTCCGAAAATATCGTCAGCCGCGCGGTGCTGGATGCTCTCGGGCATGAGATGACCAACAAGACGCTTGAAGGGTATCCGGGAAACCGGTTCCACGGGGGCGGTCAGTTTGTCGACGTCGTCGAGCAGGCGGCAATCGACCGCGCCAGGGAACTGTTCGGATGCGACTATGCCAATGTTCAGCCCCATTCCGGCAGCCAGGCGAACCTTGCTGTTTTCTTTCTGCTGCTCAAGCCTGGTGACAGGGTCTTGTCGCTGGATCTGGCCGCCGGCGGTCATCTGAGTCACGGCCTGAAGGCCAACCTGTCGGGTCGCTGGTTCGAACCGCATCATTATGGTGTCGACGCCGAATCCGAGGTCATTGACTGCGATGCGCTGGAAAAACTGGCCGAGGAAATCCGGCCAAAGCTGCTGATCGCGGGTGGGTCCGCCTATCCACGCGAAATCGACTTCGAGCGCATGGGGCAAATCGCGAGGAAGGTCGGCGCGCATTTTCACGTGGACATGGCTCATATTGCCGGGCTGGTCGCCTCGGGCGTGCATCCTTCGCCTTTTCCGCATGCGGATATTGTGACGTGCACCACGACAAAAACACTGCGTGGTCCTCGTGGCGGGTTGATCCTCACCAACAACGAGGACTGGTTCAAGAGGCTGCAATCTGCGGTTTTCCCCGGCGTTCAGGGTTCGATCCACAGCCAGGTTCTGGCGGCCAAAGCAGTTTGCCTTGCCGAAGCGCTTACGGATGAATTCAAGGACTACGGAGCGCAGGTCAAAGCCAACGCCGCCAAACTCGCGGAAACCTTGCAGTCCCGGGGGTTGCGTATCGTGTCCGGTGGTACTGACACGCATCTGGTGCTCGTGGATCTCAGCCCCAAGGGTATCACAGGCAAACGTGCCGAGGTCGTTCTGGAGAAGGCCAATATCACGACCAACAAAAACGCGATCCCCAATGACAGCACGCGACCGCCAGAATGGGTTGGATTGCGCCTGGGCGTGAGCGCGGCAACGACCCGCGGAATGAAAGAGGCCGCGTTCGACCAATTGGCAAACGTGATTGCGGATTTGATCGAAGCTGAGGCCGCGGGTGATACCGGCGCGACAATTCTGCGCTGCAAAACCTCGGTCGCTGCGTTGTGCAAATCGTTCCCCATCTACCCGGCGTAGTCACTGCGTGCCCGGTGGCAGGGCCCATTGACCGCTCTGGACCATTGGTGTGAGGGCGTCACCGCGGCGCCATGGCAACGCGTGTCTGATTGGGTGTTTGGGCTGTACCATGTTTGCAAATTTTGGCATATTCGTGCAGTCCAAAACCAAAGGGCCGGCCAATGCTCGCACCCGAACGCCACGCCATCATACTGGAAGAAGTCTCGCGCCAGCCTGCGGTCTCGATCCGTTCGCTGACGGAACGGCTTGGTGTGTCACGGGAAACCGTGCGCAAGGATATTGAACAGTTGGCACTGGAGAACAAGCTTCATCAGGTGCGGGGCGGCGCGACCAGTATCCGCAGGTGGGAACCTCCGATGGCCGACCGGGCTCAAACCAACCCGAAAGGCAAGGAACGGATTGGAGCCTATGTGGCAAGCGTGATCCCGGACTGGGCCAGCGTGATAATCGACAGCGGGTCAACGACAGTGGCGGCGGCGCAGGCTCTGGCCGCTGTGCGACAAAATCTTACCATATATACCAATGATTTGACGATTGCATCTGTGTTGGCGCCGGCGGTCGCCGAAGTCACGCTACTGGGCGGGCGGCTGGATTTTTCAGAGAATGCCACATTGAGTTTGGACACGCTCGACCACCTGTCGCGATACAATGCGGAATATGCGTTGATCGGGGTCGGCGGTGTGAGCTCTCGGGCATTGTTTACCGATTTCTCGCTGGAAGGCGCCAACTTGCGTCATATGATGATGCAGCGGGCGCAGCGGCCGCTGATCCTGGCTGATAGCAGCAAGTTCAACATGGTTGGTCCGATCGTGATGAAACCTCTGCCGGTGAAAGCGACTCTGGTGGTGGATGAGGAGTTGCCCAACAGCATAGCTGGCGCGCTGCAAAGCCAGCCCGTGGATACTGTGATCGCATGACGCAAAAACAGGAAAAAAATTGCCAAAATTTGCAAAGTACAAATAGGGTGAAGGGAAATCCGAATCCCTGAGTATGGAGCGACCCGATGGCTGACACCAAACTTCCGCACGGCGCAGCATGTCATTGTCGGGGGCATCATCATTGGCTGCACGGTTGCGTATCATCTGACCGGAAAGCTGCATCGTGATGTGGTGCTTATTGAGCAGGGGTAACCAAGCCGTGGCACCACATGGCATGCGGTTGGTCTGGATCGTCAGTTGTGCAACCAACCCGCGATGACCAACCTGATCCGCCCCTCGCCGGGGTTGCATTGCCCAGCGGGTTTGAGCCCAATAAAGCGTTGCCGTCGCGATACAGGTCAAGCTTTGGTCGAGCCGCTGTGTGTGCGCGCAAACAAGCGCTCTGAAAGCCGAATTGTGACGCAAGACAAATATTCAGCTCATATCGTCGGGCCACAATGACATTACAGGCAGTTCTCATCGTCTTGACCGCAGCCGTGTTGCACGCGCTCTGGAATGCGGTTGTCAAAGGCGCGCCCGACAAAGCGGTTGTTTTGGGGTTGGTGGCGCTTGGCCACGCCGTGCCTGCGCTGATTGCGTTGCCTTTTATCGGCTTGCCGGTTTGGGCGGCGTTCCCCTTCATCATCGGCTCGACCCTGATCCACTGGGGGTACTATTGGTTTCTCAACACCGCGTACAAACATGGAGATCTGTCGGTGGTGTACCCGATCTCACGCGGGATGACGCCAATCCTGGTCACGGTGGGTGCCATTCTTTTCGCGGGTGAGTTTCTGCCGCCGATCGCGTGGGTCGGCATTGTCTGCATCTCGGCTGGGATTGGGTGCCTGTCCCTGGTCGGGCTGGGCCGAAACACAAGCTGGGTCGCCGTGGCGGCGGCGTTTGGCACGGGTCTGATGATAGCGTCCTATTCGATTGTGGACGGCATTGGTATCCGGCTGTCCGGGAACATACTGGGATACATTGCGGCACTGTTCGTTGCCGAAATTTTTGTTGCCGGGTTTATCTTCGCGACCAGATGGCAGCGTTTCGTAGCGCTGCCCAGGCGTTATGTCTGGGCGGGTCTGACAGGCGGCGTCATCTCTGGCCTGGCGTATGGGCTGGTGCTGTATGCCAAAACGGTCGCGCCCTTGGGCGTTGTATCCGCGCTTAGGGAAAGTTCGGTTATCTTTGCATCGCTTATTGGTGTGATGTGGTTCGGCGAAGGGCCGAAATCCAACAGGCTTCTTGCAGCGACCATTGTCGCGATCGGGATCGGACTCCTTGCGATGACACGTTAAGCGTTTTTTGCGCCACTGCAGGAAAGTCTGAAGAATTCAGAGCCTTTGACATGCCCTGTTGATCTGTTGATCGTCATGGTCCCGTTCCGCGCTGATCATCTGGGGCAAGCGGATTTCATCTATAGGAAATGCTTATGACATCGAAGATATAATCGATTTTTATTGGCGTTTTTATCTGTCAAACTGCTGTCAAACAATCGTTGCACAATAATCGAGTTCGAACGCCGCGCAAGAATGGCGAAAATAACATTACTACCAACAGAGGATCACAATGAAACACAAAGCATCACTTCTCGCAGCTCTGACTATCGGTGCGCTGACGGCGACGGCGACGGCGGCGGCATCGGAAACGGAATTGACAGTTTATACCGCAGTCGAGGCGGAAGACTTGGCTCGGTATGCCGAGACGTTCAATCAAAGCCATCCTGATATCAAGATCAATTGGGTTCGCGACTCGACCGGGATCATTACGGCGAAATTGCTGGCAGAACGTGATAATCCGCAGGCCGACGTTGTTTGGGGCCTGGCCGCCACGTCGCTGCTGCTGCTGAAATCAGAAGGTATACTGGAGCCTTATGCGCCGGCCGGTGTGGAAAAGCTGGACAAAAAATTTGTTGATGGCGACAACCCCCCTGCCTGGGTCGGCATGGACGCCTGGGTTGCTGCCGTCTGCTACAATACAGTCGAGGCAGAGAAAGCCGGGCTGACCCCGCCGACATCCTGGAAGGATCTCACCGACCCGATGTACAAGGATCAGGTGATCATGCCCAATCCGAATTCATCGGGCACCGGGTTCCTTGACGTGTCCAGCTGGTTGCAGATGTTCGGTGAAGAAGGTGGTTGGGAATACATGGATGCGCTGCACGAGAACATCGCGCGTTACACCCATTCAGGTTCAAAACCCTGCAAACTGGCGGCGGCGGGCGAAATCCCGATTGGCATTTCCTTTGCGTTCCGCGGGGCAAAATCCAAAGCCGATGGCGCGCCGCTTGAGATCATCGTGCCTTCTGAGGGCGTCGGCTGGGACATGGAAGCCACCGCAATTGTTGCTGGCACCGCCAATTTGGAGGCCGCGCAGAAGCTGGTGGACTTTACCGTCACCAAGGAAGCCAACGAGATGTACAACACCGGCTATGCAGTTGTCGCCTATCCGGGCGTTGCAAAACCGGTTGAGCACTTCCCAGAGGGTCTTCTGGATGCAATGATCGAAAATGATTTTGAGTTTGCCGCCAACAATCGCGCGGCAATCCTGAAGGAATGGCAGTCTCGCTATGACGGAAAGTCGGAAGCGAAGTAACCCCATTGGCAGGAGAGGCTTTCGTGCCTCTCCTGCGCACCAGTCTCTTGTTCCCCGAAAAACAACTTACTCACCCGGTTTCAACCGGCCAGGACCGGCCGCGCCCGAGGTGCAGATGTGAGGACTTCTCCCGTGCTTCAGAAAACACCACCCGGTGAACTGTATCTCAGCATCCAGAGTTTGTGGAAAGCGTTCGGAAACTTTCTAGCGCTCAAGGACATCTCTTTGGAAATCAACGAGGGCGAGTTTGTTTGTTTCCTCGGCCCGTCCGGGTGCGGCAAGACCACTCTTTTGCGGGCAATCGCCGGATTGGATTTGCAGACCAAGGGTACGGTCATGCAGGATGGCAAGGACGTGTCCAATCTGCCCCCGTCCGAGCGTGATTTCGGGATCGTGTTTCAGTCCTACGCGTTGTTCCCAAACCTGACCATTGAAAAGAACATCGCTTTTGGCCTTGAAAACACCGGCCGCAGCAAATCGGATATCGCTGTTCGCGTAAACGAACTCTTGACCCTGGTTGGTCTGCCGGATCAGGGCAAGAAATATCCGGCGCAATTGTCAGGTGGTCAGCAGCAACGGATTGCGCTGGCGCGTGCCATCGCGACCAACCCCGGACTTTTGCTGCTGGACGAACCCTTGTCGGCGCTGGACGCCAAAGTGCGTGTTCATCTGCGGCACGAGATCAAGGAGTTGCAGCGCAAGCTGGGTGTGACCACCGTGATGGTGACCCACGATCAGGAAGAAGCGCTGGCCATGGCAGACCGGATCGTGGTCATGAACCATGGTGTGATCGAACAGGTGGGGCCTCCTACCGAAATCTACCGGGAACCGGCCAATCTGTTCGTTGCCGACTTTATCGGTGAAATGAACCAGATCCGGTCGCAGGTCACCAAAGGCGGACGTTTGAGCGTCGGGGAAAAGACCTTTGCCTGCCTCGGCCACAAGTTCAGCGATGGAACCCCGATCATCGCGGCCATTCGACCCGAAGACATCATCCCTCATGAAGCTGGTTATCTCGACACGGGCGGCAATCGGAACTGCATAGAGGTGACGCTGGATGAGATGGAGTTCCTGGGTTCGTTCTGGCGCTGCCGATTGAACAACGAGAAGTTCGGATCATCGGAACTTATCGCGGATTTCTCGATCAATGCCGTGCGTCGTCTGGAACTGGAAGAGGGGCGCAGCGTGGTGATTGAGCTTCCCGAGAACCGCCTTATGGCGTTTGAAGTGCCGGAGGCCAAGGCATGAGCTCGGTTTCTACCAATCAGGACAGCCTGCCTGTCGGGCCGGACATCAAGCCCAAGCTCAGCCGTGATGATATCCTGATGCGCGGCAGCATGATGGTGATCGCGCTGTATCTGGTCGTGACATTGGCGTTGCCGCTTTACACGATGCTGTCCAAGTCGTTTTCGACCTATCGGGTCGAGCTGTCCCAGTACGAGTTTCAGGTAAGTGACGACGCAGGCGTCTTCGATGGAACGATCCTGTCGGCGGACGAGTTGAACAGGCAATTGGGGGTCTATTCCGACTCCGATCTGGTGACGGGTTCCGACGGGCGCTTGCCTGTGACCGGATTCTTTCCTGATTTCAGCTTTCGCAGCCCGGTGATGTACAAGGTCCGCAACACGACGGATACCGGGCGCTTTCTGGTCGGATCGACATTGAATGAAGGCACCGATTGGGTCGAGCTTGATTCCAACACGTTTCGCCGGGTGCAAATGCGGCCGGTCCAGTCGCGAGGGCTGGACAATTTCATCAACTACTTCTCGACACCAGCACTGTTCAATTCGATCAAGAACTCGCTTTGGATCTCGGTTGTCAGCACCATTGTGACGGTGACACTGGCGTTTTGGTTCGCCTATGCGCTGAACCGAAGCTGCATGCGGTTCAAGGGTGTTTTTCGCCTCATTGCGATGGCACCGATCCTGGTTCCGTCGCTTTTGCCGGGCATCGCGTTGGTCTACCTGTTCGGCAATCAGGGCATGATCAAGGAGTTGCTGTTCGGTGCCAGCATCTACGGCCCCATAGGCATCGTGATCGGATCGGTTTTCTTTACCTTTCCGCACGCGTTTCTGATCATATCGACCGCGCTCGCGATATCTGACGCGCGCCTGTATGAAGCTGCGGCCAGCTTGCGGTCGACGCCATGGCGGACCTTCTGGACCGTGACCATCCCCGGGGCCCGCTATGGCCTGATCTCGGCGGCCTTTGTCGTGTTCAACCTGGTGATCACCGATTTCGGGTTGCCGAAGGTTATCGGTGGTCAATTCAACGTCCTTGCGGTGGATATCTACAAACAGGTGATCGGCCAGCAGAATTTTGAAATGGGCGCCGTGGTCTCTGTGGTTCTGGTCATCCCGGCCATTCTGGCTTTTGCCATCGACCGAATGGTTCAGTCCAAGCAGGTGGCGTTGCTTTCGGCGCGTTCTGTGCCATATCAGGCGACGCCGAACCCGAAAGCTGACCGCATATTCCTGATCTATTGCAGCCTGATCGGCCTGTTCATCGTTGGTCTTCTGGCTGTGTGTCAGTTTGCGGCGCTGATCAAGTTCTGGCCCTACGACCTGAGTCTGAGCCTCAAGAACTATCAGTTCAACAGAATGGACGGCGGCGGCTGGGGGTCGTATTTCAACTCGATCAAACTGGCGTTGCTGACGGCAGTCATCGGCACGACGGTTGTGTTCTTCGGGGCCTATCTGGTGGAAAAATCAAACGGGTTCAGAACCGGCCGGTCGATTTTCCAGATGTTCGCGATGCTGCCCATGGCGATCCCAGGCATGGTATTGGGGCTGTCATATATTTTCTTCTTCAACAACCCGTCCAATCCGCTGAACGGGATTTACGGCACGATGGCGATTTTGGTGATTTGCACTGTGACGCATTTCTACACCGTATCGCACCTGACGGCCGTCACCGCGCTCAAGCAAATGGACAGAGAATTTGAGTCAGTGTCTGCCTCGCTCAAACAGCCGACAATGAAGCTGTTCGCACGGGTAACGGTTCCGGTTTGTCTGCCGGCGGTGTTGGACATCTCAATCTATCTGTTCGTTAACGCGATGACGACCGTGTCAGCAGTGGTATTTCTTTACTCTCCCAAAACGACGCTTGCGTCCATCGCAGTGCTGAACATGGATGATGCCGGGGATATCGCGCCTGCGGCGGCGATGGGCATGATGATCTTTTACACCAACGCGGTTGCCCGGATCGTTCACCTGATTGCTTCAAAAGGCATTCTGAAGCGCACTCAGGCTTGGCGAAGCCGGTAGTCAAAGGAACCCTGCCCCCGCCGATCAGGTATCGGCGGGGGGGCTTTTTTCTTCCAGCGCGCGCTGGGCGAAGTCCATGAAGGCTCGGATGATCTTTACGTTGCGCCGTTGCGACAGCGAAATCATGCTTTCACCCATTTGCAACTTCACGTCCTTGAGCTTGATTTGTCGCAACCGATCATCATGCCCATACTCTGCCTGAGAGACAAATCCGATGCCTGCGCCCGAGGCCACAAGCTCGCGAACGGCCTCGCGCCCTTCCGCAACGATTGCAGGATTCAACGTGATACCGCGCCTTTCGGCTTCTTCTTCCAGTTTCTGACGTGTTTTTGACCCGTGCTCTCTGAATACCAGCGGCAGATCGGCCAGTTCTTCCAAAGAAAGCGAAGGTTTGGATGCCAAAAGCACGCCTTGGGCAGCAAAGGCCACGATTTCAGTGGACCCCAGGTTCAACACATCCATGTCCTTGCCGGGGGACAGGCTGCCGACAACACCGATCTCGGCGTTGTACGACCGAAGTTCTTCCAGAATTTCTTCGGTGTTTCCGGACCGCACGGTGATGGTGATTTTGGGGTACTTCTTTTGAAACGACCCCAGGAAAGACGTCATGTGATGCGCTGAATCAGCGATGATCCGCAATTCCCCGTCGATTGCGGCCTTGGTTTCCGAAAGGTAGTCCTCGATCTGATCTTCGATCTCAAAATACTGCTTTGTGAACCGGTAAAGCTGTTCGCCTTCGGGGGTGAGGTTCACGCGTTTTCGTTCGCGCTGAAACAACAACAGGTCGTGATCCTGTTCCAGCTTTCGAACCTGTTCGGAAATCGCCGGCTGCGTCAGAAAAAGCGCCTCGGCCGCGCGGGAAAACCCGCCATGTTTGGCCACGTAATGAAAGGCTTTGAGCTGGCTGTGCCGCATCACCGGTCCCCAATGATTTGTGCATAGGCTGCACTTATAATTAGATTGATATTTGCAATTTCACATATAGCAACCGTTGCTGCAATGGTGTTTGTGAAAACGCTGTTCTGGAGCCCGGTAATGACGCCATCCCATCCAAAAATCGAGCAACCGCGCCTCGGCGAACCATACCTTTTGACACCCGGTCCTTTGACAACGTCCTATGCCGTGAAAGAGGCCATGCTGAAGGACTGGGGCAGCTGGGACGACGACTTTCGCGCCATGACAAGAGAGCTGCGGTCAAGCCTGCTGGGCCTGCTTGGTGACGGCGCCGACGCCTTCGATTGCGTGCCAATGCAGGGCAGCGGCTCCTTCTCGGTCGAAGCAATGCTGGCGTCGTTTATTCCGCCGGAAGGAAAGGCGCTGGTACTGGCCAATGGCGCCTATGGGCAACGTTCTGCGCAAACGCTACAGTATCTGGGCCGAGACCATATCGTGCTGGACAAGGGCGATTACCTGCCGCCACGGGGCGACGAGGTTGCGCGCATTCTCGCGGATGATCCGGCCATCACGCATGTTGTTGCCATTCACTGCGAAACCAGCTCGGGTATCTTGAACCCCGTCGAGGAAATATCCGAGGCCACCTATGCAGCCGGCCGCAAGCTGTTGATCGACTCGATGTCGGCCTTCGGCGCGATCGAGCTCAGGCCCTCGGATATTCGATATGAAGCCATGGTGTCTTCGGCCAACAAGTGCATCGAGGGCGTTCCCGGATTTGGCTTCATTGTGGCGCGCAAGAACGAGCTGGAAGCCGCAAAGGGCAACAGTCATTCCCTGTCTCTGGATGTGCACGCCCAGTGGGCGCACATGAACAAGACCGGTCAGTGGCGTTTTACCCCGCCGACGCACGTGGTCGCCGCCTTTATCGAAGCGCTTCGGGCGCATGCCGCTGAAGGCGGTGTTGCCGGCCGCGGCGCACGTTACACCCGCAACCGGGACGTCATGGTTGCAGGCATGCGTGAACTGGGTTTCGAAACGCTGCTGGACAATCGTTGGCTCAGCCCGATCATCGTCACGTTCTTCTGCCCCGCCGATGAGAAATTCGTATTCGATCGGTTCTACAACCTGATGAAGGACAAAGGGTTCATTATCTACCCGGGCAAGCTGACCGTCGTCGACAGTTTCCGCGTCGGATGCATCGGTCAGATGGACGAAGACGTCATGCGCAATGTCGTGCGCGCAGCAAAGGAATCCATGGAAGAAATGGGCGTGACAAACGCCGCTCCTCCTCTTCGGGCACTGGAAGAACGCGCCAAGCTGGCCGCTTAAACATCAAGGAAAATACAGATGACCATTCAAACCCCCGTCGAAGCAAATGAGCGCGTCTATCCGACGCCGAAGGTGCCTGCTATTGCCATCTGCCTTGATGGATGCGAGCCCGAATACCTTGATGTCGCGATTGCGAAAGGGCTGATGCCCAATCTCAAGCGGATACGGGAAGAGGGTACGGACCGACTGGCCCATTCCGTTATCCCGTCCTTCACCAACCCCAACAATCTTTCGATTGCCACCGGGCGCCCTCCGATCGTGCATGGCATCTGCGGCAACTACCTCATCGACCCTGACAGCGGCGAGGAAGTGATGATGAATGATGTCCGCTTCCTGCGTGCGCCGACCATTTTTTCCCAATTCTACGACGCGGGTTTCCGCGTGGCGATGGTAACCGCCAAGGACAAGCTGCGCGCGCTGTTGGGGGCAGGGCTGAAATTTGACGAGGGCAGGGCGGTTGCGTTTTCTTCCGAACGGTCGGGTGAAACGACGCTGGCGGAACATGGCATCGACAACGCCAGCAAATGGCTGGGCATGGACGTCCCCGAGGTCTACTCGGCAGAACTTTCCGAATTTGTCTTTGCCGCTGGCGTCAAGCTGCTGAAAGAGTTCAAGCCCGACGTGATGTATTTGTCGACCACAGACTATATCCAGCACAAGTTTGCACCCGATCAAAAAGGCGCACTCGATTTCTATGCCATGTTTGACCGGTATCTGGGCGAACTGGATGAATTGGGTGCGGCCATCGTGGTGACCGCGGACCACGGCATGAAGCCAAAGCATTTGGTGGATGGATCCCCCTCGGTGGTGTACGTGCAGGACCTGATGGACGAATGGTTGGGCAAGGATGCGGCGCGGGTCATTCTTCCGATTACCGACCCATACGTCGTGCATCATGGCGCGTTGGGGTCTTTTGCAACCGCCTATTTGCCTGACGGAGCAGACCAGGGCGACATCATCCGCAAGCTCAAGGCGACCAGCGGCATCACTCATGTGCTGACCAAGGCCGAGGCGATCGAGCAATTCGAATTGCCGGGCGACCGCATTGGCGACATCGTGATGGTTTCCGGTGAAAACATCTGCATCGGCACGTCCGAGCATCGCCACGATCTGGCAGCACTCAAAGAACCTTTGCGCAGCCATGGTGGTTTGACCGAGCAGGAAGTTCCCTTCATCGTGAACCGTGTCATCGACCTGCCAAACCAACCCGTGCTGCGCAATTTCGATGCCTTCTTCTACGCAACAACAGCGGCGGCACAGTAAGCTATGAAAGATCAGACCATGTCGAAAATCGAAGTACGCAACGAGGGAATGCGGATCGGTGGCGAGATTGTCTTTACAGACGACACCGTTCCCGTTCTCTACCCGTACACAAACGAGGTTGTGGGTCACGTACCAGCCGGTACAGCCGAACATGCGCGCCGGGCGTTCGAGATTGCGGCGAATTACAAACCCAAGCTGACCCGATACGAGCGCAGCCAGATCCTGCAACGGGCGGGCGAGTTGATCGGCGAAAAACGCGATTATCTTGCGAAATGGCTGACGCTGGAGTTGGGGATCTGTCACCAGCATGCGATCTACGAAACCAAGCGCGCGCAGGACGTGTATCAATTCGCGGCGGCCGAGGCATTGAAGGATGATGGTGAGATCTTCTCCTGCGACCTGACCCACAACGGCAAGGCCCGCAAGATTTTCACCACCCGAGAGCCGGTTAAAGCAATCAGCGCAATCACGCCGTTCAATCACCCGCTGAACATGGTCAGCCACAAGATCGCGCCGTCGATTGCCACCAACAATTGCATGGTTTGCAAACCGACCGAGCTGACGCCGCTGACCGCATTGACACTGGCTGACATACTCTATGAGGCCGGCTTGCCGCCCGAGATGTTCCAGGTCGTGACAGGTTGGCCCGCCGACATTGGCGACGAGATGATCACCAATGAACACATCGATATCATCACCTTCACCGGCGGTGTGCCCGTGGGCAAGATGATCGCCGAAAAGGGCGTCTACAAGCGTCAGGCGCTGGAACTTGGCGGCAACGACCCTCTGATCGTACTGAATGACCTGAGTGAGGCCGATCTGGACAAGGCGGCAGCCATTGCGGTGGCGGGGGCTACCGGAAATTCCGGCCAGCGTTGCACGGCGGTCAAGCGCATTCTCGTGCAGGAAAGCGTGGCCGATACATTCGTGCCGCTGGTTCTTGAGAAGGCCAGGAAGATCAAGTTCGGCGATCCTCAAGACCCGGAAACCGAACTTGGATGCGTGATCCATGACAAGGCCGCCGAGGTTTTTGAAAACCGCGTTTTTCAGGCGGAAAAAGAAGGTGCTGAAATTCTGTACCACCCCGGTCGCCAGGGTGCGCTGCTGCCGCCTATCGTGGTCGACAAGGTGCCCCATGACAGCGAGCTGGTGATGGAGGAAACCTTTGGACCCATCGTGCCGATCGTTCGCGTGCCGGACAACGACGAAGAAGTGATGGCAATTTCCAACGGAACCGAGTTCGGCCTGTCTTCGGGTGTCTGCACAAACGATCTGAACCGGGCGATTGCCTTCATCAACGGGTTGAACGTCGGCACCTGCAACATCTGGGAACAGCCGGGTTACCGCATTGAAATGTCGCCCTTTGGCGGCATCAAGGACAGTGGAAACGGGGTGAAGGAAGGCGTCATCGAAGCGATGAAGTTTTTCACCAACGTCAAAACCTATTCGCTGCCGTGGCCTAACTGAGTCTGTTGCCCTTACCCCTTTTGCGGAAAGGGCAACACAGTTCCTCCCTGGTACTGGCGGGCTTGCGGGGTCCGCATCTTTTGATGACGGCAAAGAGGAGCGGCGATGCCACAAATTGTCCACACTGAAGGGGAATCAAACACGTCCGAGGCGCGCAAGGCGTGGCTGCAAAAGTCGACGGGGCCGAAATCATCGCCATTGCTCAAACGCGATGCGAACGTGTTCCTGCATCAATCTCTGTCCTCACCCTGCGTCAGCACCATTGCAAAGGCCGAAGGGCTCTGGATCGAAGATATCGAGGGCCGCCGGTACATGGATTTCCACGGCAACTCGGTGCACCACATCGGGTATGGCCATCCCCGCTTGGTAGCCGCCATAAAGGCACAGCTTGACGATCTGCCCTTTGCGCCCCGCCGCTTTACCAATGATCCGGCGGTGGAACTGGCTGAAAAACTGGCAGAGATCGTGCCTGGTGATCTGGGCAAAATGCTCTTTACCACCGGCGGCTCTGACGCCAACGAGGTTGCCCTCAGGATCGCGCGCGCCGCTACGGGTCGGTTCAAAACGATCAGCTTCTGGGATGCTTTCCATGGCGCGGGGTTCGGCGCTGCAAGCGTCGGCGGAGAGGCGACCTTTCGCAGTCACATTGCGGGGCCCCTTTTGTCCGGTACCGAACATGTCGCCCCCTTTGCCTGCTATCGATGCCCGTACAATCATGCGGGCCCCGAAACCTGCGGGCTGGCCTGTGCGAAAATGGTGGAATATGTCCTCGAGCGCGAAGGAGATGTGGCGGCGGTCATTGCGGAACCGATGCGCGCCGTGCCCTATGTCCCGCCGCCGGGGTTCTGGAAGACGGTGCGCGAGGCATGCAACCGTCACGGGGCGCTGTTGATCATGGATGAAATCCCGACGGGTCTTGGCAAGACGGGCAGGATGTTCGCCTTTGAACATGACGAGATCATCCCGGACATCGTTACACTTGGGAAGGCGCTTGGCGGCGGCATCCTGCCTATTGCCGCCTGTGTCGCCCGGAAACAGCTGGATGTTTGCGGAGATTTTGCCATCGGGCATTACACGCACGAAAAGAACCCGGTCACCGCCCGGGCCGCTTTGACGACGATCCAGATCATCGAAGACGAAGGCCTGGTTCGCCGGTCAGCCGAATTGGGTGAACATGCCATTGGTCGCTTGATGGATGAACTTCAGAACGTTCCGATTGTCGGAGACATCCGGGGACGGGGCCTGATGTTCGGGATCGAAATCGTGGATGATCGCGCCGACAAAACACCGGGAAACGCGTGCGCCGAACGGATCTACTATGCCTGCCTCGAGGCCGGTCTGAGCTATAAGATCAGTCAGGGGTGCGTTCTGACATTGTCACCGCCGCTGACCATCTCGCGTTTGGAGTTGGACCGCGCAATCGACATCGTAATTGCTGCAATCAAGGCCGAGAGTTGACGCCCCTTACCGATCTCGTGTCACAATAGAGGATCAGGGGCCGCGTCCTTCCGGGCGCCCTTGGCCAAGTTCATAGGTGACGGATGTTCCGTCAAAGCGCGGTCAAGTGCTTGCGGTGAAGCTCACAGGAGTTTACGCCTTGTAGGCCAAAAATGGGATGTATCCCTTCCCAATCGCGGCCGGTAACATGAATAATACAATGCGCCGCGACAAGCTGGGCCAAAAAGAATAACGGGGTAGAGTATGGCAATTGTCAGCTTCCTTATCAGCCTTGCCGGGGCGACGATGCTGCTGCTTTACGCGGTTCGTATGGTGCGAACCGGGATCGAGCGCAGCTATGGGGCGTCGTTCCAGCGGGTAATGACCCAACAACGCAGCTACCTTCAGGCCTCGGTGGTTGGGTTGACGATGGCGGTCGTGCTGCAAAGCTCGGCGGCCGTTGCTCTGTTGACCTCGGGGTTTGCGGCCAGTGGAATGCTCAGTTTTCCTGCCGGCCTTGCGATTGTACTTGGCGGCGATCTGGGGTCGGCGCTGATCATCCAGATTCTTTCGTTCCGGCTGGACTGGCTTGTTCCGATGCTGTTGGCGGTTGGGGGGTATCTGTTCGTAAAGACCGACGCCAAAAAAACCCGGCAAATGGGGCGCATCCTGATGGGCGTGGCCTTTATCCTGATCTCGCTTCGGTTCCTTCGCGAGGCGATGGATCCCATTCGGGACAGCGCGTTTCTGCCCGCGGTGGCAGATTATCTGGCGCGCGACTATATCACCGCGTTTCTGGTCGGGGGCGCCTTGGCTTTCGTCATGCATTCCTCGGTCGCGGCCATCCTCATGTGTGTCACCCTTGTGCAGATCGGAGCGATCCCGTTCGCCGCCGGGATGTCTTTGGTGTTTGGCGCGAATTTCGGCTCTGCCTTCATTCCGGTCTGGCTCACCCGTGCCATGCCAGTCCAGGCCCGGCGCATTCCATATGCCAACCTGGCATTGCGTGGCAGTTGGGCTTTGGTGAGTTTGTTTGCCGCCAACATGGCTTTGCGGACCGGGTTGTTAGGAGACCCGCAAGGCGGGCAGATGCTGGTCAATGTGCATGTTTTGTTCAACCTGTCACTGCTGCTTCTGGCCTTGCCATTTTGCGGGAGATTGAAAGTTCTGTTCGAAAGGTTTTTGCCGGATCAGAAGAAGGAACTGGTTCCGCAACCGGCACGACCGGCCAGCGCATTGGACATAGGCAATGTGGCAAATCCCAGCCAGGCCCTACCAAGCCTCAAACGTGAGCTGCTGCGGATGAGCGACCTTGTCGAAACCATGTTCCGGCCTTGCCTGGAATTGTATCGCAGTGGCGACAAACAACAGATTCGAGCGGTACAAGCCATCGACGAAGACGTGAACAATTGCCTGTCCGGGATCAGGGCATTCGTTTCCGCGATTCCACCGGATGTATATGAAAAAAAGGATGAAAAATCCGCACGCGACCTGATGGAATTCGCTATCCGGCTGGAGACGGCCGGTGATGTCGTGGCCAAGCGCTTGACCGTGTTGGCGGGTGAAATGCGGGCCAAAGGCTCGAGCTTTTCGCAGGAAGGCTGGTCGGAACTTGTTCAGATGCACGAGGGCATTCTGGCCAACATGAAGCTGGCATCAAACGTGCTTATTTCAGACGATCTGGAAAGCGCGCGCCTGCTGAGCCTTGAGAAGACCGAAATCAAACGGGTGGAACGTGAAAGCCGAAAACGACATCTGCGCCGATTGCAGCACGGGTCACGGGAAAGCTTCGAAACCAGTGATATTCATCTTGAGACGTTGCGGGCGTTCCGGGAGTTCAACAGCCATATCGCATCTATTGCTTACCCGGTGCTGTACCAGAATGGCCAGCTTCTCGAGACGCGGCTGATCGACGAAATTGCGAAATAGTCGGATGGTTCTCTGATAAAAACCTGAAAAAGCAAAGGAATGATGCTACACTTCTGATGACGGCAGCGAACAGGAGCCGGACTCGATGCAAGCACGGGAAAAGAAAACAGGAAACTCGAAACGCGAAGCAACAAAATGGCTTCAGTTTCGAAATTCGGTTTTGCGGCTGTTCGGCGTCGATGGAAGCTTCCGCCCAGAGCGCGGCGCAGAAGGCGGAATCCAAAAGGTTGCGGTCGAAAAGGCAACCACGTTTTACCTGCCTTGAAGCTGAATTGCGCAACGGTTTTTGGGGGCGTTCCCAGACCTGATCCGTGAAAAATTCTATGAACATCAATTCCGTGGAGTTTGGCGGGCCAAATCGTAGCTTCGGAACATGTTCGAGTGAGTCTTTCGCTTGGTGCGTTCAAAGCTTTGCAACAAAGCCCACACCAGACGGCAAGTCCCACCCGGGGAACCGATCTCAACAGGAAGGAATGGGCAGGGCGTTGCTGCGTTTGATTTCGCGCAGAACGACATTTGTTTGCGCGCTTTCCACCGCCGGCAGGCGAAACAGGAATTCTTCAAGAAAAACGTTGTAAGCCCCGATATCCTTGCAGATCACCCGCATGTGGTAATCTGCCTGCCCGGTCGTTGCGTAGCATTCCATGACTTCCGGGCGCTTCTCGATCGCTGCAATGAAGCGTTCGAGATGTTCCGGATTGTGCCGGGTCAGATGAACATGCACCAGGGCCTGAAACGAAAGCCCGGCGTGTTCAGGCGACAATTCGGCACGGTACTGCGAAATCAGGCCGGCCTCTTCAAACACGCGGACTCGACGCCAGCAAGCAGAGGATGACATGCCCACCCGTTCTGCAAGGTCAGCATTTGAGATGCGGCAATCCTTTTGAAGCAGCGCGAGAAGTTGGCAGTCACGTGAGTCGAGAAGCATCCGAGAAAAATACCCCATAATGTGACAAAATAAGAGAGGATTTGTCAAGAATACCCGGAAATGACGGGAAGTTAGAACAGATTCCTCAAAAGAATCCGGTAAAATACCCAGAAAAGGCGAGGTATCCATGACTGACCAGTCCCTGAAATTCGATACTTACGCCCTGTCGGACCGATACAAAGCCTCAGAGGGTCGTGTTTTCCTGACGGGAACGCAAGCTCTGGTTCGCATCATGTTGGACCAGGCCCGCAGGGACGCAGCAGCGGGAAACAACACGGCCGGGTTCATTTCCGGATATCGGGGGTCTCCTCTTGGTGGTTTGGATCTGGAGCTGTGGCGAGCGAAAGAGGAAACCGAGGCGGCCAGGATCACATTCATGCCGGCCGTAAACGAAGACCTCGGCGCCACAGCGGTTCTTGGTGCCCAGCAGGCCTCGCTTGATCCCGATTGTGAAGTCGAGGGCGTGTTTTCGATGTGGTACGGGAAGGGCCCCGGAGTTGACCGTTCAGGGGACGCGTTGCGCCATGGCAATGCCTATGGCTCGTCGCCGAAGGGCGGGGTTCTGGTTGTCGCGGGTGACGATCATGGCTGCGTGTCTTCTTCAATGCCGCATCAGTCCGACGTCGCCTTCATGACCTGGTTCATGCCAACGCTGAACCCGGCCAACGTGGCTGAATACCTGGAGTTCGGCGAATACGGGATCGCGCTGAGCCGATACTCGGGCACCTGGGTCGGGTTCAAGGCGATTTCGGAAACCGTGGAAAGCGGGCAATCCGTGCAGTTGAAGCCGGACCGAAAATTTACCTTGCCGGAAATAGATCTGCCGCCGGGCGGCTTGCACGTGCGCAGCGCCGATTTGCCAAGCCCGGCCATCGAGACACGGATCGAACACAAGTTGCGGGCAGTGGAGGCTTTTGTCGAGGCGAACCCGATCGACCGGCGCATCTATGACATCAAGGATGCCCCATTCGGTATTGTCACAACGGGCAAAAGCCATCTGGACCTGATGGAAGCGCTGCGTCTTCTGGGGCTTGACGAAAACGGATGCCGCCGTTTGGGCATCGACATCTACAAGGTCGGGATGGTTTGGCCTTTGGCGCGGCGCGATGCGCTGTCTTTCGTCCGTGGCAAAAAAGAAGTGCTGGTCGTCGAGGAAAAACGCGGGATCATCGAAAGCCAGTTCAAGGAATATTTCTATGACTGGCCGGGGGACAAGCCCGAAAAGATGGTCGGAAAACACCGCGCAGCGGGCGATCCGTTGATTCCCTGGACCGGAGAGTTGAGCCCGTTGAACCTGGTTCCGGTCGTTGCAGAGCGACTCGACCGCTTTTTCCCGGAAGAGGGATTTCTGGAAAAGGCGAAGGCGCTGACGGACGAACCGCCATCCGTTCTGAATGTTCCGGGTGCGGTCAGGGCTCCGTATTTTTGCTCGGGTTGTCCCCACAACACATCCACCAAAGTCCCCGATGGAAGCACGGCTGCGTCAGGCATCGGCTGTCACGTGATGGCAAGTTGGATGAACCGCAACACGGTCGGTTATGCGCAGATGGGTGGCGAAGGTGTGCCGCATGTTGTTGCCTCGAAATTCAATGGCAACAAACATATCTTTCAAAACCTTGGCGAGGGCACTTGGTATCATTCCGGGTCGCTTGCCATTCGCCAGGCCGTGGCGGCGGGTACGAACATCACCTACAAGATTCTGTACAATGACGCAGTGGCAATGACGGGGGGGCAGCCTGTTGATGGCCCTATCAGCGTTTCCGGGATCGCCCAGACCTGTCACGCAGAAGGTGTCGACCGGATCGCCTTGGTTTCAGACGACATAACGAAGTTCGATTCCAGCGATTTTCCGGCACGAACGAGCTTTCACCCCCGGGAAGAGATGGATGCCGTGCAGCGTGAGCTGCGTGACATCCAAGGTGTTACGGTTTTGATTTACGAGCAGACCTGCGCCACCGAGAAACGCCGTCGCCGCAAGCGTGGAAAAACAGAAGACCCCAAGCGGTTTGCTTTCATCAACCCCGCAGTGTGCGAAGGCTGCGGCGATTGCTCGGTCGAAAGCAACTGTCTGAGTATCGAACCCTTTGAAACCCCATTGGGCCGCAAGCGAAAGGTAAACCTGAACTCTTGCAACAAGGACTTTTCCTGCCTGAACGGGTTTTGCCCCAGTTTCATTACTGTGGAAGGGGCGGTGCGGCGAAAGGAACCCAGGCAGAAACTGGATATCCCGTCGCTTCTTGCCAAGGTTCCCGACCCGCAGCTTCCTGACCTGCACGCGCCGTACGATCTTTTGGTCGGTGGGGTCGGCGGCACCGGTGTCGTAACGGTGGGCGCCGTTCTGACGATGGCGGCGCATTTGGAAGGCAAAGGCGCCAGCGTGCTGGATTTTACCGGGTTCGCCCAGAAATTCGGTACGGTTGTCGGCTATGTTCGCATTGCCCGCACGCCCGAAGAAATCAATCAGGTCCGAATTGAGGCCAAAAGCGCCGACGCCGTCATTGGGTGTGACGTGGTCGTGTCTTCGGCGCCCAAAGCCTCGGTTCACTATCGCAAGGGCACAAAAGTCGTACTGAACCGTGCGGAAATGCCAACAGGCGACCTTGTTTTGCACCGCGATGCCCAGCTCAAGGTCGACGAACGAGAAGCGCTGATACGCCGGACCGTCGGCGAAGAAAATGTCTTCGCGTTGGATGCAAACCAGTTGGCCGTGGATTTGCTGGGGGATTCGGTCTTTGCCAATACCTTGCTGTTTGGTGTCGCGTGGCAGCTGGGGAACATTCCGATCAGTGAGGTTGCAATCAAACAGGCGATCAAGCTCAATGGAACCGCGATCGAGGCCAACATCATGGCCTTTGATCTGGGGCGGGTGATCGCTGCAAACCCGCAGATGCTGAATGCGAAGGAGAAGAGCTTTTCGCAAGAAACATCGCAGCAGATAATCGATTACCGGTCCGATGAATTGGCGACCTATCACGATGACGCTTATGCGCAACAGTACCGGGATCGCCTGACCCGTCTGTCAGCAGCACTGCCTGACCAGATACGCGAGGAAGCGCTTTCGCTTGCGGCAAAATCCCTGTTTCGCCTCATGGCAATCAAGGACGAATACGAGGTTGCTCGGTTGCTGACATCGCAACAATTCGAGAAACAATTGCGGTCCGAGTTCGAAGGGGATTTTCGGATCAAATACCACCTCGCGCCACCGGTTCTGAGCGGTCGCAAGGATGCACGCGGGCGACCGCGCAAGCGAAGCTACGGTGGTTGGATGACCCCCGTTCTGAGGCTCCTTTCGCGTGCACGCAGGCTTCGCGGCGGCTGGCTTGATCCATTCCGGTTATCAAGGGACCGCAAGCTTGAAAACGAAACCCTGGCCTGGTTTTTGGCTGTCTTGGATCGCATCGAAGAAGTCAGCCCCGAGCTGGAGGCGGAAACCTGCCTGAAGATCCTGTCAGCGCCGCTGGATATCCGCGGTTTTGGCCCGGTGCGCGAAGCGGCAACACAAACCGTACGTACAGATGTAGATGCCATGCTGAACGTGATCGGAGAACAGCGAAGGGATGCGCAGGGCGCCGCTTCTCACAAGGTTTGATTGTTCTTTCGGGAAACTGTCTGGAAACGCGGATTGTACGCGGGGCTGAACGGATCTGAACCCCCTTACGCTCCGGTGTAATGGACTGCTGTCTGAAACGGTCCGGTTTGCGTTCGGGCTTCACCGGCAGCGGCGCGACGCCGCCATCGGACAGACAGATTTGGGTAACCCTTTGTCACGGGCATTGCGTTGGCAGAGGCCGTCTTGCTCTGGGTGGACGAGCAAGGGACTTGTAAGTGTTTTTTGCCCAGCCGGCTTTCATTGTCTCCGACCCTTGTGATCAGACCCGTGCTTTTTCAAAGGCGGCCCAGGCGGTTTCGAATGCTTCGAAATCAAACGCGGGCTCGCGGGCTGCGTCCAGAACAATACGTTCTGTCGCCAAAAGCTTATGGATTGCAGCTTCCAATTGATCAACGACATCATTCGGTATGACCAATGCGCCATGACGATCGGCGTGAACAAGATCACCGGGGTCAACTGTCAGACCAAAAATCGAAACCTGAGTGTCAATCTCGCGGACGTGGACGAAACCATGGCTCGGTCCGATGGAACCAGCGACAACCGGGAACCCTGAGGGCAAATCCCCGAGATCCCGCATGACACCGTTGGTCAGAGCGCCAGACATGCCGAAACCCTTGTGAACCGTCGTATTGATCTCACCCCAATAAGCGCCGATGCAATCGGGATAATCCAGATCCTCGATCACGGCGATTGAAGGGCCGGGTGCCTCGGCCATGTACTTGTAATAGGCCATACGTCGGGCTTTGATGACGTCGGGCGGCTCGGTCGGGGGATTGACCGCAGCAATTTTGGCGGTGCGCGCATAGCCGACGATGGCAGGCCCTTCGGGGGCCGAGCTTAGCATGGTGCCACGCGTGAACCTGTCGAATCCGCGCCTGCCCTGTGCCACCTCGATGGCATTGCAGACAGTTGGCGTATCGACTTTGCGAAGCAAAGACAAAAGGGATGGTGTCATGTGTCCTCCAGCCAGCGGGACAGCGCCGCTGTTGTTTTTTCAGGTTGTTCCAATGTCGGGAGATGGCCCGCGTCGCCGATGATCTCAAGCGCGCTTCGTGGCAGCAGGTCATGCATAAGTCGGTGGCGTTCAACTGGGCAAAGCCGGTCTTCACGTCCGCACAAGACCAGAGCCTTTCCGGTATAAGCCGTCAGCGTCTCGCTTTGGTCCGGTCGGTTCATAAGCG
Source organism: Ruegeria sp. HKCCA0370 (assembly GCF_013033705.1). Classification (NCBI taxonomy): domain Bacteria; kingdom Pseudomonadati; phylum Pseudomonadota; class Alphaproteobacteria; order Rhodobacterales; family Roseobacteraceae; genus Ruegeria; species Ruegeria sp. HKCCA0370. Next base: position 315,512 of record NZ_WQEP01000004.1, read on the forward strand.
CCTTGGACTGACGTATGAAAACGTTCGGGCCCAGGTCGGTGGCCATTGCCATGCACAGATCCAGGATCGCCCCCCGGTTCGGTCCGTCAGCCAGATAACCGGGCTTCATCTCGTCACGCATCACGGTCCTCATCTGACCGTTGCGAACGGCGGATATCTGCGGCGTGCGACGCGCTTTTACCTCTGGCTTTTCTGCCATTGGATTGGTGTCAAGCAAGGCCAGACGCGAAACACGTTCGGGGGCTTGGCGCGTTACCTCCATGGCCACGATACCCCCCATGGACAGCCCGGCCAGCGCGAAGACCGGCGGCGCATTTCCAAGGATATCCTGGGCCATGGCCTCTATGCTGTCGTGATGAGACAACGGAAAGGTCATCACGGGCATTCTGCCCGACAGAGCATTGATCTGAGGGCCAAAAAGCCGGGCATCACACATCATGCCCGGCAACAAGATCAGAGGTTTCATGCCGAAGCCAGCTTTGCCCCTTCGGACAACGCCGCCAGCTTGGCATAGGCGATCTGGGGATCGACGGCGCCGAAACCCGCAAAAGTGCCAAAGCCGCAATCGCTGCCCGCGATCACCCGGTCCGGTCCCACGATTTCCGTGAACCGGTCAATCCGTTGGGCCACAAGTTCGGGATGTTCGACGAAATTGGTCGTGGTGTCGACCACGCCGGGCACCAGAACCTTGTCATCGGGAATCTCGGCCTTGCGGTCCCGGAAGACAGTCCATTCATGGGCATGCCGCGGATTGGACGTTTCGAACAGGACATAGCGCGACTTGGTTGCCATCAGGGTGCTGAAGACCTTGTCCATGGCGATGTCACAGCAATGCGGGCCTTCGTAGTTGCCCCAGCAAATATGTACCCGTACCCGATCCTGCGGGACGTTCTGAAGCGCATGGTTCAGGGCCTCGACATGCATGTCGGCAATCTTGATGAACGCCTCATCCGACAGGTCGGTGAACAGCATGTGGCGCGACAGGGCAAGATCGGGGCAATCCAGTTGCAGGTCCAACCCGGCGGCGACGATGGTTTCGTATTCGTCCTTCATCGCGTCGGCCAACGCTGCCAGATAAGCCTCTCGCGTAGGGTAGAAATCATTCTGCAAAAACAACGAGATCACTCCGGGAGACGCGGCATTCATGAAACCGCGCTCGGCCCCGTGTTGAGCCATGGCCGCTTTGAGATTGGCGATGTCCTTTTGTAACTCACCTTGCCCTTTTGATCGCACCTCACCCGTGCACATCGGCCTTGCGTATTGTGGGGTACCGCCGTCATCGGCCAGTCTTTGCAGAAAGCCGGGGAACATCTTCAAGTCTGCCGGCGCGTTACGAGGGCTGTCGCCCGAAAACCCGGTGTAGCGATCTTTGACATAGGTCGCATAGGAGATTTTCGAAGTTTCGCCGTCGCTGACGATATCAACACCGGCTTCGACCTGTTTGCGCACCGTTTCGGCCACGGCGTTGGCCATGCAGGTATCAAAGGCGCCTGTGTCATAAGGTTCGCCGTTTTCGCGGGCAAAAATAAAGTCCACGACGTCCTGCGTTCGGGGCAGAGAGCCAACATGTGTTGTTTTTACGGTCATGGGGACCTCCTTAAATTTTTCGTGCCATCAGGATCGTGTGGCTTTGGGCTTCTGGATCTTCGGCCAGGTATCCGGTCATTTGCAGCCCGTTTTTCTCAAGACACCCGGCGTAACCGGCCGGGGACAGCGATGCGTGGTAGACAAGCTCTGATCCCACTGTGCCGCTGACCTCTCCGGCACGAGGTCCGACGGTCAGCATGAGCATTCCCTTGGGTCGCAAATGGCGCGCCATCCGGGCGATACAGTCTTTCTGCTCGTCCGCCGTAAGGTGGAAAAAGCTGTTCCAGGCAATGATGCCGTCGAACTGTTGATCCAGTTCAAAACTCCGCATATCCGCGTTGCGCCAGTCGCCATCGGGCCAACGGTCGCGGGCAATGGCAAGCATGGCGTCGGAAAAATCGATACCCGTGACGTCAAACCCTTCGGCCATGAACCAACGGGCAATCGGGTCGCCCGAACCACAGCCCAGGTCCAATACGCGGTCACCCGGCTTCAGGCTGGCCGTGAAGCGCGCCAACCAGCGCGCTTCGAACAGGGCCTTGGAACGGCGCCTGTCATATTCGGTCGCCTGCCGTTCATAAACGGCGTGGGTGTCATTCGGGTCCGCGTTCATCCTGTCCAGGTCGCTCCTGCCGGGTCATCGGTTGCGGTGATGCGGTACAGGCCCGCCTGTCCGGTCATAGATGGCTGAACGCCATAGGTTTCGCCGGGAAGAACCAAGGTCGTGTCGCCCACCGAGATCGTAGTCTCGTACCCGTCAATCGAAACACGCCAGTGACCGCTGGCCGGCATCAGAACCACTGGTTTCTCGGCAGCGATCGGTTGGGTCATTGCGGACCCGCGCCCCAGAAAATCGACCTCGAATCCGGGTTTGTCCTTGATCAACGCGTTTTCGCCAATCACCTTTGCGGGCTTTTTGGCCGACAACGCCATTAGATCCCAATACCGCGCAACGTATTTGCCGACCACATCTTCGACAGGAACTTCGGGATAGCTTTTCAGCTGTTCTTCGGTCAGCAAAGGCATCGGGCGGACATTGTGCGGCAGTTCCTGGCCCAGTTTGGAGTCGTACAGAACGCCATTGTCGCCCAGCATCAGACCATGTGCCTGTGCATCTTCGATCACCTGAGGCGCCCAGGTGACGCCGCCACCCGCATCGTCTCCGCCCAGGATCGACATGATCATTCCGTAATCCTGGCCGACATTCTCAAAGCCCCGGAAAATACCCGTTGGAATGTTGAAGATGTCTCCTTCCTCGGCGATGAATTCCCCGGCCGTACCATAGCGGCCCCAGAAAAACCGCCAACGACCCTTGGCAACGAAAAAGACCTCGGCCGTGGTGTGGCTGTGCAGTGAGTTGCGGCATTTCGGCGGCTGCCCGGCCGCTCCGATGTTGAAACCGATCTTGTCCGTGATGTGGACATGCTGGTCCGGAGATTCCGAGACGCCGCCGCCGATTATCGTGAAGTTCTCTTTCTGATCGCTGCCGGGAGTATGGGCATCGATAAAAGCGGTTTTACAGGGTTGAAGCTCGCCATAGCGGACTATGCGGGAAGGGATGGATGATTTTGTCATGACGTACGATCCGATTGAACGTTTTTGGAAAGAAAGCTCGTGTGCCCAAGCAGGACAGGCCCTTACTTTCCGGGCGGTCGCAGGTTCAGTCGCCGCGCCCTCAGGCTTTGACGGTACATATGGAAAAGCCGAACGGTCCGGGGCTCGGACAGACCGCCCGACAGGATGCGATATGAGACCGGGCGGCCCACTCAGACCTCGCCGTTCTGCAACAGGATCTGCTTCCAGACCGAGGTTTCATCGAACAGGGTGTATTCACGGCGCAACTGCGGCTGCCCCGCAACAAGTGCGCCGAATTCAGCGTGGCTGATCCCGAGGACATAAACATGCGCACCGGTCGGTGCGCCAAATACGCCCCAGCCGTCATGCTTGCCCCAAAGGCTCCAGCGAATTGCCGCACGCGGAGGCATATCGGGGTCATCTCGCCCGATCTGATGCTCGATCTTGAATTCCGCATTCGGAAAACTCGCCCGCAGACCCATCCAGAAGCGGTCGATGGCCTGCCAGCCATGCCCGGTTACGCCACCCACATATTCTGATTGAACAGCGCGGTCATATTCTGAACCGATCACGCCCATATCTGCGTTCATGATTCGCGTCAGAACGTCGGCGTAGCGCTGCCCCCATTCATTGTCATTCCCATGGCCTTTGTACGGTCCAGGCTGATCGATTTCGGGCGTCAGAGGTTTGACGCAGTTCTCTTTGCCGCCTTCCCGGGCAATCAGATCAGCGGCGTATTCCTTGGGATCCCAGCCCATCTGGCGCACAATCGCGCCCTGATCGCGGATCAGCCATTCATCGTTGATCTGATTGTCGATGGCGTGGCAATCCGCAAGAATCCGGTAACGCAGCTTCGTCCCGGTGGGCTTACCATAGACACCCTCGGCCAAATGCGTGGCCGTTGAAATGATCCGATGAGAGCTCAACATGCCCTCTTCCGGTGTGCCGGACCAAATCACGTCTTCGCCCAGCAGCTGCCGATCCGGAAACTCGGCAAGCGTTGCCATTGTGGCTCCGATGACATTTTGATTGCCCAAAACAACCGAACCAGGCGATCGGACGACGATGTCATCGCTGTAATACTTATGCAGCGTGGCGATCCCCCGATCTTCCCAGATCTCTTTGGTGATGCCGATGATGTAGTCCGGAAAATCCCGGAATTTCGGGTCGAAGCCTTTCATGTCTCTGTCCTTTGTGGGGCCCACCCCTTTGGCAATCGGGCCGAGGTCCGCACAACCAGTGGTCCATCAATGGCCACTTTGCGCGGTTCGGCTTTCGCCGGGGTGTCGATATGTTCGAAAAGTGCGGCAACGGTTTCGGCTACCATAAGGTTGGCCCGCTGCCGGATCGTTGTCAAATTGTAAGCCGGCCAACCGGCCGGCGGCACGTCATCATAACCCACGACCGAGACATCCTCGGGGACGCGCAGGCCAAGTTCAAAACGGATCACGTCCATCGCCGCCAATGCCATGTGATCATTGGCCACAAATACGGCATCCGGCCGTCGTTCAGGGGCGACATCGAACATCCGACGGGCTGCTGTACGGGCGTTTTCCGTGTGAAACTCCCCTACTTCGTGGGCAAACAGTTCCTGCCCGGCCTCGGCCAGTGCGGCGCGATACCCGGCTTCGCGGTCCCGCTGCGTCGAGGCCCCTTGCCAACCTGCGATATAGGCAATCCGTTGGTGCCCACCGGCTAGCAGAAATTCCGCGACTTTGCGGCCCCCGGCATAGTTGTCGGACGTGACCGTGGTGATGCCCTCGATGTCCTGGCTGCGGTTGAACAGCACCACTGGCACCCCGGCCTGTTGGCAGCGCATGGCGATATCCGACGACATGGGCACCGAGGCCAGGATGACGCCATCCACCTGGTAATCGAGAATCTCTTCCATCACATCGTCGATGTTCCCGGCCGATCGAGAGGCCATGAAGATCAGCACGTGATAGCCTTGCTCCTGAAGGGCGTTTGACAGCTTCTCGAGCGCTTCCGGATAAAAATAGTTATCAAGGTAGCCCACCACCAAACCGATAATCCGGCTTTTCCCGGACACCATGGCGCGGGCCAGAACGTTTGGACGATAGCCCAGTTCAGCAGCGGCTTTGCGCACCTTCTCTTCGGTCTTTTTGCTGACGGACGCGCCGGGCGTGAATACGCGGCTGACGGCGGACTGGCTGACACCAGCCAGTTGGGCGACCTGAAGGGATGTTACTTTTTCGGCCATCAATCTGCTGTCCAACCCCCGTCGATAAGCATTGACGTGCCGGTAACCAGTGCAGAGGCGTCTGACGCGAGATAACGCACCGCGCCCATGATGTCTTCGACTTCTCCGACCCGATCCAGCTTGATCTTTTCCATGATCCACGCGGCGCGTTCAGGATTGTCGAAAGTGGATTGGGTCAGGGGGGTTCTGATGAAAGTCGGGCAGACAGTGTTGATCCGAATGCCCTGTTTGCCCCATTCGATGGCCATGGATTTGACCATGCCCTCAAGCCCATGTTTGGTCGCACAATAAAGCGCCCGGTCGACACCGCCGACATGCCCCATCTGGCTGGAGATGTGGATGATCGATCCCGGCTTTCCTGCCAAGATCAAAGCGCGGGCGGCGTAGGCCGATAAGAAGTAGGCCGAACGCAAATTGACGTTGGTGACAACATCAAAGTCATCGGGCGTGGTTTCGATGGCCGCGCTGTGGCGCGCCACGCCCGCTGAATTCACCACGATATCGAAAGTGCGGTGATCGAAAAGCTGTTTCAGGGCATCCAGATCACCCTGATCCATCACAAGCGCTTCGGCCGACCAGCCGTGATCTCGCAAGGCGGAGACGGTGTCGTTCAACCGGTCCGCCCCTCTGGCCGCACAAACAACATGCGCGCCTGCCTCGGCCAAAGCCACCGCACAACCCTGACCGATACCCGACGAGGCTCCGGTAACGAGGGCTGATTTTCCGTTCAGAGAAAACGAAGGGGTGCGTGGCAATTCCGTCATCAGCGCATTCCATCCGGTATTTCAATACGGCCCAAATTGCGGGCCTTGTTGAATTCCCGCAGGCGGGCAAAGACGTCAACGCCAAGCTGCCGGTAGGCATCCAGCAAATCAACCAGCACCCAGTTTTCCCGGATCCTGCCGTTTTCCAAACGCCAGAAATCGAGGCTGCGCATGGTGATCTTCTTGCCTGACGGAGCGATGCCCATCCAACCATCGTCTGTGACGGTCTGGATCATGTTGGGCCAGCCCGTCACAGCTGCATATTCCCCGTCACCGAAGAAGTGATAGGTGATGTCGTCCACGAACTGCCCGCGATCCGGCATACCGTTCAGAAATGGGATCTGATGCCAATTTCGGAACCCCGCGTACCCGCGCCCGGTGCCGATGCCCGAAGGGCCGTACCAGTTCATGCGCGGGTGCCAGAACCGTTCCATCTCCATCACTTCGGGGCCGCCTTGGGACGGGTGTTTCTTGAGATGCTCCAGCATGTCGATGATATGCTGGCAGGTCTGTTTGCCCTTGGCTTCATCATAAGGGCCGGGGACAAACCCGTCCTGAGTGGCAGGGCCGGGGATGTGCCATTCTCGGCCCAGGCTCGGTGCCATCGGCCAGGCATTCGCCTGCATCATGACTTCGGGGATGTCCCAAAGGGCCTGCATCTCGACGATCTTGCCGTTTTCGAAGCGGTAAAATTCATGAAACCGCATCGTGACCTGATGACCCGTCGGCGGGATGTCCAGCCAGGGGCCGGTAAAAACACCGGTGTAATACCCACCACACCCGACCCAATCTGCGCCGAACTCATCCGGGCCGGCCATGACGATGTAATCCCGTCGTTCAAGATCGGGCCAGGCCGCCAGTAAGTCTTTGTAGCCAGTGTCATAGAACGCATCACTGCCGACGCTGTCCCCAAAGGGATGACACAGACGGAACACGGCATCCGGTGACGTGACCTCCGCCAAAGCCCGGCGTACGCCGGCCTCATCGAAATCGTACATCGCAGCCCTGAGCGGTTCGACCAGGGCCTTGTGATGTGTGTGTTTGTCACTCATTCAGCAGCGTCCCGGTAAGGGGCGGGCGCACCGTAGGGCACATTGATTCCGCCATATCGGCGCACACGAACGTTGCATTGTTCCGCGTGGCCAACGAACCCTTCAAGCATGCACAGGCGCGAGCCATACTCGCCGATCAGCGTCGCGGCCTCATCGGTCAGAACTTTTTGATAGCTGTGCGTCTTCAGGTATTTACCAACCCAAAGACCACCCGTGTAACGCCCGGCTTTTTTGGTGGGCAGCGTGTGGTTGGTGCCAATCACCTTGTCCCCGTTCGAAACATTGGTGCGCGGCCCAAGGAACAACGCCCCATAGCAGGTCATGTTTTCAAGGAACCAGTCGTCTCGGTCGGTCATCACCTGTACATGTTCCGAGGCGATGTCATCGGCAACCTGCAACATCTCATCATAAGTGTCGCAAACGATCACCTCACCATATTCGTCCCACGACACCTTTGCGGTATCTGCGGTTGGCAGGATGCCCAGCAGCCGGTCGACCTCGGCCAAGGTGTCATTGGCCAGATTGCGTGAGTTGGTCAGCAGAACGCAGGGGCTGTTGTATCCATGCTCGGCCTGCCCCAGCAGATCGGTTGCGCACAGCTCCGCATCTGCGGCGGTCTCGTCGGCAATGACCATCGTTTCGGTCGGCCCTGCAAAAAGATCGATCCCGACACGACCGAACAACTGACGTTTGGCTTCCGCGACAAAGGCGTTGCCGGGGCCAACAAGCATGTGAACCGGATCGATTGTTTCGGTGCCCAATGCCATGGCCCCGATGGCCTGAATGCCGCCCATGACATAGATCTCATGCGCGCCACCCAGGTGCATAGCGGCAATCACCGCTGCATTGGGTTTGCCCTGAAACGGGGGTGTGCATGCTATGATGCGCGGAACACCGGCGACCGAGGCGGTCGCCACCGACATATGCGCCGAGGCGACCATCGGGAATTTGCCGCCCGGAACATAGCAACCCACGGATTGCACCGGAATGTTCTTGTGCCCCAGAATGACACCGGGCAGGGTTTCGACCTCGATGTCCAGCATTGAATCCCGCTGCGCCTGCGCAAAGTTGCGCACCTGTTCTTGCGCGAATTTGATATCGGCCAGCTCACGATCGGACAATTGCCCGATCAGGTCATCAATTTCCTGCTGGCTCAGGCGGAACGAGGCAGGTGAGTAGTTGTCGAACTTCTCACTCAACTCGCGCACCGCGGCATCCCCACGGGTTTCGATGTCTTTCAGCGTCGCTTCAACCACGGCGCGGGTCTTGGCATCATCTTCCGCCCGATCCGCATCGGATTTGCCGCGTTTAAGATACTCGATTGCCATCTTTCCAATCCTCAGTTTTCCGGCCGTGGCGGAGTCTTCTCGCCGCGGTCAAATGCTTCCCAGCCTTCGCCGTTGAACAGGTCCACGCCCAGCTGAGCCGCAACGTGGGCAAAGTCGACATTCACCCAGTTGTCGACAATCTTGCCGTCGACCACTTTCCAGAAGTCCATGTACCTGATTTCGACGCGCTTGCCTGTGGGGGCAATGCCCAGAAATTCGCCGGAATGCGTGGCTTCCTGGCGGCCGAAGGCGGCGGCCCATTCACCCATGTAAAGGCGCGCTTCGTCAACACAGACCTTATCCGAAAACGCGGCTTGAAACGGGCGCTGCCAGTTATCCTGAAATTCCTGCAGGCCGGTCTTGGTGCCGCAGCCCTGATTGCCCATCCAGCGAAAACCTTGGGCGAAGAATTCACCGATGTCATCAATGCGGTGATCATTCAGACCATCAACCATCGTTTCGATCACGCGGCGCGTGTCTTCCGTCTTGCTCATGTCCGTGTCGCGGGTCAGAACCGCTTGTTCGGGACGGGAACCTTTCATTTTTCTATCCTTTGAGGTTGCCGAAGGGAGGGATTGGGACGTGCGGCCCCAATGCTCAGAAAGTCCCTCGGCATCCTGTTCAGCGCCGGGTGGCGCGACATGGCGTTATGTCGGGCGTTCTTGCTCATCAGCCTTTCACCGCCCCGGCTGTCAGACCGCTGACAATCTGGCGCTGGAAGATCAGGACAAGGAAGATCAGTGGCGCGGTGATCGACACGGCAGCGGCAACCGCAACGACCTGATCGGTTGTCGTGGTCTCGCGGTTGAACATGCCGACGATGGCGGGAACCATGGTCTGGTTCTGCGCATCAAGCAGCAGCGCGGTGACCAGAAAATCGTTGTACGCCAGCAGGAAGCTGAACAGCCCTGTGGTTATGACACCCGGCCACATCACCGGCATGATGACACGGCGGAAGGCCTGAAAGTGGCTGCACCCATCCACGCGGGCGGCCTCGTCCAATTCGGCCGGGATGTTCTGGAAGAACGAGCGTAGCATCCAGATCGTGAAGGGCTGATTGATCGCGACCAGCACCGCGATCACAGCGAAGGGTTTGCCGTACAGGGTTGGTGCGTTTTCCCCCAGGATCGGGCTGAGCCATTCGGCCGAATTGATGAAAACCGGCAGATAGCCCGCCACCAGAACCGAATGTGGCAGGGCTCGGAACACCAGTGCAACGATCAGGATCCAGAAGGCCAAAGTCGACCCTGACCGGGCCAGACCGTAGCCTGCCAACGTGCCCACGGTCAGCGACACGGTCACCACGCCCGTTGTGACAATCAGCGAATTCTTGAAGTTGTTCGAAAAGCCCCGGTCGATCCAGACGGTTTTGTAATGCTCGGTCGTCAGACCAAGCACATCCCGTCCCAGCGGGCCAAACAGCGGGTTCAACACGTTCAGGAGTGCAGGCAGGACGACGAAGAACACCAGCAGGAAACCCACCAGCACGGCCAGCACACCGATCAGCCAGCCGAACCATTCCTGTCCGGGTTTGCTGTAGGACCTGACCATTGAAGGTAACGTTCGGGTCGCCACGAGGATCGTGCCCCAGATGACCGCGATGCCCAGAATGATATCCAGCAGTGACAAGCCCTTTCCGACGCTCAGCGTGGCCGGCCCGAAGATCACGTTCAGCGCGTTGCCGTCGAACGCATCGACGGGTGATTTGAAGCTCATCACCACGATCCAGAAGATCGGGAAGGCCGCGATCAGGCACCAGAGCGCAAGGAAGATGTTCGAGGTCAACCGCAGGCTGAAGGGCTGGCGAAGCGCACGCGAGGACATGTCAGTGACCTCCTTTATGGTCGCGCCACGTACGGCGCAGCGGCAGGATAAGCAGGATGACGACACCGATCATGGTCAGCATCGAGTTGGCGGACGCCCGGCTGATCGACCGGTTGCCGGCCTGATCCGGCGTCAGATAGTCGAAGGTCAGCCATTGCAGCGAGATGACGTAGCCCTGGCTTGAAAAACCGACGATCTCTTCGAACACGCGGTAGCTGTCCATCAGGTGGATCATCGACACGAAGATGATCAGCGGCATCAGGTGTGGAATGACGATGTATTTCAGGCGCTGCCATCGGGTCGCACCGTCAATCACGGCACTTTCCAGGCTGTCCTGATTGACCGTTTGCAGCCCGGCATAGAAGACAATGGCGGCAAAGGGTGCCACGTGCCAGACGCGGTAGAGCATCATCAGTAACTCGATGGTCCAGGCTTGGGCGAACAAGGCGATGTCCCGGTTCAGCCACCATTCCATCATAGCGGTCAGGATGCCGTCGCCCCGAAACAGCCAGTTGATCGACAGCACACCGATCACGGGTGTGATGATGAAGGGCAGCAGGGACACAAAGATCACAGGCCCGCGGATGGACCGCGCGGCATTGTTTATCAGGATTGCTATTCCAAGCCCGCACCCGACCACCAGCGGCAGAGTGATCAAGGTGAAGGTCAGGGTGAACCGAAGCGCCTTCCAGAAGTTGATCGTAGACAGCACATGCCAACTGCCGTCGCTTATGGCGCGCCATGCGCGTTCAGGCTCCAACACGTTGCGATAGCTTTGCAAGCCGACATATTGGGTTTGGGTAATGACCTCGCCATGTTCGTCGAGCTTTGGCTGCGAAACCATCTCGGTCACGCAGGTCTGCGTCAGGAAACCGGGCGTGCAGGTTTCCTTTTCGACAGTCTCATAGATCGGCTGGGTGACATAGAAACTCTGCTTGAACACGCTGATCAACGGGAACGCGATGAAGAGAAGCATCATAAAGACAGAGGGGCCGACAAACGCGGCAAATGTCCGGAAATTCATGGCTCTGCCTTTCTCATGACTCTCGAGGGGAAGGGGCGGGAGGGCCGTAGCCCTCCCACGGGAGGATCAGTTGCTGATCAGACCTGCTTCTTTCGCGGCAGTGATGTAATCTGCCTCGATATCCGCCAGCGTTGTCTGAGCATCCTTGGCGCCGGTCAGGTAGTCGGCCAGACCGTTGCCCAGGGCGGTGTGCATGATGCCCATCGGGCCAGATGCCGGGTAAGCCTTTGCGCCCGCTTCAGCCGAAGCGGCTGCTCCTGCCGCCAAAGCACCCGCTGAATAGGCAGGGCTCAGCCAAACAGCGACGTCATTGTTTGCGCTGACCATTTCGCCGTCCATGCCCTCAAGCGCGACGCGGAATGCGGCGTCGGCCTCTTCGTCGCTCATGTTCGAAGCGAGAACGATGCCATCCCACCAGATGGTGGTTGCCGGCGCTGCCGAACCCATAGGAGCGGCTGCCATGGTGACTTTGCCGACGACCTGGCTTTCGGCCTCATCATTCATGGCGGCTGCACGGCTGGCCCAAAGGTTCGCCATGGCGATCTTGCCCTGTTGGAACTGTTGCTGCACGTATGTCGAGTCGGAAACCAGATATTCCGGATCCATGTACTCGGTCATGGCTTTCAGTGTTTCCAGCGCAGCGACGCCCTGCTCGTTGTTGATCGTTGGAACGTTGCCGTCGCCAAAGAACGAGCCGCCTTCGCCAAGGTACATGTTGACGAATTCCTGGCCGAGGTTCCAACCGGTCTTGAACGTTCCCCCGATTGGATAGTCCATGACGCCGGCTTCTTTGATCTTGGCGGCCGCTGCCAGGACGTCATCATAGGTTTTTGGTTCTTCGATGCCCAGTTCAGCCAGAACATCATCGCGATACATCAGGTGCTGCGCATTCACCATCATCGCAATGGCCATGGTCTTGCCATCGACCTTGATCAACTGGTTGGGAAGCAGGTCCTGGCCGTATTTTTCGACCAGATCATCCAACGGACGGATCGTGCCTGCGTTCAGCAACGGCACCAGGGTCGCGTTTGAAACACCGCCGATCTGATAAAGCGCGGGATCCGCAGCAAATGCTTCGGGCTGCTTTTCGCGGAATTCCTGATCCAGCGATGCGCTGAAATTGCCGCATTCTGCCATCGCATCGGTGACGGCTTTCCACGCTTCAAAACCGGCGGACAGTGATTTTAGCGGCACTTCGTTTTCAAAGGCGCAATCTGCCCACGCGCCGGTGGCGGCGATGGACATGGCACCGGCCATGAGGATCGTCTTGAGTTTCATAGGTTTCTCCCTGTCAGGATCGGTCCGTCGTCGACGTCCGGACCGGTGTTATGCCCTTGCGGGCCGTTTGTGGGGTTAGCCCCCGATCCGCGCACCGCTTCCAGCTTCGAAGAGGTGACAGATATCCGTCGGCACCGAGAACGAGACCGTTTCGCCAATCTCGGCGCGGAATGCTTTGTCTGCTTTCACCGAAACCAGAGCTCCGCCGACCCGAACCGAGATCATGGTCGCGTCGCCCAGCAGTTCCAGCGTATAGATCGGAGCGGTGATCTGACCTTTGCCATCGGCAAGGCTGGCATCTTCGGCCCTGAAACCCAGTGTCATTGGGCCATCCGGTGCATCCACCGCAATTTCGACATGTTCGGCGCGGAAAATTCCGCCCGCCACTTCGCCATCCATCAAATTCATGGCGGGTGAACCGATGAAGCTGGCGACGAACGTATTCGCGGGACGGTCATAAATTTCTGTCGGGCTTCCGACCTGCTGAACCACGCCCTGTTTCATCACGACGACGCGGTCTGCAAGGGTCATGGCCTCGATCTGGTCGTGGGTGACGTAAATGGTGGTGACAGCCAGCTCATGGCTCAGGTTCTTGATCTGGGCCCGAGTGGAAACCCGCAGCTTGGCGTCCAGATTGGACAACGGCTCGTCCATCAGGAACACGTTGGGTTCGCGCACGATGGCACGTGCAAGTGCCACACGCTGTCTCTGACCACCCGACAACTCGGCTGGCTTGCGATGCAGGAAATCGTCCAGTTCAACCATGGCGCTGGCGCGGCGCACCTTTTCGTCGTGTGTTGCCGGGTCGATACCACGCACTTTCAGCGGAAAGCGGATGTTCTCGTAGACGTTCATGTTGGGATACAGAGCGTAGCTCTGGAACACCATCGCCACGTCACGGTCTTTGGGTTCCAGATCATTGACCACGTTGCCGTCGACAAGGATTTCGCCCTCCGTCACGTCTTCGAGGCCGGCGATCATGCGCATTGTGGTTGTCTTGCCGCAGCCTGACGGGCCGAGCAGCACCAGAAACTCACGATCTGCAATCGTCAGGTCGAAATTGTGAACCCCAACGAATGAGCCCCATCGCTTGCCGACATTCCGCAATTGAATTTCCGCCATGGTGCCCCCTGCAAGGAATCGTTTTGCATACGTTTGCAAAACTGTAATTCGCATGTATCAAATCAGGCAAGACTTTTTTGCATACGTATGCAAAAATAACGGAGAAATCCGACTCAACCTGGCTTCGCGCCGCTCGCAAAACTTTGACTACAATGGTAAATACCGTGAACTTTCAGACAGAAAAAAAACTGGTCTCTGCGTTTCACACCGCATTGGAATCCGCCACAGTGACGGAAACTCCGAAGGTGATGAGCCAATTCTGCGCTTCGGATTCGAGGTGGCGCGGCTTTCATCCGTTCAACGAAATCAACGGCGCCGAACAGGTTGCCCGGAAATTCTGGCAGCCGCTGAAGGGCAGCCTTGCTCATTTGCAGAACCGAGTGGATATTCTGTTTGCGGGGCAAAACTCGTTGCGGAAAGAAACCGACGTTTGGGTTGTCGCCATGGGCCATCTGGTGGGGCTGTTCGACCGACCGTGGTTGGGTATTCGCCCGACCGGCAAGATGGCGTTCCTGCGATATTGCGCGTTCTACAAAGTGGCTGGTGGCAGAATTGTCGAAACAGCGATGTATTTCGACATCCCGCACTTGATGGTCCAGGCTGGCCAGAATCCGTTCCCCCCGCAGACCGCGGCACATCTGGTTCAGCCCGGACCAAGGACCCATGATGGTTTGCTGCTTGATGAGCAGCCCGCAGACGAAGGCGAAAAAACGCTGGCGGTCATCAACGCGATGATCGCGGATCTGGGCCGTTGGGACAGCGGACTGTCGCTGGAAGAAGAATTGGCGCGCACGTGGCACCAGGACATGATCTGGTGGGGCCCCGAAGGAATTGGCGCGACCTACACGATCGAACGCTATGCCAGACAACACTCTGGCCCGTTTCGCGCCGCCTTCACGGACCGGTCAAAGACCAATCACGCCTGCCGTCTGGCCGAAGGGCATTACGGTGGCTTCTTTGGATGGCCCAACTTCACTGCCACGCCCACAGGGGGGTTCATGGGGATGCCGGCCACCGGAAAACCCGGTGAATTCAGGGTGATCGATATCTATCGCCGCGTCGAAGACAAGCTGGCCGAAAACTGGATCTTCATCGACTTGCTGCATTTCTGGAAAGGGCAGGGTGTGGATATTCTGGCGCGCACCACCGGGATTGAAGCATCATGAGGATAGATGCGCATCACCACCTGTGGGACCTTTCGGCCGTGCACTACCCCTGGCTTATGGAGAAAGGTATCGTTCGATTTTTCGGCGATCCGTCTTCCATCCAGCGGGACTATTTGCTCCCGGAATTTCGCGCAGACGCCGAAGCCATGGGGTTCGGCGCTTCGGTTCACATTCAGGTCGGCGCCGCTGAACCCTGGGCCGAGGCGCAGTGGGTACAATCCGTTGCCGACCAGTTCCCTGACTGGCCGCTGGTGCAGGTGGCATTCTGCGATCTGACCTCGGATGATCTGGATGCACAGCTCGACCGTCTTCAAACCCTGCCTTCGGTGCGTGGCGTTCGTCAGATTATTGGCCGCGCTCCGGGTGAAGACGCCTCAACTGGCACGAACGCGATACTTGAAGACCCAAAGTTCTTGACGGGTCTGAAGCAACTGGGCGCGCGTGGTCTTTCCTTTGATCTTCAACTGCTGCCAGAGCTGATGAGTCAAACCGCGAATGTCCTTGCACAGGCCCCGGAGACCCGGATCGCTCTTTGCCACGCAGGTTCGCCATACGACCGGACCCCGCAAGGGTTGCGACGGTGGGCAGATGAATTGACGGCTTTGTCAAACCTGCCACATGTCTTTTGCAAACTCTCCGGCCTGGGAATGTTCGACCACAACTGGCATGCTGAAAGCGTCTCGCCGATCGTTTCAACCTGCCTGTCGCAATTTGGCGCCGATCGCTGCATGTTCGGATCGAATTTCCCGGTCGACAGCCTTACCTCGACCTACAACGAAACCGTTTCCCGGCATGAGACGCTCATCCCGGGGGCGATGCTGGACGACGTCTTTCGCGGCACGTCAGAACGTTTCTATCGCATTGAATAGCGACGGAAACGACAAACCGGACTCCCTGCACCGGTTTTCTGAGACGGCTTGGCAATCCCGGCGCGCCGGCTCAGAGGCTGACCGGCGGGCCCGCAGGTTCATGTCACCTGTTTCCTTTGATCATCCATCCCCATCGAACACAGAATCGGGCTGTTTCTTTGGCGAGACTGGAATGTCGACTTGTCCGACAGTCTGGACCAATTGGTCAGGATCAGGCTTTGCGCGACGGCACCGCCCAGCGTGGTGCCGGGACCGGTCACAATGAACAGATCCGGTGCGAACTCATGCGCGGCCTGTGCGATGGCATGGGTGAAATCATAAGTCTCGGTCACCTGATGACCCAACGTGTAATCCCAAAGCGCATTCGGGTCGCAAGCTCCGGGCCACCATATCCGGCCACGACCGTCGATCAGGGGCAGGTCCGGTTGTCGAAACAGGCCAGCGCTCAGTTGCGTGCGGCCCTGCGCCGAGACCGGAGCCTGAAGATGCGAATGGAACCCGGCATGGTTGGCCAATCGCATGGGAAAACGTTCCTGAACCACCGGTACGGCCTTTTCGAACGCGGCCAAACCGGCGTCGTCACCTGCAAGCACCAACATGCCGCCCAGATCAATCGACAGGGTCAGCGTTGCATCGGTTCGGTCAATGTCATCCACCAAGGCCAGCAGCTCTGCCTTGCGGGTCTGGTCAGGATGCCAGTCGGACTCCATGAAAGGATAGATCAATTGTCCACCGATCATGTTTTCCTGCATCAGAGTGCCCATGGTGTTGACCACCTCGAAGCCTCCTTCGGCGGACAGCGCGCCGCCGCAGGCCAGCGCCGAATACCAGCCCATCGAATTTCCCGTCACCGCAACCACTTCGATTTTGTCAGGATTGATGGCGCGGAAATCGCCCAAAGTCGCGGCATAGATCAAAGCAGATGCATTGTCGCCGCGCGTGTGCCTGGCAATGGAATATCGGGCGGCACCGTCCAGTTCGCTGAGCGTGTCTTGCCCCTGCGCGCGCCGCATGTCATCAAAGCGTCGCAACAGGGCCTTGTCGCTGAATTGCAGGCCCAAGACACCCAGTTCTGGTTTGTTGTAAGTACCGCGGCCAGGACAGATGACGACGGCAGTCTGTTTGGCGGAACTCATGTGCCGGCCTCCATCATGGATCGCGCAGCGGCTTCGATGCTGTCCTTCGATGGCATGGTCGCAGCATAGGCCGGGCCTGTTGCGATAAAGCTGTCTTCTGCGGTGATGCGGGCCAGCGGCACATCGCATGTTTCATGAAAATGCGCCATCAGAGCTTCGGCCACGCCGCCGTGGTGGCGGGTTTCGTCGACGATCAGGATGCGTTTGGCCCCGGTCACGGCCTGTGTCAGTGCCGCTTTGGGCAAAGGGGACAACCAGCGCATATCGATGATCCGTGTCTTGATCCCGTCGGCCAGCAAGGCCGCGCGCGCCTGATGGCTGAGATAGACGCCGTTTCCAAAGGTGACGATGGCCAGATCGTCGCCGTCACCATCCACGCCCACCTCGCCGAAGCCGATCTTTTCAGAAGGGTCGGGATAGGTTTGCATCCAGCCGCCGTCTCCGGCCTCGTGCAGGTCCCGCATCGGGTAGAGGGCGATGGGTTCGAGGAAAACGACCAGCCGCTGTTCTTCACGCGCCAGGCGCACGCATTCACGCAGCATCCGCGCGGCGTCGGCACCGTTCGACGGGCAGGCCAGGATCAGGCCCGGAATGTCGCGCAATACAGCGACCGAGTTGTCATTGTGGAAATGTCCTCCAAACCCTTTTTGATACCCCAGTCCGGCAATGCGCACGACCATCGGGTTGGTGTATTGACCATTCGAGAAAAAGGGCAGGGTGGCGGCCTCACCTCGCAGCTGATCCTCGGCATTGTGAAGATAGGCCAGAAACTGGATTTCCGGTATTGGCGTGAACCCGTTCTGGGCCATGCCGATCGCCAGGCCCAGGATCGACTGTTCGTCCAGCAACGTGTCGATCATCCGGTCAGGGCCAAACCGTGTTTGCAGCTTTTGGGTCACGCCGTAAACGCCGCCCTTGCGCCCGACATCTTCGCCCATCATGACGATCTCGCCGTGTTCCAGCATCAGATCGGTCAGTGCCCAGTTGATCAATCGCGACATGATCTGCGGTTCGGAATGGGCCTTGAGATCGCCGCCGAACACCTCGGCCCGACGCTCGGGTGTTGGGCCATTGGTCGGCGCGCAGGGGCGTGCGGGCGGGATCAGGCTGGCCATCACCTCTTTTGCGTTTTGCAGGCGAGGGCGCGTGATGGCCTGTTCGGCCACGCGGGCGACCCGGGCGCAGGTATCATTGTAGACGCTCAGCGCCTGTTCCGGGCTCATCGCGCCGAACTGATCCAACAGGCGCACGGAATGCAGCAGCGGGTCGTTGGCTTCTTCGGCCTCAACCTCGGCTTTTGGCATATAGGTGGTTGGCATATCGGCCCCGGCGTGACCGTACAGGCGAACAGTCCGAACATGCAGGAAAGCAGGTTTCCTGCGGCTGCGCACATAGTCCGCCGCCTGTTGCGCAACGCGATAGGTGTCGAACAGATCCAACCCGTCGCACGAGAAATACTTCAGGCCCGGACGGTTGGTGAATGTGGCCGCGATCCAGCCTTTCGGCGTTTTGGTCGAGATACCGATACCGTTGTCTTCGCAGCAGAACAGAAGGGGCAGAGGCACAGATTGAAAGGACGTCCACTGCGCCGTGTTGAACGCGCCCTGTGCGGTGGAGTGGTTGGCCGAGGCATCCCCGAACGAGCAATAGACGATGGCATCCTCGGGCATGTCTGCATGTTCAGGGCGATGACGCCGTGCAGCGGCGACGGCATATGCCGCGCCGACCGCCTTCGGCAGATGGCTGGCGATGGTCGAGGTCTGCGGCGGAATGCACAGCGCTTTCGATCCCAGAACCTTGTGACGCCCGCCACTGATCGGATCCTCGGAAGACGAGGCAAAGGACAGCAGAATATCCCATGTCGGGCTTTGGCCCGGCACCTGATCCGCCCGGGCAATCTGAAAGGCCGCATCGCGGTAGTGCAGAAAGGCCGGATCGGTCGGGCGCAGGGCCGCGGCAACGGCCGCCATGCCCTCATGTCCGGATGACCCGATCGTATAGAACCCCTGGCCCGCCTTCTGCATCGCGCGGCTTTGCCGGTCCAGCGCGCGGCTCAGGCATTGCGCCCTGTAAAGCGCGACGGCTTGATGACCGCTCAGCGGCCCGGCCGGTGCGGACCCTTCGGGAAAGTCCCGCGCCGCAACACGGCGCAGGAAATTGTCATGCACGATTGCGGCGCGATCCATGTCAGATGTCCTTAGGCGAAGGCTTGCAGACCTGTCTGCGCACGGCCCAGGATCAGGGCATGCACATCATGGGTGCCTTCATAGGTGTTGACGGTTTCAAGGTTCACCATGTGGCGGATCACGTGGAAGTCCTGACTGATCCCGTTGCCACCATGCATGTCGCGGGCATGGCGGGCGATCTCAAGGGCCTTGCCGCAATTGTTCCGTTTGATCAGGCTGACCATCTCGGGCGCGGCGCGGGCTTCGTCCATCAGGCGACCCACGCGCAGCGCGGCTTGCAGGCCCAGCGTGATTTCGGTCTGCATGTTGGCAAGCTTCAGCTGGAACAGTTGTGTCTGCGCCAGTGGACGGCCGAACTGTTTGCGGTCAAGCCCATATTGCCGGGCCGCGTGCCAGCACGCCTCGGCGGCGCCCATCGACCCCCAGGCAATGCCGTAACGCGCACGGTTCAGACAGCCGAACGGGCCTTTCAAACCTTCGACATTGGGCAGCAGGGCGTCCTCGCCGACCTCGACATTGTTCATCACGATCTCACCGGTGATCGAGGCGCGCAAGGACAGCTTGCCTTCGATCTTGGGGGCCGACAGTCCTGCCGTTCCCTTGTCCAGGACAAAGCCCTTGATCTTGCCGCCATGCGCTTCGGATTTGGCCCAAACGACGAACACATCGGCGATCGGGGCGTTCGAGATCCACATTTTCGACCCGTTCAGCACATAGCCGCCCTCGGTTTTCTTCGCGACAGTCTTCATCGAGCCGGGGTCCGAACCGGCATCGGGTTCCGTCAGCCCGAAGCAGCCGATAAATTCGCCGGTTGCCAGTTTGGGCAGGTATTTCTGGCGCTGCTCTTCGGTGCCGTAAGCGTAGATCGGATACATCACCAGGCTGGACTGCACCGACATCATCGAACGATAGCCGCTGTCCACACGCTCGACCTCGCGCGCGACCAGACCATAGGTCACATAGCTGGACCCAATGCCGCCGTATTCCTCGGGAATGGTTGTTCCCAGCAAACCCATCTCACCCATCTCGCGAAAGATGGCCGGGTCGGTTTCTTCATTGGCAAACGCGGCAGTTACCCGAGACAGCAGCTTGTCCTGCGCGTAGGCATGTGCGGCATCACGAACCATGCGTTCGTCTTCGGCCAGTTGGTCTTCCAGCAGGAACGGATCGTCCCAGGTGAAGGGGCCAAGGTGCGGGGCGGATTGAGGTTTCATGCAAGTTTCCTTTCCACAGCGGTTTTAAGACGCGCAAGGCCCGCTGCAATTGTATCTTCAGCATATGCGAATGACAGGCGAAGATGGCCCGGCATCCCAAAGGCGCGGCCGGGCACCAGGGCAACGCCGGCATCTTCCAGCAACCACGTGCAGAATTCCGCGTCGCTGTCAAATGGTCCGCCTTGTTCCTTCAACAGGCCAGTGCAGGACGGAAAGGCGTAAAACGCCCCGTCCGGGGTGGAACAGCGCAGCCCGGGTACTGCGTTCAACCCGTCGACGACCAGATCGCGGCGCGCGGCAAAGAGGGCGCGACGCTCCTCCAGCAACTCGGGGTCGCAAGTGATGGCGGCCAGCGACGCCCATTGCGAGATCGAGCATGCCCCCGATGTGACCTGACCCTGAACAGCGACCATGGCGCTTATCAGATCGGACGGTCCGATCCCCCAGCCGATGCGCCATCCGGTCATCGACCACGCCTTGGCCGCACCGTTGACGATCAGCATGCGATGGGTCAGCGCCGGGGCGGCTTCGGCCGCGGACGTGAAAGGTGCAAAGCTGAGATGGCGATAAATCTCATCGGCCAGAACCCAGACCTGCGAGTGACGCTCCAGCACTTTTGCCAGCCCCGCAAGTTCTTCCTTCGAGTAAATCGCGCCCGACGGGTTCGAGGGTGAATTCAGCATCAGCCAGCGCGTGCGCGGTGTGATGGCGGCCTGCAATTGTTCAGGCAGCAGTTTGAAGCCCTGCTCCATCGGGCAGGGCAGAACAACCGGCACCCCACCTGCCATCCGGACAATATCGGAATAGCTGGTCCAATAGGGGGCGGGCATGATGACCTCGTCGCCGGGGTTAAGGCTGGCCAGCATCGCATTTGCGATCACCTGTTTCGCGCCTGTCGATACGATGACCTGAGCCATCTCGGCACCTGCCTGTCGGGCAATTTCCGTGCGCAGTTCAGGCACACCCGCAGTGGGCGGGTACCTGGTTTTGCTCTCCAGTGCCGCTGAATGCGCAGCTTCGACCACATGGGGCGGCGTCGGCAGGTCCGGTTCGCCGGTTGACAGCGCCAGAATATCACGCCCTTGGGTGCGCAGGCGGGCGGCGGCCTCTGAGATCTGGACGATTTCCGACAATTCGATACCGTTCAACCGGTCAGCGCGCTGGAACACCATGAACCTTCCTCTGCAAACAGGTTCGGTTTTAGCCACAAAGTCACTTGAGAAAAATACGCCAATGAGTATCTTTTCAGTGACTAAAACTCATGAGTTCCATGCCCCGGATCAACTCACTGCCATCGCTGGCCCTTATGCGCAGTTTCGAAGCCGCCGCGCGCCATGAAAGCTATACCATGGCGGCCGAAGAGCTTGGCGTGACGCAAAGCGCGATCAGCCGCCAGGTCCGAGAGCTTGAGGCCGCGATTGGCGTTACGCTGTTTCGGCGGGTTGGACGCGCAGTGCGCCTTTCCAAAGCGGGGCGGGCCTTGCGGGACGAGCTGGCAGGTGATCTTGAACGTCTAAGTGGTACGATCAACCGTGCGATTGCAGCCGGAGACGGTGCGTCGCTTTTGACCCTGGCCGTCCTGCCCACCTTTGCGACACGGTGGTTGGTGCCGCGCCTGCCGGATTTCAAAACGCGTCATCCCGGGATCGAACTGGATCTGCACTCTTACACGACGCCTTTCAGCCTTGAAGAACGACGTATGGATCTGGCCATCCATTTCGGGCAGGAGGATTGGCCGGGCGCGCAATTGCGCAGGTTGTTCCCCGAGCATCTGGTGGTCACGGCAGCACCCGCGCTGCTGAGACGTCACAGGCTGGACACCCGCGCGCAAACCTTTGAGCTGCCGCTTTTGCATCTGACCTCGCGCCCCGAGCTGTGGTCTACCTATCACTCTCAGATCGGGCTGGATCCGGGAGCGGTTTTTCCGGGGATGCGGTTTGATCAGTTTTCGATGCTGATCGAGGCCGCCGTCGTCGGTTTGGGTGCCGCCATTCTGCCCTCGTATTTGATTGAAGAAGAGCTGGCGTCCGGCGTTCTGACCAAAATCGGCCAGATCGCCAACACGTCGAACAGCGCCTATTACATCGCGACGCCAACAGGTCAGAAGAACGACGCCGTTCAAGTTTTTGCAAACTGGATCAGCAAGCAGACGCGGGCACGCGCGTAACTGGTCAAATACAGAAGATCGAACTCATTGCCCGCAGGCACATCTCAGGCGAAAATCTGTTTGAGCCAGGTTTCAAACATCTGTTTGGCGGCAGAGTTCGCGTTCGATCTCTGGCCATCGACAAGGAAATGGCTCTGTTCGATTGGAATGGCGTCCCCGACTATCGCGATGGACCTTCCGGCCTTGATTGCGGTTCTGGCAAAGCGCTCAAGGATTACCGCGTATCCTCCACCTTCCGCCACGATGTCCACGGCGGCAATTGTCGTGTCCACCGTGAAGGAAGACGCCGCAGGAGAATATTCTGTGCCAAAAGCGGAAAAATACCGGTGCCACATGTCCTGAAATCCCAAAATCTGTATCTGGGGTTTGACCAGCAGTTCTTCCGTCGAAGGCCATTTCCGATCTCGTGATCCGGCTGCAACCGGTACGATACGTTCGTCCGAGATCTTGCTGAACGGCCCGTCGTTCCATTCCCCGTTTCCCAAACGCAGCTCGACATCGACGTTTTCCCTGCCCGCGGATTCTGCCCAGATATTTGAAACCAACCTGATCGATACACCCGGGTGTGCGCGTGAAAACTCGGGCAATCTGCCGGCAAGGAACAAGCTGGCCGTGGAAATCGGCGCGCGCACGACCAGCTCGTGCTTGTGACTGGAGCCAAACAGGCTTGCGGTTGACAGGTCGATATCGCCCAAGGCACGCCGAACTGAAAACGCATACGCCTGCCCGACCTCTGTCAGGCTGAGGTTGCGCGCGGCACGAAAGAACAAAGGGCAGCCCAGCTGTGCTTCCAATGAGCGGACGTGCAGGCTCAAGGCCGTCTGTGTGATGCCAAGCTCTTCTGCCGCAGCAGTAAAGCTCATATGCCGTGCGGCACAGTCAAAAGACCGCAGCCAGACCAGATTGGGCGATTTTGACATTTCCAGCACCAAAAAATTTTATGGATACTGGCGATATTTATTCGTTTTACATGCTGCATTCAACGCCCGTAGATTTCATCAGGGAAAAACAGCGCTGGTCCTCTGATTGGCCACCGGAAAGGGAACGCAGGTATGAAAGTTGGATTTATCGGCCTTGGAAATGTCGGCGGGAAACTCAGTGGCAGTTTGCTGCGCAATGGCGTTGATTTGACCGTACATGATCTGAACTCTGACCTGGTGTCAGGTTTCGTCGACCGCGGGGCAAAGGCTGCCGAGAATCCGGCACAACTGATGCGGGATTGTGATGCGGTGATCACCTGCCTGCCTTCTCCGGCGGCTTCGGACGCTGTGATGCAGGACATGCTGCCCGAAGTGACCGCGGGCAAAATCTGGATGGAGATGTCCACCACGGATGAAGCAGAGGTCAAGCGTCTGGGTGCGATGGTGAAGGAACGCGGTGGCGCTGCCGTCGATTGTCCGGTCTCGGGGGGGTGTCATCGGGCGGATACCGGCAACATTTCGATTTTTGCCGGATGTGATCGCGCCACGTTCGAACGTATTCTGCCCTTTCTGACCACGATGGGGCGTCGCATCCTTCATACCGGTGAGCTGGGATCTGCTTCGGTGTTGAAGGTGCTGACCAACTATCTGGCCACTGCAAACCTGATCACCTGTTCAGAGGCGCTTGTGGTCGCCAAGGCCGCCGGAATGGATTTGAATACGGCGTATGAGGCAATGAAGATCAGTTCGGGAACATCCTTCGTGCATGAAACCGAAAGTCAGGTCATCCTCAACGGATCTCGCGATATCTCGTTCACGATGGACCTGGTGTTGAAGGATATCGGCCTGTTTCAGGAGGTGGCGGATCGCGCCGGGGTGCCGCTGGAGATCAATCCGCTGATGATCGAGATTTTCAAGGACGGGATCGAGAAATACGGCCCTCGTGAGTTTTCCCCCAACATCATCCGCCGGCTCGAAGACAAAACCGGGCTGGATATTCGCGCGCCGGGGTTCCCATCGGAAATGCTGGACGACGAACCCGAAGAGCCCGGGTACGAAGTGATCCCGCAAGGATCTGACCTGAAGGCCGCCGAATAGGGCGGTGCGCGGCGTGCAGGAAATGGATCTACAGCATGGCGGATCATCATTCTTGCGCCGTTACATTCGCCGACATGGGGGGATCCTGCACCACGCCTGAAGCAAATCGGCTGAAAAGTCTGGCCGTTTTTCATGCCGCCGTTGCTGAGGGGAACGGTTCGCTTTCCGCTGCCGGTGTCCGCAAGAAACCGGATGGGCGGGGCAGGTTGCGCAAGGCGCTCGATAACCACCGCCCGTTCCACGAATAGGTCACATCATGTATCGCCGGCCATCACGCAAATATCCTTACGAGCCGCCTCCGGCCTGGTCCTGAAAAAGGCGACTTTATTCAGGAAAGGACAATCACGTGACGACCCAAGACGCGAACCCTCAGGACATCACCAAAGCAAGCCCCGAGCCCGGCCCCATGAGCCGCGAATGGCATTGGCACCCGGACTTGCCGGTGAAATACGCCCCGTACTGGAACTGGCCGCCGAAAATCGGCGTCCTGGCGAAATGGGTTTGGCAGAACTGGCTTCAGTTCTCGGACCGCTCGATCTTTCTGGCCTTGGCCTTCCTTGTGGCCTTCTGGGTACAACCCGTCGATGCCGGGCAGGCCTCGTTTGCCCCGGGCTGGATGTCATGGGTATTCATTCGGAACTGGGTGCTGCTGTTGATCGTCGCCGGTGGTCTGCACATGTGGTTCTACGGCGTTGACGGGCAGGGAAAGCTGCTGAAATACGACCCACGGCCTTACATGAAGCGCAAAAACGCTTTGTACAAGTTCGGCTATCAGACCTGGGACAACATCTACCATTCGATGGTCTTTGGCGCGACATTCCTTTCGATGCTGGAGTGCTTTCTACGCTGGATGTACGCCAACGACTATATCGCCACGCTCAGCTTCGCGGCGCATCCGGTCTGGTTCGTGCTGCTGTTTCCGATCCTGGCGATCTGGCAGAGCTTTCATTTCTACGTGGTGCATCTGTTTCTGCACCAGCCATTCATCTACAGACATGTTCACGCCGTGCATCATCGCAACGTCAACACCGGCCCATGGTCGGGCATGTCGATGCATCCGGTCGAGGCTTTGGGGTACCTCAGTGCCATCCTGATCGTGCTGGTACTGCCCAGCAACCCGGTGCACATGATCTTTCTGGGGTATTGGCTGATGTTGGGTGCCGCCTCGTCTCATTCCGGGTACGAGGCCATCTGGGCGCGCGACCGTCAGGCGTTGTTGATCGGGGCGTTTTTCCACCAATTGCATCACCGGTATTACGAATGCAATTACGGCAACGCGGAAATGCCCTGGGACAAGTGGTTCGGAACCTATCATGATGGCTCGGAAGAGGCCACGAAACGGACTCGCAACCGCAAACGTGACATGCACGCCAAACAGAGCGGCAGGCAACGCGACGCGCGCGCAGATGGCGCTGCCTCGGTCGATCGTTTGTCTTGCCCGACGACGCTTGACTGAACCGACCCCGTTGGCGAAATCCTGACCCTGAACGAAACTGGGCGCGCGGGGCCGGATGGCATTTCCTTCGAGCCCGATTATACTGGGCAAATGAAAGATACCGCTCCAGACTGGTTTGAAACCTGTGTCAGCCGGCTGACCACGACAAGCACCCAGCGGGTGTGGTCTGTTCTGGTCACGATTTTCGGCGATCTGGCGCAGGATGGATCAGATCAGATCAGCGGATCACTCATCACCGCGCTTACGCGTCTGGCGGGGATCAGGGCCGAGGCCACGCGTGTTGCGTTGCATCGGTTGCGCAAGGAAGGCTGGATTGAAAGCACGCGGGTTGGTCGGAACAGTGTGCACAGGCTGACCAGCTTTGGCCGCCGTCAAAGCGTTGCAGCCGCACAGCGTATCTATTCCCGCGACCCGAACATGCCGGATATCTGGCATGTCCTCATCGCCAGCAACTCGGAAAGTTCCCGAAAGGAATTGTCGGACCTGATGCTGACAGGGGATTACTTCTCGCTGAATGCGTCCACGGCCATGGCGCCCGGGCCGATGCCGGATGATCTTGAGGAGCTTCTGGGTTTCGAGAGCGTCACGATGTCCGTCCCGAACTGGCTTCGCGACCTGTGCGGGCCGGAGCCGTTGAAAACCGCCTATGATCAGTTCTGGGATGCCATTCAGGTTGTTGAGCGGCTTTTGCCCGCAGAGGGGGCGGGCGATCCGATGCGATCGGCGGTTCTGCGCGTACTGGTGGTGCATGCCTGGCGACGTATCGTTCTGCGCCACCCAAGCCTGCCACCGGTTTTCCTGCCGGACGACTGGAAAGGCGCCGCATGCAGAGAAGCTGTCTCGCACTTGTTGGACAGGCTGCCGCGCCCCTCGCTATCGAGCTTGGAAGCCGAGCTGATGGACTGACCCACAGCGGGGCAAAGTTCGGGCGAGCTGCTGGATGTCCTGCCATTGTTAAGAAGGGCTGCGTCGTCTTTTTTGCAGTCAAGAAAACCTCTTTGGTCAGCAGTCACCTTTAATGTTACAAGATGTGCGATACATGAGAAGATTGAGTAACATAAGACTTGCATCGAATCAGGGGAAGATTTATTAACCGACCAGACGGTTGATATTGTTCCGTGGGAACAGGAGTACTCTAAGATGGACGCTTTCATTTGTGACGCGACGCGCACTCCGATCGGACGCTACGGAGGAGCGCTTTCGTCGGTCCGCACAGATGATCTGGCTGCTCTGCCGTTGGCGGCATTGAAGGCGCGCAACCCTCAGGTCGACTGGGCCAGTGTTGACGACGTGATCTATGGCGATGCCAATCAGGCGGGCGAGAGCAACCGAAACGTTGCGCGTATGGCGGCGCTGTTGGCGGGTTTGCCGATTGACGTTCCGGGAACGACGGTGAACCGTCTGTGTGCCAGCGGCATGGACGCCGTGGGAATGGCGGCGCGCGGCATCAAGGCGGGCGACTATGATTTGGTCATTGCGGGTGGCGTGGAAAGCATGTCACGCGCGCCGTTCGTGATGCCCAAGGCAAGTTCGGCGTTCACTCGCAGCAACGCGGTTTACGACACCACGATCGGATGGCGTTTCGTGAACCCGAAGATGAAGCAGGCATACGGCGTCGACTCCATGCCGCAAACGGCCGACAATGTCGCCGAAGATTATGGTATCAGCCGGGAAGACCAGGATGCCTTTGCCGCGCGCAGCCAGTCCCGCTGGGCCGCCGCGCATGCCGCTGGGGTGTTCAAGGATGAAATCACCCCGGTTTCGGTTCCCCAGCGCAAGGGCGATCCGATTGTCGTTGATACGGACGAGCACCCGCGCCCGGGAACTACGGCAGAAAAACTCGCGGGTCTGAAAGGTGTGAACGGGCCCGACAAAACCGTGACGGCGGGAAATGCGTCCGGTGTGAATGATGGAGCGGCGGCGATCCTGATGGCGAATGAGGCCACGGCAGCCCAGAACGGTCTGACCCCGATGGCCCGTGTGGTTGGCATGTCGGTTGCGGGTGTTGCGCCACGTGTGATGGGCATCGGCCCGGTGCCGGCCAGCCGCAAGGTGTTGGCCCGGGCAGGGCTGAGCGTGGATCAGATGGACGTGATCGAACTGAACGAGGCGTTTGCGTCTCAGGGCCTTGCCACCTTGCGCGAGCTGGGTCTTCCCGACGATGCGCCCCACGTGAACCCCAACGGTGGCGCAATAGCGCTGGGCCATCCCCTTGGCATGAGCGGTGCGCGTCTTGTGCTGACCGCGGCCTATCAATTGAAACGTACCGGCGGGCGCTATGCCCTGTGCACCATGTGTGTGGGTGTCGGGCAGGGTGCGGCCCTTATACTTGAACGCGTGTAACGGAGGAGACGGGACATGTATGCTCAGATGGTAGAATCCGAAGCGTCGAATGAAGATCCTGACAAGCTTGCTGAATTCCAGGCGCGGATCGACGCGGATATCAAGATCGAGCCAAAGGACTGGATGCCGCACGGGTATCGGAAGACGCTGATCCGTCAGATTGGACAGCACGCTCATTCCGAGATTGTGGGCCAATTGCCCGAAGGCAACTGGATCACGCGCGCGCCGACGCTGGAGCGGAAGGCGATCCTTCTCGCCAAGGTGCAGGACGAGGCCGGGCACGGTCTTTACCTGTATTGTGCCGCCGAAACGTTGGGCGTCAGCCGCGATGAACTGACCGAGATGCTGCTGGATGGCCGCATGAAATACTCGTCGATCTTCAATTACCCGACCTTGAACTGGGCCGATATCGGTGCCGTCGGGTGGCTGGTTGATGGGGCGGCGATCATGAACCAGGTGCCGCTGCAAAGAACGTCCTACGGGCCGTATTCGCGCGCGATGATCCGCATCTGCAAGGAAGAAAGCTTTCACCAGCGTCAGGGTTACGATGCCATTCGCAAAATGGCCGAAGGTACGCCCGAGCAACGCAAGATGGCGCAGGATGCGATGAACCGCTTCTGGTACCCGTCACTGATGATGTTCGGCCCCTCCGACAAGGACTCGGTGCATTCGGCCCAGTCGATGGCGTGGAAGATCAAGATCAACACCAATGATGAGCTGCGCCAGAAATTCGTCGACCAGACCGTGCCGCAGGCTGAATATCTGGGTCTGACAATCCCTGATCCGGATCTGAAGTGGAACGAAGAGCGGGGGCATTACGACTTTACCGAACCCGACTGGTCGGAATTCTTTGACGTGATCAAGGGCAACGGCCCGTGCAACGTGGATCGGCTGGCCGCGCGCAACAAGGCATGGGACGACGGCAAGTGGGTCCGTGACGGGCTGCTGGCCCACGCCCGCAAGAAACAGGCCGGCAATCTGGCTGCTGAATAAGCTTACCCTGAGGAGGATACCCGATGAATACCGAATGGCCCCTGTGGGAAATCTTCATCCGCGGTCAGCATGGGATGAGCCACCGACATGTCGGTTCGCTACATGCCCCTGACGCGGAAATGGCAATCAAGAACGCGCGCGATGTCTACACCCGCCGCAACGAAGGCGTCTCGATCTGGGTGGTCGAAGCCAACAACATCTCGGCGTCGTCGCCCAGCGACAAAGGCCCGCTGTACGAACCGAGCCAAAGCAAAGTTTACCGCCACCCGACTTTCTTCGACATTCCCGATGAAGTGGGGGCAATGTGATGACCCGGGACGAGGCATTTCTGCAATTCCTGCTGCGGATGGGGGACAACACCCTGATCCTCGGCCATCGTGTCAGTGAGTGGTGCGGCCATGCGCCGGTTCTGGAAGAAGACATAGCGCTGGCCAACACTGCGCTGGACCTGATTGGTCAGACCCAGATGTGGCTGGGCCTTGCCGGAGAGGCGGATGGTGGCAAAAGCGCCGACGATCTGGCCTTCCTGCGCGACGCCTGGGATTTCCGCAACGTGTTGCTGGTCGAGGTGCCGAACGGCGATTTCGGCCGTACGCTGATGCGTCAATTCCTGTTCGATGCGTGGCACTCGATCATGCTGGGGCGCCTGATGGCTTCCTCGGACGAGCGGGTCGCGGCAATCGCCGCCAAGGCCAGCAAGGAAGTGACCTACCATCTGGAACGTTCGGGCGACACGGTTGTCGGGCTTGGCGACGGAACCGAGGAAAGCCATGTACGGATGCAGGACGCACTGGATTACCTGTGGCCCTATGTGGGCGAGATGTTTGCCAGCGACGAGGTGGACGCCCAGATGGTCGCCGGAGGTATCGCTCCGAATCCGGCGGATTTGCGAGAGGAATACGACGCTCTGGTTGAGCGTGTCCTCAATCAGGCAACTCTGACCATTCCGGAAAGCCGTTTTGCCCATAAAGGCGGCCGCGACGGGCGCATGCATACCGAACATCTGGGCCATCTGCTGACGCAGATGCAATGGCTGCAACGCGCCTATCCCGGAGCAAAGTGGTAAAAGCGGATGCGGGTCTCGACTGACCAGATATGGAGCTGGCTGGATGCCGTGCCCGATCCCGAAATCCCGGTGATCTCCGTCGTGGATTTGGGCATTGTGCGCGATGTGCGCTGGGACGCTGACACGCTGGTCGTAACCGTCACGCCAACGTATTCCGGTTGCCCGGCGACATCCATCATCAGTATGGATATCGAAACCGCCCTGCGCGATCACGGCATCGGGGATCTGCGCATAGAAACCAGCATTTCACCCGCCTGGACCACCGATTGGCTCAGCGA
Source organism: Ruegeria sp. HKCCA0370 (assembly GCF_013033705.1). Taxonomy (NCBI): domain Bacteria; kingdom Pseudomonadati; phylum Pseudomonadota; class Alphaproteobacteria; order Rhodobacterales; family Roseobacteraceae; genus Ruegeria; species Ruegeria sp. HKCCA0370. Next base: position 346,179 of record NZ_WQEP01000004.1, read on the forward strand.
AAAAGGCCGCGCCAAGCTGGAAGACTATGGAATTGCGCCGCCGCAACCCGCGGGCGGCCCGGATCGCTGTCCCCATTGCGGCAGTAAATCAGTCGAAAAGGTCAGCCAATTCGGCTCGACCCCGTGCAAGGCCCATTGGCGCTGCGCGGACTGTCTGGAACCCTTTGACTATTTCAAGTGCATCTGAGGAGGAGCACCGGATGGCACGTTTTCACGACCTGAAAGTCACCGACATCCACAAAACCATCCGCGATGCGGTTGTCGTTACGCTTGAACCCGTTAACGGCGCAGCGGAACAGTTCGACTTCGCCGCCGGCCAGTACCTGACTTTCCGGCGCAAATTCGACGGTGAAGAACTGCGCCGTTCCTACTCCATCTGTGCCGGCAAGGATGACGGTGTTCTTCAGGTTGGCATAAAACGTGTCGAGGGTGGCGCATTCTCAAGCTGGGCAAATGAGGACCTCAACATAGGTGACGTCGTGCAGGCGATGCCGCCAATGGGCAATTTTCACGTGCCCATCGATGCGGATGCGGAAAAACAATACGTTGGCTTCGCCGGCGGATCGGGGATCACGCCTGTTCTGTCGATCCTCAAAACTACGTTGGCCCGCGAACCCAAATCCCGATTTACGCTGATCTATGCCAACAAGGGCATCAACACGATCATGTTCCGTGAGGAACTGGAGGATCTGAAGAACCTCTATATGGGCCGGCTGAACGTCATCCACATTCTGGAAACCGACGCGCAGGAGATTGACCTGTTTACCGGTCTGGTAACGCAGGAAAAATGCCGTGAGCTTTTCAAGCACTGGATCGATGTCAAGAATACAGACACCGCATTCATCTGTGGCCCAGAGCCGATGATGCTGGGTATTGCCGCCGCTCTGCGGGAACACGGACTTGAGGACAGCCAGATCAAATTCGAACTCTTCGCCAGCGCCCAGCCGGGTCGGGCCAGGCGCACGGCAGACGCGGCCGACGCAGGCACGCAGGCAAACCAGACCAGTGCTTCGATCACACTCGACGGCGCGACGCAGACCGTCACCTTGCCGAAGGATCAGTCCATTCTGGATGCCGCCCTGGAAAATGCCATGGACGCGCCTTACGCCTGCAAGGCCGGGGTCTGTTCAACCTGCCGCTGCCGTGTTCTTGAGGGCGAAGTCGAGATGCTCGCCAATCACGCGCTGGAAGATTACGAGGTCGAAAAAGGTTACGTGCTGAGTTGTCAGGCTTACCCGGTGACCGACCGCGTGGTCGTGGACTACGACCAGTAAAGGGAGAGGATCAATGACCGACGCCATGACACTTGACAGCTATCTGGCCGCAGGCGGAGTGCTGACCAATCCGACCAACGTACCGCCGCGTTACCGCGCCGAGCTGATGAAACTTATGGCTACGTTTGTAGACAGCGAACTCGCAGGTGCCGCAGGGTTTGCTGATGTCATCAACAAGGGCCCCGGCATAAAGGAACGCATCGCGGCGGCGAAGATCGTGTTGGAAAAGACGGACCATGCGGACAGGGTTCTGAAAATCATGGGTGAGTTCGGCGCCGACACGGATCGTTATGCCACGCATCACCCGTGGACTGCCCGGTTGGATCGAAAAGCGGATATCGGCGCGACCCGCAGCGAACATGACATGCGGCTTGCGGTGTTCAATTATCCGATTTCCGGTTGGACTGATGCCGTCGCCATGAACCTGCTGATGAGCCGTGCCGTGGCAGAGCAACTGGCGGAGTTCTCGACCGTCTCTTACCAGCCACTGGCCGAGGCTTTCCGGCAGATCGCACCGATCGAGGCGCATCACGGCGAACTGGCGTTGGAAGGCGCTGTGAAGCTGGTTGAAAACGGAGCGTCGCAAGACATGCAAGACGCTGTGGACTATTGGTGGCCACGCGTAGCAGTGTCTTTCGGGAGGGATGACCCGAACCGATTTGAGCATCTGAGATCACTTGGTTTGCGCCATAGCACCAACGCTGCCCTTCGGGAACGTTGGGCTCGGTCAGCGGACGAAGCTCTGAAACAGTTGGGTTTGAAATCACCCTCATAGTGCCACGATGCATCCAATTTCAAGGTACTTCAGGGTACACGTCCTAGAAAACAGAGCGGTGACACGCGTGATCCTTTCTGGTTGACTGACGAGCAGGAGGCCAGGCTCGCCCCCTTCTTAGCAGGGTCGCGTGCCACGCCTCGGGCTGATGACAAACGGGTATTAAGCGGGACTATCTTCATCAATCGCAATGGTTCGCGGTGGCGCGACACTCCCAAAAAAACAGAGCGTACAACTCGCTTTACAGCCGGAGAAAGCGTTGGTGCGAGAAAGGTATCTTCGCCCGAATGTTGGCCGGCCTTGTTGCCGGGCAGGGCGAGAAGAAGAAGACTGTGATGATCCCTCTCGTGACATCATTGGCGTGCTACCCTGTTGGGCAATAGGCGCGACCTGTTCCAGGATCTTCCAATCAGCGATCGCACCCGCAGCAACCGTCGTTTACTGGTTAGGAATCGCGACCCCAGAGCCTGTTTTGAAGTTCATGGTTTTCTTTTCGTCGGTCGCTCCATTCTGATAGTTCTGTTTACATTTGCGCATCACCTTGCATACGATCCGGTTGAATTCTTTCGATTGTTCTAACGCAAAGGTTTGATGCCATGGCAGAAACGCTGGACCTGCATAAGTTCGAGAACCTAAGTCCTTTCCAGATCAAAGACGAACTCATAAAGCTGGCGCAGAGAGAGTCGCGCCAAATGGCGCTGCCATATTTGAACGCAGGGCGCGGCAACCCGAATTGGATCGCTACCAAGGCACGAGAGGCGTTCTTCCTTTTGGGTCAGTTCGCGATGACCGAAGCACAGCGACATCGCAATGAACCACAAGTTGGACTAGCCGGTATGCCACAAGGGCCGGGATGTTACGAACGGCTCAAGGCATACTGCGCCGACACGTCGGAAAAAAACGGTCCTCCAGGCGCAGATACTTTGGTGGCCGTGGTGGACTTTGCGATTGAAAAATTTGGTTTCACAGCAGACGATTTCGTACTCGAATTGACCGACGGTATCATTGGCGACCACTACCCGATGCCGGACAGGTGCTTGGAACACAATGAGGCGATCGTCCACGAATACGTGATGTGGGCAATGTGCGCAGGCCATCGGCCCGACGCAAAGTTCGATATCTACGCAGTAGAGGGCGGAACTGCTGCAATGTGCTATATTTTCAAGGCGCTCAAGAACCAGCGGTTGCTTAATGCAGGCGACACAATTGCATTGGGCACGCCGATCTTCACGCCTTATCTGGAGATGCCAGTGCTTGAAGATTACGGGTTGAATACTGTGGATGTGTCTTCTGCTGAAGAAGATCATTTTCAACTTAACGACAACGATTTTGAACTGTTGGCCGATCCCAAAGTCAAAGCGCTGTTCTTGGTCAACCCAGGGAATCCATCCTCTGTCGCGATCAGCCCCGAAGTCATGACCCGACTCGTGGACTTCGTAAAGACCCGCCGTCCTGACCTGATCATATTGACAGATGATGTCTACGGCACCTTCGTACCTGACTTTCAATCGGTGATGGGGCATCTTCCTGAAAATACGATCGGGGTTTACTCCTACTCGAAGTATTTCGGTTGCACGGGCTGGCGTCTGGGCGCAATTCTGGTGGCCGAGAACAACATCTTCGACAAGATGATTGCTGAGGCACCGGACGAGACCAAAGCTGTGGTGAACGCCCGGTATGAATCGCTGACACCCGACCCGTCGTCGTTCAAGTTCATTGACCGGATCGTCGCCGACAGCCGGGATGTCGCACTAAATCACACTGCGGGTTTGTCGGTGCCACAACAAGTGATGATGACATTATTCTCGCTTGTCGAGTTGATGGACCAAGAGAAAGTTTATCAGAAGTTCTGTTGGGGTATCTTGAAGCACCGTTTTGATGAACTGGTCGACGGATTGGGCGTTGAAGTCGCCGACAACCCGTTGTTCGACAAGTATTATGGCATCATAGATTTCGAGTTCTGGCTGCGGAAATACGTCGGCGAAGATGTGGTCGAATGGATCAAGGAAAACGTTCACCCGTTGGATATCTCGTTCAAACTGGCGCAGGACCACGGAATCGTGCTGTTGAACGGGTCCGGTTTTGATGCGCCCAACTGGTCTGCACGCGTGTCTTTCGCCAATTTGGACGACAGCGCCTATCGCCAGATCGGTCGCGCTGTACGGGCTGTGGCCGTTGGATATGTGCAGGCTTATCGCGCGTCAAAAGGATTGCCGTTGCACGGTTAAAAACATGGCCGCTGAGGACGCAGGCGACCCAAACTATCAGCCTGTCTTCTCAGCGGGTCATGTCCTAGCCGCATGCCACATAGTCGCGATCGAAAGTTGAGGTAATTCTGAAGCGACTTACGGTACGAACGCCACAACGAGCGGGCCCCAGAGCGTCAAAAAGATATTTGCAACCGCATAGGTCATGGTGAACGCTGGCGTGGGGGTGGAGTTCCCTGCCTTTTCAAGCAACGTGGCAAACCCCGGGTTCCCGGACCGGGACCCGGTAACAACCGCGCAGGCTTCGACCGGGTTTTTGATGCGCAAGACATAGTAGTTAATAGGGAATTGAACAATCATTGGCATCATTGTGACCAGGACTCCCAACAGAAGCAGGGTAACGCCGTACTGTTGAATTGCTTCCAGAGCAGGTTTACCGGCATTCAAACCAACAACCCCGACGAATACCGCCAATCCGAAACTCTGCAGAAAATTTGCTGCCCCATGGTTGATCCCGCCGATCTTTGGTCGGCGAATACGCAAATACCCGATTATCAACCCTGTCACGAGGCACCCAAGGCCCGAGCCGAGCGACACTTTGGTTCCAGCGATCACGAAGCTGATTTCGCCAATCAAATAGCCAATTGCCACACCAATCCCCAGCGCGATGAAATTTGTGGCCGAAGCCAATGGCGGTACGTATCCCGCCTCTTTTGCCGCTCGGTTCAAGTCGTCTTTGTGGCCGACGATGCAGATCTCATCGCCTGCATGAATTTCGGTATTTTGCAACACCGGCACTTCGTGACCCATTCGGGTAATTTTTGAGATGTGAACGCCGCGTCGTTGATCGGCTGTCAGGGCTTCGCGCAATTCGGCAAGAGTTTTACCTGTCAGTTTCCGATTAGTGACAACAACATTTCGACGTTCTTCCACCACCGTCAATTCAGGTGGGTACTCACCAATTTCTCCGCTTGCACTACCTTCGAACCGGGTCAGGGTTGTAACAAGCCCCGATACAACGATGACGTCTCCTGGGCTGATAATCATGTCCGGTTTCGGATCTAACGGGGCACCTTCATGCAGAATTTTCTCGACGATCAGGTCGCCGTCGTAAGTGTTTTCGATGGATTTAACTGACTTTCCTGCGATCGAGGCGTCAGAACCTACCTGATAGGCACGGGCGTTAAAGCGGTTCATTGGGAGGAACTCGCCTTCTTCCAGTTTGCGGCCACCTCCGCTGAGTTTTTGGGCCAGCTTAATCGCCTCTTTACGCAGATCCACGCGCATTATAATTGGAATGACACTCACCGCCAAAATTGGCCCGATCGAGCCGAAGATGTAAGTGACTGAATATCCCACGGCGATGTTGGTTTTGAGCTTTTCCGCTTCGTCAGCGGCCAGCCCAAGCAGGTCGATGGCATTTCCAGCGGTACCAATGATTGCGGATTGCGTAAGCCCTCCTGCAGCCAGCCCAGCGGCCAACCCTTTGTCCAACCCAGCCAAACGGGCGACGACCACCACAAAGAAAAGTCCCCAGACAGTCATCATAAATGCAGCCAGTAACTTGGTAAGTGCGGTTCGGTTCAGAGCTGCAAAAAATTGAGGGCCACCATTATAGCCGACCATAAAAATGAAGAGAGAGAAGAAAATATTCTGGACATCGGTGCTTAGGTTAATGCCCCCGATTTGACCTACAAGAACGGCCACCAAAAGGGTTCCGGCGATGCCACCAAGTTCGAACTTGCCGACCCTGAACTTTCCAACGCCATAACCTAAGCCCAGACAAAGAAACAGCGCCATAATCGGGAAGGTACGAAGCTGCTCAGAAATCAATTCCATTTTGAAATCTCCTGCGTCTCTCTTCAGGGTCGTTCCGATCAAGATACAGTGACTAACTATATTGAAAACAAAAAAACAATGTGACTGACGTAGCGCGAGGATTTAAGAGCACAGCGCTTCGCATCTCTATTCCGGCGGAAAGGTTTCGAAAAAGAGCTAATGTACATGGGCGAAGATTCCCAGTCAGTGGATGACGGTTTCTTTGAGTGCGGTCGCTGATTGGAAGACCCCGGATCAACGGTGATGGCGGGTTGCCGCACGCCTCCAATTCTTAAGCCCGCCAAACATAGTCTCGATGCAGTTGCGGCGCTTGTCTTCCTTGACCTGGCATCACGGCCACGTTCCCCAAGCAGCCAATCCACAGTTGGGATGCTACTGAGCAGAGCCCGGGCGTCGATGCAATCACTGTCGCTCCCGGCGGTCACGAACAGGTTGAGCGGGCGACCCTGGCCATCGCAGGCGGGCATCAGCTTGGTATTCATGCCGCCCTTGGTGCGCCCGATCAGGCGGCCACGCCCCCCTTTTTTCGGCCATACTGGTCTCGGTGCCGTGTGCGATGAGATAAGTCGCGTCCATTGCCCGGCAGGGGATCGAGGTCTTCCTTTCGCCGTGCCCGGCAACCAGCTCGGCCAACATTCAGGCGAAGTTACCTTTCTTGCACCAATGCTTCCACCGGCTGTTAAGCGTCTTGTGAGCTCTGTATTCCTTGGGAGTATCGCGCCACCGCGAAACATTGCAGTTGATGAAGATAATCCCGCGTAACACCGGTTTGTCATCAACCCGAGGCTTGCCGTGCGACTTCACGAAGAAGGGGGCATGCCTACCGATCTGCGCGCCGGTCAACCAGAAAAAATAACGCGTGTTACCGCTTCGTTTTTCAAGCCGTGAACCGTGCCGCGCAGTGAATACGGATGCTTCATGGCATCATATATGAAGTAGCTGCCGATTTTTTCGGTCTGGGAGTTGATCCGCCCTGTTGAGCAGCCTCATCTGACTGGTCCAAATTGATTGTTGGTGCATTGTCGGCCTGCGATCCATTGGTATGATGGTTTCGGGCGCTGGCGGGCGATAGCCCAGTGCACTGTGGGGCC